>JBMFGT010000004.1:114222-233370 GCA_049977205.1 Acidobacteriaceae bacterium | reverse complement strand
GTCCTTTGAAATCAACCGCGCGCCTGCGACAAAAACGCTGTCTTGGACAAGAGTGGGCCATAGTCAGGTCTCGCTCTGCAAGCTGGTCTACGCCATCGTGCGCGTGAATCAACAAGAGCAAAGCCGCCGCATAGAGGGCGGCAAACCAATCGTATGGCCACGCGATGGCGACCATCGCCAGCGCGGCCACGCCCAGTAGTGAGAAGTCGAAGAGACGCAACCCAATTGCGCCTGTGCCAAAGACGTGCATGGCCGTCCATTCCACCATGTAACTGCCGGGCATGTTCATGTCCACAATGTCGCGGTACGGGGCCATGCCGTGCTGCATCAGAAAAACGACATAGTGCATCAGGGAGGCGTCCCCGACCAGAGGCCAGTGCAGCGTCCGCAGCACCACTATGCCAGCGCACACCACAAGAACCAAGCCCAGGATGACCTTGAATAGAGGCAGACAATGCACACTCATTCTGCCCGGCCTCATCCAAATTGTTCGAACTGTCATCGGCGTAGGGTCTCGCGTAAGGTGCAAGATTCCCCACCCCATGCAGCGCAAAGGATGGGAATAGGGTGTTACCGTGCGGCGGCGACGGGCAAGCGCAGCCAGCCGTAGAGCGGGAAGGCGTCGGCCATCTCCAGCACTTCGGCGCGGATGCGGGCCAGCCGTTCGGGCTGGTTGCGCTCGGCCAGCGCCTGCGCGATCCAGCGGCCAATGATGCGCATCTCCGGCGCGCCCATGCCGCGCGTGGTCAGCGCCGGAGTGCCGATGCGGATGCCGCTCGGCTTGAGCGGCGGGTTGGTGTCAAAGGGGATGGCGTTTTTGTTGACGGTGATGCCGGCCTCGCCCAGCGCGCGTTCTGCCTCGCTGCCCAGGATGCCCTTGGCGAAAACGTCCACCAGCATCAGGTGCGTGTCCGTGCCGCCGGAGACGATGCGGAAGCCCTCGGCCATCAGCGTTTCGGCCAGCACGCGGGCGTTCTCCACCACCTGCGCGGCGTAGACGCGGAACTCCGGCTGCAGGGCCTCTCGAAAGGCCACGGCCTTGGCCGCGACAATGTGTACCAGCGGACCACCCTGCTGGCCGGGAAAGACGCTTCTGTCGATGGCGGCAGCGTGTTCCTGTTTGCAGAGGATGAGTCCGGCGCGCGGACCGCGCAGCGTCTTGTGCGTGGTGGAGGTGACCACATGCGCGTGCGGCACCGGCGAAGGATGCACGCCCCCGGCCACCAGACCGGCGATGTGGGCCATGTCCACCACCAAAAACGCGCCCACCTTGTCTGCAATGGCGCGCATACGGGGGAAATCCAGCGTGCGCGGGTAGGCGCTGCCCCCGGCGATAATGAGACGCGGCCTTTCGCGCTCGGCGGTCTGCTCCAGCGCGTCGTAGTCCAGCACCTCCGTCTCTTTGTCCACCCCGTAGCTGGCCACATGGTAGAGCTTGCCGGAGAAACTCAGCTTGTGCCCATGCGTCAGATGGCCGCCGTGGGCCAGGTCCAGGCCCAGGATGGTGTCACCGGGCTGGATGAGCGCCATATACGCGGCGGCGTTGGCCTGGGAGCCGGAGTGTGGCTGCACGTTGGCGTGCTCGGCCTCGAAGAGCTGCTTGGCGCGCTCGCGGGCCAGATTTTCCACAATATCAGTGAATTCGCAGCCGCCGTAGTAGCGCCTGCCGGGATAGCCCTCGGCGTACTTGTTGGTGAAGACGGACCCAGCGGCCTCCAGCACGGCGGCACTGACGAAGTTCTCTGAGGCGATCATCTCCAGCCCTTCGTGCTGGCGGTGTATCTCCTGTTGCGTGGCGGCGAAAATTTCCGGGTCGGCCTGCGCCAGCGGCAGGCCCATGCGATCGGCATTCATACGCCGATTTTAACGCATCCGCACAGGAATGAATGTAGGCCTATGCAAAGGGGCCCACTCTGGGTCCTTCGCGGAGTTGGTCCTGGGCGGAGGTCGAGGCCGGGTGCAAGCGTCCCGCATGGGCCGCGTTCTTTGCGGCCTTCTTATGCCGGGGCGTAGACGGCGAAGCCACGCGGCGGAGCAGGAAATTCACAGTTGCCATCAGCGTCCGTGGTGCGCTCGTTGGGGGCGGCCGTATCGTGGCCGTCCCAGGCCACGGGCACAAATTTCTGGTCCTTCCACTGCGTTTTCACGCTGGTCCCGCTCCACTTGTCGCCCAGGTTGTTCAACACATAGACCAGTCCCGATTGCTGCACATTGTCATCACTAAAGCCGACGCGCTGCATGATGTATAGGTCTGGGTCTGCGTGGAGTATCTGCGAATCTCCTCCGGCATGGCGCTGGTGCGCAGCAATCAAAGCATCAATGCCATTCGGCGTGCCCGCGCGGGCCAGGCCGTTGTTGTAGTAGTCGTACCAGAATATACAGGGATAGCCCTCGTGGACCAAGATAAAAGAATAGGCCAGCATCTTGTCATTTACGATCATGTTGTCTCCCATGTCGTGATTGTCGACAAAGGTGACGGCCTTCCTTGGGCGTTTGGTAACAATGGCGCCGTCGTCCGTTAGGTTACGCAGGTCGTAGTTGAGCGTGTCGCAGACATCCTTCAGCTTGTAGCGCAGAGGGAAGTCAAAGGCGGCCACCTGGTTGTCCGAAAATCTGTTCACGCGGTCGAGCCATTGGTCAATGCTGACGCCGTCCTCCCAGTATTCGCCAACCACAAATGGACTGAATTCCTTGCCGTCCTTCACATAACGATACTTGGCGATGGTCCCAACCATCCACGGTCCGTAGCCCTTGACAAAGTCAAAGCGAAAACCATCAAATCCCAACTCTTCAATAATCATCTGCGCATATTCCATGATGGAAGCGTAGACAATGGGGTTGCGATGGCAGAGGTGGGGGAAGCCAGCGAACAACTCGCCTTCGAGGACCACCTCATACCGGCTGGGATGGAAGCAGTTCCAGTCGCGCGGGAAGCGTCCGCTCTTGGGGTTGAACTTGGTCCATCGCGTCTGGCCGTCGAGTGGGTTGGTCTCCTCGCCATCGCCGCCGGAGTTATGGTTGATGACCATGTCGGCATAGCAACCCAAATTGTTGGCATGGGCCTTTTGGATGAGCGCCTCCAGTTCGGCCCGGTTGCCAAACCAGGTCTTGGGACCGCCCTTCTGGTCAAAGTCGCCCAGGTCGAAATAGTCATACGGATCATAGCCCATGGAGCGGTTGCTGGCGGCCTTTGAGATGGGAGGGAGCCAGAGTGCGTCAAATCCAGCCTTGGCAAGGTCCGGGACGCGCTCGGCCACAAAGTTCCACCAATTGTGGTCTTGTTTTTCTTTTGCTGGGCAGTCCCAGTAAAACGCCTGCATCATTACGCTCATATATGCTCCTGGCCATGTTTGCGGAAAAGAAGAAAGCCCGCTGGTCAAGTAGCTTGAGATGCAGGAATGGCCGTTGCCGTTGGTGTGTGGTACAGCACATTTGCGCGAAGGCCGTCTGCCCCATTCTCGTCTCGGCGAGAGTGTTGCACCGGCCCGGAAGAGACCACACCATCAAAAAAAACTACGCATCATCCGAAAATAAATAGATCGTAGATGCAACCCATGCAGTTGTTTACGCACCTCACCACATGCGCAATCGCGTGAAATTTTAGGAGGTGGGACCCATGTTGTGGACAATTTTTATCGTTCTTCTGGTCTTGTGGCTGCTTGGATTCATCGGCTTCCACATTCTGGGCGTGTACATCCATGTTCTGTTGCTAATTGCGGTCGTCGTGCTGATTTTCGCGCTTCTAGGCGGCAGGCGGGGCAGCGTCCTCTAATTTCCTCTATTTCTTCCATGGCAGCCTGTATTGCCAACGAGATAGAGGAAAAACGCGGCATCTCCCAGGTCTCGATTGTGGGACCTGGGGGGCCAATCTACAACGAGTTCATGTTCAGCAGGAACTCGGCGTTGTTGCGTGCCTTGCCGAGTTTGTCCACCAGCAGCTCCATCGCCTCCACCGGGGAGAGCGGATTGAGCACCTTGCGCAGCAGCCAGATGCGCTGCAACTCGTCCTTGGCAATCAGCAGCTCTTCTTTGCGCGTGCCGGAGCGTTGGATGTCAATGGCCGGGAAGACGCGCTTGTCCACCAGCTTGCGGTCCAGGATGATCTCCATGTTGCCGGTGCCCTTGAATTCCTCAAAGATCACCTCGTCCATGCGCGAGCCGGTATCGACCAGGGCCGTGGCGATGATGGTCAGCGAACCGCCCTCCTCGATGTTGCGCGCCGCGCCGAAGAAGCGCTTGGGCCGTTGCAGGGCATTGGAATCCACGCCACCGGAGAGCACCTTGCCCGATGGCGGCACGATGGTGTTGTAAGCACGCGCCAGGCGGGTGATGGAATCCAGCAGAATGACCACATCGCGCTTGTGCTCGACCAGGCGCTTGGCCTTTTCAATGACCATCTCGGCCACCTGCACATGGCGCGCCGCTGGTTCGTCAAAGGTGGAGCTGATGACCTCGCCCTTCACCGAACGCTGCATGTCCGTCACTTCTTCCGGGCGCTCGTCAATGAGCAGGACGATCAGCACCACTTCGGGATGGTTGGCGGTGATGGAATTGGCGATGGCCTGCAACAGCATGGTCTTGCCGGTGCGCGGCGGGGCGACGATCAGTCCGCGCTGGCCCTTGCCGACCGGCGTCAGTATGTCCATGACGCGGCCACTGATGCCCTCGCGCACGGTCTCCATCTTGATGCGCTCCTGCGGATAGAGCGGGGTCAGATTGTCAAAAAGGATTTTGTTGCGCGTCTCTTCCGGCGATTCGAAGTTGATGGCCTCGATCTTGACCAGGGCAAAATATTTCTCGCCCTCGTGGGGCGGACGCACGTTGCCGCTGATGGTGTCCCCGGTCTTCAGGTCGAACTTGCGTATCTGCGAGGGGGAGACGTAAATGTCGTCTGGGCCAGGCAGATAGTTGTAATCCGGCGAGCGCAGGAAGCCGTAACCGTCTGGCAATATCTCCAGCACGCCTTCGGCAAAGATGTGGCCTTCCTTTTCGCTTTGCGCCTGTAGGATTTTGAAGATCAGGTCCTGCTTGCGCAGGCCGCTGGTCCCGGGGATTTCCAGGGAGCGTGCAATGCGGGTCAGCTCCTGGATGTTCTTTTCTTTTAACTCAGATATCGTCATGTTTTTAGTGGATTGTATTTGATATTGGGGACTGTGTTACGGAAAGGACAACTGCTTTTCTGTTTAGGATGGTTGGAAGATAAGGCCCGCGGGGAGCGGGCCGCGCCTATGCGGCGCGGCGCTCCTCTTTGCGGGCAATCTCAGTTTGCCGGACAGCTTCGCCCATGGGGTTCTCTGTGCGGAAGTGGAGCAGGACGTCATTCATGGTGTCCTGCAAACGGGTGTTGGGCTTGTGCAGCTTGCGGGTGGCCTTGGAGGCCAACTGGCAGAGCTGATACCGATTTTTTACATGGGTCAAAGCGCCGTAAATCAAGTTGGAGCGCATCGCAAATCTCCTCATTTTAACAATCTTGTTGTTATGCCCCATACCCATTGCTGCAACTCTATGATCGCAACCGGGGATGGTGCATCCATCTTTACTGTTATTAGACGCACTTCAAGGGCGTCTGGGACTCAAAAATTTTGTTGTGCTTCCGCAGCATGGACCTGCACAACATCGGATGTGCCTTGTATGCAAACCACTGGCCGGACCCTTATGCTTGCATTCACTGTTGCCTGCACGGGATGGAACGCTTCTCCCACCTTGCGTTCGTCTCTGGAATTCCTTGCCTGGCCGGTATATTACAGACAATCTGCGTTGACCCATCGCAATGGGCCCAGACTGCTGGTGAATTGTGGCACTTGTTAGACTACGTCCAAGGCGGTCTGGAGTCAACGAAAATTTATATTTTTTGTAATTTGCATGGAAAAATGTAAACCGCTGGAAACAATAGAGATGCGCGGGTACAACCCAAGGGCGCGTTGAAGTTGTCCACAGATACACCTCCATTTTTGCTTTCTGGGACCGCCGATTGGCCCTATTTGCACTGCAAACCAACTATAAATCACAAATATATGGTCACGACCAGTAGCTGCGGTCCAAGGTGCGATATTGGATGGCCTCGGCAATGTGCTTGACCGCCAGGTCCGGCTGGCCTTCCAGATCGGCAATGGTGCGGGCGACCTTCAGGATGCGGTCATGGGCGCGGGCGCTCAGCCCTTGCTGTTGCATGGCCCGCTCCAGCAGCCGCTCGGCCTCAGAGGAGAGTTCGCAATAGGTGCGGATTTGCCGCGTCCCCATCTGCGCATTGCAGTAGATGCGCTCCGAGTGGCGCGCGAAACGGTCCGTCTGGCGTTCCCGCGCCGCCCGCACGCGCGCGCGGATTTCCGCAGAGCCTTCCGCAGCGGCCCCTCCGCGCAGCTCCTTATATTGCACGGCGGGCACCTCAATGTGGATGTCAATGCGGTCCAGCAGCGGCCCGGAGACCTTGGAGACATAGCGCTGGATCATGGGCGGCGTGCAGACGCACTCGCGCGACTTGTCATTGAAGTAGCCGCAAGGGCAGGGGTTCATGGCGGCGGCCAGCATGAAGCGCGCGGGAAAGCTCAAGGACATGGAGGCGCGGGCAATGGTCACATGGCCATCTTCCAGCGGCTGCCGCATCACCTCCAGCACATTGCGCGGGAACTCCGGCAGCTCGTCCAAGAACAGCACCCCATTGTGCGCCAGCGATACCTCGCCGGGACGCGGGATGGCCCCACCGCCAATCAGGCCAGCATCGGAGATGGTGTGATGGGGCGCGCGGAAGGGACGCTGCATCACCAGGCCCTTGTCGCCATCCAGCACCCCGGCAACGGAATGGATTTTGGTCGTCTCCAACGCCTCCTCAAAGGAGAGCGGAGACAAAATCCCCGGCAGACGCTTGGCCAACATGCTTTTGCCGGAGCCGGGCGGCCCGATCATCAGGATGTTGTGTCCGCCAGCGGCGGCCACTTCCAGCGCGCGCTTGGCCGTGTGCTGTCCGCGCACGTCGCAAAAGTCCAGTGGGAAGTGTTGCATCTCGTTCAGCAATTCGCGCGTGGCCACGCGCATTGGCTCGGTGTGGATGCCGCCATTGGCTGCGGCGTTCAGCAACTCGCGCACCTCCAGCAGGGTCTTTACCGGGTAAACATTCACCCCTTCCACCACGGCGGCCTCGCGCGCATTGCCTGCGGGAATGATCAGGTTCTGGATGCCGTGCTCACGCGCCGCCACGGCAATGGAAAGCATCCCCTGGACAGGACGCAGACCGCCATCCAGCCCCAACTCGCCCACCAACAGAAAATTGCCCAGGTCGCGCAGTTGCAGGCTGCCATACGCGCCGAGGATGCCAATGGCCATCGGCAGATCAAAGCCGGAGCCTTCCTTTTTCAGGTCGGCAGGGGCCAGGTTGATGGTGATCTGCGTGGGCGGAACATCGAAGCCGGAGTTCTTGATGGCCGCGCGTACCCGGTCGCGGCTTTCCCGCACGGCGGCATCGGGCAGTCCGACGGTGTGGAAGCTCTCTTCCATCGTCTTGACGCCGGAAAAATCCACCTCAACATCAATGATGCTGGCGTGGATACCGTAGACTGCCGCACTGAACGCCTTGAATAGCATCGCGGGGGAGGACCTGTTGGCAGAACAAATCGTTTCGTGGCGTGAGTATAGCATCCGTGTCGCCGATAGACCATATTTTGCGATCAGGGGGCAGCCCGGCAGAAGATGGAAATGGGGCCTCCCGATGCCCTCCCTTCTCCAGAAAAGGTTACAATCAGGGGCCAGATGATGAGTCTTTTGGACCTCTTCAAAATCGGCATTGGCCCATCCAGTTCGCACACCGTGGGACCGATGCGCGCGGCGCGGCGCTTCTGCGTGGAGATGGAAGCGGCGGGAATGCTTTCCTCCGCAGCGCGCGTCACCGTGGAACTTTACGGCTCGCTCGCCTTGACCGGCCACGGCCACGGGACGGACCGTGCCTTGCAGCTTGGGCTGATGGGCGGGTCTCCCGACCAAATTGATCCGGCGCAGATTGACGCAATGCTGGCCCAGGTTTCCAGCAGCGGTGTGCTTCACTTACTGGACCAACACGCGGTCCCTTTCCATGCCGCCAACGATTTGATTTGGCACAGAGACAAGATGCTGCCGGAGCACTCCAACGGAATGCGCTTCACCGCGTATGACGTGGATGGGACCGTTCTGCGCCAACAAATTTATTATTCCGTGGGCGGAGGGTTCATCCAGGCAGAGGGGGAAGCGGCTGCGGCGCAGACCTCCGCCGTGGCGCCCTACCCTTTTACCAACGCCGCCAACCTGTTGCAGATGGCGCAGGACCACAATCTTCCCATCTGGCAACTGGTGCTGGCCAACGAATGCGCCATGCGCAGCGAGGCGGAGGTGCGCGCGGGCGTGGACCGCATCTGGCAGACCATGCAGCAATGCACCCAGCGCGGACTGACCGCCGAAGGCACGCTGCCTGGAGGGCTGAATGTCCGTCGCCGCGCGCCCAAGCTACGCGAGCGGCTGGAGGCCAACGGCGCGGGCGACCCACTGGCGGCGATGGACTGGCTGACGGTCTACGCCATTGCCGTGAATGAGGAAAACGCCGCGGGCGGTCGCGTGGTGACGGCCCCAACCAATGGCGCTGCCGGAGTGGTCCCCGCCGTGCTCCACTACTATCGCAACTTTGTCCCCGGCGCGGACGATGCAGGCGTCCTGCGCTTTTTCCTGACTGCTTCCGCGATTGGGATTTTATACAAGGAGAACGCTTCCATCTCCGGCGCGGAGGTGGGCTGCCAGGGTGAAGTGGGCGTGGCCTGCTCCATGGCCGCGGGCGGGCTGGTGGGCGCGCTGAATGGCACCAATGGCCAGATCGAACACGCCGCAGAGATTGCCATGGAGCACAACCTGGGCATGACCTGCGACCCCATCGGCGGACTGGTGCAGATCCCCTGCATTGAGCGCAACGCCATGGGTGCGGTGAAGGCCGTCAACGCCTGCCGCCTCGCCATGCACGATTCCGAGGTGCACAAGGTCTCGCTGGACCAGGTGATCGAGACCATGTACCGCACCGGCCTCGACATGCAAAGCCGCTACAAGGAGACCGCGCAGGCCGGCCTCGCGCTGAACATCATCGAGTGCTGAAGTGGTCCATCCAAATCTGGCGGAAATGGAATGACTGAAAACGCAAAACAAGGTCCTTTGCCGGAGCGGCGGCCAACAATGCGCATGTTCCTCGGCATTCCGCTGGCGCCGCGCGCAAGCGAAGCGCTGGTCCACTTTACGCGGGGGCTTTCTGCTGCGGGGGGCAATCTCCGCTGGTCCAGGCCGGAAAGCTGGCACATCACGCTCCAGTTTTTGGGCCAGGTGGATGGGGAGCAGTACCAGTGTCTTCTCGCCCGGCTTGCGGACGTCACCGCATCGCCCGTACCGGTGCGCATTGAGGGCGCGGGCTTCCTGGACCGCGCCGGGATTTTTCTGGCGCGCGTGACGCCCACGCCAGAGCTGCTCGCGCTGGTGCAGCGCATTACTGTGGCAACCCGCCATTGCGGATTTGCGCCGGAGGACCGGTCCTACCGTCCCCACATTACGCTGGCGCGCGCGAAAGGCCGTGGCAGCCAGCAATCGCTTGCGCCCCTGCGGAACGCGCTGCATGGCGCAAAGACGCCGATCCCGGACGCGATCGCTTGCAGCTTTCTCGCCAGCGAATTTTTACTGTACGAATCATGCACCGGCGCGGAGGGCGCGCGCTACGAGGTCCGCGCCCGGTTTCCACTTTCCATTTCCTGAATCCGCGCCGGGTGCTGGTGCGTTACCGCTCCACGGCCAGGGCCACGGAGTTGCCTCCGCCCAGGCACAGTGCGGCGACACCCTTCTTCACATCGCGGCGCATCATCTCATACAGCAGCGTGACCAGGATGCGCGCGCCGCTGGCCCCAATGGGATGGCCAATGGCCACGGCCCCGCCGTTCACGTTCACCTTGCTGGGGTCCAGGCCCAGCTCCAGCATCACGCCCAGGGCCTGCACGGCAAAGGCCTCGTTCAGTTCGTACAGGTCCACTTCGTCACGCTGCCAGCCCGCCTTGGCCAGCACTTTTTGTATACCGGTGACCGGGGCCAGCATCACCCACTTGGGATCGACGCCGCTGGTGGCCTGCGCGCGGATGTGCGCCATTGGCGCCAGTCCAAGGCTGGCCGCCTTCTTGGCCGACATCACCACCAGCGCCGCCGCGCTGTCATTCACGCCGGGCGCGTTGCCCGCCGTCACGGTGCCGTCTTTTTTGAAGGCCGGCTTGAGCGCACGCAGCGCCTCAATGGTCGCGTCCGGGCGCACGCTCTCGTCGTGGTCAAAAATCGTCGGCGCCTCCCCCTTTTTCTTTGCCGGAATTTCCACTGGGAGTATCTGCGATGTGAAGCGTCCCTCCTGGTGCGCAGCGGCGGCCTTGCGATGGGAGTGGAGCGCGAACTGGTCCTGCTCCTCGCGCGTGATGTGGTGTTTCTCAGCGACGTTCTCGCCGGTGATGCCCATGTGGTAGTTGTTGTAAATGTCCCACAGGCCATCATTGACCATGCTGTCCACAACCTTGCTGTCGCCCATGCGCAGGCCCTTGCGCGCCTGCGGCAGCAGATAGGGCGCGTTCGTCATCGACTCCATGCCGCCCGCGACAACGATCTCCGCATTGCCCGTTTGGATGGCCTGCGCGGCCAACGATACGGCCTTCAGGCCAGAGCCGCAGACCTTGTTGATGGTCAGCGCGCTCACCTCTGGCGGCAGCCCGCCAAAGATGGCCGCCTGACGCGCGGGGTTCTGGCCCAGTCCTGCGGCAACGACGTTGCCCAGGATGCATTCATCCACTTGCGCAGGGTCGATCTGCGCGCGGCGGACCGCCTCGCGCACCACCATCGCGCCCAGTTGCGTCGCTGGAAAGTCCGCCAGCGAGCCAAGGAATTTCCCGACCGGGAGACGGACCCCGGAAACAATCACGACATCTTCCATACATGCACCTCCATTGGTACTGGTAGAACGGAAAAGTATACGGCGCTGGGGCCGCTTCTGGCACCTGCGCCTGGAAACGCCCTGCGGTGTTTTGCGTTGGCGCCGCGCATCGCCGCATTCCATGCGGCCTTTCGCAGCACGATGGAACGCCCCACGCACCGGGACACCTGCCCCGTCCGACCAGCACTCCATAAAAAACCGCACGCGGGCGGGCCTGCCCCATGACGCAATCAACGATGGAAGAGCGTAAAAACCAAAAACGAAAAAACGCACGCACGAAAAAAATATGCGTGGAACTCAATTTTTTCCTTGACTTTGATTTTTTTCGATTCTATACATTCGTTTAACTGCAACATTTATGTTGCAGACTCGATGTCACATCGAAAGGGAGAATAGAAACCATGGCAACGAAGAAAGCTGCAAAGAAAGCAACGAAGAAACCGGCCAAGAAAACCGCGAAAAAGAAGTAATCCAACCAACAGGCAAAAGGGGCGGGGGACGAGCAATCGTCCCCCGCCCCTTTTGCGCCCAACAATTGCCCCGTTCCGTTGCACAATAGAGGAATGACGCGCCGCCGCTGGATCGCCGACCAATGGGATGAAAATTCCGCCACGCTGACAGGCGCACAGGCAGAGCACCTAGTGCGCGTCTTGCGCGTGCGCACTGGCATGGAGTTCGACATCGTGGCCGGGGGCGAGGTGCGGCGTGGGGTCGTGGGGGCCATCAGCGCCGCTTCCGTCCGCTTGCAATTGCAGGAACGGATTGAGAGCGCGGCCTCACTTCCGCTCACCTGCGTGCTCAGCATTTTCAAGTTTGACCGCTACGAGTGGGCCATTGAGAAGTTGACGGAGCTGGGCGTTGCCGTGATCCAACCCGTGATTGCGCGGCGTACGGAAAAGCACCTGGCCCTGGCCGCCGTGGCCCGCATGGAACGTTGGCAACGCATTGCCCGCGAAGCGGCGCAGCAGTCCCGCCGCACGGACCTTCCCACGATTGCAACGCCGGTCGCGCTGGAAAAACTGCAACCGGCCCCATCGGGCACGCTGCAATTCCTGCTCTCTGAGGTGGAGCAGGAGACGCCGCTGTGGACCACGCTCGAACGGTCCCCCGTGCTGGGGGCCATGGCGCAACCGGTGCGCATCGCCATCGGCCCCATTGGTGGATGGACCGATGAGGAACTGCATTGGTTCGCCGAACAGCAATGGCAATCGGTCACATTGGGGCCGCGCATCCTGCGCGCGGAAACGGCCGCCATGGCCACGGCCAGCGTGCTGGCGGCGTGGATGGAAAGGTCCCGCGCTGTCTGATTTTTTTTGGCCCTCTGGCAAAGAACGCCCCCAGCGCCGCGCCGCCGCGCTGTAGTAGATTAATAAATGACGGCAAGACCGTTGTGAGCGCGTAGCTCAGTTGGTAGAGCAACGCACTTTTAATGCGTGGGTCGAGGGTTCGATTCCCTCCGCGCTCACCAGGCACATCCGGCACAGGCCCGCTTGCAGAAGTGCGGTCATGCACGGCAGATTGGGGCCTTGCGTTTCCCAAACATTATTTTCCCTTGGTTGCGCGGGCCGTGGTTTTGTCCACTGCGACAAGGGTGAGTGGATGGATGTTCCAGCCTGACACCTCAACCACAGGGACACCCCCTGCATATTGCATGGGCAAGGACGCAGTCAGCTCCCGGACCTCCCCCGGCAACAATTCAATAAAGTCGTCGTTCCAAAGCAATGGGAGCAAGGGCCTGCCATCGGCGGTCCTAGCATTGACTTGCACCTGAAAGGCCAGCACATGGGAAGGGTTTTCCAGGCGCACATGCAGCTTGCGGCCTGTGGCCGTCAGAGTCCCCTGGATGCGGCCCCTGGGCAGGGTACGCAGGGCCTGCATGTTTTCAAGCGCCGTGGTTGGCGTGTGCGTGTAGTCTGTCCTGGCCCAATCAAACTGGGGCCGCCCCCCGGTCGTCCAATAAAAATTGCGGCCCACCCTGTCGCCTGTCCTGTTTTTCATTTCCAGGCGCACGAAGTAGACCTGTCCTTCCGGCTGAAAGGCACTGGCCGGAATCTCCATGACGCGCAGGGAGGCGCCAGCGGCGGCATCCACCGTTCGCGACTGGTCAAAGATGCGGCGCAGATGTGGGCCAAAGACTTCCGCGTGGACAGTAAGGGACGGCATGGCCACCGGCAGTCTGCTGACCACGTAGATGCTGTGGTCGTCATAGGAATACTGGACATGCAACGGGGAGAGGGCCATTTTTGCCCCGTAGTATCCGCCCCCCGTCTGGAGATAGTAGTCGTATAAATGCCAGATCATCGAGGGCCAGGCATTGTTCAGCATCCATTGGATGGTCCCGGTTGCGGTGTATTGGTTGCGTCGATAGGCCTCAAACATGGCGCGCTCGCCATCGTAGGACATGGTCTGCGCAATGCGCGAATATGCCTCCATTGTGCCCGGCCAGCCATAGGTCGCACGCATTGCATCGTTGAACACATCCAGGTCTTTGAATTTGCCGCCGCCTGCGTGATAGTCCCACACCTCATTGATCGGCCAACGGTCCTTCCCAGGCAGGAAACGGCGCAGGCTGTCCGGTTGCGGGATGGCCGGGCCTGGGCTTGTCTCCGTATTAAAACCAAAAGCGCCGCCGTACTTTTTGTCCGTCAGCCAATAGGACGGAGGCACGTAGTCATACGGGCCGGTCATCTTCACCCCGGTAGGGCCGGTCACGGTTGTCACCTTCGCCGTGGCGGAGGAAAGGACAGGGTTGGGCCACTGCGTTTCCTTCTCCACGTCCAGATAGGCCTGTTCGATCTCGGCGGGTGGGGGATTGTCACTGCCGTTCAACCAGACCAGCATGGATGCGTGATGGCGGAGCCGCAGCATCTGCGCACGCAGAGACGCCAGGGCGACCGCGTGGTTTTCTGGGGACCAGTCTTTCCAGTGTTCCCACTGGTCGCAACAGCACCAACCGGCCATCACCAATATGCCGTTTTCGTCCATCCTTTGGAAGAAACCCTCCGTCTCCAGTTTTCCTTCCAGGCGGAGGGTGTTCAGGTGCAGGTCTTTCACCATCTGGACCTGCTGCACCAAGCGCCGATGGTCTTCGCGCAGCAGCATGTCCGGGGACCATCCCGCGCCGAGGACCAGGAGCGGTCTGCGATTGATGCGAAACAAGCGCGCGCCTTTTTCCGTCAATTCGGAGGCCGTTTCCCGTATGCCGACGCGCACGGTCCTGACGTCGGAGACACTGCCATTGCTGGTGAAACGCATGGTCAAGGTTTCCAGCGGGTGCGCGCCCATCTCCGCTGGCCACCAGATGGCCGGGTCTTTCAGCTTCAGTTGGAGGAACTGGCTGGGCAGGAACTGGACGCTTTTCTCTTCCCCGGCAGCAAGCTCCACCTGCTGGTGGAAGTGGACGCCGGCAAGGTCCCCGGCAAGGTCCCCTATTACGTTGTGGCTGGTTGCGTTCTGTAGCTCAGCGGCCACGGTGATCTCCGCGACCTTGAGGGTGGCATCTTCAAAGTGCGTCGTGATAAAGGGCGAGTACACGCGGACCGGTCCAGTGGTCCGCAGTTCCACAGTGCCCCACAGACCCATGTCTTTGTCTGGGGGAGTGGGGTTCCAATCGACCCAGTTGATGCCCAGGTCCGTTGGCCCCGGGGCCGAAACTTTGACGGCGACAACGGCGCTTTTGCCAGGGACCACGGCGCGGGTGATATTGAAATCGTAAATACGATAGGCGCCTGCAATCTGTTTGGAATTGGCCATCCAGTGCCCATTCACCCACAGGTCAGCGCGGTAGTTGATGCCTGCGAAGTGCAACCATACCGTCCTGCCCCGCGCGTCCCTGGGGACAACAAATTGTTTGCGATACCACCATGCACACCGGTAGGGACTGTCTTGTGGCATGGGCAAATTGGCAAAGAATGCGCCAATCGGATACCCGGCGCCGGGGAGCTTGCGCAGGTCCATGGCATAGTACGGGTCTTTATAGGTCCCTGCCGCCACCTGGGCGGCCAGCACGGTGGATGGGACCGTCGTCCGTGTCCATCCCTGCGGGTGGTATTGGAGTGTGGACACTTGCGCGTCGTCAGCCTGGACCAAACATGACGACTGGACCTCCCACCCTTGACGCAACGCCTTGGCCGCATACTGTGTCGGGATTTCCTGTGGCCCCTGGGCCATGGCGCCGGATGCAAACAAGGCAACCAGCGCTACTGGCAGTATCCAGGGCCTTTTCCCCCTATTTGTGCCCATGTGTCTTTCTACCACGGACATTGACCATTTTTCAGGCCAGCTTCGGTGCGGAATTCCCCTGGACACACCAAGGCAGTCCTTGTTTCCATGGCCCTTACAGCGGATTTTCCCTTCCCGGAAGGGGGCCTTATTTCCCCGGTGCAGGCCCCTTGAACGCACCCCGGCGCTTTGCTCCGACCGGCGCAGGGACCGCAGCAGCAGGCACAACGTTGGCAGGCCCGGCGGGCGGCGCGGCGGCTGCGAGTTTGGCCTGCATTCCTTCCATCATATTGGCCACCAGCGCAATCGGCAGTCCAACAACGTTGAAGTAACAACCGTCAATGCGGGGGACCCAGCGCGCGGCGCGGCCCTGGATGGCATAGGCCCCGGCCTTGTCCACGGGTTCGCCCGTGGCGATGTAGTCGAGTATCTCTTGCAGGGAAAGCGTCTGCATGGTGACGTGGGTCGTCTCCACGGCGACATCGACGCCCACAGCAGAGACCAGGCAGACCCCGGTGATGACCTGATGGGTGCGCCCGGAGAGCAGATGGAGCATACGGATGGCGTCCCGCGGGTCCTTTGGCTTGCCCAGCAGATGGCCGTCGCAAACAACAATGGTGTCCGCGCCGAGGACCAGAAGCGGGCCGTCGGACACAGGGACCTTGTCGCCCAGGGCCAGGAAGACGGCCTCGGCCTTGGCGCGCGCCAGGCGCTGCGTGTAAAGGACCGGGTCTTCGCCGGAGAGAGGGTCTTCCGCGACGGGCAGGGAGTATATCTGGAAGGAAAAGCCAGCCTGCTGGAGCAGTTCCCTGCGACGCGGCGATGAGGAGGCCAAAAGAAGCATGGATACATCTTAAATGCGCCGCCAAAATGTTGAATGCTGTCCGCAAGGGGGCCAACATGAGTGACCACGGACACCTGTGTTTTCGGCCCAAGCACCATGCGAAATGCTTGTGGAACGGTCGGACCTGTGGTATCCCTCTTAGGGAGGCGCTCATGGGGCGCATTGCCAAATCAATCCTTCTCTCCCCGCAATGCAAGGCGGGTGTGGATTGGCTGGAAGACCACCTGCCCCTGCTAAAAAAGTGGCACAGGTTTGAGTACGAGCAGCATTTTGAGCGCGTATACCAATGGCAACGTATGTTTTCCGGCGCATGGCCCTCCTTTGAGGCGGCGGAAAAGGCCATTCCAGCAGGCAGGGCCGCAGGTTTTGACCATTTGGAGACGGCCACTTTCCTGGGACAAAAAGCGGGCCTGTGCGCCTCAGACTATCCCGTCATCTACTGGCTCCGGGAACTTATACGACCTACCACACGCATCTTTGATTTTGGCGGCTATAACGGCATCAGTTATCGCTCCTATGCCCCCTTGCTGCATTACCCAGACGGGCTTGAATGGACAGTCTATGATGTCCCGGCAGTGGTTGCCGTGGCCAAAAGGAAGCAGAAGGAGCGGCCCTCCACTGGGGAAAAACACCTTCACTTTACGGACAAGCTTGAGGACGCCAACAACGTGGGGATTTTTCTGGCTTCCGGCTCGCTACAGTATTGCAAGGAGACGTTGACAGGACTCATCCAGTCGCTAACAACACGACCCACATACATCCTGCTCAATAAGCTCCCCCTCACGGAAGGGCCGGCGTTTGTTACTTTGCAGAACATAGGTCCAGCCGTGGCGCCCTATAAGGTATTCAACGCTGCGGAGTTTACAGGGGAGATCAGGGCGCTAGGGTATCGCACGGTAGACACCTGGAACAACCCGGACTTTTCCTGTTACGTCCCCTTCCATCCAGACAGGACCGTAAAGGAATTTACTGGCATGTTGCTTTGTCTTGAGTAGGCACGGCCATAAATCATTGTATGAAAAGTGGATTGATTGGCCGGACAGGGGCCATGACAGGGCGCGAGCACCATCTCTCCTTACCGGATATACAATCGACAGGAATTTTTAGGACATTTTAAGGGTTTTGGCTATGAAGTTGTAGATAGCTGGTGGCTATGAAGTTGTAGATAGCTGGGAGGTCCCGGAATTATCGTGTGATGTCCCATTCTATCCCCATCATTCGGTCCTTAGCTTGAGTGGCCTGTATTTAAGACGTCGGCTGTAGGTTGGTCTTACCGGGTACCGCTATGGACAGCAAATTCCAGCGTTGTCCCTGGGATGGCCCAGTGGATGGTCCAGGGGATGGTCTAGGAAAACCCTGGTCCAGTCCTACTGCTGTCCCTCAGGGGCTGAAGCCCACTATTATTTCAGGTACTTACGGCGGGACTAAAGTCCCGCCCCTTCAAAACGCTGACTTGTTCAGAGGTTCCCTAGGGGATGGTCCAGGACGGTCCGATGAACGGCCTGCTCCCCGGATGACCAGGCCCAACAGTGTCCCTGCGATGAAAGGACCGCACAAGGCCATAATTCAGCCCGGATACAGCCATGTCTGGCCATGTCTATGCTGGCCCCAGCGCTGGTGCGTGACTCTGGGATGCAAATAGTGTATGTTGGCAGAAATAACCAATCCCATGAAACTCAACGCATATCTTGTTCGCAGCACCCTGGTGGGGGCCCTTGGAGGGTTCCTTTTTGGCTTTGACATCGCCGCCATAGCCGGTACCACGCACCAACTCACAGAGGTGTTCCATCTCAGCAGCGCCCAGCTTGGCGCCACCATCTCCAGCGGCCTGATCGGGACCATTCTGGGGGCCATGCTGGCGGGCCTGCCCGGCCAACGCATCGGACGCCGCGACAGTTTGCGCATCATGGCGGTGCTTTATCTTATTTCCGCCATTGGGAGCACGGTGGCGTGGAGCTGGCACCTGCTCCTTTTTTCCCGGCTGATTGGCGGCCTGGGGATCGGCGGTTTTTCAGTCCTGGGACCAATGTACATTGCCGAGATAGCCCCAGCGCAGTGGCGGGGCCGTCTGGTGGGGACCTTCCAGATCAACATCGTTGTGGGCATCTTGTTGGGATACACCTCGGACTTCCTGATTGCCAGCCTCCATCTGGGCGCAATGGAATGGCACGCGAAGCTGGGCGTGGCCGCACTGCCCACGTTGTTGCTCCTGCTGATGCTGCTTACCATTGGCCGCAGTCCGCGCTGGCTGGCCACGCAAAGCCGCATCGATGAAGCGCGTGAAATATTGCGTTTGACCGGCGCGCCCAACACAGAAGCAGAGCTGAAGGAAATCATCGCCTCCATCCACCTGGACCGGCAGACACGCAATGTCCCTCTACTGAGCAAAAAATATGCCCTGCCCATTTTCCTGGCGGTCACCGTGGGCATGTTCAACCAGCTCTCTGGCATCAACGCGGTCTTGTTTTATTTGAATTTCATCTTTACCAAGGCAGGTTTCAGCAATTTGTCCAGCGACCAGCAGTCCATTTATGTTGGCCTGGCAAACCTGGTGGCCACGCTTGTCGCCATGAGCGTGATTGACAAGATCGGGCGCAAGACGCTGCTGCTGATTGGCGCCGTTGGCATGACCGTCTGCCTCAGCATTGTTGCCTTCGTCTTCCAGACCGGGGGACACCAGACATGGCTGCTCCCGCTGCTGGTCCTGTTTATCGCCTCGTTCGCCGTTTCCCAGGGGGCCGTGGTGTGGGTCTATCTGGGTGAGGTCTTCCCCACCAATGTACGTTCCAAGGGACAGAGCCTGGGCAGCACGGCCAACTGGATCACCAATGCGCTCATCTCGTTCACCTTTCCCATTTTGGCCGTACATCATGCAGCGGCGCCCTTTTATTTCTTTGCCGCAATGATGGCGCTCCAGTTCTTCGTCGTACTGTTTATTTACCCGGAAACCAAGGGCCTGACTTTGGAACAGATGCAACACAAAATGGGCATTGACTAGGGCGGTCTTTCGTTGGCCCAGACTGTTTTTTGTTTCCGTGTCCGCCTCCGGGTGGTCCGCAGGCGTACTTTTTTGCATCCTATTGGAAAGTGGTCCGTGGTGGCCACCCGCGTGCTGTTTCCCTTTGCGCCAACGAAAGCATGGGGCCGCGCGACGTAGGAACGTGTGCCATAAGGCATCGACAAGGTTTTTTCCCTGATGTATATTCGTTTCGTCATTGTTAAAAAGCGCAGTGGAATGGCGGCAGGCCCGCTGTCCCATTGGTTTCTACAGCAACGCAGGAAGTGAATGTTGCATCGATCCACCAGATAATTTGCAGCGAAGACATGCTCCAATAGGCGTGTGTCTTGATGTCAAAAATAAAAGAAAGGGCCCATTTTTTGTACGGCGGGTGATGAATGGCACCAGTGAATACAATTCCAGAAAACAAAGACAACCCAGGCAGCAAGGACCTGTATACCAGGAGGTCCTTTTTCGGTGCGCTGCTGGGGATCGGCACCGTGGGCGTGGGAGCATTGCTGGTCGTGCCAGTGATGCGCTACGTTTTATATCCCCTGTATGCAAAGTCTGACCAAAGCGATTGGTCCCTGGTCGGGCCAATGGAGGACTTCGCCAACCTGGACCAGCCCATCCGCAAGAAGATCAACTTCTCCCGTATAGATGGCTGGCGCGAGGTCGTCTCCTCCCAGTCCGTCTATGTGACCAAGGGGGCGGACGGTCAATTGGAAGTGCTCTCAGCCATTTGCCCCCATCTGGGATGCAGCGTCGGCTGGCAACAGGCCCAGGACATTTTTTACTGCCCCTGCCACGGGGGAAAGTACAAGCCGGATGGGGCTCACATCTCCGGGCCGCCCCCACGCGGGATGGACCCCTTGCCCCACAAGATAGAAGATGGAAAGCTGATGGTCCATTTTGAATATTTCCGGGAGAACGTGCCCAATCGCGAGGTGCTGAGCTAAACGCCATGTCCAATACACCCATCCATAACACTCCGAAGGTCCCCATAGAGAACAGGTCTGCCCTTTACAGATGGCTGGACCAGCGCACCGGGCTGGACAGCCTGTTGCACGCCTCCCTGGATGAACCCGTCCCTGGTGGCGCGCGGCTGGCCTACGTTTTTGGTTCCGGCCTGCTCTTTATTTTCATCTCCCAGGTGATTACCGGGATATGCCTGGCGCTCTACTATGTACCGTCTGCGGAGACGGCGCACACCAGCGTGGCCTACATCACCAAGCAGGTGGCCGCCGGGTCGTTCCTGCGTAGCCTGCATTACTACGGGTCCAGCGCCATGATTATCGTGCTGGTCCTGCATTTTTTGCAGGTCTTCCTTTATGGGTCCTACAAGGGCCGCCGGGAGGTCCTGTGGATATCGGGGGCGTTCCTCTCGCTCTTTGTTTTGGGCATGGGCTTCACGGGATATTTGCTTCCCTGGAGCCAGCGGTCGTATTTCGCCACGGCCGTAGGCACCAACATCGCAGCGCAAGTGCCGGTGATTGGAGAGTGGCTTAGCCAACTGCTGCGCGGAGGGGACACGCTGGGGACCCTGACCCTCTCCCGTTTCTATGTGGCCCATGTATTCCTGATTCCTGGGGCGCTTTTCCTGTTCATTGGGGCGCACATCCTTTTCTTCCGCAAGGCCGGACCTGCCGGTCCCGTGCAAGAAGACCCCTTTGAACCCAAACTGCCACCAGAAAGCTTTTATCCGCGCCAGGTGCTCATGGACATGGGATTTGCCTTCCTCCTCATGGTGCTCCTGGGCGTCCTGGCCTATTTCCATCCCGTGGAACTGGGACCCATTGCCAATCCTTCTGACACACAGTTCCTGCCCAGGCCGGAGTGGTATTACCTGCCCATGTTTGAATGGCTCAAGTTCTGGGAAGGCCCCCAGGTGGTGTTTGCCATCGTGGTGGTCCCTGGGATATTGGCGCTCCTCTTCTTCCTGATGCCATTCATGGACCGGGGGCTGGAGCGCAGGCCGTGGCGCAGGCCCATTCCGTTGCTGGGCGTCACCATCGTGATGGTGGGGAGCATCTTCCTTGGCTTCAAAAGCGAGATGGACGATGCGCACGATCCCACAGTCGCGGCCCAGCTTGCCTTGCAGGCACAACAAGAACGCGACTACATGAAGGCCCCGTTCCATCCTTACATGGAGGCCCCCGGGGCCGTCTCGCCCATGGCCCCAGCCGGCCCGGTGGACCCACTGGTGGCCCAAGGCAAGGGCATCTTTGAGGCCAACGGATGCAATGGATGCCATGGAGACAATGGCGCGGGCACTCCGGCTGCGCCAAGTTTGGTGGGGGTCACCAGCAAGTTCCCAGAGGCGCAACTGGCCGCCTGGGTGCGCAGTCCCAATCCCAAGATGCTGGCCGGGGGAATGCCAGCCACCAACCTGTCTGACAAGGACATGGCCGCTTTGATGAAGTACCTGAGCGTGCTTGGCACCAGCGCCGCCGATGTTCCAGCGGCATCCAGCGCCCCAGCAGCCGCAGCGGGCACGCCTGCCGCAAAGTAGTCCCATCCCACATTGCAGCGCCTAGGCATATAGAGACGCTGCACCAGCAAACAGCAAAGGGGGACACGGTACAACGTGTCCCCCCTTTGCTGTTTCCGCCCTTTCCTGCCAGAAGTTTCCCGTGAAGTAGGTCCCGATCCCTGGTCCCCGACTTAGACTGGGTTGAAATTGAAATTGATATTAGTATTGATCTACATTCCAATTTATGGGCAATATTGTACTACACGAATGCCGTTCCGGGATGTGATCCCTGGCACAGACACGTGTAATAAGCAACGTGATATGGTTAAAACGCTGTAAAGGAGAACTTGCCAGTGAAAACAAAATTCTTGAATGGACGCGCGCAGTTCCTGTGGATGGGACCTGCGCTGTTGCTTGCCTTCACGCTCCTGTTGCTGTTTGCACCAGGCGTGGGGCCACAACCGGCCGGGGCCATCCCGGCCTATGCACGCCGCTACAATCTACGCTGTTATGCCTGCCACACCATCCCACCCCAACTGAACGAACAGGGCTACATGTTCAAGCGGCTGGGCTTCCACCTTCCGCCTGCGCTGCAAAAGGGCAAGATGGCCCCGCACATCGCGGACCTGGTGAAGCGCGAGCCGATGTGGTCCATGGCAAACAACATGGCCTTTGCCGTGGCGGACTTTGATTTTGCTGCGCAGCGGAACACGCAGGATGGCACCACCCCGTCCTCCACCTCCTCCTTCCAGGTGGGCACATGGAACGGCTATGTGAGCGGCTGGGTCCCAGACACCAATTTCTTCTACTACTCGCAATACAATCTGATCTCCGGTGGCAGCACCAGTCCCAATGTGGCCATTGGATACTTTGGATATGCCGGTGGCACGGCCCATAGCAGTTGGTACCTTCAGGGTGGGCAAATGCATGTGATGGGCGCGGACGGCACCACGGCGGCCAACACGGAAAGCCTGCTCCCCAACGCCCCGCTGATGTGGGAGTACAACGACCCGGACAACTTTACCCTGGACCAGCACATGGTGGGACTCCGCGCTGGCTACACATGGGCGTCTCCGGGATACAAGCAGATTTTCGGGGCGCTCTTCAACGTCAGCAATGGCGACCATGCGGACGGCAGCACCATCACCGGGCCGGATTCCCGCAACCGCAAGGACGTCTACGCGGCCCTGGACTGGTGGTATGCGCCGGAGAGCGGCATCACCGTCCTGAGCTACTACGGCAAAAAGAACCAGATACAAAATGCTGGCGCACCGAACCAGTTCCAATTTTATCCGGTCATTCGCCGCAACGGGGTCTTTGCCAACTACATGGCCTTTGACAACAAGCTGAACATCCTGGGCGGCTATATGAACGACCACGATGGTTATGAGATCAGCCAGCCGGGGCCGGCCAGCAAGTTTGTCTCCAACGACGTCTACGGTGAACTGGACTACTTCATCGTCCGCGGGACGGCGGCCACGGTGCGTTATGACCGCTTGAACCAACGCATCACTGCGGGCATTGGTGGTGTCAGCCAGGAGCAGCCCAGTTTTGGCCTGCAACGCGCCTTCACGCCCTCCGGCAACATCATTGGACGGCTTTCCTACAGCAAGCTGCATGGCCCGGACCCGATTGCCGGCATCAACAGCTCTAGCCGGACGATCATGTCCGATGTCGAGTTCAACTTCTAACGGAGAGTGGCCATGAGGAGAAAAATCATGCAAAGCAAAGGGTTTTCTTGGAGAATAGCAGGGCGCATGGTTGGGCTGCTGCTACTGTTGGCGGGTCTGCTTGGCACTGTGCAGGCCCAGTTTGGCGGCTTCTTCAACGGCAACAAAAAAGACAAGCCGATCAACGTTGTGGCGTATCCGGCCAACGTGCAGAAAGAGTACAAGGTCTTTGAGTACAAGTGCTCCGAATGCCACACCACGGCCCGGGCGCTGCGCCGCACACAGACGCCGGACCTGGCCAAGTTCTGGGTGCTCCAGATGCAGGCCATGCCTGCCGCTGACATCACGGACAAACAGGCAACGGAAATCATTGACTTCATCAACTACTACCAGGCCCGCGCGCCCAAGGTGAGCGCAGCGTCCACTGCCGCAAGCACTACGCAGCAGCCAGACATGCGCGCCATTGCCGCTGGCAAGGACTACTTCAACTCGCAGGACTGCACGGTCTGCCATACTCTCAGCCGTACCAGCAGCGAGGGGAAGGTCTCCCTGGCCACGGTCGGGTCCACACTGACGCGGGAGCAGATACTCTCCACCTTGCACGGAGACAAGGCGTCGTTGGGGATGCCGGCACTTTCCCCGGAACCTTCGCCGAACGAGTTGGACAATCTGGTTGCGTATTTACAATCGTTAAAGTGACAGTAAGGCGGCCCGCAAGGTCCGCTCTATTGTTCAATCTGTGCAGCAGGGTGGTGGCAGGCAGGACCTGTCCATTCCCCTGCTGTTTTTTTTCTGCCCCGCAAGACGACCGAGGGTGCATAGCAATGGAAACTCCGCACTGGTGGTAGACTCACGCCATGTCCCAGGGATTTTTTCTTACGTTTGAGGGGCCGGACGGGTCAGGGAAATCCACCCAATTACGCTTGCTGGCGCAGGTCCTGCAACAGCAGGGGCGGCCCTTTGTGCTGACCCGTCAGCCTGGCGGGACCGCGCTGGGCGAGCGCATCCGCGGCCTTTTGCTGGGGCCCAAGACGGACGCCAAAACGGACGACAAGGCCAGCAGCATTGCCCCGCTGGCCGAGATGGCGCTGATGTTTGCCGACCGCGCCCAGTCCATCCATGAGACCATCGCCCCGGCGCTGGCCGCAGGGAAAATCGTCCTTTGCGACCGTTTCACGGACTCTACCGAGGCCTATCAGGGCGGCGGGCGCGGGTTAGGCAGCGCGCCGGTGCTGGAACTCCATCGCATCCTCTGCGGCAATCTGCAACCGGACCTGACTATCTTGCTGCTGCCCGATCTGGAGGCCAGTCTGGCCCGCGCACGACGCAGAAATACGCGCCAACAGCACACTGGACAGGACGGGGACCGCTTTGAGCAGGAAGACCGCGCCTTTCACCAGCGCGTGTATGCAAAATACCGCGAGATCGCCGCGCGCGATACTGCGCGTGTCCTACCCATTGAAGGCGCCCTGTCCATCGAGGTCACGCATGACCGCATCCTGCATGCCGTTGTAGAGCGGATGCGCGCTGTCGGCATTTTCCTTACGGAAGCATAGACATTTCCCCGGCGGGTGCCCTCTGTATTCCGCACGCGACTGACACCCTCGTCCGCTAGGGGCCTCTTTACTGCCAGCAGTCATTGGCGGGTGGACCGCCCATCCTAAAATTGCAGGCGGGCGGCCAACTGGATCTGCCGCTGGGAGTAGATGGCGTTGCTGTTGGCATTGGTAGGTGTTCCGTAGGTCGGATTGAATTCCAGATATGGCGTGGCCGTGGTCGCCTGCGCGGGGCAACCTTGCGTCAGGGGCGTGGAGCAGGCGGTGTAACCCAGCGTGTCGGCTTGCGTAACGTTGGTATGGTTGCTCAGGTTGTAGGCCTCTGCCATTAACTCCAGGCTGGCCTGTCGTCCAAAGTCGACACGCTTGGCCAAGCGAAGGCTGGTCATCTGCGTGGCGGGAAAGCGATAGCTGTTGCGCTCAAAGATGTTCAACCGCGAAGGCCCGCCGGACCCATTGATGCCAAAGAACGCGCCCCCTGGGGCACTGCCGCCCACGCCCAGCGTGTAAGGCAGGCCCGTCTGCCACTCCACAATGGGCGAGATGCTGTAGTTGTCCACCAGCTTCCCCAGCAACCCCTGCGCTCTCCACAGGGGCCACCAGGTGCCGTGCACGACCAGACGCTGGCGCACATCGGTGTTGGAGTTACCATAGTCGAGCCGCATGTTGTTTGGCTCCAGTATGTTGGTGGGCGACTTATAGAGGTACTCATTCTGGTCATAGTCCAGCGCGTGGGCAAAGGTATAGTTCAGGCCATAACTGAGGCCGCGCCAGGTGCGGTGCTGCACCTGGAAGACACCCGCGCTGTAACTGGAGTTTACATTGCTCAGCATCTCCGTGATGTTGCTGTAAAGGTAATTGGGGCGGATGGAGGTATACAGCGGCGTGGTGTACTTGGCCCCTTGCGGCAGCGGGCTGGCCTTGCCCAGCGACGGGCCGGGGACGTCAATGGTATACGTCAACTGGCCGATGGTTGCATTGTCCACATTGGTGTCAATGAAGTTGGGCAGCTCCCGGCCCAGGCTGGCAAGCAGCGAGAGGGAGACAGAGGTGTTCCGCCCCACCTGTTGCTCCAAGACAAGGTCCCCCTGCAAGATTTCAGGGGCCTGATAGTTGGGCTGGAAGAAGTGGGCGCTGGGCAACGACCCCACGGCGGCCCCGGTGGGCGCGCTGAAATCAATGTTGGGAAACTGCGGCGCGCCAAACTCAATCGAGGTGGAATAGCGATAGGTGCGCTGACTTTGCGGTGCGCCAGAGCTGGTAAGCACAGAGAAGAGCGTGCCATTCACAATACGCCCGTAGAAGACCCCGGCCCCGGCGCGGACCACCGTGTGGCCATTGCCAAAGATGTCCCACGCCAGCCCGGCGCGCGGGCCAAAATTATTGCGGTCATCGGGGGTATTGTTGGTCTGTGGAAGCTGGGGGTTGCTGAGGAAGGCGTGCGGCACGCGCTCATACTCATAACGCATGCCCAGCGTCAAGGTGAAACGTGGATGGACGTGCCACTCGTCGTCCACAAAGCCAGCAATGTCGTGCGTAATCAGGTAAAAGGAGGGCGTGCCAAAGCTCTGCGAAAAGCCTGAGTAGGTGTCCACATAGTAGACCGGTGCGGGCGGGCCCAGGCCATCGACGGCATGGTAGTAGTCGGCAAGGAAGTTGCCAAAGGCCGTGTAGTCATACACGCCCACGCCGCCGTAGATGTTGTCCAGCACATCGCGGTTGCGGTCCCAGTCCGCGCCAAATTTCACCACGTTGTTGCCGCGCACCCAGGAGAGCGCGTCCGCCGACTCCAAGCGGTGCTCGTTGGGATACTCCGGGCGGGGCAGCCTGGCCGGATTGCCCAGCACCATGCCTTCGCCGTTGGCACCCCCGGCAATGCGTATCTCCGGCGCGTATCCATACTGGTTGTTGGCCAGGGGGACCTCCGCCCCGGTGGCTACCGGACTGGTCTGCGTGTCCAACTCGCGCCCGTATTGGAAGCGTACCTCGTTGGCGACGTTCTCCGTAAGAAAGCTGGCCAGCCGCGCGACCACCCAGTCCACGCCCGTGGTGTCATTGCCAAAGCTGTCAATGCCATATTGCGTGGAGGTCTGCGTCTGCACGCCATTGTGCGCGTCCCACCGCATCCGGTTGTAGGCAAAGGAGGCGTGGTTGCGGTCGTTGATCTGCCAGTCAAGTTTGGGGAAATTCAGCGTCTGGCTGCCGCTGCGCGGCACTTCGCCAGAGAGCGACAGGACCAATTGCAGCCCCTGCTGGTATTGCTTGACGCCGGCCTGATAGCTTGGCATGTCCAGCCGGTCATAGACCTCGCAGGCCCCTTGCGTCGCCTCAAACTGGAAGACGCTGGTGTAAAAAACACTGGTCGCGGGCGCACCGGAGTTGCCACTGTTGCCGTTGTAAGGCGGCAGGTTGGCGCAGGTGATAGGGAAGCCGAGATAGTTGCCCCTGGGGATGGAAGCCAGGGGCTGCGCAAAGACCGCCGTTGGATTGCCCGTGCGCGCAATGGCCGGGAAATTTTTTTGTTCGTAATCGAAGGAGTAGAACCAGAAGAGCCGGTCTTTTTTGAGCGGCCCGCCCAAGGCAAAGCCCATTTGCCTGCGCTCATTGGCGGGCTTGTATGGGCCGGTTGTAAACGCACCGGAAGACCCGGCAGTGGTCAGCGTGGTAAAGGGATTGGTGGCCGCCAGCACGGCATTACGGTAGAAGACAAACGCCTCTCCGTGCAGGGCATTGGCGCCGCTTTTGGTGACGGTGTTGATGACGCCCCCCGCGGCGCGGCCATATTCTGCGGAATAATTGGAGGTGTTTATTTGGAACTGCTCCACCGCGCCCATGCTGATGGAATACGGTGCGCGCACCCCGCCGCGTTCCTCGGAGAAAAATGCCTGGTTGTTGTCTGCGCCATCCACCGTGCTGTTGTTCAGCAGGACGCTGATGCCCCGGAAGCTGAGCAGGCCCAGCCCGTTCTGGTCGCTGACGACCCCTGGGGAGAGCATCGCAAAGCTGGACCAGCGGCGGCTGCTGGAAGGCAGGTTGAGCATCTCCGAAGATGTGAAGTTGGTGGAAAAGCCCGGAGTGGCCAGCTTCATAAAGGGAATGACTTCCGTGGTCACCTGCACCGTTGTTTGGGCGGGCACAATGCTCAGAGTTGCTTCCAGCAGCGTTTGTCGGCCCAGCTCCACCACAATGTCGGGCGACTCAAAGAACGCGAAGCCCGGCGCTTCCACGCCCAGCCTGTAACTGCCCGGGGCCAGGCCCTCAAAGCGGTAATTCCCGGCATGGTCGCTGACGGACTGCAGCACCGCGCCGGTGGCCCCATTTTTTAAGAAGAGGTGGGCACCGGGTAGCACGGCATGGGCCGGGTCGTAGACCGTCCCGGTCAGGCTGCCTGTAGTGGATTGCGCCAGCAGCGGACGGGCGGCCAACGTACAGGCCAGCCAGCCCAGCAAAGTGCAAAGCAGAAGATTGCGCCCTTGGAGGGGGACCAAGCGCAGCATAAGGACTCCTGTCGTTTCAGGCTGCGCGCGTCCTGCGCCTTCCCGGGACAGGGCCGGACGCAGCCAATGGCAAACTCCCAATCGAATGTTTCTGTCGTTACAGTCTTTACCGGAACGTCCTGGTCTGGCAAGGGGGACCGCGCACCGGGGGGTGTGCCCCCACGGACGTCGGTCGCAGACTTGCTTCCCGGACCAATTCCAGATGTTAGGCAGAGAGTACCGCGAATTGGCTACACTAAGAAAGCAAAATCTTTAGGGGTGCGATGTTTATTGATGAAGTACGGATACGAGTGAAGGCCGGGGACGGCGGCAACGGCTGCATGGCCTTCCGCCGGGAGAAGTTTGTGCCGCGCGGGGGGCCTTCCGGCGGCGACGGCGGCAATGGCGGCGACGTGATTTTAGAAGCCAGCCAGCGCCACAACACCCTGGTCCACTTCCGCTTTTATCCGGAACATAAGGCGCAGCGTGGCCGCCACGGCGAAGGCTCCAATTGCACCGGGCGCGCGGGCCAGGACGTTGTCCTCAAGGTCCCTGTGGGCACGGTGGTCTATAACGAGACCACCGGCGAGCGGCTGCACGACTTCCAATCGCCGGACGAACGCGTAGTGATTGCCCACGGCGGACGCGGCGGACGCGGCAACCAGCACTTTGCCACGCCCACGCACCAGGCCCCGCGGGAATGCGAACCCGGACATCCCGGCGAAGAACTGTACCTGCGCCTGGAGTTGAAGCTGCTGGCCGATGTCGGCCTGGTGGGTTACCCCAATGTGGGCAAATCCACGCTGATCGCGCGCATCTCCGCGGCCCGGCCCAAGATCGCCGATTACCCCTTCACCACCCTGGAACCGAACCTGGGCGTAGTGACCGTGGGCCAGCCGCCCGACGAAGAGAGCTTTGTGGTGGCAGACATTCCCGGCCTGATTGAAGGCGCGCACCTGGGCGCGGGCCTGGGCATCCAGTTCCTGCGCCACATTGAACGTACCCGCCTGCTGGTACATCTGGTGGACGTCTCCGACGCCAGTGGACGCCCCGACCCGGTGGAGGACTTCCAGGTGGTGCAGGCCGAGATGGCCAGCTTCGGCCATGGCCTTAAGGAGAAACCGGTCATTGTGGCCGCCACCAAGATTGACGCCGCAGACCCGAAGAAACTGAAGAAGCTGCAAACCATGGCCAAGCGCCGCAAGCTGGCCTTTTTTCCCATCTCCGCTGTCACCGGCGAAGGCGTAGAGGCGCTGCGCTATGCCATCGGGGAGCGGGTCCGCGAACTGCGCGCGGCGCCCAGCGTGACGGAGTAGGAGCAGCCATGCGCATCGGCTTCTTTGGCGGCAGCTTCGATCCGCCCCATCGCGGACACCTTGCGCTGGCCCTGGCCGCTGCGGACCAGTTCCATCTGGACCGCGTCCTGCTGGCCCCGGTCGGCGTGCAGCCGCTCAAGGAACACCAGCCCGCCACGGACTTTCTGCATCGCTACGCCATGACCGCGTTGGCAGCACAGACAGACCCGCGCTTGCAACCGTCGTTGCTGGATGCCCCCCAGTCGGGCCGACCAAATTACACCGTGGAAACGCTGGAACGTCTGCGCGCCTCTTTACAGACAGAACGGGCCATGCAGCAGGATGCAGGCGCAGAGGATGCGCTTTTCACTCTGCTGGGCGCAGACAGCTTCCTGGACCTGCGCCGCTGGCGCCAGCCGGAGCGGCTGCTGGCACTCTGCGATTGGATTGTGGCCACGCGTCCGGGGTACGGGCTTGCCAATATGCTGGACGCTGCCGTGGCCTCCCTGCCTGCTGGCATCCATGCGACGGAAGGACACGACCCGACCCACGGCGCATATCTCCGCCTGCGGCAGGACGACGGCCCCTGCACCAGCCTTTGGTTCTTGCCCTGTCTCCATGAGGACGTCTCCGCGACCACGCTGCGCAGGGCCATCCGCGCAGGCGCATGGGACACGGCGTTGCTGCCGGCCCCGGTGGCGGAGTACATCCGCAAAACGGGACTATACCGCGCAAACTGACAATTTCAGCATTGGCAGCATTGAAGGGACCCGCTAGGATGAGGGAAGTGTAAGGAGACCACTCGACGCCCATGTCAAAACAGGAAACCCGCAGAATGGTGCTGGCAGCCGCTTCTGCCTGCGAAGAAAAAAAGGCGGAAGACATCCGCATCCTCGAACTAGACCCCATCGACTCCGCCTTCACGGATTTTTTTCTGATTTGCAGCGGCACGAACGAGCGCCAGAACCAGGCCATTGCCGAAGAGATCGAGCTGCGCATGAAGCGCGAGTTCGGCGCGCTGGCCAATTCCGTGGAGGGGTATCGTCAGGCAGAGTGGATACTGCTCGATTACGTGGACTTCGTGGTACACATCTTCTCCACGGAAAAACGGGCCTTCTATGACATTGAGCGGCTGCGCAAATCGGCCAGTTCTGTGGCCTTGGATGAGCTGAAAAAGTCGCTGGCGGAAAAAGTGGCCGCCGTGCGCAAGAAGAAGGCCGTGCCCACGAAGAAAGCGCCATCCGCGCCTGTTACGAAGGCCACTGCCGGGCAGACCGCAAAGAAAGCGCCCACCAAAAAAGCGGCGAAGCGAGCAATAGGGAAGGCCGCCAAAAAGGCCCCTGCAAAAAAGGTGGTTGCAGAAGCCGCTGCCAAAAAAGTTGCCCCAAAAACCGTCCTGAAGAAGACCGCCGCGAAAAAGGCAGCCAAAAAGAAAGGTTAGGAAAACCCTGATCCAGTCCTACTGCTGGCCCTCAGGGGCTGAGGCACACAATTATTTCAGGAACTTCCGGCGGGACCAAAGTCCCGCCCCTTCAAAACGCTGACTTGTTCAGAGGTCCCTTAGACGCAGACCTTCAATGCGCAGGCACACCCAGGCCCTGGGCGCCTTCAGCGAATGGCCAAACTGGAAGTGGGATCAAGCGTCTGCGGGGCCAGGAGTAAGTGCTGCTTGCAATGCGGCCTCCAGCGTAGGGTGCTGGAAGGAAAATCCAACCTGCTGCAAGCGCGCAGGCAACACCCGTGTACTGGCCAGCAGCAACGCATCGGCCACCTCTCCAAAGGCCGCGCGCAGGGCAAAGGCCGGGACCGGGGCCAGTGCTGGACGATGCAGGACATGGGCCAGCGTCTGCGTAAATTCCGCATTGGTGACCGGCTGCGGTGCGACCGTGTTCACCGGCCCGCTCAAGCTGGTGTCTGCCAGCACGCGGTCCACAACGCGCACAACGTCTTCCAGGGAAATCCAGCTCATCCACTGCCGCCCACTCCCCATCCTGCCGCCCATGCCCCAGCGGAAGAGCGGCTGCATTTTTGCCAATGCGCCGCCATTCTTGCCCAGCACCATGCCCAAGCGCAGATGCACCACGCGGATGCCGCGTTGCCGCGCCAAGTCAGCCGCCTGTTCCCAGGCCGTGCATAGCTCCGCCAGATGGCCCTTCCCAGCCGCGGAGTCCTCCGTCAAGACCTCATCGCCACGGTCACCGTAAATGCCAACGGCTGAGGCGCAGACCAGCACCTCCGGGGGCGATTGCAGCAGGGAGAGCAGATTGACCAGGGCGCGGGTCGTGGTCACGCGGCTCTCCCACATCCGCTTCTTTTTGACGGGCGTCCAGCGGCCTTCGCCCAGGTTCTCCCCGGAAAGGTGGATGGCCGCCCGCATCCCCTCCATGCGGCGAATGTCCATTTGCAGCACTGGCTGCTTCCCGGATGCGTATGGGTTCCAGAAAATAGTGGAGGTCTCTGGCTTGGGGGCGCGCCGCACCAGCATGGCGTATTGCACCTTTTGCTCCTCCAGAGAGCGGCGCAAAGCGCCCCCTACCATCCCCGATGCCCCGGAGAGTAGAACTTGAGGGAAAATCTCCATCGCTGACACACCCCACCTTAGGCCTTTAGATGCAATTTTTAGGTCTGGCGTTGGCGACCTGCGGCAGTGTCCAGGGTGCAGACCGGGATGGATTGCGTTTATGATAATGATAATTGTTTTGTAAATGGCAACGCGGGCCCCACCTCCCGCATCCATACTGAATGAGGAGAAGACCCATGGAACTTCAGGCCCCACTCACCAATACCATCGACCCCCAGTCCGCAGAGGCATTCATCTCTGAAAAGAAGATTGGCGAACGCATCAAACGGCTGCGTTTGAAAAAATCCATGGGCCTGGTGGAACTGGGCAAGTACTCGGGTCTGTCGCCCAGCTTTCTATCGCAATTGGAGACGGGGCGCGTGGTGCCAACGCTGCGCAACTTGGCCCGCGTGGCCATGGTCTTCAGCAAAGACCTCTCGTATTTCTTTGAACCGGAGCCGTACACCCTTTTCCGCGTCCATCGCAAAACGGAGCGGGTGCGCCTGCCGCAAAGCGGCGTGCAGGACCCGACCTATTATTTTGAGAGCCTGGGCTATATGGTGCCAGACCGCAGTCTGGACCCGTATCTGGCGGAATTTGTCCCGCTCAAGAAAGGGGCCGAGGTCCGTTCGCATGTACATCCGGGGTTTGAATTCCTCTATGTGCTGGACGGGCAACTAGAGGTCTCTCACGGGGAAAAAACTGAGCTGCTGGGACCAGGGGACGCGGCCTATTTTGACGCCAGCACGCCGCACAGTTACCGCTGCAAAGGAAAGCAGCCCGCCTCGTCCATCATTGTCACCATGCACCCGGCAGCGATGCAACAACCCGTGGTGGGCCTGCGTCCACTGGGCAGCGCGATAAACGTGGGGAGCAGTGCTTCCATGTCCACATGCGCGCTCCCCACCAACGCCCGCATCCTGGGCGGCAAAGTGATGACGAAGGCCCCAGGCATGGAAACGGTCCCTCCATCCATGACGTCCACCTCGCATTAGGGCCCCCCTGAACAAGTCCGGGTTTTGAAGAGACGGGGCCTTGGTCCCGCTGGAAGCCCCAGAAATAACCGTGGGCTTCCGTACCCCTGAGGGACAAACGTAGGACTGGGTCCGTGCTTCCCTTAGCAGCCTGTGGTGAAAGTCGGGTTTTGAAGGGGCACGGCTTCAGCCGTGCCGTAAGGGCCGCAAAATCAACGCGGCTTTGGCCGCCGAGGGACGCTTTTGTGGCATCTCGACTTTCACCACGGGCTGTTAGGGCCTGGGGCCTTCTTTTAGGAACATTTCCGCCACTTCGCGCCAGTTGTTCACGCGGCGGTATCCGTCCGTACGCATATTGTGCGGCGCGCTGTAAAGGATGCCTTCGCCGTGGAAGTTGCGGAAGTTGCGCGGCGAGTCGTCAATCAGGTAATCGGCGCTTAAAATCCCTTTGTCTCCACAAAAAATGAATTTATACGGGTCCAGAAATGGGAAATGCCGCCGTAGCCAGCGGTACTTGGGGCCAAAGGAGTTAGGAAACTCCATGGCCGAGGAGGCAATGTAGATTTCATATTGTCCGGCAAGCTGGGCCAGCACGCTCTGGCTGTCTGGCATCACCGGCAGGTCTTCAAAAAAACCCTCGGTCCGCAGATGTTCCTGGATGCGTTTGTAGTGCTCTTCTGGGAGGACGCTGCGCAGGGAGCTTCCGCGCAGGTCCGCTTTGCTCAGGGACGCCCCATGCTCCTGGTTGTAACGCGCCAGCAGTTCGCTGAGCGTATCGGCCAGCACGTTGTCCATGTCCACGGCAATGCGTTTGCGTTCATCCACGGAAGGCCCCCGAAGGTCCATCATAAAAAAGAAGGTCCATCATAAAAAATAAACATCAATCGTTGGAAGACTGGGAGGAATGTGTCTGCGGCCCAGTGGACTGACTGTCCCGGACCGGCTTCCTGCCAGACTTCTTCTCCTTGGCTGGCCCCGTCATGGCGTCCAAAACATCCACAGGCGCGCTGTAGTAGAGCAGTCGTCCGCAGGAGTCGCAGTGCAGGAGCACATCATTTTGCAACTCATTCCACTTCTGTGGGCGGACCGTCATCTGGCAGGCGGAGCAGCGCTGGCCGATGGCCTCGGCGACGGCTGGCCTGTGCGCGGCGGCGATGCGGTCATACAGCGCCAACATCTCTTCCTGGATGGTAGAGCGGACGGCCTGCCGCTGTTGTTGCATCACGGCGCGTTCCTTCTCGTCGTGCTCCATCTCCAGCGTGACGGCGGCCTTCTCGTCCGCAAGCTGCTGTTTGCAGCGTTCGATGGCGGCCTGCTGCGCGCGCTGCTGTCCCTCCAGCGCTTCGCTACGCACCATGCTTTCCAGTTCTGCGTCTTCGATGCGGCGTATCTCCTGCTCAGCGAAGCCAATCTCGTGCTCCAACGCCTGCAATTGGGAGGGGTCTTGCACGCCGTCCGTCTGGGCGCGATAGCGGGCGGCCTTGTGGCGCAGTGCTTCTGCGTCCAGTTCCATGCTTTTGCGGGCCTTTTCCTCGGTGGCAAGGGAGTGCAGGGTCGCGGCCAGTTCCCGCTCCGCGGAGGCCAGTGCCTGTTCCCGTTCCTGTGTCCGTTTCGGGAGGGCGGCAATCTGTGCTGTCAGCGCGAGGAGCCGCTGTTCGGTATGCTGCAAATGGACGAGCTTTTCCAATTCGGGGTGCATGGGGCCGCAAGCGCAGTCTAGCATGTTGGACGCCGGAGGTGGCGCTTGGGTGCTGGGACACACAGAGACAAGGATGGCCTGGGAAGACAGCACTGCCGGGCCTGTGTCCATTATTCTGGTATTGCGACATCATTGCTGGACCTTCCACGCACGGATGGAATCTAAAAAAAAAGACCTGAATGAGCACAACGACAAGCACCGGACCTTCGCTGGCCCCCGAAGGGGCAATCTGGAGACCCAGCCATAATCCTTGGGCCATCGCCATGACTGTGACGCTGGCCACGTTCATGGAGGTGCTGGACACTTCCATTGCCACGGTCGCGCTGCCACACATTGCCGGGGGCCTGGGGGCCTCGCAGGACGAAGCGACCTGGGTGCTGACTTCCTATCTGGTCTCCAACGCCATCATTTTGCCTGCCAGCGCCTATCTGACGACCTTTATTGGCCGCAAGAAGTTCTACATGATCTGCGTGGTGATCTTCGGCATCAGCTCCATGCTGTGCGGACTGGCGCCCAGCTTGCCCATGCTCATCCTGTTCCGCGTTTTGCAGGGCGCGGGTGGTGGCGGACTGCAACCCAGCTCGCAGGCGATCCTGGCCGACACCTTTCCGCCGGCCAAGCGCGGGCAGGCCTTTGCCATGTATGGCATGGCCGTGGTCCTGGCGCCCGCCATTGGCCCCACGCTGGGCGGCTGGATCACGGACAACTACACCTGGCGCTGGATTTTCTTCATCAACATTCCGGTGGCCCTGCTGTCGCTCTTCCTGACGCCGCGCCTGGTGGAAGACCCACCGCACCTGACGCGCCAGGTAAAAGAAAACAGAAAGAAGGCCCTCAGCCTGGATTACATCGGCTTCGGGCTGCTGGCGCTGGGCTTTGGCTCCTTGCAATTTGTCGCGGACAAGGGCCAGGAAGACGACTGGTTCGGCTCCCGTATCATTACCTTTTTCTTGATCTTGTGCGTGGTCAGCCTGGTCACGCTGGTCTTTTATGAGCTGTGGGAGATACGAAAAAAACGCAGGCCCATCCTGGACCTGACGCTCTTCCACAGCCGTACCTTTTCCGTGTCGTTCGGGCTGATGTTCCTTTTGGGCTTCATCCTGTACGCGACCACGGTGCTGATCCCGCAGTATGTGCAGACCATGATGGGCTACACGGCAGAACAGGCGGGGCTGGTCATCTCTCCGGGCGGCGTCACCATCCTGTTGCTGATGCCGCTGGTGGGGTATCTGATCAGCCGGGTCGATCCGCGCTACATGATCATGTACGGGTTTGCTGTCACCTCCGCCGCGCTGGCCTTGATGCACACCCTGGACCTGCAGGTGAGCTATGCCTACGTGGCCATGCTGCGTGTCATACAGGCCTCTGGGCTGGCCTTTCTTTTTGTGCCCATCAACACCATTTCCTATACGGACGTCCCCCACGAGAAGAACAATGATGTTTCCGGCCTGGTCAACCTGGCGCGCAACATTGGCGGCAGCATCGGCACATCTTTTTTGACCACGGAGCTGGCGCGGCGCGCCCAGTTCCATCAGGACCGGATCGTGATGCACATGGCCGCGCAGGACCCCAGCTTCGCCACCCAGGTAAAGGCGCTCCAGGGGTATTTCCAGGGGCCGGGCGGACTCACGTCCTCTTCCGCGCAGGCGCATTATCTGGCCCTGGCAGGCATCTACCGCCAGGTGGTGCAGCAGGCGACCCTGTTGTCGTACCTGGATGTGGTCGCCGTCCTCTCCGTAGGCAGCATGATGCTGGTACCGGTGGTGCTCCTAATGAAGAAAGGCACCCACGGGGGCAGGGACATTGTCGCGCACTAAGCGCAAACGCCCATGGCTGCGCTAGCGGCGGTCCATCCTGTTACACTGCATGGTCAGCATTTCTTCACGATAGGGGAGTTTTTTTTGATGATGCGTCGAGCACTGGTACTTGGGTCACTCGTAGTCTTTGGCTGTTTGGCGGTGGCACAAAATGCCCCGCTGCAATCTGTTTCGCATGACGGCGGCAAGGCATGGACGGTGGCGGACCTCTTCCGGCAACATGGCGGCCCCATCGGCGAGCCCCCCAAAGATTTTATTTGGTCGCCGGATGGAAGCAGCGTCAGCTACCTCTCCAAAGACACCGAACATGGCCAGCCGGAGGACATTCTCTCCGTACAATCTGCCACAGGGGTGGCCGACGTACTGGTCGACCACAGCAAGATCGCGCTCCTTTTCAAACAGAAGAACGATGTCCGCGACCGGGACCATCGGGCGCGTTATGGGCAGTCCAGCTATCTTTGGTCGCCCGATGGGAAACGCCTGTTGCTGGATGCCGCGGGCCAGTTATGGTCCTATGATTTGGCAGGTAAAACCAGTGTGCTGTTGGCAAAGACCGGGGCAGGCAGCGGCGATGACCCGAAGTTCTCGCCCGACGGGCGGATGGTCTCCTTTGTCCGCGACCACAACCTGCATGTGCTCCAACTGGACGGCAACAAGGACGTTGCGCTGACCAATACGCCGCAGAAAACGCTGCTGAATGGCGAGGTGGACTGGGTCTACGAAGAAGAACTGGATGTCCGCAGCAATTATTTCTGGTCGCCAGGTTCCAGGCGCATCGCCTATTTGCAGATGGACGAGGCCTTCGTCCCGCAATATCCGCTGACCGATTGGTTGCCCCTCCACAGCAGGGTGGAAGAGCAGCGCTATCCGCTGCCTGGTGGCCCCGGCCCCACCGTGCGCCTGGGAGTGGTCGGCCTGGACGGAGGACAGACGCTCTGGATGCACCTGCCAACCAGCGCCAGCAACGGTTACATTCCGCGCTTCGGCTGGGTGGACGAGCAGACCCTGTGGATAGAGGTGCTGCACCACGACCAGCAGCACATGGAACTATATTTTGCGGACGTGCAGAGCGGCGAGACGCGGCGGGTGCTGGCAGAGACGGCCCACCGCTTCTTTGACGAATCGTATGATGTCCACTTCCTGCCCCAGGGACAATTTCTATGGACCAGTTGGCGCGATGGCCATACGCACCTGTATCTCTACGCCTATGACCCCAGGCACCCTTTGTCCAGCGACGCCCGGCTGGAGCGGCAACTGACCAGCGGCGACTGGGAAGTGTTGAGCGTGCCCGGCGTGGACGCTAAAAATGGCATTGTCTATTACACCTCCAACGAAGGGGACCCGCGCGAAGAGATGTTGTTTCAGGTCAAGCTGGATGGCACGGGCAAGCAGAGACTGAGTAAACAGCACGGTGTCCATCAAATTGATTTTGACGTCAGCGGGAGGCAGTACGTGGACACGGCCTCCAGTCTGATGCATCCGCCCACGGTCAGTATCTGCGTGGTGGGGGACGGCTGCCATCCATTTTGGAGGTCGCATCCGCTGGATGGTCGCCCTCTGGTGGCCCCCAAACAGATCGTCGGCAAGGCCGCCGATGGGACCACGCTGTACGGGACGCTGCTGCTGCCACCGGAGATGCAGACGGCGGCCAGCGTCCCGCTCATCATCAACCCCTATGGCGGGCCGCACGCGCAGACCGTCCGCAACGAATGGGCGCCAAATATGCTCTTTGACGAATTGCTGATGCAGCATGGCTTTGCCGTCCTGCATGTGGACAATCGCGGCATGGGCAACCGGGGCCGCGCCTTTGCCGAGGCAGCCTACCATGACTTTGGCCCAGTGCAACTCCGGGACCAACTGGCCGTATTGGACCAGGTGTTGGCGCAGTACCCGCAGTTGGACGCCAAGCGGCTGGGCTGGTGGGGCTGGAGTTGGGGCGGGACCTTCACCCTGTACGCCATGACGCACTCAGACCGCTTTGCCGCGGGCGTGTCCGTCGCCCCGGTCACCAACTGGCGTTTGTACGATTCCATCTACACCGAGCGCTACCTGGGGACGCCCAAAGAAGACCCGGCTGGCTATCAGGACGACTCGGTGGTCAACAGCGCGGCCCAGTTGAAAGGACGCCTTTTGTTGGCCCACGGCACCGGCGATGACAACGTCCACCTGCAAAACACCATCCAATTCATTCAGCAGATGGTCGATGCAGACAAACAGTATGACCTGCTGTTGTATCCGCAACTGACCCACTCCCTGGACACCCCGGAGGCACGGACGCAGCTTTACGGGCGCATCCTGCTCCATTTTGAAACGTACCTGCAACCCGCAGCACCAGCAGCAGGCCCAGCAGCGTCAACAGGGCCAGGACTACCAGCAACGAGGTAAGAAGAGATGCAACATCCAGCAGCCCGCCCCGACGACAGCAATCCCATCCGTGGGCGCATGACTTTAGGGGACTTTGAACTGACCATCTGCACTGATGGCGTCTTTTATCTGGATGGCGGGGCCATGTTTGGCGTGGTGCCCAAGCCCCTGTGGGAAAAACGCGCCCCCGCAGACGCCTCCAACCGCATCCTGATGGGGACCACCTGCGTGCTGGTCCGCACCGGCAAGCACACCGTCCTGATTGAGACCGGTATCGGCAACAAGTTGCCGCCCAAGTTGCAGGCCATTTATGGTTCCAGCCCGACCCTGATGCAGGGACTGGAGGCCGCGGGTGTGCGCCCGAAAGACATAGACATTGTGGTCAACTCCCACCTGCACTTTGACCATTGCGGCTGGAACACGCAACGGACCGCCTCCGGCGAGATTGTGCCCACCTTCCCCAATGCACGTTATTTTGCGCACCGTGGCGAGGTGGAACATGGCCATCTGCAATTGGAGCGCGACCGCGTCAGCTACATCAGCGAGAACTACGACCCACTGGTGGAATCGGGGCAGATGACGCTGGTGGAAGGCAACCAGGAGATTGTGCCTGGTATTTCCGTGGAGATGTACCCCGGCCACACAGCGCAGATGTTAGGCGTCCACATTGATTCCGGCGGCAGGCGGGCCACGTATACTTCTGACCTGATACCAACCAGCGCGCACCTGGAACCTACCTGGGTGCTGGGCTATGACCTGTATCCCCTTACCTGCATTGAGGAGCGCAAGCGTTTTTACCAGCGCGCCGTGCCGGAAAAATGGCTGATGATCTTCACCCATGACCATCATGTGCCGATGGGGTACGCCACGCTGAACGAGAAGGGGAAAATGGTATTGGCGCCGGTGGAATAATCAGACAAGTGGAAGGGATGCAATATCATGGCGCTGGGGGCATTGCGGCACTGGCTGCGGCTCTGGCCTGTGTCCTTTGACGTAGGGCCGTCCGGTTGATACGGTAAAGTGTTCGGAGATTATGCAAAATAATTCATATCTGACGGTCCTTGTTCTGCTGGTTGCGGCCATCGGTTTTGCGATTTTGCCGCTTGTTTTGGCGTGGATGTGGGCAAAAATATATTCCCCCAACAAGCCCGGCCCAAGCAAGAACGCCATCTACGAGTGTGGGTTGGAATCGGTGGGAGACGCCTGGGTCCAATTCAAGCCGGGATATTATCTATATGCAATCATTTTTCTGGTTTTTGACGTGGAAGCGGTCTTTTTGCTGCCCTTTGCCGTGGCCTTTGGCGGCCTGACGGTGGGGGCCTGCATCGCCATGCTGGTCTTCCTGCTCCTGCTGGTCGAAGGGCTGGTCTGGGCCTGGCAAAAGGGCGTCCTGGCCTGGGCGTAACACACTGGTGCAGTGTGGGCCGACAAAGAAACGCGACCCAGCACAGGGACCGAATTCGGTCTTGAAGTTGGAATAAATTGGAATATGGATGAGAAGCTAAAAAACGAACTGGGCAAGCAGGGCATCTTTGCGACCACGCTGGAAGACCTGTACAACTGGGGCCGTAGAAGTTCCCTGTGGCCATTGAACTTTGGCCTGGCCTGCTGCGCCATTGAAATGATCGCCACCACCATGGCGCGGTACGACATGGCGCGTTTTGGCGCAGAGGTCTTTCGCCCCTCGCCGCGCCAGGCGGACCTGATGATTGTGGCGGGCACGGTGACCAAAAAGATGGCCCCGCAGGTGGTGCGCCTGTACAACCAGATGGCGGAGCCGAAATATGTGATTGCGATGGGCGCTTGCGCCATCTCCGGTGGGCCGTTCAAGCAGGGGTACAACGTGCTGAAAGGGATTGACCGCTATATCCCCGTGGATGTCTCCATCCCCGGCTGTCCGCCCCGGCCAGAGGCGCTCCTGGATGCGCTGATTACCTTGCAGAAAAAGATCGATGCACAATCTTTGACCGGGAGCAACAGGCCGCGCCATTTGGACGCAGATGCACCCAGTGAGTTCGTAGTACCGCAATACGGCGCGCATGACCTGGAGCCATCCCAGGACCCGGAAGTGTGGCGCCCCCCCTTAGTCAATATCTTGGGGGTGGAAAAAAAATGACCCTGGAAGAGATCAAGTCCGAGATCGAAGCCAACGTCCCCGGCTGCGTGCTGGAGATGGTCCCCAACAACAGTCCGTCGGGCCAGCATTCGCTGCGCATCGGCCCGGAACATGCGCTGGCCGTGGCCCGCTTCCTGCGCGACGCCCCGGGACTGCGTTTTGATTTTTGCTCCAACGTCACCGGCGTGGACTGGCCGGGCGCGGAGGTCACGGAAAAAATCAAGGTGAAAAAGACCGTGGATGGCGTGGAGCAGGAGGTCGAGGAGGCCCGCAAGACGCGCACCGAGGGCCATCTGGAGGTGGTGTATCACCTGTTTTCGATGGAGAAAAAACATGGCCCAGTCATTTTGCGCATGAGCACCGGGGACCGCGATGGGCAGGTCCATTTGCCATCGTTGACGCCCATCTGGCGCGGCGCGGAGTTCCAGGAACGGGAGATATTTGACCTCTACGGGGTCCACTTCGATGGCCATCCAGACCTGCGTCGCCTCTTGATGTGGGAGGGGTTTGTGGGCCATCCGATGCGCAAGGACTACGTGGAACCAGACGATTACGAATACGAGCCGACCGCGCACGACGAGGTCCTGCGCAAGGCGAAACTGCACGCGCAGCAGGTGGGGACATCGGGCCAGCAATGAGGGGGCCGGAAACGTCCACGGACGAGGACAGCAATCAGGAAGGGCATGACGGCGGGATGGGCATGACGGCGGAAATCATCGGGGAAAAGGGCAACGGCACGGACCTCCACCTTGTTGAGGGGGACCAGGGCCAATTGCTGGAGGTGGCCATGGGGCCGCACCATCCCTCCACGCATGGCGTCTTTCGCATGAATGTGGTGCTGGACGGCGAGCGGGTGGTGAAGCTGAAGCCGGTCTTCGGCTACCTGCACCGCAACCACGAAAAGATCGCCGAGGGGACCACGTATCTTGCCTCCATGCCCTACACCGACCGGCTGGACTATCTGAACTCCCTCACCAACAATTGGGCCTACGCGCTGGCCGTGGAAAAGCTGGCCGGTTTGCAGGTGCCAGAGCGTGCGGAGTACATCCGCGTCATCACCGCCGAGCTGACCCGGTTGCAAAACCATGCGAGCCTGGTTGGATTTCTGGCGCAGGACATGGGTTGCAGCGGGACCCCGTTGATGTATGCCTTCCGGGAGCGGGAAAAAATACTCGATCTTTTTGAGATGCTCACCGGCTCCCGCATGATGTGCAACTACATGCGTTTTGGCGGTTGCCGGGTGGACCTGCCCGGTCCCTGGCTGGCGACGGCACGGGCGTTTCTGCGGGAGTTTCCGCGCTTCCTGGATGAATTTGAACGGCTGCTGGCGGAAAATGAGGTGCTGCTGGCCCGCACCCAGGGCGTGGGCGTGCTATCGAAGGAACTCGCCATCAACGCCAGCATTACCGGGCCGATGCTGCGCGCCTCCGGGGTCAACTACGATCTGCGCAAGGTGGACAAATACGGCATTTACGGGCGGTTTGATTTCAAGGTCCCCCTGGGCGAGCACGGCGATGTGTACGACCGTTACATGGTTCGCATGTTGGAAATGCGCGAGTCGGTGAAGATTTTAGAGCAGGCCCTGCGCGACATTCCGCCCGGCCCCATCATGGACCCCAAGGTGAAGCTGCGCGGCTTCCGCCCCAAAGAGGGCGAGGCCTACGGACGCATTGAGGCGCCCAAGGGGGAACTGGGTTTTTATCTGATTAGCGATGGGTCGCCCAACCCGTACCGGTATCGTGTGCGTCCGCCCAGTTTGATCAACCTGACTGTGCTGGAAGACCTGTGTCTGGGCCAGAACGTGGCCGACGTGGTGTTGGTCCTGGGCAGCGTGGACATTGTACTGGGCGAGGTGGACAGGTAGACAGTTCCCGCGGCCCCACCGGGCGGCGCGGCAGGCAGGCAATTCTTGCAAGGAGAAGGTCAAATTTGTGTTAGGCGAAGGCATCATTAAAGGCATGGCGGAGACGGCCCGGAATTTTTTTGGCAGCTACGTCGATAAAGAACGGCTGACCACCGTGCAATATCCCGAAGAGCGCCTGCTCCAGATTGAGGCGGCGCGCAACTTCCCCTTCCTGGTCTATGATGGCGAAGACTGGCAGAAGGGACTGCGTTGCGTGGCCTGCCAGATTTGCGAGAAGGAATGCCCGCCCAAGTGCATCTATATTGAGAAGAGCAAGGACAAAAAGCCGGACGCTGTGGGCAAAATGCAGTTTTATCCGGCGGTCTTCAATATTGACATCTCCGTCTGCATGGGCTGCCAGATATGCGTGGAGGTCTGCCCCTTTGACGCCATCAAGATGGATGTTGCCTTTGAATACAGCACAGAAGACCGCTTTGGCGGCCTGCTCCAGCACAAGGAGCAACTGGCCAAATCGAACAACTACTATGCTGGCATCCATCCCACGGAAGCAGCAGAGGTGGACGCCGCACTGGCCGCCGAAAGGGCCAAGCTGGCAGCGAAGGCCCCGGCTGAGGGGGCCAAGCCAAGCACCGCCGCAACTGCCGCACCGCAACCTGCCAGTGGGGGTGCGGAAGCAAAATGACCCTGTCCATGACCATCCTCCATTTCGGCCCCGTCCCTGTCTGCTGGCCTTTGACGGGGGCGCAGGGCCTTCGTATTGGGCCGATAGGGGTGCGCCAAGATGCCTGAAATGACCGACCAGATGTTCGTAGTGCTCAAGCACTGGCTGGTGGGCCATGCGCCCGTCGCCATGCAGCCGCTTGCCTCGGCCCTGCTTTCGGTGGTGCCCATCCTGATTGTCTTTCCGCTGCTCTTTGCCATTACCACGGTGCTGGAGCGCAAGGGCCTGGGCCGGATGCAAAACCGTTACGGCCCAAACCGCGTGGGGCCGTATGGTTTTTTCCAGCCCATCGCCGACGGCATCAAGTCCCTGACCAAGGAAGACGTTGTCCCCTTTTCTGCCGACCATGTGGTGCATTTTCTGGCCCCGGTGCTGATTGTCACGGCCTCCTTTATGGTCTACGCAGTGCTGCCCGTGGGGCGGAACATGGTGGCGGCCAATCTGGATGCAGGCGTGCTGTTCTTTTTTGCCGCTGGCTCGGTCACGGAGCTGGCTGTTTTCATGGCCGGATGGTCCAGCCGGAACAAATACTCCCTGCTGGGGGCCATGCGCGGCATTGCGCAAATGATCAGCTACGAAGCGCCGTTGGTCCTCTCCGTGGTGGCCGTCATCATGGCCGCCGGGTCGCTTTCCACGGTGGCCATCGTGGAGGCGCAGGCCGGTTACACGGCGACCTTGCCGCATTGGTTTGTCTTCACGCCGTGGGGATTCGCGGGCTTTGTCCTCTTTATGATTGCGGCCACAGCGGAATCCAACCGCTCGCCCTTTGACCTGCCCGAAGGCGAATCGGAGATCATCGCGGGCTACTTCGTTGAATACTCCGGCTTCAAGTTCGCCATGTTTTTCATGGGGGAATATCTGGGCATGATGGCCATCAGCGGCATGGCGATCACGCTCTTCCTGGGCGGATGGACAGCGCCTTTTTCCTTTTTGACCTGGGTGCCGTCCTATCTTTGGTTCTTCCTCAAACTGCTGGTCATGATTATGGTCTTCATCTGGGTACGCGGCACAATGCCGCGCCTGCGCATGGACCAATTGATGGGTTTTGCATGGAAATTCATGTTGCCAATGACGCTGCTGAACATCGTTGTCGCCGGGGCCTGGCGTTTTCTGCCGCATGGGCCTGTGCGCTGGCTGGTTTGCACCGTCCTGGTGGTTGTGCCCTATTTCCTGTTGGCCCGTGGACTGGCGCAAGGCAGGAAGCTGGGGCAGCGGAGGTATCGCTATGCCGAGTAAATCGGCGGGGCCTGACGGAATGACGCGGGGCGACAGGACGCCCCGGATGGAAATGTGGATGTATACGATGGAATGGAAGAGATGACAGCATCGTTTATGATCGTTGGCGCGTTGACCATCGCTGGGGCGGTGGCCGCCATGGGCATGCGCAATCTGGTGCATTGCATTCTGGCGCTGGTGCTGGCCTTTGCCGGCTTCGCCGTGCTCTTTCTGCAACTGGGCGCGCAATTCGTGGGCCTGGCGCAGGTGCTTATCTACGTTGGGGCCGTGGCCATTCTCGCTGTTTTTGCCATCATGCTGACGCGCGGCGCGGGAAAACCGGCGGCCTTCACCTTCTCCTCGTCCTGGGGAGTGGGCGGGGCCGTGGCCGTCGCCATCTTTGCGCTGCTGGCGTGGACCATCCATTCCAGCGTGGTCTCCCGGCAGGCACTCTTGCCGCAACCGGGGGCCACTGTAAAGCAGATTGGGGACGCCCTGATGCGCCAATTTGTTTTGCCGCTGGAGATCGTTGGCCTGCTGCTGACCGCCGCGCTGATTGGCGCCGTTGTGGTCGCCATGCAGGAAAAAAAGGAGACGCGATGACCCCGCTGACCAGCTACCTGCTCCTTTCCGCGCTGCTCTTCGCCATTGGTTTGGCAGGCGCGCTGACGCGCCGCAATGCCGTCCTGGTCCTGATGGGGATTGAGTTGATGCTCAGCGCGGCGAACCTGAATTTTATTGCCTTCTGGCGCTACGGCCCGGACCCGGCGGCGTTGACCGGGACCATCTTTGCCATTTTTTCCATCAGCATCGCGGCGGCAGAGGCCGCCGTAGGCCTGGGCATCCTCATCGTGGTGTACCGGCATTCCCGGACGACAGACCTGGACCAGATGGGGTCCTTGAAAGGATGAACGACGCAAACATGCAACGGCCCACCGGAAAAGACTGGCAAAGCGCCCGTCCTCTCTCTGCTGCTGGCGAAGGCCGCAGCCTGGCAATGCTCCATCCACCCACGGTTGAGGCGCAATGACCTGGATTGTGAAATACCTATGGCTTGTTCCTGCGCTGCCGATGCTGGCGGCGGCGGCCATCGCATTGGCGAAGCAGCGCAACCGCGTCTTTGCGGCCTCGCTCGCCATTGGTTCGATGGTGGCGTCCCTGTTGCTTTCCCTCAGCGCCTTTGCCCATGTGCTTTGGCTGGGCGGCCACGGGGAAGCGGTCCGGCAGGTATACAACTTCGGCTGGTTCCAGTTTGGCAGTGAATGGCTGAAGCTGGGCTGGGTGCTGGACCCACTGGCGGCGGTGATGCTGGTGATGGTCTCCTTTGTGGGCCTGTTGATCTTCATCTACAGCGTTGGCTACATGGCCCATGACGACAATTTCACGCGCTTCTTCTGTTTTTTGGCGCTCTTTGCCGGGGCCATGCTGGGCGTGGTGATTGCCAACAGCCTGCTCCTGCTCTTTATGTGCTGGGAGATCGTCGGCCTCACCTCCTACCTGCTCATTGGCTTCTGGTATCACAAGCCGAGCGCGGCGGCGGCGGGCAAAAAAGCATTCATTGTTACGCGCATTGGCGACCTGGCCTTTCTGCTGGGGATGGTCTGGCTGTACGCGCAGACCGGGACGCTGCTCTTTTACGATGGCGGGGCCGGATGCATGGAACACTCCGCGCTGGCTGGCCTCGTGGCGCAAGGCACCAGCGTTGGCCTGGCCGCTTCCACGGGCATTGCGCTGCTCATCTTCTGCGGGGCCGTCGGCAAGTCCGGCCAGGTCCCCCTGCACGTCTGGCTGCCAGACGCGATGGAAGGCCCGACGCCGGTGAGCGCCTTGATCCACGCGGCCACCATGGTTGCGGCAGGCGTGTTCCTGGTCGCGCGCGTCTATCCGCTGATGGCCGCGCACGCTGGTGCGGCCTCTGCGCTGACGCCGACCGTGGCCCTGCAAGTGGTCACCTGGGTGGGGGCCATTACCGCCGTTTTTGCCGCGCTGATTGCCGTCGCGCAGTATGACATCAAGCGCATTCTGGCCTACTCCACCGTTTCGCAGCTTGGCTATATGATGCTGGGTCTGGGCGTGGGCGGCGTGGCCGTGGGCATGTTCCATCTGATTACCCACGCCTTCTTCAAGTCGCTGCTCTTCATGGGCGCGGGGTCGGTGATCCACGGCTGCTCCGAGGAGCAGGACATCCGGCGCATGGGCGGCCTGCGCAAGCGGATGCCGGTCACCTTTGCCACCTACGCCGTGGGCATGTTGGCCCTGTGCGGCTTTCCGCTCTTCTTTTCTGGTTTTTGGAGCAAAGACGAAATCCTGCACGCGGCCCATCTGTGGAGCATCTCCCAAACACCGTATTATCTAGGTGCGTTTGGGGCCTTGCTGACGGCCTTTTATATGACCCGCCAGGTCTACTATGTTTTCGCAGGCACGTCCCGTTTAGGAGAAGGCGCGCACGACGCTTCCCATTCCCTGCACGCCGTGGGGGCCGACAAGCACCACGCAGCCACGCCGCATGAAAGCCCCGCGGTGATGACGCTGCCACTGGTGGTCCTGGCGGCCTGCACCGTTTTGCTGGGGCTGATTGGTACGCCGGCCTGGCCCTGGTTCCATGCTTTCCTGAATGGCGAACAGGCCACGCTGGATTTTGCGGGCTTTGCCAATGCGGGATTGCTGCATGTGATGCTGGTCTCTTCGCTGATTGTTTTTCTTGGCCTGGGACTGGGATGGTGGGCCTACGGGCGCAGGCCCATCGCCAGCGCCACGGCCCCGGACACATTGGGGCAGTTGCAGCCGCAGGTCTTTGCGTTGCTGGGCGGCAAGTTTTATGTGGACGAACTGTATGGGGCGACGGTGCTTCGCCTGAACGCAGGATGGGCACGCACCAGCGACTGGCTGGACCGCTGGGTATGGAACGGGGCGGTGCAGACGGTCTCCTATCTGGTGCTGGGCTTTGCCTGGTTTGACCATTTCTTTGACACCTACGTGGTGAACCTGGGCTTTGACGAAGGCTGCCAGGGGGCGACGCTTGGCGGACGGACCTTCGCGCGCCTGCAAAGTGGCCGCGTCCAGGGGTATTTACGCATGATTGGCTTTGCGCTGGTCGCGCTGGTCATATTTTTGATTTGGAGCGGCAAGGGATGATCGCGCTACCGTGGATTTCAATCTTGACCGCAGTGCCCGCAGTTGGCGCATTGACTGTCCTTGGCCTGGGCCGGCAGAGCAAGAAGCTGGCGCGCGGGCTGGCGCTGGCCTTTGCCCTGGCGGCGCTGGGGCTGACGCTGATGCTGTGGCACTCCTATCATCCCGCCCTTGCGGGAATGCAGTTTGAACAGGTGCGTGCGTGGGTGCCCGCGCTGGGCGTGGAGTATCACGTCGGCATTGACGGGCTGGGCTTGCTGATGTTGTTGCTCTCATCGCTGGTCGTGCCCATCGCTATGGCCGCCTCGTGGCGCATTCAGGAGCGGGTGCCCCTGTATTTTTCCCTCGTCCTAATGTTGCAGACCTGTCTCTTCGGCACCTTTACGGCCCTGAATTTTTTCCATTGGTTCATCTTTTGGGAACTGAGCCTCATTCCGGCCTTCTTCCTGATTAAGCTGTGGGGTGGACCGAAGCGCACCCCGGCGGCGACCCAGTTCCTGGTCTATACGATGGTCGGCAGCATCGCCATGCTGCTGGCGTTTCTGGCCATTTTCCTCTCCACCGGGAAATTCGATTTTCTGGACCTGGCGGCGCTGGCGCAAAACGGGCATCTGATGCCTGCCGTGGTCAGCAAACTGGCCTGGCACCGCTTTACACCGGACCATGTGGCCCTGGTCGTCTTTGCCGGGGCGCTGCTGGGCTTCGCCGTCAAGGTGCCGCTCTTTCCCTTCCACACCTGGCTGCCTTCGGCCTACGCGGAAGCGCCGACGGGTACGACCATCCTGCTGACCGGCGCCATGTCGAAGATGGGACTCTACGGCTTTCTGCGCGTGCTGCTGCCAATCTTTGGCCCGCAGATGCGGCAGGTGCTCACGCCGCTTTTATGGCTGGCCGTGGCCACCATTGTCCTTTCCGCTTATTCGGCGCTGGCGCAGCGGGATCTGAAGCGCATCTTTGCCTACTCCTCCATCAACCACCTTGGCTATTGCCTGCTGGCCATCTTCGCAGTGGTGAAATTTACCGGCGGCGATGCGTCTCTGACCGCGGAGAAATACGCTGCGCTGAATGGCGCGTTCCTGCAAATCTTCAACCACGCGCTGACTGCGTCCACCCTGTTTTGGTTTGTGGCCATGCTGGAAAAACGCAGCGGCGGCCTGCGCGGGCTGGATGATTTTGGCGGTCTGCGCAAGGTCGTGCCGGTCTTTACCGGGCTGATGGGCATCGCCCTGTTCTCCTCGCTGGGCCTGCCGGGGCTGAACGGCTTTGTAGGGGAGTTCCTCATCTTCAAAGGCTCGTTTCCGCTGGTCACATGGGCCACGGCGCTTGCCGTGCTTGGCCTGATGACGACGGCGGTCTTTATCTTGGGGATTTTGCAGCGCGTTTTTTCCGGTCCCCTGAATGCAACGTGGCAAAACATGCCGGACCTGACGACAGGCGAGCGGCTGGCGCTGGCGCCCGCCATTGGACTGATGTTTGTGCTGGGACTGTACCCGCAACTGGTGCTCTCCGTCATTAACGGCACGGTCATGCAAATGGTGCAGCAATGGATGTGGTGACAAGGCAGGGCCGTGGCGTGCGCTGGGCCGTTATGGAAAGGACGCCATGATTATTGTGCGCAAGATTTACCGCGCAAGTGTGCCGGGACACCAGGAATGGGACAGGTCCACGCAGGTCGAATCGGTGGAGGCCGCGTTGGCGGTGGCAATGGAATGGACCGCAGAACAAGACTGGTCCCGCACGGAATGGGCGCGCCCCGAAGATGCGGGGGCAGGGCAGGATGGCGCAGCGCGCGACCGCGCCATGCGCGACCTTCTTTTCTACCATTCCATCGACCTGGGTGATTATGAACTGAGCATGATGAGGGAGATGTGCCCGACGTGGTGAGAGGACAAATCCGATGCCCCGACGACGATTATGGGCCTTGTACGCGGGCAAGCACCAAGACCGCGCGCTGGTACGATGGCGCGCGGAAGGCACTGCGGGGATTTTGTGTCATGCATACGATTACGGGCGCCCACGCCGTCCTTGTTGAACAAGGCGGAGACATGGGGCCAGGGAAGGCGCGGGCCATCGGTCCCGCACCGTTACGGACAATGAAACTATGCTAGCGTGGACGATCTACTCATCTTTTATCGGGGTGCTGTTGGTGCTGCTGCTGCCCAGGGGCAGCGCGGGCGCGGCGCGTGTGCTCGCCCTACTGACAGCGCTCACCGGTTTTGCCATCACGCTGATGGCCTTTATGCGCTACCAGACCGGGGCGATGGTGACCATCACGCGCCTGTCGTGGGTCCCCTCGCTGGGCATTGAATATCACCTTGCCGCAGACGGCATCAGCCTGGTCCTGCTTTTGGTGACGGGCATCCTGGCCATTACCGGCATTCTTTTTTCCTGGAACATTGGGCACCGGGCCAAGGCATTCTTCGCCTTTTTCCTGACGCTGATTGGCGCCATGTATGGCGTCTTCCTTAGCTACGACCTGTTCCTGCTCTTTGTCTTTTATGAAATCGTCATCATCCCCAAGTATTTCCTGATCGCCATCTGGGGGTCCACGCGGCGCGAATATGGCGCGATGAAACTGGCCATCTACTCCTTTGTGGGCAGCGCGATGGTGCTGATCGGGTTGATCGCGGCGTATGTTGTCGCGGGGTCCAAGAGCATGGGCCTGTTGGACCTGGCCGCTTATCCATTTCCAGCGCATTTTCAGATGTGGGCCTTCCCGCTGGTCTTTCTGGGCTTCGCCATCCTGGCTGGCATGTGGCCCTTCCATACCTGGGCGCCAACAGGCCATGTGGCCGCGCCCACGGCGGCCTCCATGTTGCTGGCGGGCGTGGTGATGAAGTTGGGCGCGTATGGCTGCCTGCGCGTGGCCATGGTGCTGTTTCCGCTGGGCCTGGGTCCGTGGGGGTTCCATGTGCTCGGCCTGGGGTCCTGGCGCGATGTCTTCGCCATGCTCGCCGTCATTGGCATCATCTATGGCGCAATGGTGGCCCTGGTGCAGAAAGACTTCAAGTTTGTCATTGGCTACTCCAGTGTGAGCCACATGGGTTTTGTCCTGCTGGGACTGATGACACTGAATCAAATTGGCCTCTCTGGCGCGGTCTTGCAAATGTATTCCCACGGGATCATTGCCGGGTTGCTTTTCGCCGTGGTTGGCCGCATGGTCTACGAGCGCACCCACACCCGCGACCTGAGCGAGCTGGGGCCTATGGACCTGAACAAGGCCATCCCCTTCGCTGCCGTCACCTTTGTCATCGCTGGCATCGCCAGCATGGGCCTGCCGGGCTTCAGCGGCTTTGTGGCGGAACTGATGGTGCTGATCGGCGTCTGGCATGTCTTCCCCACCGTTACCATCTTTGTGGGGCTTGGACTTGTGGTCGGCGTCGCCTACACCTGGCGCGCCATGCAGAAGGCCTTTTTTGCCGATACGGGCGCTGCACCCGGACCGCCGCACCCACCGATGCTGCCCATTTCCCTGCCGGAGCGCATTGCCGCCGTGGTCTTGATTGGCGCGAGCATGGCCGTTGGACTCTACCCCCAATTTCTCCTGCGTATCGTCATTCCAGCGCTGAACTCGCCGCTGTTTGAGGGCCTGCGGAAAGGGAGCTGGCAATGATCGCTGTCAACTACTCGCAATTGCTGCAACTCGTCCTGCCGGAAACCATTGTGGTGGTCACGGCCTTCCTCGTGCTGGCGTTGGACCTCTTGTTCCTGCGCGCCTCTGCGCTGCGCACCCGCTTTATTGCCGGAGCATGGACCGCCGCACTCGGCTGCGCGGTGGCCATGGTGCATTTGCTGCGCTTTCCGCAAACGGCCAACTTCCTGAATGGGACGCTGCTGGCCAACCCGTTGACGCAACGGATGCAAATCGTACTGCTTGCGCTGACGCTCCTGACGCTCCTGCTCTCCACTATCTCCACTTTTACGGAACACGTCGGCGAATTTATCGCCTTGGTGCTGCTGGCAACGGTCGGCATGATGTTCCTGGTGGCATCGCAGGACCTGTTGGTCATTTTTATTTCGCTGGAACTGTTGAGCCTGTCGCTGTACATCCTGACTGCCATGGACAAGCGCAGCGCCCGCTCTTCAGAAGCGGCGCTCAAGTATTTCCTTTTTGGCGGGATGTCGGCGGCCTTCCTGCTTTTTGGCTTTAGCCTGCTGTATGGGCTGTCGAACTCCACCAGTTTGCCGCGCATCGCCAGCGCCATCCGCGGCCCAGTGCTGGACCCGCTGCTGGTGATTGCCTTGGTGACCACGGTGATTGGCTTTGGCTTCAAGGTCGCCGCCGCGCCCTTCCATTTTTGGGCGCCGGATGTATACCAAGGCGCGCCTGCTCCTAGCGCGGCGTTCATTGCCTCCGGTTCCAAGGTGGCCAGTTTCTTTATTTTTTCGCAGATCATGGTGGTGGGTTTTGCGGGCGTGGAAGGCAGCGCCGCATGGCGCCATTTCTCGCCGGGCTGGGTGCCAGTGCTGGCCCTGGTGGCCACGCTCTCCATGCTGCTGGGGAACCTGGTGGCGATTGTGCAGGGCAGCGTGCGGCGCTTACTGGCCTATTCGGCAGTGGCCCACGCTGGATACATGCTGCTGGGGATTTTGGCACACACGCAACAGAGTTTTGCCGCGCTGCTGTATTACGTTTTCACCTACGCGCTGGCCACACTGGGGGCCTTTGGCGTGGTCGCGGTGGTGGAACGGAAGACCGGCAGCGACAAGCTCTCGGACTTTGACGGACTCAGTCGTCTTGCGCCCGTGGAGTCCTTCTGCATGTTTATCTTTATGCTGTCGCTGGCGGGCATTCCACCCTTGGCCGGCTTCTTTGGCAAGTTCTATCTTTTTTCCGCCGTGGTGGCCGCTGTCCCTGGCCGTCTGGGGCTGCTCTGGCTGGTGGCGCTGGCCATTGCCATGAGCGCCGTCTCCCTCTACTACTATTTGCAGGTGCTCAAACATACTTTTGTGGCCGGTCCACCTGCTGGTGCGCAACCAATCCAGACGCCGCTGCTGGGCCGCGCGGTATTGGTGCTGCTGGCGTTGGCCATCGTGCTACTGGGCTGCGCCCCCAATCTGCTGATGGGATGGCTGCAACACGCCATCCTTGTCTCCAGCCTTTGATCCTTCCGCTTTAGCGCATGACGGCCATGGCGGCGCGGAAAAGGTGCTCAAAGTCCTGCTCCGTGCTGGGAGAGCGCGTCTGTGCGCCCTCCACGGCCTTGAGCGCGGCTGTCCGCTGATAGCCCAGGTTCACCAGCGCGGAGACCACGTCCTCCGCCACCGGCGTGACTGCGCCCGCCGCAACGGACGGCCCCAGTCCCTCCAGCTTGTCTTTCAGCTCCAGCACCACGCGCTCAGCGGTCTTTTTACCGATGCCGGGGATGCGCGTCAGCGTGGCGTGGTCTTGCGCGCGGATGGCCGCCACCAGCCGCTCCGGGCTAAGGCCGCTGAGCACGGTGAGCGCCAGCTTCGGCCCAATGCCGCTGACGGAAAACAATTTCTCAAAGAGCCGTTTTTCACTCAGATTGGGAAAGCCATAAAGCGCCAGCGCCTCTTCGCGTACATGGGTATAGATGTGCAGGGAGACCTCAGCGCCTTCGGCAGGCAGGCCGGTGTAGGTGGGAATGCTGATGGCAACTTCGTAGCCAACACCGGAGGCCTCCACGATGATGCTTTGCGGCGACTTGGCCAGCAGCTTTCCGCGCAGGTGTGCGATCATGGTCCGATTGTATCCTGAGAGGCGCTTAACCGCTGCGGCGGCGGGTGCGGATGGAGAATTCATACCCGGCATTGGGCGGGAAGATTTCCGCGATATGGCGCAGCCGCTCGGCCAGGGACTGCGGGGCCAGCAACGGGTACTCGCGTTCGCGCAGCTCCGAGTAATCAAAATCGACTGTCAGCGAGAGCAGATAGATGGCGATGGCGTCCGAGAAGGCCGCCTCCATATATTCCTTGCGCGCCTTTTCGTCCACTGCGCGGTCATGTGTTTCCAGGGCCTGTTTGCGGGCCTCCCAGGCGTCCTGGCTGGTCTCCCCGCGCACATTGGCCTCGGCCTGCGCCCAGACCAGGCTGGAGAAGCCCTCCGGCACGCCCACGGAACCCACAAAGTTGTGTCCCACGTTGATGAAGAACTCAAAGGCCAGGGCGAAGCGGTCCCGCATCAGCCGGGTGGAGATAAAGACGCACTCCGCGCCACGGAAAGGCACGTTGCGATGGCAGACGGCGCGCTCGCTGAGTTCGCTGTTGTACTCCGGCGCAATCAGCGTCTCCTCCTCCGCCTCGCCCAGGGCGAGTGGGACAAAATAATACGCCTTGCGCGCCAGCGCAGCGGCCATGCTTTGCGGGACGGCCTGCACCATGCGGTCCAGATCGAGTTGGGGGAACTGCGTCTGGCCATAGCTGGCATAGTAAATACCGTTGGGCGATTGTTGCACGGCGGTGGCGCGCGCCACTTCCAGCGCGGACGTCAGGTCTATTTGGGAGGTCTCAACCATCAGCCCGTATTCTATCTGAGTCAGGGTGTTCCGTGCTGCGCGCCCGCAATTGCCGCTGCTGTAAGGGGGGCGTGACGGGACAGGTCCTCCTGGCCGACATGGAGACGCCTGCCATTGGGTCGGCCCAGACGGACCTGTTCCTTTTTGACCCGAAGATGAGCTATGCGCCTGATAGTTGGACCAAAGCGGACCCCGATTACTGGGGCCAAAAGTAAACCCCACCGGTCGCCCCATTCTTTCTGCCGATAGGATGGGGCGTCTTCAAACCCTGTTTTTGTCATCGCTGCCCAGTCACCCCTCCAATACTCCCTTGCAGCTGATTGTTTCAGGTGGGCCCCTGTTCGCCTTTGCCCATGCGGGCGTCCCGCAAAATCATCTGTTGGGGACGGGCTGCATCCAACACGGCGCGAATTTCATCTCTATAAAATGAATAGTAGCAGGACAAACCAACAGAACGGAGCACACCTTGGCAGAGACAATTTACGATGTGGCGGTCATTGGCGGCGGGCCAGCCGGATATACGGCGGGCATCCGCGCGGCGCAGTACGGCCTGAAGGTCGCGCTGATTGAAAAGACAAGCAAGCTGGGCGGGACCTGCCTGCACTGGGGCTGCGTGCCCACCAAGACGCTGCTCTTCAGCGCGGAAATCTACAGCAACATGCAGCACGCCAAGGAGTATGGCATTGACGGCCTGGACGCGGGCACGCTGAATTGGGCCGCCATTCTGGCCCGCAAGGACCAGATCGTCACCAAGCATGTGAAGGGCCTGGATTTCCTGATGAAGAAGCACAAGATCGCCACCTTTGAGGGCCACGGACGGTTGACCGGGCCGGCCAAGGATGGCGTCCACGCGGTCGAAGTGTACACCGAGGGCGGCGGCGGTGCGGATGGCGAACGCAGCACCATCCTGGCCAAAAACGTCATCGTGGCCACCGGCTCGGACGCAAAAATGCTGCCGGGACTGGGGCCGGACTCGCGCATCCTGACCAACATGGAAATCCTGACCATGTCTTCCATTCCAAAATCGCTGTTGGTGATTGGTGCGGGTGCGGTGGGCCTGGAGTTTGGCTCCATCTTCAGGAGCTATGGCGCGGAGGTCACCATTGTGGAGTTCCTGCCGCGGGTGGCCCCCAATGAGGACGAGGAGATCAGCAAGGAACTGGCGCGGAACTTCCGCAAGCGCGGTATTGACGCCTACACCAGCGCCAAGGTGGAAAAGGTGGAGAAGACCACGGACGGCGTGAAGGTGAGCTTTACCACGGCGGACGGCAAGCTGAACGTGAAAGAGGCCGAGAAGGTGCTGGTGGCCGTGGGCCGCGCGCCACGCACAGACAATGTGGGCCTGGAGAAGACGCAGATCAAGCTGGACCGCGGATATGTTCCGGTGAATGAGTGGATGCAAACCACAGAGCCAGGCGTCTATGCCGTGGGCGACATTGTGGTCGGGATGCCGCAACTGGCGCATGTGGGCATGATGTGCGGCATGGTGGCGGCGGCCAAGATTGCCGGGAAATTTGCCCGCCCGGTGAAGCGCGAGCGCATTCCGGCCTGCACCTATTGCGAGCCGCAGATTGGCAGCGTGGGCCTGAGCGAGGCCGCGGCCAAGGAGAAAGGCCACACGGTCAAGGTCGGCAAGTTCCCCTTCTCGGCCAACTCCAAGGCCTCAATCATCGGTTCGCATGATGGCTTCGTGAAGGTCGTGGCGGACGCCAAATATGGCGAGGTGCTGGGCGTCCACATCATCGGCCCCCATGCCACGGAACTGGTGGCCGAGGCGGTGACAGCGATGGAACTGGAGGCGACCATCGAGGAGCTGATGTTCACCATCCACGCGCACCCCACGCTGGCCGAGGCCATGCTGGACGCCTACGGCAGTGTCGAGGGCATGGCCATCAACATATAATTGGCCGCACAATGGCCCAGCAGAAACGCCCGGCGCGTGCTGGGTCAGTGTTGTCTTCTACAATGAATACATGTCATCGCCATTGAATTTTCCGCAAACCTGGGACGCTTCCGCATACGCGACGCACGGGCGATTTGTCTCTGATCTCGGCGCGAACATTCTGGACTGGCTGCACCCGGCGCAAGGCGAAGAGGTCTTGGACATTGGCTGCGGCGATGGCGCGCTGACGGAAAAAATCCTTTTGTGCGGTGCGCAGGTGTTCGGCATAGATTCCTCCACGCAGATGGTGGAAGCGGCCCGGAAGCGCGGCGTGCCTGCCGAGGTGATGGACGCAACGCAAATGACGTTCCAGCGGCGGTTCGACGCTGTTTTCTCGAACGCCGCCTTGCACTGGGTCCGCGACCAGCACGCCTTGCTGCGCGGGACCGCGAATGCGCTGAGGCCCAAGGGACGGTTTGTCGCGGAAATGGGCGGTCATGGAAATATCGCCGCGATTCGCGTGGCCCTGCGCGCGGTGATGGCCCATCATCATCTGGAGCATTTGATGGCGGCAGACAACTACTTCCCTACGGCCACGGAATACCGGCGATTGCTGGCTGCGCACGGTTTTGCCGTGGAGGCGATGGAGTTGGTCCCCCGTCCGACCCCGCTGTCCAGCGGCATGGCCGCGTGGCTGCGCACCTTTCGCCGCGGGGTCTTCGACGCCATCCCGCAGCATTTGCAGGAGACCATTCTGGACGAAACAGTCGAGCATCTCGCACCGGCATTGCGTGACAGAGAGGGCAACTGGACCGCCGATTATGTGCGGCTCCGTTTCCGCGCGCGGTTAGACTAAAATCGAAGGTGCTATGACTTATCGCGTCGTATTGCAGCAATCCGAAGAAGGCTACAGCGTTTCCTGTCCGGGACTGCCGGGTTGCTGGTCGCAGGGTGCAACCGAAGCGGAGGCATTGGACAATATCCGCAGCGCGATCCAGGAATATCTGGGGGCCGTGGCCGACCTGACGCGCGGGCAGGATGTTCGCGTGGTTGAGGTGGCCGCTTCCTGATGGGAAAGATACCGGGAATTGCCCATCTCCATGCAGTCCGCGCACTGGAGCGGGCCGGCTTCCAGGTCGTCCGCCAAGGAAAACACATTGTCATGTCCAACGGCCAGCGCATCCTCACCATTCCCAGGCATGATCCGGTGAATGCATACACCATGGCAGGCATTGTGTGAGACGCCGGGTTGGACCTGGAGCAATTCCGCAAGCTGCTTTGATGCCTGTGCCTTCTATGCTGCTACAAGTCGCCTATGCCGGACGGATGGAGTACGCTGCTGCGCTTGCCTTGCAGCAGCGGATGGAGTCTCTGCGCAAAGAACAGCGCATTGGCGACGTGCTGCTGCTGCTGGAGCACCCTCCGGTGCTGACCCTGGGACGCAATGCGCGGCGCGAAAATGTCCTTACCTCCGATACAGAGCTGGCGCGGCGCGGCGTTGCCATCTATGAGACCAACCGTGGCGGCGACGTGACCTACCACGGCCCTGGGCAGATTGTGGGCTGGCCCATCCTGGACCTGCGCGGGGAGTTCCCCGGCAAGCGCGGCCCGCACCTGGGCGCGGTGGAGTATGTCCGCCGCATCGAAGAGGCGCTGGTGCGCACCTGCGGCGAGTATGGCGTGCTGACCGGGCGCGTGGCCGGACGCACCGGCGTATGGACGCTGCCCGGAGGGACCGTGCCAGAAAAGAAGATCGCCGCAATCGGCGTGCACATTTCGCAGGGTGTCACCACGCATGGTTTTGCCTGGAACGTCACCACGGACCTGCGCGACTTTTCGCTGATTGTGCCTTGCGGCATCGCCGACCGCGCGGTCACCAGCCTGGAACTGGAAATTGACGAAGGCCGCTGCGCCATGCCCACGCTGGAAGCGGCCCGGCACGCCGTGGCGCGCAACTTTGGCCGCATCTTTGGGCGCCAGGTGCTGTGGATGGAATCCATAGATGCATTGCTGGAGGCCCCGCGCGTAACGCCAGCACCGGTCGTATAAAATAAGACTTTTAACGGCCACAGGGCCATTGCAAGAAGGGAACAAGAAAGGAAATCCATGCCGACCGATGTAGTGATGCCGCAAATGGGCGAATCCATTGTTGAGGGCACCATCACCAAATGGCTAAAGAAGCCCGGAGACAGCGTGCAACAGGACGAGCCGTTGTTTGAAATTTCCACGGACAAAGTGGATGCGGAGATACCGTCGCCCGCAGCGGGGACGCTGCTGGAGATCAAAGTGCCTGAGGGCGCAACGGTGCAGATCAACACCGTGGTCGCCGTCATCGCAGCCAAAGGGGAAGCGGCATCCAAGCCAGAGGCAGCGCCAGCCAAGCCTGTCCCAGCGGCAGCCGCTCCAGCAAACAGCAAAGCTGTGCCTGCTCCAGCGCCCGCGGCTGCGGAAAAATTGGCGTCCGCACCGGCGCCAGCGGTAACGGTCTCCAGTGGCGGCACAGAGGTCGTCATGCCGCAGATGGGCGAGTCCATTGTGGAGGGCACCATCACCAAGTGGCTGAAGAAGGTCGGAGACAAGGTCCAGCAGGACGAGCCGTTGTTTGAAATCTCCACGGACAAGGTGGATGCGGAAATTCCGTCGCCCGCAGCAGGGACGCTGACGGAGATCAAAGTGCCAGAGGGCGCAACAGTGCAGATCAACACCGTGGTCGCCGTCCTTGGCGGGACAGGAGCAGCCGCCAGACCTGCGCCTACTGCAACACCGTCTGCTCCCGCAGCCAGCAACGCTGCACCTGCGACAGCGCCAGTAGTACCCACGCCTGTCTCTGCGCCAGACGGAGCGTCGGGACGCATTCGTTCCTCGCCGTTGGTCCGCCGCATGGCCAAAGACCACAACCTCGACCTGTCAAAAATCGCAGGCACTGGGGCCGAAGGACGCATCACCAAAGACGATGTGCTCGCCTACCTGGACCAGCAAGGGAAAGAGAAAGCCGCGCCAACAAAGGGCGCTGCACCTTCGGTGCCGATTGCCGTGCCTTCGGGCAAGGCACCGGTCGCGCCTGCCGCAGTTCCCATGTCTGGGGACCTGGTCCCCATGTCCAAGATGCGCTCCATCATCGCGCACCGTATGGTGGAATCCAAGCACGTCAGCGCGCATGTGCATTCTGTTTTCAAGGTGGACATGACGCGCATCGCGCGCATCCGCGAGCGCGAAAAAGCAAAGTACGAGCAACGCAACGGGGTCAAACTCACCTACATGCCATTCATCGCGCGCGCCGCCGTGCATTGCCTGCGCAAGATGCCCATTGTGAATGCCTCCGTGGAAGGCGACGCCCTCCGCTACCACCAGAACATCAACATTGGCATCGCGGTTGCGTTGGATTGGGGCCTGATCGTTCCCGTCATCCAGCAGGCCGAGGAGCGCAGCTTTCTGGGCCTGGCCCGCGCCATTGCGGATGTGGCCGCGCGCGCCCGCAGCAAGAAGCTGATGCCCGACGAGGTCACCGGCGGTACCTTCACCATCACCAATCCGGGCATCTTTGGCGAGCAGTTTGGCCTGCCGGTCATCAACCAGCCGGAGACGGCCATCTTGAGCGTGGGCGGGCTTTTCAAGGAGCCAATGGTGCTCACCGATGCCGAGGGCCATGACTCCATTGCCATCCGCCACGTCCTGCGTTTGACGTTGGGCTTTGACCATCGCGCCATCGATGGCGCCGATGGCGGCAAGTTCCTGGCCGAGATGAAGCGGTATCTGGAGGACTGGGACGAAGAGATCGGGTAATCCGGTGCGGTACGCAAAAGGACGGTGGGCGCAATGCCTGCCGTCCTTTTTATATGTAACAATTCTAGTTACATATTTCTTCCAACCTTCCCTATTTGCAACTAATACAGTTACAATTTGGCCCTGGCTTCCAGCACGCGGGCCACGGCGTCTTCTACCGTCGTGCCCGTGGCGGAAAGGTGCCCCATCTTTCTGCCCCGGCGGGGCAGATGTTTTTCGTACAGATGGAGACGCACGCCCGGCACGGCCAGCGCGCGGTCAAAACGTGGTCCGGTGGCCGCCCTTGCATCCAGCCAGACATCGCCCAGAAGATTGGCGATGGCCGCGGGCCGCACCACCTCCACATCGCCCAGGGGGAGGTTGCAAATGGCCCGCACGGCCTGTTCAAACTGGCTGGTAATGCAGGCGCGCTCGCTGGCGTGGTAGCTGTTGTGCGGGCGCGGGGCCAGTTCGTTTACCAGCAGGCGGCCATCGTTCGTCAAAAACATTTCAACTGCCAGAAGCCCCTCCAGTTGGAACACCTCCGCAATGGCCAGTGCCAGTTCGCGGGCCTGCTTGTTGATTGCGGGCGGCAGGTTGGCGGGGATGCCGCTCCAGACGAGGACCTGCTGTTCGTGGTGGTTCACCGCTGCCGGATAGACCTTCATCTCGCCGCTGGGCGAGCGGGCCACCATCACGGAGAGTTCCGATGCCAGGTCCAGCGCCTGCTCGACCATTACAGGCCGCCCTCCCAGCGCCTTCCATGCCTGGTTGCAGGCGTTTGTGTCCGCAACGTTGCCGTCAAACCCCAGCTTCACTTGGCTGCGTCCGTCGTACCCCCCATGGGCGCTTTTCACAAAGCAGCGTCCGCCCAGGTCGGCCACCGCTGTCTGCAATTGCGCAGCATCGTATACGGCGCGCGCATCGCCCAGCGGCAGATGGTGCGCCGCCAGCCATTCCTTTTGCAGGATGCGGTCCTGGACCACTGCCAACAGTCCCGCCCCGGGCCGCACGGGAGCATGGAGCGCCGCCGCTTCCAGGGAGGCAATGGCAATCTGCTCAATTTCCAGCGTGACCACATCGCAGCCGCGCGCCAGGTCGACGGCGGCACGCACATCGTCCCAGGCCGCCTCAAAACAGGCGTCCACCACAAAGCGCGCCGGGCAGGATGGGTCCGGATCGAGCACCTGGATGCGATAGCCCAGCGAGCGCGCCGCCATGGCCATCATGCGGCCCAGTTGCCCGCCGCCCAGGATGCCAATGGTCGCACCGGGCAGGATGATCTTGGTTGCCTCGCTCACTCGGGCAACTCCATCGTCAGCACTTCCTGCTTGCGTGCTTCGCGCCAGGCCAGCAGACGGTCGCGCAGCACGGCGTCCTGCAAAGACAAAATGGAGATGGCCAGCAGTGCGGCGTTGGCCGCACCCGGCTTGCCAATGGCCAGCGTGCCCACGGGAACGCCTTTTGGCATTTGCACAATGGAGAGCAGGGAATCGATCCCGTTTAAGAGGGTTGCGGGAATGGGGACGCCCAGGATGGGCAGATGGGTCTTGGCGGCCAACATGCCGGGCAGGTGCGCGGCGCCGCCGGCCCCGGCAATCAGCACGCGCAGCCCGCGCTGCTCAGCGGTACTGGCGTATTCAAAAAGCCAGTCGGGCGTGCGGTGCGCGGAAACCACCCGCGCTTCGTATGGAATGGAAAATTCGCGGAGGATGTCGAGGGCCGACTTTAGGATTTCGTGGTCGCTCTGGCTGCCCATCACCACGCCGACCAGCGGAGTTTGCTTCATGCCGAAATTATATGTGGACTCGGGCGGTCCTGCGGCGTGGATTGTCAATTGACAATAGCAAGGCCCCACGCAAAAAATACGCCCGCGCGGCCACGCCGAATCGTACAGATACATCCGGCGGAGCGGCACGGGCGTGCGGAGGAACGTCGCAGGGAAATCAGGCCGCAGGCGTGGTTGGGGCCGGCGCCTCGACGCTGTTCATCAGGTCCGCCGTGGCGCTGGCAATGGCCCCGATGGCCTTGTTCCACAGCGCCAGATTGGCGATCTTTTTCCCCTTAAACAGCGGATTTGCCAGGACGGCCTGTTCAACCTGCGGCAAGGCCGCCGCCAGCTTTTGCTCTCCCGTTCCGGTCGAGGCGCCGAGCGCCGTGGCCACCTGCTCCACATTCACCACGCTGCCCAGGATGGCCCCAAAGGTCCCGCCTGCCGCAGGGTCCATCGTGCTGACCACAGCCGCCGCAGCTTCCTCGGCTGGCAACAGTTTGGACTCAATGGCCAGCGCCTTTTCTGCGCCGACCTTGAACATGCTGCCCAGATGTTCCAGAAACGTCTTGAATTTGTTCGCCATCTCTCTTGCTCCTTTTCAATTTTTGGCGCGTACTGCGCCGTTGCGATACAGCGCCAGCACCAGCAGGCAATACCCTGTCAGGACCTGCACCGTAGGGTGTGCCATCATCAGCCGGTCCATCATCCGCCGCATGTCGGGATCGGCCAGATAGGCGGCCTGCAACACGGACAAGGCCCCCACCAGCGTGTGCGTGGATGGACGATACCCACCTGTCCACTCCAGGAGCGCCTTCATGCGGTGGGGACCGCCTTCCAGTAAGGACTCAATAGTTCTTCCTGTGGCGTCAATTGCAAGGGGTCCTCCGTGTCCAATAGAAGCAGGCCCCCGGCCGCATAGATCGAGTAGTTCAGCTCGTCGCAAAACCAGCTTGCCTGGTCTGGCGTGAACTTGCGCTGCTTATGCAGGAAAAAGTCCAAGATTGCCCAGCTATTGTATGGCTTGCCAAGCTGCGCTACGGCGAAAGCATAGGCCGCATCGAGGTCCGGGACCACACAGCCAACGCGCAATGTGCGCGTAAACTTGGCGTAGTCCGGTGGCCGCTGTTGCACGCCCCCGTGGAAACGCGCGCCCAGCAGCCATCCTTTCTTCAGCAGCGTCGTGCCTACCTGGATATCCTCTGGGACCACCAGGTCCACATGCGAGAAGTCGCCGATGGTCAAATAGCGGATGGCCGCCGACGCGGGCCCTGCTTCCGTTGAAAACTGCGATACAAGCATTCCTGGTCTCATGCCGTGCCCCAATCCCTCGATGTTATTTTTTTTGATGTACAGGCCTAGCGTAGGGCCGCAGGCGTGGTTCAACGCCGCAGATAATCAATGGCGATGTGGACCAACGCTGTCAAAACAAACAGTGCGCCGGCGAACCCTTTGATGCGTTGCAGATATAACTCCTGCCGTTCCATTCGTTCCTCCAGAGTGGTCAGCCGTCCCGGTTGTCCTTGCCCTATCAACGCCGCCATCTGGCTCTTCAGTGCCGCCAGGTCGGCAAGTACGGTCGCTTCAAACCCATCCATAAATGGTCCTTCCATCCCATCAGGCCAGTGGGCCGCCTATTGTGTTGGCACGTTGGTGAAGATGGCAGCAGAGATGCGCGAATACAACGGCGGGTTGGAGCCATCATACATACGCACATAGAACTGCTGCTGGTCTTCGGAACGTACAATCGTAAAATTTGGCACCGGACTGCGCAGCACCAGGTCTTCGTGTACATTCGGGCCAAAGTTGTTGTCCATCCAGCGCACCTCAAATCCTCCATTGGTGGGTGGCGTCACATTCGCATTGACCGTGATGGCAGTCGTTGTAATGGATGTAACTTGCAGGGCGTTCAGGTTTTGCAGATAGGCCCCAGGGGCGGTCTCCGGTACGGTCGGCAAAATCACATCGACGGGAATTGCGTCGGAGAGCTTCATGGAAAGCGTTTCGGCCCAGTCGTTGGCGAATTCCACTGCGTAGTTCAGCACTTCCGGCTGGCTGCTGGTGGCCGCAATCGTCACACTGCGCACGATCACGTTCTCGTCCAGGCCCCCGAATGCAGACTGGAACGCCAGCGCGTCCCCCGGCCAGATGTCCTGCTGGTCCTGCAGGTTGTAGAAGCTATATTTGCCTGTCCACGCGGCCGTAGGATTGGTGGAAAAATCCAGCAGCGCTTGACATGCATTTTCACAGTCCAGGGAGCTGCGCGCAGGTGGATGCACCACCCGTCCGGTCCATTGTGAAACGCCAGGGATGCCGTTTACGCCCTCCTGTGCAATGCTGGCGGCGTTCGCCATCCTTGCCACAGACGGCGCTGCCACGCGATAGGTCACGCTCAGGACCTCTCCTGGCTGCGGGGTCCCCAGTTTGTAAAAGTGTAGGAGCCCGTCCCGTAGTAGATTGCAGTCTGCGCCTTCGATGGCCAGCCCCACCCTGCGCGTGAACGGCGTGCCGCCCGATGGCGTGCTGACCACCCACAGGGTCCCCGGCTGCCTTATCTTGAAGTAGCCCACGCTGCCTTGCAAGTCCAGGCTGTTGACGCACGCAAAGTAACACAACCCCGGCGAGCTTGGCAGCGCGCCATCATACAGTATGGTGGAACCTATGTTCACATACGGCAGCAGCGCCATGTCTTGTAACTCGAAGAGCAACTGCAAAGGTGAGGACACCATCCCGCCCCCATAAACGGCCGGCCCATTGCTCCCATAAGAGAAGTAGCTGTTTTGCATCCTTTGCAACTCCGGGCCATGGACACGGATGCGCAGAATATAACTATGGCCCGCCTGCACGGTGAAGGTCGATCCAACTTGCGCCCCTTCCACCAGCGGTACAATGACCGTGTTTCCACCGCTCGGTTGGACCAGAAAACCGGCCAGGCAATTAGGGATGCCCACCGTGCCGCTGTACAGCCCGCACAGCACGCCATTGCTGCCGCTGTTGATCTGCACAAACCCGGCCTCAACGACAATCTCCCCGCCCAGTTCCACAGGATCAATCGTCGTCAAGGTCGTGGTCCCGTCCGTCCCTGCACCGCCGGTGATGGTCAGCCCGGCCCCGCTTACACTTAAATAACTCCCCGCATCGCTCACCGTCCACAGGGCCGTGTTCAGCGTCGGCTGCGTAAATTCCTCATCGAGCAGCACCGTGCGGTGGATGGGGAACGGGTCGCGCTGCAATTGGAAGTTCACCGTCGCACCGTCACCCTCAAACAACTCCGTCACGTACTCCATCGGCTGGGCCAGCCCGGTCACCGTCACATCATTCACCAGCGTCTTGGCGGCGTTTGCCGTCAGGTTGCTGAACTCCACCGTGCCCACGGTGTCGCTCAACGTATGCACCGTTGATCCCACCGGGGCCAGCGTCAGTTGCCCGTTGATCACGCGGTAGGCAGAGCGCGCCTGGTTGGCCAGCGCCGCCACATTTTCTGACCACGTCTTGTTCGGCTGCGGTTCAAAAAATCCGATCGTCCCCACGTCCTGCACGCCACTCAGATTTACCAGCGTGGGACTGACGCGCGTCGTGAGGGTGCGCACCATGTCGCCCGCCGTCTGTCCTAGCATGGGGGCCGTCTGCGGCAGGGCCACGCGGTCCAACAGCCAGTCCTCGCTCACCACCTGCACCTGCATCTGGTAATGCGCACCCGTTGAATCGTACCCTGCAAATACCGGCTCGGCCTGCGTCGGCACATATCCGGTAAACAGGGCCACGCCGTTCACCGCCTCAATCACGACCGCGGCATTGTGTGCCGGGGCAGGCAGCCCATGGCTGGCGCAATCCAGCAGCAGTCTGGCCAGCGTGGGCTGGTTCAAGCGCCGCTCGATCACGACCGCATTCTCTGCCGCCTTGTCCGCGCAGATCGCGGCGGAATAATCCACTGGCCCCAGACCATTTTGATTGTCAATGGTGATCTTCACGCCCTCTCCTCGTCTTTCCGGTGCATCACCACAGGTTTGTGGCCGACGCCGGAATATAGCTGCGGAAGCAGAGCACCTGCGCTCCGTCGTTGGCGTCCGTCACCGGCAGGGCGCGGAACTGCGCCACCTGCGGGACCATCGCAAGAGTGTCCACCTTTTTCAGCGGGGCCGCCAATGGCTGCATCAATTCCATGCCGCTGGCGGCAATCTGCAAGCGTGGATAATGCAACAGGATCCGATCACCCTGCTCTCCCGGAATGACAAACAGTGCCGACCACTCCTGGAAAAAATTACTGCCCTCGCGGTCCACGAACCCCAACAATGGCTGCACCAGCATCGCCGTCGTAGGGGCGCCTGCCATCAGCGGCTGGGCCAGTTGTAGTCCCGTGCCCGTCACCCCGGTGATGCGCCCCACGTTGAAGCTGACCCGGCGGACATAGTTCGGGTCGTTGTTCACCACGGTCGCAGAGCTGACATACGCCCCGCTCACGCCACTGCCCACGTAGCCCGTTTGCCCTGTGTAGTTGATGTCCACCACCACCATCTGCCCCACGGCAAAGCCCGTCAGTTGGCTGGCCGCGATGGGGACAAAGGTCGGCGTGCCTCCGCTTTGTACCGGGACCGCCGCCACAGTCGACCCACTGCCGGACCCGTTGGCCGCCGCCCCCGTAGTGGTGGCCAGCAGGTTCATCTGCTCGGAGCCGCTGGTGACGGCCATTTGCAGCTTGCCCCAGCCCAGAAAATGCAGTGCCACCAGAGAGTCCACCTCGGTCCGCACCTGCGAAAGCGGCAGTCCCGGGGCGCCGCTGCGCAATGGAACAATCTTCGTCCCCGCCTTGCGCTCAAAGGTGTCCACCCAGCCCAGGTCCAGCCACGGCGCTGGTGGGGCATTCAATGCAAAGCCGCCATTCTGCGCCGGATCAAATATCACCGGCTGTGCCGCACTCCGGTTTGGCGCTGCAAAGTAAGCGCGCACCCGGTGCGTGATTGGTGGCGTCAGCGCCAGTGGCGTGATTGCAGTTGTACTCATAGCTCCCCCGGCTCTTGATAGCTAAAGACGGAGACCGTGGCCGTGCGCAGCAGTCGGTCACGCACCACCTTCACTGGTTGAAAGGTCGCCTCTGTCCAGAAGACCTGCGTCTCCATCTCGGTGGGCGGCGACTGTGCGTAATTCAGCTTGGGCGCCGCATTCGGCGTCAACAGCGCCGCCAGCTCGGCGTCCATCTCCGCCAGCAACCGGCCCCGGTCCATGCCCAGGTTTGCCGTGGTCCCTTCCGTCATGTACTCGATCTCACATTCCATCTGCTGTAGCACTTCCGGCAGGTATGGGTCGCACTGCAATCCCAGCCAGCGCAGTATAAAAATGTCCGAGTATGGCCCGGCCTGCACCAACTCATTGCTTTCCACCAATATCCCTGGCCGCGTGACGCCGCGCAGATAAACCGTCCGGTTGGGGTTCAACGTCGCCAGGCGGTTGCGGAGCGTGATGTAGAACGTGTTTTGCGCATTTTGCATCCTTGGCCCTCCGTCCTTTTACAGGACCTGTTCCTGCGGCCCTTCCAGCAGCAGGCGGTACAAATATGGCTGGCCGAACATCTCCGCTTCCGCAGCCGATTCGATCAGCATCAGTTCGCCATCCACAAACACCCCTGCGGCCATCGCAAAGATCGCGTCCGCCGATGCCAGTTGCAACAACCCGACCTGCGCCAGCACCGAAGAGGCCGAGACCAGCAGTTCGTACCGGTTTACCGTCCCTTCCTTCATCCCGGCACGCACCCGCCGAAAGACCGCGGGCGACAGCGGGATGTCCTCATACGACGGCGACGAAAGCCCCAACTGCTCCGTGTCCACGCCCGTCTGCGCGGGGGTCGGCAGCCGCAACAGGACAACACGTCCTCCCATCGAACGCAGCAGCGCGTCGGCCATGCGTTGTTGTGCTGCTGTCGGGTTCCTCACACTCAGGTCTGCGCTCATCATTTACCCCAGTCGCGTCGCCACGTAGGGTTGCAGCCAGGCCGCAACCTGCGGGTCAATCAGTGAATTGGAAAAATATTCCATCTGCATCGTGTCGATCCGGCTGCTCTTTACGTTCAGCCCCGGCGTGGTCTGCATGTTCTTCACAATCTGCGCGCAGGCGCACTGCACCGCATTCGGGATGGTCGCCAGCCCCGCCGTATACACAATGTCCACCTGGTTGTAAGGCAGACCAAGGATGTTCATCGGGAAGGTCAGCTCTCCCGTTGTGGCCACGTAATCGATGTCCGCCGGGTTGAGAGTGTTCCACGCGCCTGGCAGCCCGAAGACCCAGGCAATCTGCTCATACGCCGGGTCAATCAACTCCCCACGCCGGGGCCGGATGTACCGCGCCTGGATGGAAACCAGCGGTGTTGTGTTTGGCGCCACGGTGACCAGCGGAAGGTAACTCAACCGCACCGTCTGCGCGTGGGCCGTCATGCGCATCCGTTCTTCATATTGCGTCGGGTTCAGGCTGGCCCTATGGCAATAGGACTCGATCAGCGCCGAGGCCGCGTTGATCCAGTCATCGGTCGTGTCCGCCGCAAGCCCAAAATTTCCATACTCTGTCGGCAGTAAATATCCCATGCTCCGTCCTCCATTGCTTTTGCAGGGGCCGCCCTGCTACCAGCTCGGCGATATACAGTAATTGGGGGTCCACGCCAAGGAGACCCTGGTCCACCTTCTTTTCTGAGGGGAGCAGGCTTCAACACCTGCGTGCAACGGGCAGGCCCTAGCGCGAAGGGGACGGGCTTTGGCCCGTCCGAAATGTCCAAAAAATATGCAAGGCCCCAGCCGCTGAGGGAATGCCGGATGCCCAAGCCCGACATCCCCCAGAAGGCCACAGCCATCACCATCGTTTACCGTGTCACGTTCACCTGATAGTGCGCGTAGCTGGCGCCCTTCACCACGGGTGCGCCAAACTTCACCACCACATATTGCGAGGCCAACGATCCCGGCACCCCCAGTTGGAAGACCCGTGGATTTGGGTCGCTCAGCCAGTGGTACTCAATCAGGTCCTCCGTCACGATGTACGCTGGCAGGTTCGCCGTCCCCGATCCCGGTACGCCCGTGTATCCCAGCGCCCAGTCGGGGATCAGCGGCAGCTCGCCCGCCTGTGTGGTCAGGGTCTTCACGCGGAAGCCGGCATTGATCTCCTTTGTGCTCAGCACCACGTTGAACTCCGTCTTCATCTCCCGGTCAATCAGGTCCAGCAGTACCGGATTGGCATAGATCGCCGTCGGACGCACCGCATAGTTGGTGTTGGCCACCATCTGCGCAATGGTCGACTTCAACCCATCCACGATCAACTCTGTTGTGGTGATCGTGGTGGTGTTGCCCCCTGCCGCAATCTGCCCGGTCACGCCAAAGTACTGCGCGGTCGTGGGCGTGCTCAGCGATGTGTCCGTGCCGCTCCACAGCGCCAGCGAATGGGTGTACATCACGCCCTCAATGGTGTCCGTCAGGTCTTTCGCCTGTAGATAGGCAAACTGGCTCTGCTGATTGCCCAGCTCAATATCAAACAGGTTGTAGTTGATCTGCGCCACCAGCGCCTTCAACGGCACGGCCCGCTCCACACGGGTCGGGCTTACGATGGGCGCGACGATGTTCCGCGGGTCGACAAAACCCGTGGCCGCGCTGGGCGCCGGGATCGCCGTCTCCTCAAAGTAGCGCGATGGGTGCCCCGTGGCCGGCACCTGCTTGATGCGCTGGCTGAAGATGCTGCTTCGCCGCACAATGTCCGTGATCTCCGTCTGGTAGATCGGGACCTCAATCGCGCCTGGCCCAATGTAGTCGGCGGCGGCGTGGATGTCATAGAAATTTGCTTTCATTCTGTCCTTTCACTGGCCCTGGGGCCGGGTTGTTTACAAGGTCCGGCGCATACGTCCCATACGGGGCCTCTGCGCAAATGGATGTTTTCAAGGGACGCGGCCCCAGCCGCGCCGTAAATACAGAACAATCACCGCGGCTTTGGCCCTTGATGGAAGGTGGCCGCGCCCAAAAGACCGGTGCAGGCCTAGCTCAGCAACCCGGCGCGAAACAGTTGCGCCTTCACCGCAATCCGCTGCTCCATGCTCAGCCCCTGCAGAGCGTTGTCCAGCGCCCCCGCCTCAATCGCCTCCAGATTGGAAATCCCCTGCTTCGCCAGCAGGGTCACCGTGGCGGAGGAGACCGTCTTGCGTCCGGTCGCCGGGACTGGGGCCGCCTGCGCCTGCAATACGGCAATCTGCAACTCGGCCTCGCGCAGTTTACGCTCCAGCTCGGCCACGCGCTCCGCCGTCGCAGTCAGCGGCATCTCTGCGCCCTGCTCCACCGTGGCCACGATCTTCTGCACCTGGCCGGAGATGGCCGCCTGCTGCTCTTCCAGCCGCACCACCGTCTGCTCCAGGGTGCTGGCCGCCCCGGCCAGCCGTTCCAAGGTCACTGCCAGCGCCTCCAGGGAACGCCCTGCTTCCACTTCTGTTTTTGCTTCCATTGTGTCGCTCCTTTTTTTCCGTTTGGACTGGCGCCCCTACCGGCCACCGGTCAATCTGTGTCTCCCGGACACATCCACGCACCTAGACCCGAAGGCCCGCGGCCCCCCATGACAGCCCCCCGCCTTGCCCCTCGGCGGCCAGGTCGGTCCCGCGCCGCCGCAGCACGTGCGGCTTCAGACGGAAGGCCGTCTGCCGGTACGCCGCCTTCTCCCGCAGCAGCACCGCCGCCCCGGTGAAGGTCGCCCGTGTCAGCTTCCACACTGCGGCCCGCATGTCTTCTACATGGGCATCTGCCAGTTCGTAGGACATGCCCATGCTCCCCGGTGGCAATTGGCGCAGCTTCTCTTCCACCTCCGGGAAGTCCCGTCCGTAAAGATAACCACCCACCGTCAACCGCTGGCCAACCACATCGGCCTCGGTCAAAATGCCGCATTTGGTGCGGGCGTCGTGCCCCTCCCAGTCCGGGCGAAAGTCCACCGCCATCCCCAGCAGGGACGGCAGCGCCGCTTCCGCCGCCACCCGCGTCAACATCACGCGGTGTCCGCGTGAGCCGCTGGGCGCCCGCTCACTCGGCACGTCCACCAGCGTCAGCACCCCCTCAAACGGCACCCGGTTCGGGTGTCCGTGGACAGTCGGCAAGGCGACTGCCATGGCGTCCAGTCTCATGTGCGCTCCTGTGTTTCCGTTGTGTGTTGCTTTGTGTTTGATGGGGCCATCCATGGAAGGAAAATGTTGCCCACCCGCGCCCCTGCTACTGCCAGGTCCGACATACCGCAGGGACGCCCCTCCCATGGAAGACCATCTTGACGACCGCCTGTCCTGCAGACAGATTGGCCCCTCACTCGTCTGCCTGTACCGGCAAAAGCACGCGCGGCCTGTCCAGCGGGCCCACAGGCGCCGTTGCTTCCAGCGGCCCCATCCCACGCGCCGCACGGACCTCATTCACCGTCAACACGCCCGCCGCCAGCAGGGCCGTCTGGATCTGCACCTCCTGCATCTCGTCGCGTGCGTCCAGCTCATTGAAGACAAATTCGAACTCCGTCCAGCCCAGCCGCTTGCCAAACAGGTCCCGCGTAAAGTGCTCGGCCAGCAGCCGCGCCATCGGCGCAATCGTGCTGCGGAATGCCTCGTCCGCCAACTCGGACGCGGTCGAGCGGGTCACATCGCTTTCCAGCCCCAACATCAACGGAGGCACGCCAAAGGCGTTGCCCACCATGCGCACCAGGAACTCCTGCCACCGCAGGCGCAGCTCGGCGTCCGTGCCCCCACTGAACTTCAACACCTCCGGCTTCTCCTGGCAGGTCAGCATCGGCACCCGCCCCGTGCCTTCGATCTCGTCCTGCCACCAGGCCAACATCCGCTCATGGTGTTCCGGCGTGGTCTCGTTCATCCACAACGCATACTGCACCACGCTGTTGCTGGCCAGCCGCCCCGCGTAGCGGTGCGCCGCCAGAAAATTGTTCACCGTCTCAAAGGCCACTTCCAGCGGCCCCAGCCCAAACGGCGTGTGCGAGCGCGGGTTCACGCGGATGTACATCAGCTCGTCATCGCGCAGCGGGATGCGCGCCTCCGGCCCCACCCGGTTGGTGTTTTGCGAATAGCGCGCCGCCGTCCGGGACCCGTCCCAGTTCACGTTGATCTGGATGGTCGCCCCGTCCACTGGCCACAGGGCAAAAGGCCGTTCCGGGTCGCCCGTCACCTCCATCTCAATGGCCCCAAAGCCGCCCACCAGCGCGTCCTCCAGCGCCTGCTCCAGCACCGTGCGGAAGGAGTCGCCCTGGTTCGGCTGCTCCAGCGTGCGCCGCAGGACCTCCATCCGCGCTGTGGCGTCCGGCACCTGCGCCAGCGTGTGGCCACGGCGTAGACGCACCTGCCAGTCCATGCTGGCGATGCGGTCCTTGATGATGTTGATGGCCCGCCGTGGCAGCGGGGTCTCGGCAAAACGCCGCAGGTTTGCTGGCGTCGCCTTGGGCAACAAAGCATGGGGTGGCCGCACCGGCCCTAGAATGGAGGGCAGCGGCAGTGTCCGCCGCTGCGCCCCGTCCACATTCTCGGCCTTCAGGTCCGCCCCACGCCCCACTGCCGCTCCCTCACCGCCGCGCCAGATGTTTTTCAGGGATGCTCTCCAACTCACCGCTCTCCACCTTTCTTCATGCATGTCTCCTCCGGCCCCCGCGCCAGAACTAAAGAGGACACGGGTGCCCCACCTTGGTCCCCGGCAAGCTGGCTTGTTGGGGGGGTGGCCAAGATGGGGGATTATTGCCTGCCCTCTTCCTTGTCGGCCCCTCCAGCGCTCGCCCTCCAGCGCTTGCCCTCCAGCGTGGACGGGCAAGGACGGGGACCCAGGTCCCGCCCCAAATACAAAGAGGACGCGGCCTGCGCCACGTCCTCTTCTCCCATCTGCAATCTTTCTTCTCGCCGCCTACACCCGCAACTCCCGCCGCGCCGTCTCCGCCACGCGCTCCAGGTCAAGCACCGTCAGCACCCGCACCTGGCTGCGCTCCATCGTCTCCACCCCAAACCGGTATTGCTCCATCTGGTCCTTTGCCGCCCCGTCTTCCAGCGCCCCCTCGACGTCTTTGCCCAACATGCTGCGCAACGGTTCCACAATGGCCGTCAGTTCCAACTTCGCCTTTTCCACCCGCGCCACGCCCTCCACCAGTTGCGGCGCGCTAAAGGCCAGTACCTTGGCCGCTTCCAGGTCCCCCTCCAAAGAAACGGCCTGGAACATCCGCACCACCCCATTCGGGCGGTAGCCGCAGTCAATCCGCAAGGGGTCCCCCGGACGGGTATATAGCGAGGCCGCGATCCGCTTGCGCATCAGGCCCCACACCCCCGCCGCCTCAAAACCCCTCCGCATGGAGAGCACAATGCCCTGTCGCCCCGTGCGCCGCCGTTCCCGGCCCGCCCTGCGCGTCTCCACATACAGGCTGCTCAACCGCTCCAACTCGGCCACCACCGATTCAGCCAGACAGGCCTTCGGCCCGCTCATCTGCAACAGATTGGAGAAGTTTTCCTCCAGCACCCGCATCATGGCCGCCACTTCCACCGGCCCCTGCGCCAGCCGCTCGCGCACCTCGTTCTCGACCGCCTCCAGCCACTCCACGTCCGCCCCTGGATCAGCACAGCGCACCCGGCCCCAGTCCCGCGTAAAACGCACCATGGCCGATTCAGGCCGCCCCGCCTCGCGCAGCAGCACGCCGATGTTCACAAATTCGTCCTTCACCGGGTCCGGCACATAGCGGACCAGGTAGAACTCACATGGAATGCGCCCCTTCGGCTGCTGCATCGTTTCCTTTCCTCACGCCACTCTCGCGCCCCTCACCGGGCACTGCAAGTCGCCCCTCTTGCTGGTTGCACTGATACGTTTTGTGCGGGCAAGGTCACACTGTTTCCTTCCCTCACGCCGCCTTCAAAATCCGCGAGGGCCCCATTTCACAACCGCGCCCCAGTGCCTGGTGCGGCCTTCCCCCCCGTCCCTCATCTTCCAGCATTGTCGTCCCATGGGGCCTCCGGGAACACCCCTTTTTGTCCCTCTCCGTCCCTCTGCCCCCATTTGGGGAATGGCCCCCGACCGCTCTCCCGAAACTGCACAATCAGCTCCCGCACGCGGCTGCGCCGCTCCAGCAAGGCCGCCACCAGCCGCTCCATCTCGCCCAGGTCGCCCCCGTACCAGACCGGCGGCACTGTCTCTGCTATCTGCCACACCACCTCGGCCTGCATCCGCTCTACCCGTTCCAGCCACGGCGCAAAGCTTTCCCAGCCCCGCACCTCGGCATAGACCCGGTTGCGCGCATACACCCCGCGCAGCGGGGCGTCCGGGAAACTCCATTCCCCCGCGTGGAAGCAATACCCCTGGTCCACAAAGGTCGCCGTATACCGCCGCTCCCGTGGCCCGCGATGGAAGACCGCCTGCCGCCCATTGCTGTTTCCGGTCCATTTGTCGACCACCAGCATCCCGGCAAACTCCCCCAAATTGCGCACCTCTCCCAATTGCTCTTCCGGCAAAAAATCCACCACCTGCCCTGGCATCAGTCCGCCCACGTAGCGCGAGCCAAATTGCAGCCCTGCTGCGCAGCGCTCCTCGTTCCGCCCCAGTTGCATCCGCAGCTCCGGCGTGTGTTCGATCAGCCACTCCCCCACCTCGACCACTTCCGTCGCCGGCACCGACAGCCCCACCGCCTCGGCCAGCCGCGTCGCCAGCAACTCATTGGCCAGCACCCGCAGGTGCTGGGGGTTGTTCTGGAACTTCACCACATACAGGTGTCCGTCCGAACCCAGCATCAGATGGCCCTGCGCGCCCCCGCGCATCCGCCGTATCTGCTGCACTGCTGTCACTGCCACGCGCCCTGCCTCACTCCCGGCGGACTGGCCCTCTGCGCTCCGCCTCTGTCGGGATTCTATTATGGAAGCACTCCAACAGGTCAGCGCAAGGAAAGCAGTACGGACTGGGCCTTGCAGAGATGGGCTTCCAATAAAGGAGTCGGGCTTCAATTGAAGGGGACGGACTTCACCCCGTCCTGAATTCCAGAAAAATCAACGTGGGCTTCAGCCCTGAGGAATCCCTGAACACATCAGCGTTTTGAAGGGGACGGGCTTCAGCCCCTGAGGGAATGCCTACTCTCCATAAAGGACCTTCCCCTTACGCCCCGCGTCTGCGGTCCCGCGAATGTTCCCCTGTTTCCGCCCGTACCGCCTGCGCCATCGCCATCGCCAACACGCAATCATCGTGCGCGCCCGCCGCCGCCTCGGCGCGGCCATCGCCCTTGCGCACAAAGCTGCGGCATTCCGCCAGCAGCCGCCTGCTCATAAATATCTCCGGCCCCTCTTCCAGCAACGCCCCCAGCCGTTCCAGCATCGCAGGCCGCGATACGGCTGTCGTCAACCATCCTGCCTGCCCGCGCTGCTCGTAGATCGGTCCGCTGTACGCATTCCCTGCGCCGCCTGCCATGACCAGATGGGCCAGTACCGCCAGCCCATGGTTGTTCCGCTCCACCACCAGCAAGGCGCCGTTATATTCCCGTCCCAGCCGGGCCACGACCTTTGCCAGCTCCCGCGGTCCCAGGTGCGCCTGCAACTCCGCGCATTGCAACCCCGTCTTCTGCTCAATCACCTGGGCACAGGCAAAATCACCCTCCGTGCCCCCGCCTGCCGGGTCCACCCCCACAATGTATTCCCGCCCTGCCTGTGCCGGATACCATACATGCAGGCCCCCATTCTCCCGCGTTTCCAGCGGCGCCCGCACGGCCCGCATCCGCGCCTCCACCTGCCCCAGATCAAAAACGCACGCCCCGCTGGTCAAAAAGCAACCTTCTGCATTCTCGGCATACTCCTGCCCTGCCAGACGACGGAACCGCGCCTTCATCTCCCTGCGAAAACCAATCTGTTCCGCCCTTAATCCATGCTCTGCCGCCAGCCCGCGTTCTTCCTCTGTCCATTCCTCCTCGGCCACCGGTGCGCCTACATACGCCGCCTCCATCCACCAAGGGAAAAAATGCCGCACCATCCCGCTGGCTTCCGCGCCGCACCACTCCTCGTAAAAACACCCCTGTGCCCCATTCGCGGTCGATTCCAGCACCAACTCCCCGCCAGGGGCCAGCGCCGCGCGCAACCCCGCCAGCACCGCGCTGCCATCGCCCGCCCAGTGCGCCACCTCCGAGCAGTGCAGGTTCTGCACCGTCAACCCTCGTCCAGCGTTCCCGTCCGCCGCGCTCAACACGCGATACTCACTGTCCATCCCAGGAAAAACCATCTGCCCCGCGTTGGCACGCGAAGTGCGCAGCACGCCTTCCCGCACCCCCTCCGGCAGGCGCTCGTAAAAACGGTGCACCATCTGGAACATCTGCTCCGCCGCCTCCCTGTTCTGTGCCACTTGCACCGTCAGCGTCCCCGGCTGGGTGATGGTCTTCAGAAAAAAACGCCCCGCTATCCAGGTGCTCAGGCCCATCTGCCGCGCCTTCAGCACGATGTTCTGCCGCCCCCGCCGCTGCTCATAGGCCCTTTGTACCGCATTCGCCGCCAACGGCACAAAATGCCCGCTCCGCTCCCGCACCTGCAACAAACACCGTGACAGCCACATGCCCACCGTGTCATCCAAAAGTTGCGGGGAACGCCCATCCAGACGCTCCCCCAGCCAGAGCAACCGCTCCCGGTCGCCCCATTCCTGCCGCCCACCCAAGGGCCACTTTTCTTCTTCCACCACATCCACTCATCCGGTCATGGTCCCACTGCCACGTCCGCCCTATAAAACCTATGGCCCAGCCGAGTTTTGAAAAGGACGGGCCCCAGTCTTTGAAAGGGACAGGCCCCAGCCACCGAGGGAGCGCCCAAGGCCAAATCAGGCCCTCCCCCAATCGGGCACTCCTAGTGCATCGCCAAAAAGCCATACACTCCTGCCGGTGGCGTCACACTCGCTGCACTCGGATTGCAAAAATGCAGGTCCAGCGTGTTCGCCGCACTCGCATACCCGCTCACGCTCACATTTCCCAGTGCGCCCGGTGGCCGGATGCTTCCCAGATTGTCCGCTGCCGTCAGCCCGCTTATGGTATAGGTCTGGTCACTGCAACTCTGCGCCGCCACCACTGCCGGCGTAATGGGTGCCGTCGCGTAGTACACGACCTTGCCCACCGTGGACCCGCCCCCCACAGTCAACGAGGCTGTTGCATTGACTGTGGGTGCCATCACGCTGTTGGATGCCACCACGGTCCCCACCTGCATCTGCCCAGTCCCTGTTGCCGTTGGGACAGCGTTCCCGGCCCCTTCCACTGTCATTGCTGGAAGCAGGGAGTTGTTCCCACCATTGCCATCTTGTTTGGCAAATACCGTAAAATACCCAGAATACGTCGCATCATCTGCTGCTGCCACTCTTATACCAGGCAGCCCGTTCCCACCGTCATAGCTGAAGAAATCTATGGAGGTCCCGGTCCCCCCGTTGCCTTCCAGGTTCATCAGGTTCACCATAGGCAATATCTGCCCTTGTGCCCCTGTTTTCACTATGTTCAGGGGGGCGGGAGTGGCTGGAGTGTTTACAGTCCCTCCAGCATTCACTGTGCTTGCATTCACTGTGCCTGCATTGAAAGTGCAACTCGTGTCTCCACCACCCTTCCCGCAATTCACGGAGTCGGCCACTCCCCCTCGATTCAATGATGTATCTATGGTACTTGTCCCTGGTGTTGAAAATGCATACCACTGCCCATTGAACCCTCCATTGGCTATCGGGGCATTCAAAGGGCCAGTTGATGCTGTAACAGAAGGCCACCCATTAAACGAGGTAAACAAGATGTTTGGAGTAGGCAAGTTCCAAAGGTTGACAGGGTTCCCGTTATTTCCATTTCCAAAGGTCCATACCTTTGTGTTCGGGTCCCAGTTCAGCGCCCCACCATTGGGCATAGACAACACATTGAAATTTGAGAAGTTACTGTCATTACACCCTATATCTGCTTTGCAATTATAAACGCTAATGACACCATTTTCGGGTGCGTCGCCTATGCCAAAATCTGTCGTCCAGACCCCAGAGGTACTGTAAGCACTCCCTGGGGCGCTGTGCGTCCCACCATGGCCATAATAAAGTCCTGATGCAGTGGTATTGTTGATGTTAAATCCATTGCCATTGCCCCCGGTATTAAGTCCGTTGTATGTGATCCCGCCCCCACCGTCCGAAATATATTGCTCCGGCATAAATCTGGTTACAACACTAGGATTGCCCCATCCGGTCACGTTCATCTGTTGATAATGTGGCTGCCTGACCGGGTCTCCTTGTGCCCATTGCACGGTGTTGGGCATCAGGTAAAAATTCCCATCCACAGAATTTGTGGCCGTGTCGTATACGCTGATTGTCCTTGCTGATGGAAAGAGCGTATACTGCTGGTTGGAATATGAAACAGTCCCTGTTGTCGGGACTGTACCTGATGGGGCTGTCGGCTGGTAACTAAAGACCCACCCACCTGACCAATCCACGAAGGTTATCGGGTACGTCCCGTTATAAGCCGGGTTCGCAGTTGTAATAGTGACCGGGAGATGGTGCATATAATAAACTTGATAATTGTTAGGGAGTGACACCGTAAACGTTACTGTTTTTCCATCAGGCAGCAAAGTAAAATTACTGGCTGAAAGCGAAATGGAAAATTCACCATCATCACCTCTAAGTCCACCCCCTATTGTAGAGGTCCCATAACCTTCATTTGTCCGTTGAGGGACCACATATAGCGTGGTGGGGCTGGCCGACCCTTCCACAGGATACACTTGGCTCTGTACCCCATTGCCACCCGTCCCGCCCTTGTAAATACTGGCAGCCACCTCCACCGCATACCCACATAGGCCACCTGTCGCAAAGACCATCCCATTCTGGTGGGCAAAGCGTAAATTGAGTAATGTGACCTGCTGCGTGGATGCGTTGTAAGTGTAGTTGACGGTCTCGTATTCTTCCTCGTCCACTAAACATCCGACCCCGCTAGTTGGCATATAACAGGCCCCTGCAGGGTCCGATGATTGCAGATTGGAGGGTGTACAAAATGTTGATGGTTGCCCGGACCACAAAGGCAGTACACTCGTTGTGATCGATGGAAGGGGCGCTTCTTCAGATGGACTGCTTTGCTGCGGGGGAATATAGCCGGAGGGCGCGCTCCCTGAAGGACATCCCGCTGCTCCGCCCACCCCATTGTCATCCCCTGCATAACAAAGTGAGACCATCGTCGATACGGGATAATTGGCATTCGGGTCACTTACACTCGGAGGGACATGGTTTACAGACTGTACCAGGCTGACAGAAAATGTGCCTGTAATTACTTTTGACGGATTTGTATCAATTAGTAGTCTGTCTTGTCCTTGTGTCCCGCAACCATACTGGCAGCTTGTTGGGACCGTGGTCGCCCCTGTGGTCACTGTCCCACTTATGGTCCCCGTGAAGACATTTGGGTCTTCCCCGACGCTTATGTCCGCGTAATGCACACCCTCATCGTCCCTCCGGTTGACCCCACCATCGGCAGCGATCTGGACAAAATTATAGATGCAATCACCGGCCCCGTGACAGTTCAGCGCACCCCATTCACCAAACGTCTGCCCTGAGTCCCAACGGTTTACTACGTTCATGAAGCCGTCTTCGATGCCGCCATACTCAAACATGGGTATGCCACCAAAGGTGTTCTCTGTGTTGTCAAATCCATGATAGAAATTGCTCGTTATATGCAATGCGCCTTGTGGGTCAGCATTCCCCCCAGCGGTCGCATAATAGGAATTGATGGAACGGTCAAAGTCGGCCCGTACACGAAACCCTTGTGCTGTGTTTGCAATAAGACTGGCAGGGTCGTGGGAAGTCACCTTAAAAATCCCGTCCCTGTAATCGTCTACCGATGTCTGCATGGGCCATAGCAGGCCCCTACGCGCAAAGCCTTCTACGTCCGCATACGTTGGATCAACTAGCACCGTACAGCCAGTCCCGCTGCACCCCGCAGCCACCGCATTCGCAATCCCATTGTTACCTGCGCCTGTCTGGTATTGGCTCGCCAGGTATTCCCCGTTCAGATTGTTTACCGCCAGGGTCGTCCCCCCAGGTTGCCGTATGGCCTGGCCCCCGGATGGCGCGAATGCCACCTTCTGGCCCAACGAAGAACTGAGCGTATTATTAAGCCCCTGCACACTGCCGTCAACATACTCTTTTGTCGCCGCCTGGAGTGCACTCTGCGGATCGGAATTTAGCAATAGCGCCCCCTGCAAGGCCCCTCCACTCAGGGGAAGATAATTGCCCAGTTCTGAAAGTACATACGCCTGGCCCACCGATTGTACCGCGATACTTGCTGGCATTACCTCGCTTCGCATCGCCGTGATTGTGGTCTTCGCAGTGCTTGGGACCACCCAGTATTCCTTACTCACGCTCCCGTCATCCAAGTGGTAAACGACCGTGTAATATGTCCCGCTTGGCGTGGCGCCTATGTTTGGCGCCAGGCCAAGGGACACTGCCCCGTTTGCCCCAATTTGCACGGACGTGTTGCCCGCTGGTATTGCCTCTCCCGTTGCAGTTGTAAATGCTGGCCATGATACTAGCAGCGTACCCGTGGCATAAGTGCCGTCCGCATGATAGACCGTGTCCTGTATAAGTGTGGTAGGCACCTGTGTCCTGCCTATACTGCTGTGCAGGAACAGTAAGATGAATATCCAGGCCCTATTGCGCAAAAAGTTACAGCACTGTTTGGCCAGGCTCTTCCCTTTGGGCGCCAAATCATTGTTCTGTGTGCTTTTCATTGCCATCCTGCGGTCTCGGTTCGCGTTCTTTTTGTCCATGCTCACCTTCAGAAGGGTCCACGCCTTTGCTGTATACATTCAGGTCTTTCAAAAGCGCATCGCATAGCTGCTGCTTTTTTACTCCAGTGATTTCCTTCGCATCTGTAGCGGTAAATCCACATAACTCTAGTAGCAACTTAGTGTGCTGGTAACCGCCATCGAGGGCCTTACCAATAAGGCCTTGGATGATTGCCGCCCATGATTTTAGTACGAGTTTGCGTGCGGATTCAATACGGCCTTCTTCTGTGTTTTTCGTCCTCTTGGGCCTTCTCCGCTTCGTCGCAGGAACGTTGCCAGGTGTTGTGTGCTTCAGCAAGCCGCTCCTTCCTGTCGAGATAGTTTCCCATCAAATCCAATGAGGGGGGCCGTGGGCCCCCCTCATTTTCTGTTCCCTTCATTACTGTTATTAGAATAACAAAATCTATTGCCTCACTGCGCCACTTATCTTTCCCGCGTCGCTTCTGTTGTGCATTGGTCTATTCTCATTAACCTCCTGTCTAGTAAGACCTGCGTCAGCCCATCCAGGGCCTCTCCATAGCGGCGTACGATCGTCCTCAGGCTGACCCCCAATAGGCGCGCTGCTTCTCCTTGCGTGTATTCCTGGAGTGCTATTCTCGTAATCAGGTTTTGGGAAAAATTGTCCATCTGCTGTATGCACTTCTCCATGTCGTAAACAAAAATTACCGCATCTTCAAAGCTGCTGATCCGGTAAGTGCTCATCCTTCCGCGAAATACGTCCTGGCCAAGAAATGACGGCATCCTTCCCACCCTCATGGAGAGCCTCATAAAACGCCGCAACATGGCTTCGGTATATTTTCTATAAAAGGCCAACCCCTGTCTTTCTGGGGGCCGTTGCTCCGCCTTCCAATGCACTTCGCTTGTCCTTTTTGGGGACACACCTTCTGCATTGCTTATGGATTTTCCACTGCTTGTCTCTGCCTGTACTTCAAAGAGCGTCAATGCTGTACTCATTCCCCACCTCCAACACTTTCCAACGCCTGTTGCATGCATCTCCGGCTGGCCTTGTGCGGACGCCCCGCTATGCGGACTTTATGGGGCGTAGGAAACTGCGCCAAATGGACACTGCAACGCAGGCAATATACCCCGCTCATCTCCATGCTGCGTAGCCATAAACGGCCACATCCTTCACATATCTTCAAATGCATGTGCGATTCATTCATATCAGCTCATCTCCAAGGCATAAATCGTTCCAGCCCGTCCAGACGCACCAATTCCTGCGTCTGCAACAGGCCTGTTTGCAGGGGCCTCCACGCCATCCTGGCTCTTTGGCCAGCTAATGGCGCAGACTGCTTGCCTCCGCCTTCTGTTCTTTGGCTCTTGTATTTGGGAGTGTCTGTATCTAAAACCGCTCGAAAAGCGTTTTATTCCCTGAATGCAAAGATATGGCGCGCCCAATCGTTGCTGCTGTAATGGCGGCCACGAAAGGACTTGTTTGCTGCTTCTTTATGCGGATTTTTGTGCCCTGTTCGTCTTTTTGCCAGGGATGCATTTACGGGGACTTCCGTCTGACCGGTAATCGGGGGAGTTAGGTCGGACATGATTACACCTCATAGTTTTGTTACAGAAAACCTCCCATGAATAATCAAACCGTAAAAGTATGTCAAGTAAAACTTGGCCCAGGAAAAGTTTTACTTGCAAATACCGCTTTTCCTTGCCTTTCCCTTGAAAACCCCTCTTGTCCCCCAGCTAACAAATACTTGAAACATTAGCTTGGTGTTACTGTCTCCGCATGAATTTAGAAATGCTACAAGAGAACCTCCGCCTGGAAATCTTGCGGCGTATGGACAGGGGCCTGCTCTCAGGGGCAGACCTCGCCCGCGCCACTGGTTTCCGCCACGCCCACATCTCCAATTTCCTCAAACGTAAACGCTCCCTCAGCCTGTCGGGCATGGACCGGGTCTTGGCAGCAGAGAACATCTCTCTCCTTGACCTGCTTCCAGCACAGGCCGTGCCTGCGTTGCCCCAGGATGTTCGCCCTTCTGCTACCCCTATGCAAGTTGTGCCAGTTGTCACCCCAGCGGCGGCGGCCACTCAGCCCCGCATTGCATCCACATCCATACTGGAAACCATCCATGTCCCTGAAAATGTGCTCTTGTTGTCCCGGCCCCGTCCCGCCTCAGGACGTCTTTCCTGGCAACGTTTCGTGGCCATTCGCGCGGATGCTGAGTACGCCGCTGCCATGGCGCCCGTCCTCCAGCCAGATTCGATCGTTGTCATTGACCGCCACTACAATTCGCTGGCCCGCTATCGCCCGCTCCAGCCCACGCTCTATGCAGTGCATTCAGCAGACCGCTTGCATATTTGCTTCCTTCACTATGACGTCAACTGTCTGGTGCTCCGCCCTCGCAACCATGACTACCCGGTGCATCTTGTCGAGATGTCTGCACACGAGCAGCCATCCGACCGCATTGTTGGGCGCGTCTGCTTCATCGCGTCGGAGTATTAAGGCCGCGCAGGCCCGTGGTCCCCCGCTATGCCCATCTGCGCCCCTGTTCTGGTAGCATCGCTTTGGAGGGACCATCGGAATGGACCAGACTTCATCCGCTGCAAACGGGGCACGCCGTAATGAGGACATTGCCTTGGATTTACTTAAGTTCGTCACAGTAACTACAGGTGTTGCCCGCCCCGGCGCCCCCTCCACTGGCTTTGTGGCCACGCCTTCACCCAAGCCGGAAGACCAAGTCACGCATCTGCTGGACCTCTACGCCCGCTGCCTGCGCACGGTGGAAGGAAAGTAGATCCCTCTTTGCCTTCCATTCGTCCGTTACGGATTGTCGTCGTCGGTGCCGGGGCCTTTGGCCGCAACCATCTTCGCGTCTGGCGACAGTTGGGGGCCTCCGGTGCTTCCGTACAGCTTGTTGCTGTGGTTGAACCAGATGCAGCGCGTGCCGCCTCCGTGGCGGCTGAGTACCAGGTCCCCGTATATCCATCCGTCCAGCAGCTCCTGCTTGCCCAATCGCCGCCCGATGCCGCCTCGGTCGCTGTGCCAACCGCCCATCATGCTGCCGTGGCCACCACCCTGCTCTCTGCTGGGGTCGATGTCCTCGTGGAAAAACCATTCACGTCCTCACTGGAAGAGGCCGACGCTCTCATCCATCTGGCCCGTCATCAGGGCCGCGTCCTCCAGGTCGGCCATCTGGAGCGCTTCAACCCAGCAGTCCGCGCCGTCCTCCCGCTGCTCAACGGCCCGCTGTTCTTTGAGGCCCATCGTCTCAGCATCTTCTCCCCCCGCTCCCTGGATGTCGATGTCGTCCTGGACCTCATGGTCCACGATCTCGATGTGGTCCTTGCTATGGTCGCCTCGCCGGTGCGGGAAGTCCGCGCCGTCGGCCTCCCTGTCCTCAGCTCTAAAGTTGATATTGCCAATGCCCGTGTGGAATTTGCTTCCGGCTGCATTGCCAATTTCACAGCCAGCCGCGTCAGTACGGAAAGGGTGCGAAAGCTCCGCTTCTTTCAACCCCACCAGTACATCTCCATTGACTACGCCCGACAAGACGTACTCGCCATCGAGGTCTCCGCTCGCCCAGGACCCGGCATGGACCCATCTGCCTTGGACCCGTCCGTCCGCCTGCAACCCGTGACCGCGCAGCACCCCACACCGGAGCTGGGCCTGCATAGGCTCGTGGTGCCCTCTGGAGAACCGCTTCAATTGGAACTGGGGTCCTTCGCCGATTGCGTGCGCACGCGGAAACAACCCATCGTCACCGCAGAAAACGGTCGCGCCGCCCTGTCCCTGGCCTTGGACATCCTTGCCGCTGTCCACGCACACCAGGAGCGCACCCATCTCCAGCGTCTCATGGAACGCTGACGCCCTCGCGCCGCGCTGCGTGCGTCCCTTTTACGGTAGACGTTTTATCGGCGTCCCACGCGGTACCTTCAATTGGAACTGGTCGTCCGCCAATGGCAGATTCAACGTCAGCTTTTCGATTGTCAGGCCTATCTCATACTCGTCCTGCGGACGTTGGATGGTGATTTTCATCGGGAATTTTATCTGTCCAAAATCTTGATAATCGCTGTAGGTCGCTTCCGTTATCAATGTGCCACTGTCATCGTATACGTCCTGCTGGTACGGGAGCAGGTCTGCACGGCTGATGTATATCACCCGCACGGGGAGCAATTCATTGCTGCCCTTCATGCGCCGCAGGATGCCCAGGTCATAGTCCGGCTCCTCCATCAGGTGCTTGCTGTGCGGGTCCCGCACTACGCGCGTGTTATTGGTCACATACACCATCTCATCCGGCTTTACGCTGCGTATCAGCAGCGAATCCAGAAATACCGAGGGCCGCAGGTTTTCCAGTGGGTTGATGGACGGCTTGTTCACCGTATCGGTGCCCGTCACCGCCTTGCCCTTGGTCGGCATCCATAGCGTAAACTGGTCCCCATTGCTGGCCATGTCAAAGGCCCGCGTCTCCAACACCGGCAACAATCCCAACACCCGCAGCCTGTCCGGCTTGCGCATTAAAATGAACCCTCGCACCGACGTGTATTCGGTCACCTTGCCCTTGCGTGCCCCCCCTACGGAGGCCCGGATGTATACTGTCGCGCTCAACGACTGAATGGAGTCATATTGCTCATCGATCCGTTGCACCAATTGGTCTGCGCTCGCGCTGATGACCACGTTTGCCGGCAACGGCTTTTCCAGAATGCGCGTATGCCGCAGACAGCCACTGGTCCCCATTGCCACAGCAGACAGCAACGCCAACAGGCCTGCCTGCCTGGCCTTGGCGCCCCATCCCTGCCTTGCTTCTCCTCGTATCACTGGCCCTTCCGTCCATTCCCGACGCGCTGTTCGTTCCTGTATGCTCGCACGTTCTTCTGGTGTTCCTGCAGCGTGGTTGCAAACCGGGAATGCCCCGGGGACCCCGGATCACTCACAAAATATAAATAGTCCGTCTTTGCCGGCTGCATGGCCGCCCGCAAGGACGGCACTCCCGGATTGCATATCGGCCCCGGCGGCAGCCCTATATGCGTGTATGTGTTGTATGCGGAGTCCGCCTTTAGATCAGATGCATAAATCGTCCCCCGATACCGCCTATCCAGCAGTGCTGCATAAATTACTGATGGGTCCGTGTCCAGTGGCATCCTGCGCGCCAGCCGGTTGGTAAACACCCCCGCCACCAATTCCCGGTCTGCTTCCTCCGGTGTCTCCCTTTCCACCAGGGAGGCCAGCGTGACAACTGCATGTACGTCTCCCCTTAGCCCCAACTTGGACGCCTCTTCCCGAAAGCGTCGCACCATGGCAGCCAGGACCTCCTGCGGCGTCGCCGTGGGGACCACCGGATAGGTGGCCGGAAACAAATACCCTTCCAGACTCTGTGCCCCAGGGTCAAGATCGCGGACCAACTCCGTGTCTTCCTGCTCGGCAGCCAGAAAATCCTGGCTTTTCCCCAGCCCGGCCCGTTCCGCTGCCTGGGCAATGTCAAAAATGTTGTAGCCTTCCGGTATCGTCAGCGCAATCGTATACACATCGCCACGTCGCAGCCGCTGGTACACCTCCGTCAGTGGCGCCGCATGGTCAAAACGATACGTCCCCGCCTTCAGCGTCCCTTTTTGCAGCCGCGCCCACAGCGTAAATGCATATCGGCTATGCACCACGCCCCGCTTTTCAAGCTCTGTTGCGATCTTCCATACCGACGAACCCGGCGCAAAGGTCACAATCTGCGCCGTCTTCGGCCCAGCCGGATGGAAGAGCTGGATACTGGTCCAGGCCCCCACCAAAACTATGATCAGAATTAGAATGAAAAGAAAAAAACGCACGCGTCTCAGAAGTCAGAAAAATTAGCCAGCCGTTCCCTCTATTGTAGACTTTTGCCCCCATCCTGCCAGCCAGCTCTTGTAATATCAACCTCGTGGGACCATCCTTGCCGCCGCGCCTCCTTGGCCTCGATCATGGCGACCGCCGCATTGGCGTCGCCATCTCAGACGAGATGGGCCTCACCGCCCAACCCCTCCTCACTCTCTATCGCACCAACCGCCGCAATGACCTCCGCTCCCTGGCCCGCCTCGTCCGCCGTCATGGCTGCTCCGCCATCGTTGTCGGCCTGCCCCTGCACCTTTCTGGCGATGTTGGCCCCCGCGCCCTCGCCGCCAAGGAGTTTGCCTCCACCCTCGAAACGGAACTCCATCTCCCCGTTTATCTATGGGATGAGCGCCTCAGCACCGCCCAGGCCCATCGCCTCCTGGATGCCGCGGAACGTCCGGCCAATACCCGTAAACAGGTCATCGACCAGGTTGCCGCCGTCCTCATCCTGCAAAGCTACCTGGATGCCCAGCACAACCTCCGCCCCGGAAAACCCGGATGATCTCCCGTCCTGGAAGCATTGCAGTGCGGTGCCCCATCTTGGCCGCGTTCGTTGCCGCCAGGATGGGAAAATTGGATGGAGAAATTTGCTTCTATTGAATAAGGCTGGCCCCAGAAGTCCCTCTCTTGAGAGGGGACCGGGCTTCCCCGGTTTACTTCTGCACCACGGTGGTCTTGGAGGTTGTCTTGATGCGAAAAACAGACACCGCGACCTTTTGGTTGTATCGGATGTTGCGATAGAAGGCAGTGCGTACGTCCCCCGATGGCTCAAAGAACTGCTGCTTCAGGGAAATCGCCCGCGTCGGGTCCACCCAGATCGTCACATGCGTGAACATGTTGCGCACGCTGGCCTGTTTGCCCACCAGGTCCAGCTTCGCGGTCTTCACCCCGTCGATGGTCTCCGCGCCCTGGTAGGTGATCTCCCAGTTCTTTTCCAGGTCGCTGCCGCTGCCCCCAAAACCCAGCGTCAGGAAGCTCTCAAATTGCTGCTGGTTGCGCCCTGCATGGAAGATGGTCATCTGCTCAATCTTTGGCTGATAAAACTGCAACACGCCATCTTTGTATACAACGTCCTTGGCGTCCGGCTGGCCGTTGAACTGCTTCACCCGCGCGGCCATTTCGGTCGTGTTGCCGCTGCGCAAAAAATAAATGGCCCCCTTCTGGGTGTCCGTGTTCTCCACCACGCGCTCATACTGGTCCCATTGGAACTCCGCCTGCGCGGAATGGAAGTTTTTCGCCGCCGCGTCCATCTGCTCCAACACCTGTCCCAGTGGCCCTGCAGGACGACCAGAAACTGCGCCCGCCGGTGCTGCCAGCACCAACGCAACCATGCCCACAGTGCAAATACCAACGAGAAACGCACACCTGCGTCCCGGATTCCTACTCATCTTCATTCTGCGTAAGGTCCTCATTTACCGGTGCACCCAGACGCGATACGCAACCACCGTACCGTCTGTGCCGCGTACTGTCTCATAGTGGTCAATGTTCACCCCGCCGGAAACGGGGGCTATCACGGTCTTCAGCTCCTTGCGCATCGTCCGTTTGTCTCCTGTGGCAGGCACCGCGCCTGCTTCCACCTGAAAGACCAACGTGCTGGGACCGTCACTCTTGACCAGGATGCCGTTGGCCGGAAGCAGCCGCGACACCGGACCGTCCTTGTAGTTGATGAGGTGCGGGGTGATAAAGATAAACGCCAGGATCAGCGTCACCATCACGTCATAATGGACACTGCCCCGCTCGTAGGTCCAGAAGAAATAGCTCCGCAGCAGACGCAACATTGCGCCCTCCTTTAGCGAGTGTACAACTGGAGCGTTGTCTCGCCATGCATGTATGGCACAAGCGCATCCGGGACGCGCACCGTGCCATCGGCCTGTTGATAGTTCTCCACGATGGCCAGCCACGTCCGTCCCACGGCCAGACCGCTGCCATTCAACGTATGTACAAACTCCGCCTTCTTTTGCCCTTGCGGGCGATAACGGATGTTGGCCCGCCGCGCCTGGAACGCCTCAAAATTCGAGCACGAAGAAATCTCCCGATAGAGGCCCTGCCCCGGCAGCCAGACCTCCAGATCGTAGGTCTTCGCTGCGGAAAATCCCAAATCTCCCGTGCACAGGTTCATCACGCGATAGGGCAGCTCTAGCTTTTGCAGGATGGCCTCCGCGTGGCCTGTCAGCTTCTCATGCTCTTCGTAGGACCGCTCCGGCGCAACAAACTTCACCAGCTCCACCTTCTGGAACTGGTGCTGGCGGACCAGCCCGCGCACGTCTTTGCCATAGGACCCGGCCTCGGCCCGGAAGCAGGGCGTATATGCCGTCAGCGAAATGGGCAACTGCTTCGCATCGAGTGTCTCATCGCGGAAGAGGTTCGTCACCGGCACCTCCGCCGTGGGGACCATCCAGTGGTCGCCGCCCTCGCAGTGGAAAAGGTCCTCAGCAAACTTCGGCAACTGCCCCGTGCCAAACAAGGACGCCTCGTTCACCATATACGGCGGCAACACTTCTGTGTAGCCGTGCTCGCGCGTGTGCACGTCCAGCATAAAATTCGCCAGCGCCCGCTCCAGCTTCGCCCCGGCCTGCCAGTAAACTGCAAACCGCGCACCGGAAATCTTCGCCGCGCGTTCAAAATCCAGGATGCCCAGTTGCTCGCCAATCTCCCAATGCGATTTCGGCGTAAAATCAAACGCGCGCGGCGTGCCCCAGCGACGTACCTCCACGTTGTTTTGCTCACTTTTGCCGATAGGCACGCTCTCGTGTGGCAGGTTGGGAAGGTTGAGCAGCAGCATACGCAGAGTTTCCTCGATGCCCGCAGCCCCGGACTCCAACCGTTCAATCTCTTCCTTGAGCGCGCGGGTACGGTCCATCAGGTCCGTCGCGTCCTGACCCGACCTTTTGCGCTGTGCCACTTCGGCAGAGAGAAGGTTCCTCTCCGCCTTCAGGTTCTCAATCTGCGTGATGCCCGTGCGGCGGCGCTGGTCGAGTGTGTCAAAATCCAGCAGTTGCTTCCACGCCTCGGCATCCATGCCGCGCTGCGACAATTTTTCCTTTACCAGTGCGAGGTTCGCACGCACAAATGCAAGATCAAGCATAGACCTCTATTTTACGGGATTACGCGCATTCAGCGACGAAAATGCCGCCTGCGGTATAGCCTGCAACGCCGCACCGCGACCACGATGAAAACAGGGAATGTCTCGCCCTACTGCGCCAGGGACTTGAAGTGCACCTCGCGCTGCTCCACGGTCTCGTCCGAGCTTTTGTCGCGATCGTTGCTCGGATGGTGCACCAGCAGTGTGCCTTGGAGCACGTAATACCCTTCGTCGCTGCGCACCTGGCCAGGGCCGCGTACCACGGTCCCGCTAAAGGAGTACCAGATGCCATGCACCACCTTGGTCTCAAATTGCAACTGGTCGCCATCCAGCGCCGTGCGGTCAAAAAAATATGTCAGCGGCGTGTTGCTGTCCGTCTCTGCATCGCCCAGGCGCGTGATGTAGCCGCTCAGTTTCCCCCGGTCAACGTCCATCTCGATCGATTCGCCAGTGTGGTCAAACGCGTAGGCGCCGGAAACGTCCTTGGGCAAGGTCGTAGGTTGCTGCCCCTGCGGGGCCTTTTTGTCAGGGGGCGCAGGACGTGCCGGGGCGTCGTCTGGCGCGCGCTGCTGGAGCGTTGGCGCCCCCGCCTGTTGCACTGCTGCAAACGGGGCTGCCATGGCCCGCGCGCCCATAGACCACGCCAGCATTCCCCCTGCGCAGAATAAACCACAGAAAAATATGGCGACGACGACTGTGGCCCTGGTCCAGTGCGCATTGGTCCGATGCTCTGGGACCGCCGTTCTCCTTGGCTGAGACATGGCCCTCGCCCACCCTTTCATCCCGCTCCTGGGCCTTTGCGTTGCTTGTTTGCTTATATCAAAAGCGGGTCGTATGTTGCAGGAATTCCTCTGTCTGTCCGAATGCTCTTCGGACGCGGCAGAATGTCCATACGCATCAAGACCTTTCTGGCCAGCCCCGTCAAAGGGACCTTCAACAGTGTATCCGCGTTGGCCCATTGCTGCATCCGATGGCCCTGCAGCACCTCTTCCGGGGGCAGATCAAACGCATAGACGCACACATAATGGTTGGTGTTGGTGATGGCGTGGCGCGCCCGCAGCACCGGCTCCATCTTCTCGACCAGTCCATCTTCCACCTCAGGCAGCTCCCACATCCCCGGCATCTGCGCGGCATCGGAGGGACGTTGCTGCAACAGCACCTCCACATTCCCTGGTCTTCCTTTGCCACGGCGGACCAGGGCATAGGCGACCTGACGGCTGCGTATCGGCCTGCGCGGCGCCACAGGGTGCTCCCCCTGGGTGACGCACCTTTCCCGTATCGGACATTGCCCGCATCCTGGGTTTTGCGGCAGGCAGACCGTGGCCCCCAGTTCCATCATGGCCTGGTTGAAGGTCCCCGGCTGGTCCACCGCCAACAACTGCTCGGCGGCCAGGCGCATGGCGGCCTGGGAGGGCAGTTTGCCCTCTTTGTTTGTTCCCAGCAGCCGGGCCAATACGCGCTCCACGTTGCCATCCACAACCGCCACTGGTTCGTCAAAGGCAATACTGGCAATGGCCGCCGCTGTATAAACGCCAATTCCCGGCAACTTGCGCAGCGCCTCCGCTGTCTGGGGGAGTGTCCCAGCATGGTTCCAAAGGACAAACTGCGCTGCGCTATGCAACTGGTGCGCCCGTTTGTAATAGCCCAGACCGCTCCAGGCCGCAAGCACCTCGCTTTCCTCGGCCAGCGCCAGGGCCATCAGGGAAGGAAAACGCTCCACAAAAATGCGATACCGCTCCACCACGGCGGCCACCCGCGTCTGCTGCAACATGATCTCAGACACCCAGATGCAATAAGGGTCGCGCGTGCGCCGCCAGGGCAGGTCGCGGGCGTTCTGCGCATACCACGCCAGCAGCTCCCGGCGAAAACTGCGCAACTGCTGTCCCCCAAGGACAGCGGCCCCTCTATGCTGCGATAGAATCATTGTGTTTGATTGTAGCCGTGCCCGGCCTTGCCGAATAGAGTACGAAAGGTGGTTACCAAAGTACAAAAAACAAGGCCGCCCCGTGCAGACGGCCTTGCAATCGTTCCTTTTTTGTCCTAGATCAGTCGCCCATCACCGGCTCTTCCTCTTCCTCTTTGCTGGCAGGTTTCGCTGCCGATGCTATCAGCGAATCCAAGGGCACCAGGTTTGGCTGTGGTTTTTCTCCCAGCACATGCTGCCGGTATAGTTGCGCCATCCTTATGTTCTCCGCGTCCTGCTTTACCTTGGCCTCGCGGGAACGGACCTTCTCCTGGCGCGCGTTCTTGGCGATCCCCAGCTTGTCCAGGGTGTCGTTCGCAGCGGCGTGGACATGCTCTTCGTTCAGGTCCAATGCATGCATCTCTTCGTGCATGCTCACCTTGCGCCCTCCCGCGAAGATTTCATGCCGCCCATGCTCCTCGTACCACTTGGTCAATGTGGCCGTCATGTGCATCTTCTCGATGATGTTCCGCCAGCCAATGCCGGTGTTGTAGGCGCAGAAGCTGATCTCGCCCTCCTGCGTCGCGTACGGGATGATGCACTGCTCGGTGCGGCGGAAATCGTAATTGAACAGGTCCTGGAACCACATGGCCGCGATGAACAGGAAGTTCCAGCGGTCGGCGCGGCGCATCTGGATGTCTTCCATGGTGCGGTCGCCCGTCACCTTGCCATAGCTCCGTCCCGTTGCGCCAAAGCTCTTGTCAAACTTCAGCAGCATGTCCTTAATGTGGAAATGCGTGGGCGACTTGGTCGGATCGTAGTTGCGCAGCAGGGCCAGCGTCACTCCCAGAATCGACAGAAATTTGCCGCGGGCCGCGTCGTTGATCTTGGTAATGTCCTTGGCCAGCCGGTCTGCATTCAGGAAGGCCGTCACCGGCACTGCTTCCTTGGTCTCTTTATCTGCCATGATTGCCATGCCAATACCGCAATTCGGGTGGCACCCGCAAGAGAGCTGGCCCCATTCACGCTCCGGCCCATGCACCAGGTCGGCCCAGTCAGAGAAGGTGCTCATAAAGCTGATGGGGAACCAGTCACGGGTCGGCTCGCCCAGGCCTGTCTGGCTCTTAACATCGTGCGCCAGGTGCGACAGCGTGTAACGCTGGGCAATTCTGCGCTCGTCCGTGATGTCCTCATCGCGCCCGGTAAAGGAGACCGGCTGGAAGCTGAGGAAGTGGATGACCTTGGGATTGTCCAGGGCAAACTGGATGATGTGGCCCACCTGCTCATTATTGATGCCGTTGATGATGGTGGTCACCGGGACCACATCCACGCCGGCCTCGTGCAGGTTGTGGATGGCCTGGAGCTTCACATCAAATAAATTGCCCACCTTGCGGTGTGAATTGGCCGCGTTCCCGATCCCGTCAAATTGCAGGTAAACGTAGCGCAGGCCCGCCTCCGCTGCCGCCCGGCAAAGCTCCTTGCTCTTGGCGAATTCAATGCCATTGCTGGCCGCCTGCACGGAGTTGTAGCCCACCTTGCACGCATACGCGATGGCGTCCAGGAAGTACGGCGACAGCGTCGGCTCCCCACCGGAGTATTGCACGGACATCTGGCGCTTGGGCTTGATCGTGATGGAATTGTCCAACATGGTCTTGATCTCGTCCCACGTCAACTCGTGGACAAAACCCACCTGGTTGGCGTCCATGAAGCACGGATCGCACATCATATTGCAACGGTTGGTCAGGTCAATGGTCAGCACCGCACCGCGTCCATGCGTGACGGTGGAACTGCCGTGATGGTGCAACTTGCTATCGTTGTGGGCGCGGATGTCCCGCCCCGGAAAGACCTCTTCCAGGTGACGGAAAAAATCCACATCGATGGACATCACATCTTCAAAATGACCGTGCTTCGGGCAGTCCTTCACCATTAGGATTTTCCCGTCGCGTTCAATGATCTGCGCCTTGATCTCGCCGGCCTTCTCATTCATCAACACTTCATGCGGCAACTTCCCGTCCAATATCTGCTGGCGTATCTCCGGGACGCACTTCGGGCACAGGGAGTCCGTCGTGCGCGGCCACCCCAGGGGCGGCTTTTCCTTCTCATACGACTTCAACAGCGGCTTGTCCGACCACTTGGGGGTAAACGAGGGGTTGGGGTGGATGCTGTTCAGCTTATCAAAGATCACCCATGCCCCACGGGCGGCAAGGGTAACGGCCTTTTCAGCGTATTTGACGGTTTTTGACATGAGCGTCTTTCTCCTGTGTTGGATGGAACAGCACTCCCAATAACGCACGCTGCAGGAATGTCTGCCCTCGCACAACGGGGCCTTTTGGGGCCCCCGGTCTACTGTCTTGCCAGCAATCCGCCGGAAAAAACAGCATCTCGCGTCATTGTCACGCCAGCGGCACATGGCCACAATCAAACTTCATTAAAAGGACACATATTTGCAGCCAATGGCGATCCAGAGGAGCGAATGGGACGCGCCTAGGTCGCTGGCCCGGTTGCGCCAACCCTGCCGCACCAGAATGACCCAGTGCCCCAAAGGGGCCTGTGGCGATTGACTGGGAAAACAGGCTGGACAATTCTTCTGGGAGCATCAAAAATGTGCCAGAAGTTTGCCGGGGAGAAATTCGCGCAGAAAGTCTACGCCCATTTCCCCAGCCAACGATGTCCCGAAGGTCTGCAAGATGACGCTGCTGCCTTGGCTGGCCTGCGGATAGTACGCCTTTACTAGGACTGCGCCAAAGCCGCGCCCCAGCACGGCGGAATAATTCGGTGTCGTCGCCCCAGAGGCGGAATGCGTCACAAAGACCCGCGAAAAGGCATACAGTGTGCGCTTTTTGAAACCGCCCTCACCCAGCTTGTAGTAACGCGGGTCTTCCCGGAAGGCGATGGGAAGCAGTCCGTCCGCGAAGAGACGATAGCTGGTTTCTCTTAGATAGGCCGCGGCAAACCGCTGTCCGAATGCCTCCGCACTCTGGCCGTACTTGGGGTTGCTGTTGTTGTAGACCCCGTATCCGGCTGAGACCGATGCTGGCAGCAAGTTGATCGGGCGGACCATTTCATGGGCAACATATCGCAGCTTGCCCGTGGCCGTCAGCGGACGCGCGCGTTGCGTGTTTTGGATGGTGCGCGCGTAAAACGGCGCATAGGGACGCATGTCCAGCGGCGTCACGGCAGCGGACTGGGTCTGCTGCTGTGGCACCGCCTGTTGCGGTACAGGCGCGTCCGGCAGCGCCGCCAGAGCGACCTCCTGCGCGGGGGCGTGCGTGGCGCATAGAAACAGCACCACCGTGAAAGAAAAAAATAGGGGCCAGCGACCCAAACGACAAGAATGCATTTTTGTCCCGGGATTATGGTGTCCCTCCATAAGACGGCGGAAGTAGGGTTTTCGTTATCCAACGCCCCCGCCCGCGAAAACAACCCAAAGGAAAATCCCAGGGGGAATGCCCCGGCGACGTTTACTGGAAAGGAACCTGCTGCCCTCGGAACACGCAATCTGGCTGCAATTCCCTCCCTACTGTCCGATAATGCAGGAGTGGCCCGGTCCCATCTCATCTCCCACGGCAACCACTGCGCGCGTCGTGTCTTGGGCGCCGGCGCAGTCTTGGCCTGTTGCCTGCTGGCGGGGTGCCGTCACAAGAAGGTCTCTGCGCCAGCCCCACCCCCACCGCCAATAGAGCAGCCAGAAGCGCAGCAGGCCGAGCAACCTGCCCCGCCGCAACCCGTCAAGCCCTCCCCGCGCGGACGCAACAAGGCGCTCTATACCGAGGTCGGCCTGGCCAGTTGGTACGGCGCGCCCTATCACAATCGTCGCGGGGCCAATGGCGAAATTTACAACCAAAATGCCCTGACAGCGGCCCATCGCACGTTGCCCTTGGGCAGCGTGGCCCGCATCACCAACCTTTCCACCCGCCAGTCCGCCGTTGTGACCATCACCGACCGTGGCCCATTTGTTCCGGGGCGGATGCTGGACCTCTCTCGTGCAGCGGCCATCAAAACCGGGGTCTATCGCGAGGGGGTCGCGCGCGTCCGCATGGTGGTGCTCCATGCGCCCAAACCCATTGACCACGGGGGCCTCTGGTGTGTGCAGATTGGCGCCTTTTCGCACTCCCATGCCGCAGTGCGCCTGCGCGACCATCTGCAACACAAATATCCCACAGCCAATGTGATTGAATTTACCGGCCCCACCGGCCACTGGGTGCGCATCCGCCCGCAAGGGGAATCGCACCGCACGGCGCTCCTGATTGCGCGCAACCTGCGCCCATCCGAAGGCAATGCCTACCTGGTCCGCTTGGACTGAGCTGGCCAACGGCGTCTCCCGCGCCCTTGGGCCAGCATCCAACAGGAGCGTCCCAAGAAACGCTTCAACTTTATGGGGCCTGCGTGTAAGAATGCTCTCTCAGCGGGGTTCTGCCTATGAAACAGCGTATCTTTTTCTTCTTCGTCGCCCTTCTCTGTATTGGCCTCATCCGCCCCTGCCTCCTGCTGGCCCAGGCGCCAGCGTCGGCCCCCGCTGCGCCAGCGGAGATCGGCCCACTGCCGCAGGCTGCGCCAGCCGCAACTCCGCCCACGGCGCCGGTCTACACGCTACCGCCGGAGAAGCTGGCCCAGGCCATTGCCTACTCGCATGCCAGGACCTTTCTGCACTTTGCTTCGACGGCGTGGACGCTGCTGGCGCTGCTACTTCTGTTGGCTTGGCACGTACCGGCACGCTTCCGCGATTGGGCGGAACGCTGCACGCAACGGCGCTGGCTGCAGGGCCTCGTCTTTCTGCCCCTGTTTCTGCTGGCGCTTTCCTGCATCGGCCTGCCGTTGGACCTGTACGAGCAACACCTCTCCCATAAATACGGTCAGTCCGTGCAGTCCTGGGGCAGTTGGTCCGGGGACTGGACCAAGTCGCTGCTTCTGACGCTGCTGATCGGCACGCTGTTGCTCTCCCTGTTCTTTTGGGTGGTGCGCCGTTCTCCACGCCGCTGGTGGGCCTGGTCCTGGCTGGCCGCGCTGCCCGTTCTGGTCTTCGGCGTCTTCATCTCGCCCATCCTGGTTGACCCGATCTTCTACAAATTCGGGCCGCTGCAAAAGACAGACCCCGCGCTGGTCGCGCAACTGGAGCAGGTGGCCGCGCGCGACGGACTCCATGTTCCTCCCTCGCGCATCTTCCTGATGCAGGCCAGCGAAAAAGTGACTGGCCTGAACGCCTATGTGACCGGTCTCGGCCCCTCCAAGCGCATCGTCGTCTGGGACACCACCATCCAGAAGGCCACGCCCAACGAAATCCTCTTCATCTTCGGGCATGAAATGGGCCATTACGTCCTCAACCACATCTACAAAGGGATGGCCTTTATTGCAGGCCTTTTGCTGGTGGCCCTTTGGCTCTGCTACCACTCTGTACATTGGCTGGTGCGGCGTTTTGGGACGGCCTGGCAGGTGCGCGCCGTGGACGATTGGGCGGCCCTGGCCGTGCTCTCCCTGGCCTTCGTCTTCTTCAGTTTTTTATTGGAACCTGCCCTCAACAGCTTCACCCGCGTGCAGGAACACCACGCCGACATCTACGGGCAGGAGGCCATCCACGGCATCGTTGCCAGCCCGCAACGGACCGCCCAGCACGCCTTTCAGTTGTTGGGAGAACTGTCTTTGTCTGATCCGTACCCCAGCCGTTTCGTCGAGTTCTGGACCTACAGCCATCCCTCGATTGCACGCCGCGCCGCCTTTGCCGCCCATTACGACCCTTGGCTGCCGGGCCAGCACCCGCGATACTTCCAGAAATAAGCACTGTGGCAGCCAAAAAAATGAGACGATACCAACATGGACCCAACTTCTGATTGCATTTTCTGCAAGATCGCCCACGGCCAGGTCCCCGCGAAAAAGGCCTACGAGGACGAGCAGGCCGTCGCCTTCTACGACCTGAACCCGCAGGCCCCCACGCACCTGCTGGTGATACCCCGGCGACACATCCCCTCGCTGGCCCACGCCACCGAGGAAGACACGCCCCTGCTGGGCCATTTGTTGCATCTCGCCACCCAGTTGGCAGCGCAGATGCAATTGGCCAAGGGCTTTCGCATCGTACTCAACAGCGGCAACGACGGCGGGCAGACGGTGCACCATCTGCATCTACACCTGCTGGGTGGCCGCGCCATGCACTGGCCCCCAGGATGATCCCCCCGGACAACCCCCTGCCATAGCTGGACCGTCAATCTCCCCTTACGCAAGCAGAGAAGGCCCGCATAGTATGCGGGCCTTCTCTGGGATGGGGGGCCTGTATTTACGCTCCCATGTGCTCGAATTCCTCTTCCAGGCCATAACGCCGCAAAAGGACAGGCAGGTTCTGCGAGAAGGCCGAGCGCGGCATCACAGTATCACACCCCGCCTCGGTCGCCTTCACCTTCAAATCGCCCTGCAAATGCGAAAGGAAGCCAATCACGGAGGCCGTCCGCTTGAGCTTGGTCTTGATCTTGGGAATCAGCGTCAATGGTTTGGCGCTGACGTTGTTCAGATCAAAGACAATCAGTGCGGGCCGCTCCACATCCACAGCTTCGGCCAGACGCTTGACAATGTCCTTGTCATTCTTCATAAAGGCCACCTTCACGCCTAGTTTGCGGGCCGTCTCCTGTATCTTGGCCTGAAAAAACAGGTCCTCAATAAAGCAATAGATGCGCGTTGGCGTTTCCGCCGCCGGGACCGCTGACGGCGGCGCGGCCTGGGCAGGGTCTTCCTTGGGCAGGCCGTTGTAGTTGCCGCTAAAGTTGCCATTGCTATTGCCGCGTTGCAGCTCAATGGTCGAGGGGGGCGCCTCCGCATAGTTGCCATTGGCTACAAGATAGCTGTGGTCCATGGGGCCAACAAAAGTCCGCGGCTGTCGGGCCTGCCTGCTGCGTTTTTGCTGGTTGCCCGGGTTCGGCCCGCCAGACTGCTTTTTGAAAAAACGCTTTTTCCCCGGTTTGTGGGTGCGGGGCACGCCATTGGAACGGGAATGGTTGTGCGCCTGCTCCTGTGACGGCTGGGACTGCTGCACCTGGCCCGGTTGCTGCGCCTGCGACGATGGCTGGGACGACTGCGGGCCGTTCGATGGCCCCTTGTGTTTCCGGCGGCGGCGGCGAAAGGCCGGGTTCGGTCCCGCCTGCTGCGGCGGCGTTGGTTCTGTTGTCATCAATACACTTCCTTGGTGCGTACAAGCTGGATGCAGGAAAATCACACGGCCTGTTCGCCGCGTCCTTCCCCCTTACAGCCAGAAACATCGTGTTATCACATGCGGGTACTTCGCTTGGTGCCTGCCAGCACGGCCCTGCGGCATCACGTGCCTGGGTGCTCCACTTACAGGCGCCCGACCTTCTGGAGGACCTGTGCCTGCTTCCAGGCGCTTACAGATGTCCCCGGTCGTTGCGTTACCGTCACTCTTCTCTGGACAGATACACTCTTCTATTGTTATCGGCGAGCCACACGGCCTGGACCTTCCGTGGCATCAGCCAAAATGATGGGCAACTCGAATATTACTCCTGCACGCAAAAGAGGGCAAGTCCAACCATGCCATTCGGCACCACACTGGACCCACACCTTGGAACTCCATACCCGGCATCATTCGCCTTCGGGACCTTTGCCTGCTAAGCAGCACTTCCAAGCCCTGTTTGGAATGCCCTCTTGTCTGCCGTACTTTCTGGAGCGGCCTGCATCCGCAAAAAGGCCCTATGGGGCCCCCGAACAAATCAGCGTTTTGAAGGGGCGGGACTTTAGTCCCGCCGGAAGCGCCTGCAATAATAGCGGACTTCAGCCCCTGAGAGGCAGCCGTAGGACTGGATCAGAACTTCCCTTTACATCCGTGGGTCTTTTCTGCGTCCCCAGAGACGGCTGGAGATGCAATAAATAAGAGAAAATTGGGATATTGAAGAGGCCAGGTACCTATCGACCACGTTACATCGGGGGAGGAGACAATTGAGAACCAAAGCAGACGGGTCGCTGGCCTCCCGTTTGGGTGACCCAAGCTGCATTGTGCTTTCTATTTCTGAACGGATTGCTGGGCACAGTGTCTTTCAGCCAGTGGCTTCCTGATCATTCCTGCGACCCATCCGATTCTCTTGAACGCCCCGAAGGGCGCCGATGCCTCACTGGAGTACGGGAACCATGAATGCAATTGGACCGCCAAATAGACCAGCAAATGGAACCAATAACTTACCGTATACAGAAAGATACGGTATCTGAAATTCCATAGGGAAAACCATCGCCAGTTCCATAATTCTGTATCCAATGCCCTTGGCCTACCCAAAATCTGCTATCTCTGCTCCTCTTCATGGGGCATCGACCCAAGGCAGGGCTGCCGCGCCCAGCAGACCGGACTCCGCGCCCAGCTCCGCCGCCACCACATGCGTTTTCCCTCTGGCGCAGGACGCGCGTTCTGCATCGGTTGGCTTGGTTGCCCGGTAGACATAGGAACGCACCTCCAACTCCCGCAGCATGACCGGCGCAAACAATGGCCAGGCAGCGGCGCTGCCCCCACCCAACACATACAACGGAAGATTCAGCGTATTGACCAGCGCGGCCAGCGCCAGTCCCAGACAGCGCCCCATCTCATCAAAGACGGCCTGCGCCCCTGCGTCTCCGGCCTCGGCCAGATGGGCCACATCCCTGGCCTGGAACGTGGGGTTCCCCCGCACCAGCCGCGCCAGCAAGGAGTTGTTGCAGGCCCCGGTGCTGCGCTCCAGTTCCTGCGCCATCTGCCGCAGCGCCATCCGTCGTATGGCCGTCGCGGAAGCATACACCTCCAGACAGCCATGGCTCCCGCAACCGCACGGCTCGCCCTCTGGCACAACGGTCATGTGTCCTGCCTCCCCGGCCATGCCGCTCATGCCCTGCCAGACCCGGCCATGCAGCACGATGCCATTCCCTACCCCTGTTCCCAAAGTAAGCATGCACAGCGAATCGACCGCAAACCGTTTGCCCGCCCCATAACGCCACTCGGCCAGCGCTGCCAGATTGGCGTCGCTGTCCAGCAGAATGGGCCGCCCCAATCGCTGCTCCATCGCTGCGCGGACAGCAAAACCGTCCCAACCGGGAAGGTTGGGCGGACGCCGCAGCACTCCTTCCGGCAACTCCAATGGCCCCGGCGTTCCCACGCCTATGCCAATGCACTGCCCCGAAGCACCCTGGCGCGACTCCAGGGCAAGCACGGCATCGCACAGATCGGCCATGACCGCATCCCGCCCGTCCTGCAACCGCGTCCGCAGGGAGAGCGAGTCGGCCAGCGTGCCCTCTTCGCGCATGACGGCGGCACGCAGATTGGTCCCGCCCAGGTCCACTCCAATGGAATACTTTCTGTCCAAAACGTCCCTCTTTCCACCTACCAGGTCTTTTCCCCAGCGTAATGCATCCTTCTGTGAATCAGCGCTGGCAATGCGGGCAATAATGCGTACTGCGTCCAGCCAGAAGGATGCGCCGGATGGGCGTTTTGCACACCAGGCATGGCATTCCGGTGCGTTGGTAGACGCGGTGCTCTAACTGGAAAAATCCGCGCACCCCGTCCGCATCCACGTAATCAGAAACCGAGGACCCGCCCAGCGCAATCGCATTGCGCAAAACGGACTGCAACGCCTGGTGCAGCCGCAGCATCTCGGCCTGCGTCAACCGAGCAGCTTGGCGTTTCGGTCGTATGCCGGCGTGGAAGAGTCCCTCGTCGGCATAGATATTGCCAACCCCATGCAGCAGGGACTGGTTGAGCAACAGTGCCTTGATCGGCGCATGACGCCGATGAAAAAGGACATAGAACTCCTCTGCGGAAATCGTCAGTGGCTCCCGGCCTGTCCCAACAAAGCCCACAGGTGCTCTGCTTGCGCCCTTGCCCTGCGATGGACTGCTTGCCGGGAAACAGTAGACCGAGAGCCGCCCAAAGCGCCGTGCATCCACAAAGCGGACCTCGCGCTGGTCATCCAGTTGCAGGATGGCGTGGGTATGCTTGGGCACGGGGACCTCCGGCTGCGCCACCAGCATCCGTCCGGTCATCCCCAGATGCACCAACCACTGCGCCACAGGAGCGGCCTTCGGCCCCGGCGCCAGATCAAAGACAATGTGCTTCCCCACGCGATGCACGCGCCTGATGGTGCGGTCCGTCAAAATACGCAGCATCTCTTCTGGCGGGGACTTGCATGGCCCCGGCTTGTCACCGAAGAACACGGAAACGATCCTGCGCCCACGCACACGCGCATCCAGCCCCCGCGCAATGGTTTCCACCTCTGGCAATTCTGGCATTGGCCCTCATGGCACCTGGCAAACCAACAACACGGCGTCTACCGGGTCATCGCCAGTGTAGCCAAAAGGAGGGGAAACTGTGACATTGACGCGAATATGTGGCCATGTCCGGCCCTTTTCCACATATACTCATCAACAAGGCAAGCTACACCATGGACATTCCAACTTTCACTACTCCCACTGTGTTGCAAAACGCTGCCATTCTCACCATTGTCCTTGCATTTGTCGGCTATCTGGTCACCTTTCTCAGCGCCCGGATGCTGGCCCGCCGCCGTGACAAACTCCGCCTTGTAAACAAGCGCCTGAATGAGTTTTACGGCCCGCTCTACGTCGCCTCTGAGTCTGGCAACATCGCATATCGCTCCCTGCTCAAAATACAAGGCAAGTCCCACTGCCACCCTATACGGGACGAAGACCTGAAAGAATGGATACTATGGATGAACTCCATCTTCATGCCCCTGAACGACATCCGCGAGAGGGTCATCATCGAAAAGGCCCACCTCATCATTGAGGAAAAGATGCCCCAGTGCCTGCTCGATTTTGTCACCCATGTGGTTGGTTACAAGGCCGTGATGGCCAAGTGGGCGCAGGGCGATTATTCTGAGCGACGGTCCACCATCGGCTGGCCGCCGGAGTTCGACGCCTACGTCCGCCACTCGTACGCCAACCTCAAGGCCGAACAGACCCGCTTGCTGCACAATTTTGTTTGGCGCCTCTATCATCGGGCCTGGGGCCACAAACGCAAATAGCGCCTACCGCCCATGCGCACACCGCCGCACGCAACTGGGAAAAACACCCACCCTTGCCGTTCTTTCCCTGCAACCGATAACGTACAGCGTCGGTCCCCCCATGACGCTGGCCGTTAGTATAGGATCAATTTTGGAAGTGCTTTTCGGGCCAGCCCGAAGGCCCCACAATACCCGGCATTCCGCTGCCCGCACCCGTTGTACCATCCCTGGGTGGGGTGGTGGCATGTGCCGGATGGAAAGACGAGTGGTCCATGCGAGCCAAAACAGCAGTGGTCCTTGGCGCCCAATGGGGCGATGAGGGAAAAGGTAAAATTGTCGATGTCCTCTCTGACCGGTTTTCCATCGTCGCGCGCTACGCTGGCGGCCATAATGCCGGTCATACGGTGGTCATTGGCGGCAAAAAATTCATCTTGCAATTGGTCCCCTGCGGCGTGCTCAGGCCAGATTGCCGCGCTGTCATTGGCAATGGCGTGGTGTTGGACCCAATGGCCTTTTTACAGGAGGTCAAACGGCTCCGCGAGGTTGGTATCAACGTCTCCGGCAAGCTCTTTGTTTCCAACCGCGCGCACGTCATCCTTCCCTACCACCGCATGATTGAGCTGGCGGCGGAAAATGCCCCTGGACGCATGAAGATTGGCACCACCAGCCGCGGCATCGGCCCTGCCTATGAAGACAAAATGAAGCGCAGCGGCCTGCGCATCGTGGACATGCTGAATACGGCCTTGCTGCGCACCCATATCCAAAACGCCTGCCACGAGAAGAACACCATCGCCCACGCGCTCTTTGGCACTGACCCGCTGGACCCCAACAAGATGTATGAGGAGTACGCCCACGCTGCCGGGCTTCTTGCCCCCTACATCAAGGACACCTCCGCCTTGCTCAATCAGGCGCTCCATGCGGGCCAAAGCATCATGTTCGAGGGCGCCCAGGGCACCATGCTCGACATTGACCACGGCACGTACCCATTTGTCACATCTTCCTCCTCCACGGCGGGCGGGGCCGTCATTGGCACCGGCGTTGGGCCGACCGCCATCGGCACCGTGATTGGCGTTACCAAGGCCTATGTGACCCGCGTTGGCGAAGGACCATTTCCGACCGAAATCCACGACGCCGCCGGGGAGACCCTGCGCGCGCGCGGACAGGAGTATGGCGCCGTCACGGGCCGTCCTCGCCGCTGCGGATGGATGGACCTGCCCATGCTGCGCTACTCCAACCAAATCAACGGCACGGAATGGCTGGTGGTCACCAAACTGGATGTCTTGGACCATCTGGCGTCCATCCCCGTCTGCACCGGCTATAAAGTGGATGGCGTCCTCACCGACTCGGTCCCTGCCGATGTGCGGGGCCTGGAATCCATTGTGCCGGTGTACAAAGAACTGAAAGGCTGGCAACAGCCCACCCAAGACATCACAGAGTTTGCCAAGCTGCCTCCGGCGGCAAAAGATTACCTGCATTTCCTGGAAACCGCGTCCGGGGCGCGCATTGGCATGATTTCTGTCGGCCCGGACCGCGACCAGTCCATTTGGGTACCGGAGTTTGCCGCGGCATTGGAAGCCATTACAGCTTCCCATTGAAGCTTTTGTCTACTGAGGAGTGTGACCCGTGATCTCATTTATAGTGCGAATGCGCTTTGCCCCAGAGGACCGCGCGCAGGTCTCTGAGGCCCTGCGCCGCTTGACGGAGGCATCCCGGCAGGAGCCAGGCTGCGTCTCTTACATTCCTCACGAACTGGCGGACGACCCCTGCGAGGTCCTGATCTACGAACAATATCGCGATGAGGCGGCCCTGGAAGCGCACCGCGCCTCCGCCCATTTTCGGGACCACGCCATCGGTGGCCTGTACCAGTGGATGCGCGAACGTAATACGGAAGACCTGAACGCACTCGCATAACATGGACCGGAAATGCTCCGGCGCGGCTGCGTTTTCCTGCGCCTGCTTCCGGCCATCGCTTTATACCTTGGCCCAATCAGATAGCGCGGCCTGTAAAGCGCTTTCTTAGGGGGCCCTGCATCCAACCGGCCCATTGCAGACGAAGGCCCGGTCTTGGTTTGCAGATGGTTTTTCGATGAAATTTCTTTTGACTCGCAATCACATGCGAGCTACCATGCCGTTTACGGCCATGCAGACCAATCTACGGCCATTTCGTCATGCGCCCTTCCGCATAAGGATGTCTTGTTTCCTGCCGTTTTTGCTTCTGGCGGCAGGCGCACCCTTTGCCCGCGCGGTGTTGCCCCATCATCACCAGCCCAGGCCCGTGGTGCGGACCATTGAACGCCTGGAACAAAAATTCCAGGACGCGCAAGTGCAGTCCAATCTGCCGGTCATGTCCAGCATGTTGGCCGATGACTTTCTCGGCATCTCCCCAGACGGCACGCTGCTGACCAAGGCAGAGATGCTGGACGCCTACAAAAACGGCGCCATCCATATCACCTCTTTGGACACACTCGACCAGAAAGTTCGGGTCTATGGCAGCACCGCCGTGGTGTTGACCAAGGTGAGGGTGGCAGGCGTCATCAATGGCGAGGAGATGGGCGGCCATTACCGCTACACGCGCGTCTACCATTACGACGGTACGACCTGGAAGATTGTCAGCTTCGAGGCCAGCAAAATCAGCACCAATACGCACAAACATTGACCCTGTGGCGCTGGCAGGCGTAAAGCCCCGCTCAGGGGCCCCTGAACATGCCAGCGTTTTGAAGGGGCGGGACATTAGTCCCTCCGTAAGTCCCTGAAATAATGGTGGGCCCAAGCCCCTGAGGGACAGCGGTAGGGCTTGATCAGGGCTGCCGTTGACCGTCCTGCGCCAGCGCCTCCCGCAAGCGTTGTCCGGTCGTTTCCAGGTCCTCCGGCAGCACGCGGGTCTCTCCCAACACGGTCATAAAATTGGTGTCGCCCGGCCAGCGCGGCAGCATGTGCAGATGCAGGTGTCCGGCGACCCCGGCCCCGGCGGCCTTGCCCAGGTTCATGCCCATATTGATGCCGCCCGGACGATATATCTGTCGCAACGCCCGCTCCAGTTTTTGCGCCAGCGCCATCATCTCCGTGGCCGCAGCACTCTCCATTTTGCCCAGCTCATCGATGTGCCCATACGGAAGGACCATGGCGTGGCCATTGTTGTAAGGGAAGGCATTCAGACAGATGAAACAGTGCTGGGCGCGGTACACGATGTTCGCCGCACGGTCGGCCTCAATGGACGCCATCCCATGTTCGACGGCATATTGCGTGGACGCCAGCAGATTGCAAAAGACGCAGTGCTGGTCACCGGGCCAGGCGGCCAGCGCCGGAGGCACTCCCTGGCGCTGCGTCGTGTCGGTCGTACTGACGTACTTGTACCGCCAGGGGGTCCATAAGATGTCCATTAGCAAAGTATAGCGAGCAGGCCACAATCCGGGTCAAACCAAGGGCCAGACCAGTCGGCCAATTCAATCCAGCCAGACACGTGGGCGCAGCCGGGCCGTGCAGTCACCCCTCCTGCCGTTGCGACCGTCCCCGCCGTTCAAGGCAGTACGGCCACGGCCATCCACACACTGCTGGAAGGCCCCGCCAGCGCGGGACTTCGTTTGACACTGTTTTTCATTGGTTGCTATAATTTTCATGGGAGCACTGCGCTTTGGATCCATGCGTAGAGGCTCCATCACGGGACCTCTAGTTCAGTTAGTAGAACCCCCGTCACGACGCTTCCATTTGGCTGTGTCCTTGCACCGCGAAAACAGATTTTCGCGGTCCGCTTGGGGCCTGACTACTGGGTCTTCGTGGCTGGACCCAAAAGATGGTTCCCGCGGTCTCCGGTCAATGACACTCTGCCAGACACTGCCATCCACAGCGTCCGGCCAGGTCACCTGACCGGCTGGCAGTTGGACGCCATCCTTGGAAGGGCGACCTGCTGCAACGAAGCACAACAAGGCTTCGCACTGGGTCCGGAGCCATTTTCTATGGTAAACGTCCTCAATCCCGATACAACCGAGAGCAATCCTACGATCACCGAATTGGAACCCCAACCCCTTGCAATGGTCGCGGCGGAAGCCGACGTGCCCGAATCCACCCACAACCCAGCCATCAACGCGCAGGACACCCTCGCCGAGGACGCCATGCACGCGGAAGAAGGCATCCATGACGACGATGCCGCCGCATTTGAAGATTTTGCCGCTGCCTTGGAATCTTTTGACCGGGAACAGGCTGCGGAAGCAGCGGTCCTGACGGCGATTGAAGACAAGGTCGTCACCGGCACCGTCATCAAGCTGACCGACAAACATGTCGTCGTCGATGTCGGCCTGAAGTCCGAGGGCCTTGTCCCTCTGGAGCAGGTCCTCGATCACGCCGGACAGCCAAAAGTCCAGCCCGGACAAGTCATTGATGTCGTCGTAGAGCATGACGAATACGAAGGCGGCTACCTGCTGAACTACGAAAAGGCCCAGCGGCAGCGCGTTTGGGACGACCTGGAAAAGGCGTCCAACGAAAAAACGCCAGTCAGCGGCGTGGTTGTCAGCCGCGTGAAGGGCGGCCTGACAGTCGATATCGGCCTCAAGGCATTTCTGCCCGGCTCCCAGGTGGAGGTCCGCCCGGTGCGCAACCTGGAGACCTATATCGGCCAGACGCTCGAAGTACGCGTCATCAAGTTAAACAAAAAACGGGGCAACGTCGTTGTCAGCCGCAAGGAAATCCTGGAAGAAGAGGTCAACGCCAAGCGCTCCAAGACGCTGGAGCACCTGGAAGAGGGCGTGGTCCTTACCGGGACCGTAAAGAACCTGACCGAATACGGCGCCTTCGTCGATCTCGGCGGCATTGACGGCCTGCTGCATGTCACCGATATGTCTTGGGGACGCTTGACGCACCCGCGCGATCTGGTGAATGTTGGCGACGAGATCCAGGTAAAAATACTCAAGTTCGACAAGGAAAAACAGCGCATCTCGCTCGGCTTCAAGCAACTGACCCCGGACCCGTGGCTGGACGTTGCCGAACGCTATCCCATTGGCGCGCATGTGCGTGGCCGCATCCTCAGCGTCACCGACTACGGCGCCTTTGTCGAACTCGAACAAGGCATTGAGGGCCTGGTGCATGTCTCGGAGATGACCTGGTCCAAACGCATGAAGCACCCCTCCAAGATAGTGAAGCCCGGCGATGAGATTGAGACCGTCATCCTGAACGTCAACCCTGCGGACCGGCGCATTTCTCTGGGCATGAAACAATTGCTCGAAAATCCCTGGGACCACCTGGCAGAAAAATATGCGACCGGGACCACCGTCGAGGGGCGCGTGCGCAATCTGACCGAGTTTGGCGCTTTCATTGAGATTGAAGACGGCATTGACGGCCTGGTCCACGTCAGCAACATGAGCTGGACCAAGCGCATCAAGCACCCGTCGGAGGTCGTCAAAAAGGGCGACAAGGTAAAGGCCGTGGTGCTGGGCATTGAGCCGGAACATCGCCGCCTCTCGCTCGGCATGAAGCAGCTCCAACCCGACGTCTGGGAGACATTCTTTGACCAGCACCGGGTCGGCGATGTGGTCCATGGCAAGGTCCTGCGCGTGGCGCAATTTGGCGCGTTCGTAGAGATTGCCGAGGGCGTGGAGGGCCTCTGCCATGTTTCTGAGGCAACGGACATCCACGGCGTCCCCGTCAAGCTGGACGTTGGCCAGGAACACGACTTCAAGATCATCAAGAACAATCCCGAAGAAAAGAAGATCGGCCTGAGCCTGCGCGCCGTTGGCGACGAGGCCAGCCGTGCGGACGTGGAAGCATACAAGGCCCCTCCGTCCTCTGGACACTCCAATTCTTCCTCCTCTTCTTCCTCTTCCTCCACCACGCTGGGCGACCTGATCAATTGGAAACGCAGCGAACGCGAGTAAGCAACTGCACACTGCTAGGACCTCAACGCCGGCCCACAAGGTCGGCGTTGCTTTCTCCAAATCCTGATTAGGACGGCATAAAATCCAGGGTTGCGCTTGACACGTCCTCCAGCAAACTGTAATCTCTCTTCAAGGTCATGAATTCCACCATCCAGAGCACGGTCATGTGTATGTCGATGCGGATGCAAATGTGCATCCGTGGGCGGCTTGCTCTGGACTTTGGCCCCGTGTAACACCCTCCCAAAGTTTCCAGACACCAGCGACCCACGGTTCCTATTCAGGACTGTGGGTTTTGTGTTTTTTGGGCAAAAAATCTTTCTTCGCAACAGGAGCACACTATGTCGCAATCCATTCCATCGCAGCCGCGCCTCGCCACCCTTGCCGTCCATGCCGGGCAAACAGCCGACCCCGTCACCAAGTCGAGGGCAGTCCCCATCTACCAGACCACCTCCTACACCTTTGACAGCGCCGACCACGCCGCTTCCCTCTTTTCCTTGCAGGCCCCCGGCAACATCTACACGCGCCTGATGAACCCCACGACGGATGTGCTGGAAAAGCGCGTGGCCGCATTGGAGGGCGGCGCGGCGGCGCTGGCGACCGCCTCTGGTCAGGCCGCAGAGACCCTGACGCTGCTCACGCTGGCTGGCGCCGGCGATGAGATCATCTCCACCACTTCCCTCTACGGCGGCACCTACAACCTGTTCCACTACACCCTGCCCAAGCTCGGCATCAAGGTCCACCTGGTCGACGCCGACGACTTCGACGGCCTGCGCAAGGCCATCAACAACCGCACCAAGGCCATCTACACCGAGTCCCTGGGCAATCCCAAGCTGGACGTGGTGGACCTGGAGCGTCTCGCCTCCATTGCCCATGAACACAAGCTGCCGCTAATTGTGGACAATACCGTGCCCTCGCCCATCCTCTGCCGTCCCATCGAATGGGGCGCGGACATTGTGCTCCACTCCGCGACCAAGTTCCTGGGCGGCCACGGCACCAGCATCGCCGGGGTCATCGTCGATGCGGGACGCTTTGACTGGGCCGCCTCTGGCCGCTTCCCGGAGTTCGTCCAACCAGACCCCTCCTACCACGGGCTTTCCTACACCCAGACATTTGGCAACCTCGCCTTCATCCTGAAGGCCCGCGTGCAAGGCCTGCGCGACACGGGCGCATGCCTGTCGCCCTTCAATGCCTTCCTCATCCTGCAAGGCATTGAGACGGTCCATCTGCGCGTGCCGCGCCACTCAGAAAATGCGCTCGCCGTGGCCCTTTATCTGGAAAAACATCCTGCCGTGGAATGGGTGAACTATCCCGGCCTGGCCAGCAGCAAATATCACGCGCGCGCCAAGAAGTATCTGCCCAACGGCTCCGGCGCCATTGTCACCTTTGGCATTCGCGGCGGCGTGGAAGCGGGCAAGAAATTCCAAGGTTCGCTCGAACTCTTCAGCCTGCTGGCCAACATTGGTGATGCCAAGTCGCTGGTCATCCATCCTGCCTCCACTACGCACCAGCAACTCACCCGCGAGGAGCAGCTCTCGACCGGCGTGACGCCCAACCTGGTCCGCCTTTCCATCGGCATTGAGGACATTGCGGACATCCTTGCCGACCTTGACCATGCCTTGGAAAAGGCCCTGGCAACCCACAAGGACGCCGTCCTCGCATAAGGAAAAACCCATGACAAAACAGACACAACCCATTCTCCAACCTGATGTGGAAGCAGACTTCCTCCTCAACAACGGCGCGCCGTTTGCCCTGGACTCCGGCGCATACCTGCCGCAGGCGTCGCTCCATTACGCCATCTACGGCAGGCTGAATGCCGCGCGGGACAACGCCATCCTCGTCTGCCACGGACTGAGCGGGAGCGCGCGCGTGGCCGACTGGTGGGAGGAGATGTTCCGCAACGGCCATCCGCTGGACCCGCGGACGCACTGCATTCTGGGCATCAACGCGCTGGGCTCCTGCTATGGCTCCACGGGGCCAACCTCCATCAACCCGGAGACCGGAGCGCCCTACGCCAGCGACTTCCCTGTCGTCAGCATCCGCGACATGGTACGCGGACAGGCGCAGTTGCTGGACCATCTTGGCATTGCGCGCCTGCACGCGGTCATTGGCCCGTCCATCGGCGGAATGCAGGCCCTGCAATGGGCGGTGGATTTCCCGGACCGCGTGGCCAACTGCTTTGCCACCGGGGCCACGCCGCTTTCCGCCATGGGACTGGCGCTGAACCATCTGCAACGGGAAAGCATCCGCCTGGACCCCGCGTGGCAAGGCGGAAATTATGCCCCGGACAAGCAGCCGGTGCGCGGGCTGGCGCTGGCCCGCGGACTGGCCGTCTGCACATACAAGTCAGCGGAGTTGTTTACAGAACGATTTGGCCGCAAGCCAGACCGCAGCGGCGAAGACCCCACGCGCTCCCACGAGGAACGTTATGACGCCGCCGGTTATCTTGACTACCAGGGACGCATTTTTATTGACCGCTTTGACGCCAACAGCTATCTGGTCATCTCGCGCGCCATGGACACCTTCGACCTGGCCTGCGGGTACTTGAACGAACGCGCGGCCTTGGAACGGATCACGGCGCGGGTGCTGCTGGCGGGGATTTCCTCGGACTGGCTTTTCCCTGCGGCGGACGTACAGGCCTTGGCCGAACGATTGCAGCGCGCAGGCGTGACTTGCAATTACATTGAGGTCCACTCGCACCACGGGCATGATGCGTTTTTGGCGGAGGCCAAAAGCTGGCGCCCCTTTGTGGAATACATCACACGTGATATTGGGGGCCCCTCCGAAGGGGCCGCGCGTGATGTGGCGCTGGCCATGTGGCCCCTTTCCGCTGGCGCTTTGCGCCACGCTGCATCATAATAATCCGTATAATCAAAGTCCTGGCGGGGACAACTGCGCTCCCGCCATGCGGTCGCTTTGCAGCCACCGTACCTTGGTCTTGGAACAAGAATTGGCCCCATGCCTGAGCACATCAAAAAGAAACTGGAAGAAGAAATCCGCCTCCTCGAACACGAACTGGCGCACGAGTTGCCCGCTGAGATCAAGAAGGCCGCGGCCCTCGGGGACCTTAGCGAAAACGCCGAGTATCACATGGCCAAACAGCGCCAGGTCTTCGTCAATGCCCGCCTCGGCCAACTCAAGGGCCGTATGGCCGAGCTGGCCCTGGTCAACCTCTCCAACATCCCTCGCGACCGCGTGGCCTTCGGCGCCACCGTGCTGGTGTATGACGCCTCAAAAGATGAGAAAATTGAGTACAAATTGGTCACCAGCGAGGAGGCCGATGTCACCCAGGGCCTTATCTCCACCACTTCCCCCATCGGACGCAGTCTGGTCGGCAAAAAGGTCGGCGACGTGGCCATCGTGGTCACACCCAACGGAAAGCGCGAATTGGAGGTCCTTAAATTGACCACCATTCACGACGACATGAATTCAAAATGACCTGGACAAGCGCTTTCGGACGTGGCAGTGGCGTCATCCTTCAGAAGATCGTGGATGGCCTGGCCCTTACGCGCATTTCCCCCAACGTGCTCACCTTCATCGGCCTGGTCATCAACATTGTTGCCGCCGTCCTGATCGGCTACGCCAACTCCAAAAACAACGTCCGCATGTTCTTCTTTGCCGGGCTGGTCATCATCGGGGCCGGCATCTTTGACATGGTCGATGGCCGCGTCGCCCGCCAGACCCATCAGGTCACCCTCTTCGGGGCCTTCTTTGATTCCGTCATTGACCGCTATTCCGACGTTGCCCTTTTCTTTGGCCTGCTCGTCTATTACGCCCGTGTTGACCGCTTCTTTTACGTCGTGCTGGTGGCCTTTGTCATGGTCACCTCCCTCATGGTCAGCTATACCCGCGCCCGCGCGGAGGCCCTCATCGGCGCCTGCAAGGTCGGCTTCATGGAGCGTCCAGAGCGGGTGGTCTTGGTCATTATCGGCGCGCTTTTCAACCGCTGGGGCGTCATGGCCCCTGTCCTCTGGGTCTTGGCCGTCCTCTCCACCATCACCGTCATCCATCGCATTACTTACACCTATCAGAACACCCGCAACCTTCCCCCTGCCCACTAGGCCCTTTCCTTGTCCTTGTAGGGCATGGACATCTGCTTGCCACACCGCAAACCCAAGGCCCTCGTCCTAAAGGGACTGGGCCGTGGCCCCCGTGTTGCTACTTCCCCTGCCTTCCATGCCGTGCACCAAACGTGGTGGTGTCCCTGTGCCCTTGCCCCGAAACGGCCCGTTGTTGAAGGCCCGACCGGCCCTTCAATTGACCCACGAAAATGGCAGTGCTACCGTAGAAGGTTCGCGAAATTGAGTTGGAGGGACGCCCCATCATGTCAGAGACTTCCGCAACACCCGCCGCCCTGCGCAAGACCGCGCTGAACGCCACGCACCGCCAGATGGGCGCCAAGATGGTCAACTTTGGCGGATGGGAGATGCCCATTGAATACTCCGGGCTGGTTGCCGAACACCTGGCCGTACGCACGCGCGTGGGACTGTTTGACGTCAGCCACATGGGCGAGGTCCAAATGCGCGGCCCGCAGGCGCTGGAGGCAGTGCAGCACGTGTCCATGAACGACGCGGCCAAGCTGGCCGAGGGGCAGGCGCAATACTCCGCCCTGCTGACGCCAGAGGGGACCTTCGTGGACGACATCCTGGTACACAAGCTGGGCGCGGACGACTACCTGCTGGTGGTGAACGCGGGCACCTGCGACAAGGACTTTGCCTGGGTGCAGAAGCAGTGCGCGCGCTTTGACTGCAAGGTGGAGAACATCAGCAGCTATTATTCGCAGCTTGCCATCCAGGGGCCGCAGGCACGGGCGCTGCTGCGCAAGTTGACCACGGTGGACCTGGACGCCATCAAAAATTATTGGTTCGCGTGGGGCACGGTCTGCGGCGTGGCCAACGTCCTGATTGCGCACACCGGCTACACCGGCGAGGACGGATTCGAGATTTACATTCCCGCAGAATTGGCCACCAGCCAGCGCGTTTGGCAGGAGCTACTGGAGGCGGGCCGCGAATTCAACGTGCTGCCCTGCGGCCTGGGCGCGCGCAACACCTTGCGCCTGGAGGCCGGCATGCCGCTCTACGGCCATGAGATTGACGAACAGACCAACGTCTTTGAGGCCGGCCTGGACCGCTCCTGCGGCCTGGAGAAGTCGGAGTTTCTCGGCAAACAGGCGTTGCTGGCGGTGCGCGATGGCGGCGGGCCGAAGCGCAAGCGCGTGGGCCTGGAGATGCTGGAACGTGGTATCGCCCGCGAGGAGTATCGCGTGCTGGACCTGACTGGCCAGCCCATTGGCCGCGTGACCAGTGGCTCCCCCGCCCCGTTTTTGAAGAAGAACATCGCCATGGCCTACGTACCGCCGGAACTGGCCGCCGTGGGGACGGAATTGCTGGTGGAGGTGCGCAACCAGCCGGTCCGTGCGAAGGTGGTCCCACTACCGTTTTATCGACGCCCCAAAAAGCAGGCGTAGACGCATGCCCCATGTTTTTTTAGCAGGCCGGTACGGCGGGCCTGCGCGGCCATCACGACTTACAATAAGGACGGAGGAAACAAATAACATGGCATATCCGACGCAGTACCGTTACACCCGCGAGCACGAATGGCTCAATGTGGAAGGAAACATCGGTTCCATTGGCATTACCGACCATGCCCAGGACGCGCTGGGCGACATCGTTTTTGTGGACGCGCCGAAGGTCGGCGCCACGGTGGAGGCGGGCAAGGTCTTTGGCACAGTGGAGTCCGTCAAGTCCGTCTCGGAGCTGTTCTCGCCGGTCAGCGGCACGGTGACCGCGGTGAACGAGGAACTGGCCAACACGCCGGAAAAGATCAACACCGCCGCGCATGAGGCCTGGATCATCAAGGTCCAAATGTCCAAGCCAGCGGAAGTGGACGCACTGCTTTCCGCCGCCGATTACGAGAAATTTATTTCCGAAGAGACCGCGCACTAAAGCACGGTCTTCTCTTTGCCTCTGTATAGGAACGGACCCAATGCGCTACTTACCCAAGTCACCCGCAGACCGCGCCGCCATGCTGGGGTCCATCGGCATGGACTCCATCGACGGTCTGTTCTCCACCATCCCAGAGAAGTACCGGCTCACGCACGATCTGGCGCTCCCACGCCAGATGGGCGAGCAGGAGATCGTCGAATACTTCGGCAAGGCCGCCCGCGAAAATGCCACAGGGTACGCCAGTTTCCTGGGCGCGGGCGTCTACCGGCACTATCGCCCGGTGGTGATTGACGCGATGGTGCAGCGGGGCGAGTTCCTCACCTCCTACACGCCCTACCAGGCGGAGATCGCCCAGGGCACGCTCCAGGCCATCTTTGAGTTCCAGACGATGGTCTGCGAGCTGACCGGCATGGAGGTCGCCAATGCCTCCATGTACGACGGCGCGACCGGCGCGACCGAGGCCGTGCTGATGGCCGCGCGCGTGACCGGGCGGGACCATCTGCTGGTGGCCCGGACAGTGCATCCCGAATACCGCGAAGTGCTCGCCACCTACACGCAGCACCAGGGCCTTTCGCAACAGGAAATTGGTTACGGCGAGGACGGACGCATCGACCGCAGGCAACTGGAGGCGGCAATCACAGATAAAACGGCCTGCGTGCTGCTCCAGTCGCCCAACTTTTTTGGCGTGATTGAGGATGTGGCGGCCATTGCTGAGTTGGCCCACGCCAAGGGCGCGCTGCTGGTCGTCTCCATTGCTGAGGCGCTCTCGCTGGGCATTGTGCGTCCTCCTGCGGAGGCGGACATTGTTTCCCTGGAAGCACAGTCCTTTGGCATCGCGCCCAGTTATGGCGGGCCGTACTGCGGCGTGCTGGCCTGCAAGGAAAAATTTGTACGCCAGGTGCCGGGGCGTCTGGTGGGCGAGACCACGGACAAGCAGGGCCGTCGCGGGTTTGTGCTCACGCTCTCCACGCGGGAGCAGCACATCCGCCGCGAAAAAGCGACCTCCAACATCTGCACCAATCAGGCGCTCATGGCCCTGATGGCCTCCATCTACATGACGATCTACGGCAAGCAGGGTCTGCGAGACCTGGCCGAACAGGACCTGGCCAAGGCGCACTATGCCGCGCAAACCCTGGCCGCTACGCCAGGCAGCAAGCTGCTCTTTGCCGCTACGCCGCGCTTCAATGAGTTCGTCCTGCAAACGAAAGAAACGCCAGAACAACTGGGCCATCGCCTGCTGGAGCAAAAGATCATCGGCGGCCTCTCGCTGGCCAAGTGGTATCCAGAGCTGGGTAACGCCACGCTGTGGTGCGCCACGGAGATGAATACGCGAGAGCAGATCGACGCAGCAGCCAGGGTGGTCGCACATAAAGATGCACCCGTGCTGCGCTGACGCACGCACCATGGCCGTGACAAACAGGACCATTGCCACAGCACGACAGGAAGGACAAAGCAATATGGCCACAGACACAGTGCAGCAAAACAAACAAGATGGGCAGACGCCTTTTTGCGGCACACCGAGGAAGGTCTCCCTGCACATCAATCAAAATGAAGGGCTGGTCTTTGAGAAGTCCTCGCCGGGCAAAAAGGCCTACCGGCTGGCCCCGCTGGACGTGCCCGAAGTGGACGCGGCCAAGCTGCTGGGCAATGCCATACGGCAGGAAATGGGCGCCTTACCAGAGGTGAGCGAGATCGAGGTCGTCCGCCACTTCACGCGCCTTTCCACCTGGAACTACGCCATTGACCTGGGCATGTATCCGCTGGGCAGTTGCACCATGAAATACAATCCGCGCGTCAATGAGGCCATCGCGCGGCTGGAGGGACTGGCGGACGCCCATCCCTACCAGCCGGAGGCGCTCTCGCAGGGTGCGCTGCGCCTGGTCCGCCATCTGCAGGACTGCCTGATGGAAATCACCGGCATGGACGCCATTACGCTGCAACCGGCGGCGGGTGCGCATGGCGAGCTGACCGGCATCCTGCTGGTCCGCGCCTACCACCATGCACAGGGCAACGCGCGCAAAAAGATCATCATTCCAGATTCGGCGCATGGCACCAATCCCGCATCTGCGGCCACCTGCGGCTATCAGGTGGAGGGCCTGAAGTCCAACGCACAGGGCATGGTGGACGTGGCCCAATTGGAGCGGATGGTAGATGCCGACACCGCCGCGCTGATGCTGACCAATCCTTCTACCATTGGCGTCTTTGAGGGCGAGATACACAAAATCGCGGAGGTCCTCCACGCCAAAGGCGCACTGCTTTACATGGACGGCGCCAACATGAACGCGCTGGTGGGCAAGACGCGGCCCGGCGATTTCGGCGTGGACGTGATGCACCTGAACCTGCACAAGACCTTTTCCACGCCGCATGGCGGGGGCGGCCCGGGGTCTGGCCCGGTGGCCTGCAAAAAGACATTGGCCCCGTTTCTCCCCGTGCCCGTGGTCATTGAAAAAACAGACGGCTCGCTGGCGCTGGAGTACGACCGCCCGCAAAGCATCGGGCGCGTGCGCGGTTTTTACGGCAACTTCGGCGTCTTCATCCGCGCGCTTGCCTACATCCTGGCCAACGGCCCCGACGGCCTGCGCCAGACCACCGAAGACGCCGTGCTCAACGCCAACTACCTGCGTAAGCACCTGGAGGGCCTCTACGACCTGCCCTACAAGACGGCCACGCTGCATGAAGTGGTCTTCAGCGACAAGCTACAGGCGCACAACGGCATCAAGACCGGCGACATCGCCAAACGGCTGATTGATTACGGCTTCCACCCCTACACGGTCTCTTTCCCGCTCATCGTCCACGGGGCGCTGATGATGGAACCGACCGAGAGCGAGTCCAAAGAAGAGCTGGACCAATTCATTGACGCCATGCGCCAGATTGCGCGCGAGGCCGAGGAAAATCCGGCACTGGTGTTGGGCGCGCCGCACTCCACGCGCATCTCCCGGCTGGATGAGACCGGGGCCGCGCGCAAACCGGTGCTGCGCTGGAAACCGCAGGCGGAAAAGTAGGCCGTATGCCTTCTGTCTTCGACGAGCAGCGCGGGACGCTGGAAAAACATGAGTTCATGCTGGGCGTGCCGCGTGGCCGCCTGGCCGTCACGCTGGACATGCTGACCGATGCCCTGGTCCTGATTGGCCAGCATGGGGTCTACTGCACCTCCACGCGCAATCCAAAGGCCCCCGCGCTGGACCTGCAGGCCGTCTTGCAGCAGTTGAACGGGGCCAAGGAACTGGTCCAGTCCGTCATGCAGGAACTGGAGAAGGAAAAGGCCGCGCGCTGAGACGGCCTGCGGACGGGCGTCTCTGCATCGGCAGCACCCCCGTGATAATCTCATTAAAGATGCGCCCGTAGCTCAGCTGGATAGAGCGAACGCCTCCGGAGCGTTAGGTCGGGGGTTCGAATCCCTCCGGGCGCACCATCCTTTCCTTCCCCCTAAATTCATTTGTTCCCATCTGGCCCGGCTGCGGCATGGATGGCCAGCAGCGTCTTCAGCAACGGACGCAGCAACTTCAGGTCCAGCGCGTTCGCGCCATCGGACTTGGCATTCGCCGGGTCGTCGTGGACCTCCAGGAAAATCCCATCCACGCCGGCGGCCACGGCGGCGCGCGCCAGCACAGGAATAAATTCCGGCTGGCCGCCAGAAACGCCGCCAGAGGAAGATGGCGTCTGCACCGAGTGCGTGCCGTCGAAAACTACCGGCGCAAAGCCGCGCATCACGGCCAGCGAGCGCATGTCTACCACCAGATTGTTGTAGCCAAAGCTGGCCCCGCGCTCGGTGAGAAAGACGCGCTTGTTGCCGACACTGGAGATTTTCTCGACGGCATGTCGCATGTCCCATGGCGCAACGAACTGGCCCTTTTTCACATTGATGGCACGTCCCGTCTGCGCTGCGGCAACCAGCAGGTCCGTCTGGCGACAAAGAAACGCGGGAATTTGCAGCACATCGACGGCCTCAGCGACCTGCGCGCAATCGGCGGCCTGATGCACGTCGGTGAGCACAGGCAGGCCCGTGGACTTGGCGATGCTGCGCAGGATGCGGCAGCCCTCCGCGAGGCCGGGGCCGCGAAAGCTCTTGACTGAGGTGCGGTTGGCCTTGTCGTAGCTGGCCTTGAAGATGCACGGGACGCCCAGGTCGTTGGCGATGCGCTGGATGGCGTCGGCCATCGTGCGCGCGTGGGCCTCGCTCTCAATCACGCATGGCCCGGCAATCAGGAACAACGGGCCGGGGCCAACGCGCACGTTGCCAATCTCAAATTCTTCCATCACAAAGCTATTTGACCATAAAGCGTAGCTGCCCCGCACGCCAGGATGCATTGCACATGTCCAGCCATAAATATGGTAGGCTCTCCCTATGAGGACCACGGTGGACATCCCGGACGCGCTCTACCGCGAACTGAAGATGAAGGCCGCGCGGGATGGGCGCTCAATCAAGGAACTGGTCCTGAGCAGCATCCAGGTGCAGATCAAGGGGCACATTGCCCCAGGACAAAAGCGACGCAGGCCGCCTGCAATCGAGTCAAAAGAACCAGGGACCCTCAAGATCGACAATGAGCGGATATATGACATCCTTGGTTTTCCCTGACATCAACGTCTGGCTCGCATTGAATGCCCGGAGGCACATCCATACCGCTGCTGCGGAAAAGTGGCTCCTTGGCCTGCCCCCGCAGACAGGCCTGGTCTTTTGCCGGTTTACACAGATGGGACTCTTACGCTTGCTGACAACCGAAGCAGTCATGCAATCAGAGGTCCTCACACAAAAACAGGCCTGGAAGATTTACGATGGCTGGTTCCATCAAGGCTGGGCCGTGTTTTTGCAAGAGCACGCCGACGTGGAACTGGGCTTTCGCAGGCACACCCTGCGAGAAACAGCATCGCCCAAGGACTGGGCGGATTCCTATCTTGCGGCATTTTCCCAGGCAGCAGGTGTGCATCTGGTCACCTTCGACCGTGCGCTCAGCCAGCGCGCCAAAGGCGCAATTTTGCTAAAGGGATAAATGGG
>JBMFGT010000004.1:0-114125 GCA_049977205.1 Acidobacteriaceae bacterium | reverse complement strand
CTTATAGCTGGCGGCGATGAAGTCGCGGAACAAGGGGTGTGGCTCCAGCGGCTTGGACTTGAACTCCGGGTGGAACTGGCAGCCGAGGAAGAAGGGATGGCCGGGGACCTCCACGATCTCCACATAAGTGGCGTCCGGCGTGGTGCCGGTGATGCGCAGGCCCGCGCCTGTCAGCAGCGCCTCATACTCGCGGTTGAACTCGTAGCGATGGCGGTGGCGCTCGCTGATCTCCGTCTTGCCGTAAGCGCGCGCGGCCAGTGAGTCCGGTTGTAACATGCAGGTCCACGCACCCAAACGCATGGTGCCGCCCATCTCCTCCACGCCTATCAGCTCGCGCAATTTGTAGATGACACGGTGCGGCGTGGCGGGATCAAATTCACTGGAGTTGGCGTCGGCCAGTCCGCAGACGTGGCGCGCGTATTCGATGCAGGCGGTCTGCATCCCCAGGCAAATGCCAAAGTAGGGGACGTTGTGCTCGCGCGCGTAGCGGATGGCGTTCAACATGCCCTCAATGCCGCGCTTGCCGAAACCTCCGGGGACCAGAATGCCATCAATGCCCTGGAGTTGCGCCTCGTAGCTACGGTCGGCGTCGTCTTTGGTTTCCAGTCCCTCCGCCTCCACCCAGGTCACCTTCAGCTTTAGGTTGTGCGCCAGCGCGCCATGCACCAGAGCCTCTTTGAGCGATTTATAGCTGTCCTCGTATTCCACATACTTGCCGATAATGCCAATGGTGACCTCGTCTTTGGGATGGTAGTGGCGATGGACGATCTCGCGCCAGCGGTCCAGTTGCGGTTCCGTGGAGGGAAGGTGCAGGTACTTCAGCAGCAGCGTATCGACGTGCTCCTGGGCAAAGACCAGCGGGACTTCGTAGATGGAAGGCACGTCCTTGGCGGTAATGACGGCCTGCTCCTCCACATTGCAGAAGAGGGCGATCTTCTGCTTCATCTCCGCTGATAAAAAACGGTCGGTGCGGCAAAGCAGGATGTCCGGCTGGATGCCGATGGAGAGCAGCTCCTTGACGGAATGCTGCGTGGGCTTGGTCTTTAGCTCCTGTGCAGCGGCGATCCATGGCACCAGCGTGACGTGGATGAAAACTGTGTTTTCACGGCCCAGTTCCTGGCGCATCTGGCGAATGGCCTCCAGGAAGGGCAGGGACTCAATGTCGCCGACGGTGCCGCCAATCTCGATGATGGTGACTTCGGTCTCCGCGGCCACCTTGCGCATGGCGTTTTTGATCTCGTTGGTGACGTGCGGAATCACCTGCACGGTCTTGCCCAGGTAGTCGCCGCGCCGCTCCTTGGTGATGACCTGCTCATAGACGCGGCCTGTGGTCAGGTTGTTGTCGCGGGTGAGGTGGGCGTGGGTGAATCGCTCGTAATGGCCCAGGTCCAGGTCGGTCTCCGCGCCGTCGTCGGTGACGAAGACCTCGCCGTGCTGGAAGGGGGACATGGTGCCGGGATCGACATTCAGATACGGGTCAAACTTGATCAGGTTGACGCGGATGCCGCGGCTTTCCAGCAAACAGCCGATGGAGGCCGCAGCCAGGCCCTTGCCCAGGCTGGACACAACCCCTCCAGTGACGAATATGTATTTTGCAGACATGGACGCGTCCTCTTGGGATGGATTTTGTGGATGGACGTGCAAGGTGGGCACAATCTATTTTCGCAGACTCCGGCGCCGGAGGAAAGCGTTTTGTGAAAGGCCGCAATCTGCCAGCAAATACACCGGTTCAATAAGCAACAGGCAAGGTAAAGGTGAAGACCGACCCGTGGCCCAACTGGCTGGTGCAGGTGATCTTCCCCTGGTGCGCCTCCACGATGGAGCGGACGATGGCCAGTCCCATGCCTGTGCCGGGGACCAACCCGCGCTGTTCCCTGCCCCGGTAGAACTTGTCAAAAATGAGTGCCTGCTCCAGATCATCTATCCCCGCGCCGCGGTCCGCCACGTTGACGATCAGCCTGCCTTCCTCTGTCTCCGCGCTGATAAAGATCGGGCTTCCCTCGGCGGAATACTTTACGGCGTTTTCCAGCAGGTGCCGCAGGACCTTGGTAATGTAGGCCAGGTCCATTCTGGCGCGGGGCAGTGCGCTGGGCAGGCGGACCTCCACGGGGTGCTTGGCCAGCGCCTCGGACAGTTCCCCCATGGCCGCGTCCAGCGCTTCGCGCAGGTCATGGGGGCGGATGTCCAGTTTGACCTCGCGGGCATCCAGTTGCGCCATCTCCACGGCCTCGTCAATCAGGCGTTCCAAACGGTCGGTCTCTTCTTCAATCACAGCGTACAATTCGTTCTTTTGCGCGGCGTCCATTGTGGGGCCTTCGCGCACGCTGGTAATGGCCGCCTTGATGGAAGTCAACGGGGTGCGCAGTTCGTGGGTAATGGAATCCAGCAGGGCCGTGTGCAGTCGTTCGCTTTCCCGCGCCGCCTCCGCGCGCGTCAATTTATCCAGCGCCTCGGCGCGTTCCACAGCAATGGCGATCAGGCTGGCCAGCGCCTCCACGGTCTTGCGCTGTGGCAGCGGCCCGCTGATGCCCAGGGTCCCCATCGAACGCAGGCCCATCATCAGCGGGGTATAACAGGCGTGCTTGTCCTCGATTACGGTCTCCCTCCTCTGAGCGAAGGCGCGTAAGCGTTCCGCAGGAAGCCCGGTGGGGTCCCCGCTGGAACGGTAGATGCGGCTGCGCGCGCTGGCAAACAGTGCCACATCCGTAAACCCGAAGGTCGCGACCAGGTCTGCGGGAATGCGCGTCAGCAGCTCTGTGGGGTTTTCCGTCACCAGTAATTGCTGGCTGAACCCGTAAAGGCGCTCCACTTCAGAGCGGCGGAGATTTGCTTTCTGCGCCTCTTTGCGGGCACTTTCTGAAAGATGGCTGGCGACCACCGCAGTCACCAGAAAAGAAAACAGGGCCACCCAGTTCCGCGTGTCTGCAATGGTGAGCGAAAGCACCGGCGGCAGGAAAAAATAATTAAAGGCCAAGGTCGACAGCACAGAGAGGAAAATCGCCAACTGCAGCCCCCAGCGCGCTGCAACCAATAAAATAACCAGTAAAAAGGAAAACGCGACCGTGGTAAGGTTGACGTGCAACAGTCGATAATCCAGGAATGTGATGCCAGCAACAATCGCCGCACCAGCCACATATCGCGCAAATAAAAGCACCCCATGCTTGCCCATAAGAAGTATTGTACGGACAGGAGAGGACGCATGACCTTCCATCGGGAACAAGAGGCGGCGACGAAGACGCCGGAAGAATGGCTGGAGCAGACCAAGGAAGAAAAGACCTGCGGCATCCTCAAGGTGTTCCTGGGCTATGCTCCGGGGGTCGGGAAGACCTACAACATGCTGAGCGAGGCCCTGCGCCGCAAAAGCCGCGGGGAGGACGTCGTCGCAGGCATTGTGGAGACGCATGGCAGAAAGGGGACGGCAGAATTGGCCGCCCAACTGGAGGCCGTGCCCCTGCGCCCCTTGGAATACAAGGGCACGGTCTTTCAGGAGATGGACGTGGACGCCATCCTGGCGCGCCATCCACAGGTGGTCCTGGTGGACGAGCTGGCGCACACCAACATTGAGGGGAGCAAGCACCGCAAACGGTATGAAGACGTACTGGAACTGCTGGCGGCAAAGATGGACGTGCTCTCGACCGTCAACATCCAGCACATTGAGAGCCTGGGGCCGACCGTCCACAGCATTACAGGCATTCCCATCCGCGAAACGGTGCCGGACTGGGTGATGGAACGTGCGGACGAGGTCGTCATGGCCGACCTGACGCCAGAAGCATTACAGACCCGCATGAACCGCGGGGACATCTATCCGATAGAGCGGGTCGAGCGGGCACTCTCCAATTTCTTTCGTCGTGGGAACCTGATGGCCTTGCGCGAACTGGCCCTGCGCCAGGTCACGCGCGCGGTGGACCGTAGCCTGGACGCCTATCTGCGACGGAAACGTTTTGGCGACAACTGGCAGGTGCAGGAGCGGGTCGCCGTCTGCATCAGCGCCAACTCCTCTGCGCAACAATTGATCGCGCGCGGCGCGCGCATTGCTGAAGGCATTGATGCAGAGTTGTTTGTGGTGCATGTGGATGAAGAGGTGGCGTTGGGGCCGGAAGAGCGCCGGATGTTGCAGGCCAACATCCGCTTTGCAGAAAACCTGTCGGCGCAGGTCGTCCACCTAAAAGACGGCAATGTTGCCAACGCTGTGGCGGCCTTCGTGCAGGAAAAACGCATCACCCAGGTCATCGTTGGACGCAAGTCCGTACAGGGCCTGCGAAAGTATCTGTACAACTTCACCATGCAGCGCTTCTTACAGGCCGTGCCCCAGGTGGATGTCCACATCATTACCCAGGACGCGCGATGAACCGGCCACGCCTGCTGCTGGTGGACGATGAGCCGCAAATCACGCGCGTGCTGCGCACCGCGCTGACCATCCAGGGATATGACATCCAGATTGCCGCGGACGGAGTGACGGCCCTGCGCCTGTTTGAGGAGTGGCAGCCTGACATGGTCATCACCGACCTGGCCATGCCGAAGATGGATGGCGTGGCGCTGTGCCGGGAAATACGCGTGCGTTCGCAGGTCCCCTTGCTGGTGCTCTCCGTGCGCAACCAGGAGCAGACCAAGGTGGAGGCGCTTGATGCCGGTGCGGACGATTTTGTCACCAAGCCCTTCAGCACTGGGGAGCTGCTGGCGCGCGTGCGCGCCAATCTGCGCCGCGCAGCCGCCACCCCAGAGAAGGCCCCCCTGGATGTTTTGGAGGTCGGACAGTTCCGCATCGACCCAGAAGCACACCAGGTGCTGGTTGCCGGAGAGCTGGTGCGTTTGACCCCAAAGGAATTTGATCTGCTGCACTTTATGGCGCAGCACCCAGGAAAAACGCTGACGCACCGCCAGTTGCTGGTGGCCGTCTGGGGGGCATACAGCAGTGAACAACCAGAATATCTGCGCGTCTTCGTGGGCCAGTTGAGAAAGAAAATTGAGCGCGATGGAAAAATAAAATACATCGTGACCGAACCGTGGGTGGGATATCGCTTAGACCCGGATGGCGCGCCTTGATCCTGCGCACCGCCCTTTACGAATTCCTTATGGCATTTTTACCCATGATTTACATCGAAAAGCATCCAATCAAGGTGTGACACGCGGGAGGGGCAGCGATGACAGACCTCTATATGGTGCTGTTTAGTACAGGTTTTTTTGCAATGGCCGTGCTGTATGTGCGCGCCTGTGAGCAACTGCGACAACAACCATGACACGGAAAGGGACAACGGCAAATGACCTTTGAAACCGGGACAATCCTTGTTATTACAGTGCTGTTGATGGCCTATCTGGTCTATGCACTGTTGCGCCCAGAGAGGTTTTAATGGACACCAACGGATGGCTGCAAATACTTCTTTTTTTCGGCATCATCCTGGTCGCCGCCAGGCCAATGGGCCTATACATGGCGCGCGTCTTTGAGCGCCAACGCACACCCCTCGACCCTGTGCTGCGTCCCGTGGAGCGGCTGCTCTATTGGCTAACGGGCGTGGACGAATCCGAAGAGATGCAATGGACCGGGTATGCTGCGGCGATGCTGGCCTTCAGTCTGGTCTCCATGCTGGCGCTCTACCTGATGCAACGGGTGCAACACTGGCTGCCGTTCAATCCGCAACATCTGCCGAATGTGCCTGCCATTTTGGCACTGAACACTGCGGCCTCCTTTACGACCAACACCAACTGGCAGTCCTACACGCCAGAAACAACCATGAGCTATCTGACGCAGATGGCGGGCCTGGCCTATCACAACTTTGCTTCTGCGGCGACGGGCATGGCGATGGCGGTCGCGCTGATACGCGGCATTGTGCGCCGGGAGCAGAAAACGCTGGGCAACTTCTGGGTGGACATGACCCGCGCCACACTGTGGATATTGCTGCCGATATCGCTCGTGCTGGCGCTGGCCCTGGTCTCGCAGGGCGTGGTGCAGGACCTGCGCCCCTATGACACGGCCAAGTTGGTCCAGCCGCAGACCATCACGCAGCCGGACGCCAATGGCCAGATGCAGGCGCAGACCGTGACCACGCAGACCATTGCGCAAGGCCCGGTCGCCTCGCAGGAGGCGATCAAGGACCTTGGCACCAATGGCGGAGGGTTCTTCAACGCCAACGGAGCGCACCCCTTTGAAAATCCAACACCGCTGAGCAATTTCCTGGAGATGCTGGCCATCTTCCTCATTCCTGCCGGTATGACTGCCATGTTGGGCCGCATGGTCCACTCTACGCGACACGGCTGGGCCATCTTTGCGGCAATGGCGGTGTTGTTCTTCGCGGGCGTCACCACGGCGTACTGGGCGGAGTCACAACCCAACCCGTTGCTGCACCATGTGGACCAGAGCGTGGCCCCGCTCCAGTCCGGCGGCAACATGGAGGGCAAAGAGGTCCGCTTCGGCATTGTCGGTTCCTCCCTGTTTGCCACGGTCGTGACGGACACCAGTTGCGGCGCTGTGAACGCCATGCACGATTCGTTTATGCCGCTTGGCGGCCTGGTGCCGCTCACCAATATGATGCTGGGCGAGGTCATCTTTGGCGGCGTGGGCGTGGGCCTTGCAGGCATGGTGGTCTTCGTTGTGCTGGCCGTGTTTATCGCAGGCCTGATGGTTGGCCGCACGCCGGAGTATCTGGGCAAGAAAATCGGGGCATTCGACGTGAAGATGGCGATGCTGTACATCCTCATCTTCCCGCTCATCATTCTTGTTTTTTCGGCGGTCTCTGTTCTGTCGCCCCATCTCGGCCTAAGCAGCCTGAACAACGCCGGGCCGCATGGGTTCTCTGAAATTCTTTACGCCTACACGTCCGCAACAGCCAACAACGGCTCTGCCTTTGCTGGCCTGAACGCCAACACCAACTGGTACAACATGACGCTGGCCTTTGCCATGTTGGCGGGCCGCTTCTTGATGATCGTTCCCGTGCTCGCCATTGCGGGCAACCTGGCCGGGAAACGCTATACGCCGCCGTCCCTGGGGACATTCCCCGTCACCACGCCGCTTTTCACCGTGCTATTGGTGGGCGTCATTCTGATTGTGGGGGCGCTGACGTTTTTTCCGGCGCTCAGTCTGGGGCCGGTGCTGGAGCACCTGTTGCTCCGCGCAGGACACAGCTTCTAAGGAGACCTTGCATGGCCCGTCGTACACGCAGTGGAAAGAAGTCCATGTGGGACCGCCGCATTATCGCCACCGCGGCGCTGGAGTCATTTCGCAAGTTGGACCCGCGTACCATGATGCGCAATCCCGTCATGTTTGTGGTGGAGGTTGGCAGCGTGTTGACCAGCGTCCTGGTGGTCCGCGACCTGCTTGCCCATCGCCCAGACATTGGCTTTGATCTACAAATCACCTTTTGGCTTTGGTTCACCGTATTGTTTGCCAACTTTGCCGAGGCCATGGCGGAGGGACGCGGCAAGGCCCAGGCGGAGGCGCTGCGCAAGTCGAAGGCGGAAACAATTGCCTATCGCGTGCTGGAGAGCGGTGGAATGGAAGAGGTGCCCAGCACCGCGCTCCGCGCTGGTGACATTGTCCTGGTCAGCGCTGGCCAGTTGATACCAGGGGACGGCGATGTGGTCGAGGGCGTCGCTTCCGTGGATGAATCGGCCATTACGGGCGAATCCGCGCCAGTGATCCGCGAATCTGGGGGCGACCGTTCTGCGGTGACGGGCGGCACGCGCGTGCTCTCTGACCATCTGCGCATCCAGATCACCTCCAACCCCGGCGAGACCTTCCTGGACCGCATGATTGCGCTGGTGGAGGGGGCCGAGCGCCAGAAGACCCCCAACGAGATTGCCTTGAACATCCTGCTGGCCGGGCTGACCCTCATCTTTCTGTTTGCGGTCGTCACCTTGCAGCCATTCGCCATTTACTCCCATGCACCGCAAAGCGTCTTTGTTCTGGTCTCGCTGCTGGTCTGCCTGATACCGACAACGATTGGCGGCCTGCTCTCCGCCATTGGCATTGCCGGCATGGACCGGCTGGTGCAGCACAATGTCCTGGCCATGTCTGGCCGCGCGGTGGAGGCGGCAGGCGACGTGAACACCCTGCTGCTGGACAAGACTGGCACCATCACGCTCGGCAACCGCGAAGCAACGGAGTTCCTGCCCGCAGCGGGCATCAGCAGGGACCAGCTTGCCGATGCGGCGCAGCTTTCCTCGCTGGCGGACGAGACCCCGGAAGGCCGCTCCATTGTGGTCCTGGCCAAGGAAAAATACGGGCTGCGCGGACGCGAGATGGCCCCCTCCCATGCGGAGTTCATTCCCTTCAGCGCCACAACGCGCATGTCCGGCGTCAACCTGGATGGACGCATTGTCCGCAAGGGTTCCGTGGACGCGATTGCAGGATATTTACAGGAATGTGGCAGTGGACTGCCGCAAGAGGTGCGCAACACTGTCGAGGAAGTGGCGCGTTCCGGTGGGACCCCTTTGGTGGTGGCGGAAAACAAGATGGCCCTGGGCGTCATCCATCTAAAGGACATTGTGAAGGGCGGAATGCGCGAACGATTTGCCCAGTTGCGCAGCATGGGCATCCGCACCGTGATGATTACCGGCGACAATCCCCTGACGGCGGCGGCCATTGCGCGCGAGGCAGGCGTGGATGATTTCCTTGCCGAGGCCAAGCCAAAGGACAAGCTGGACCTGATCCGCCGCGAACAGGAGGGCGGCAAGCTGGTGGCGATGACCGGCGACGGCACCAACGACGCCCCGGCTCTGGCCCAGGCCGATGTTGGCGTGGCCATGAACACCGGCACGCAGGCCGCCAAAGAAGCTGGCAACATGGTCGACCTGGACTCCAATCCCACCAAGCTGATTGAGATTGTTGAGATTGGCAAGCAACTCCTGATGACGCGCGGCGCACTGACCACCTTCTCCATCGCCAATGACGTGGCCAAATACTTTGCCATTATTCCGGCCATGTTTGCCGTGGCCTTTCCTGTCTTGAATGTGCTGAACATCATGCACCTGCGCACGCCGCAGTCGGCCATTCTTTCGGCGGTCATTTTCAACGCGCTCATCATCATTGCGCTGGTCCCGCTGGCGTTGCGCGGGGTCAGCTATCGCGCAATGGGCGCGGAAGCACTGCTGCGCCGCAACCTTTTTGTTTATGGGCTGGGCGGACTGATTGCGCCGTTTATCGGCATCAAGCTGATTGACATGCTGATTACCGCGCTCCACCTGGCATGAGGACCATGCCGAAGCACAGCATTGGAGGACAACCATGCAGAAACTATTGACGGTCTCGCTCCGCTTCACCCTGGTGACCACGCTGTTGCTGGGCCTGGGCTATCCGTTGCTGGTCACGGTGATTGCGCAACACCTGTGGAAGGACAAGGCAAATGGGCAACTGCTGGTCAAGGACGGTGCAATCATCGGCTCGCGTCTTATCGGCCAGCCGTTTTCTGGCCCGCAGTTTTTCCACAGCCGCCCCTCCGCGGCTGGCTATGGATACGATGCCACCGCTTCTGGTGGGTCAAACCTGGGACCAACCAGCCAGAAACTTGTCGACCGCATTGCGGCGTCCACCAAGGACGAGCAGCAGGGCGACAATGATGCTGGCCCCGTGCCCATTGATCTGGTGACGGCCTCGGCCTCTGGGCTGGACCCAGACATCACGCCTGCCGCCGCGGCATACCAGGCCCGGCGCGTTGCGCAGGCCCGTGGCGTTGCCCTCAGCCAGGTGGAGGGGCTGATTGAACAGCACCTGACCGAACGCCAATTTGGTCTGCTGGGTGAGCGCCGCGTCAATGTGCTCCAGCTAAATTTGGCCTTGGACGCCTTGCAGCCACGTCGATAAAAAATTTCCGGGACCTGTCCGGTAGAAAAAAGCGGACTGGGACGACCGCAGCGCCCACCCAAAGTTCAAGTGGCCGGAGTCATATAAGAGGAATGCGGCGCGCGCGTGGGACGAATGGACCACTGGGCGGACACGCAATGTCCGTTACGGGCGCCTTGTTGGCCCTACCGTTGGCTTGCCGAATTGACAAAACCAACGGACGGTCAAATACGGAGCTGAAACCAAAGGCCCCTGCTTAATGTTTGAGCAGTTTCCCGCTGCCTGCATCAACAAGGGCAACATAGCCGGACTTCTTATCACCCCACATCAGGTACCATACGGGCACCTGAAACCTATATGTGTCCCCAAGTTCCAAATCGGAGAGGCCCTTACCCGGGTTTTTCTTCATCCAGTCTGCGGCCTCTGCTGCCACGGCTTGATAGGCTGCGTCCGAATCCACATTGAAAAGGGACAGATCCACCGGCATGGCATCGCGGGTCACACCACCCCAAGGCGCCACAATGCCAGCGGCCACGCCTTTGTATATGTCCGGTGGTACGTCTGTGATTGCATAGGAGTAGACACGGGACTCCCGCTTGCTGGAAGAAGCAAAGGTCGCCTCCCACATGGCCGCTTTGCCGGCTTCATTCTTGAAGCCAGGGAGCGCCTTGGCAGTGACCCTGAGGACGACAACATCGGGTGCCCAGTTCCGGGCAGAGGTATACATTGGCCAAAAGGCCGTCTTGGCAGTCACCGGTTCCGGAGGGCCTGCGGGTTTCGTAGCTGCTACAGGAGCGTTGTTGGTTGGGGGCGCGCTTTGTTGTTTGCAACCAGCAACAAACAGGACTGCAATCGCTGTTGCACTGATTGTAATTTTTTTGAGAAAGGTGCTCATTGGAGTTCTCCTTTTACCACCATTCTGGTTGTTCTGCGGGCGAGGGGCGCTTTTGGCCGATCGCAATGTAAAAAGACCCAGGACAGGGCACATGGCCACCAAACATTTTCGGACATATACAAAGGCCCTGTGTCAACAAATTTTGGCCACCGACAATTATAGGACAGGGTGTGATATTTTTCGCACAGTTTGGTCCCATGCTGGACGGTGGGCATGGTATCGTCTGCGCCCATTTTAGGACAATGCATGGTCTGTCAAAGGGCCGCATCCTCCCCAACGAGGGGGACCATTCAAGGCCATAGGGGCGCAGTCCCATCGGGCGCCTACAGAGTGGTGTCCCATGTATTGATGACAGCCCAAGGAAGGCCCCCCAGGCCCAGTGGTCTACGAAGCATGCCTTCCATACGTTGCCCCTGCGCCTTGCAAGACGCCCCCCTCACCGTCTTCTACGCGGAGCAGTCGCCCGACGTCGTCAAAATATAGGTCCAGCCGTCGCCCTTGCCGCAAACGCCCCAGCATGGCCGCATCGGTGACGCCGAAGTCCCTGCCAATGGTCGCCTTGGAGACCGCATCCACGCGCCGCCTGCGGTCCAGCTTGGCATAACGGATGCGGTTGAAGCTGGACCAATACAGCACCATGGCAATCGCGGCCAGAATGAGGAACAAGATGCCCCTCAGGTTGATGCCGCGTTTCCCAAGGAACATCTGGATGTAGCCCCAGCGAATGCCCAACAGCCACAGGACGCCCGTGACCAAGGGCAACCAAAGATAGAACCATACCGCCCAAATTAGAAACGTCAGTATCCCAAAAAGGGTCCGCTGCACACTCGTTTGCCGCTCTGGGTGGGAGATGACGAGGGGTGTCCGCGCGCGGCTCATTGTATCCCCCGGTCTGGACTTTCCCAGACGGCCCGCGTCAGACGCCGATGGAAGAGGGTCTTGGGTACGGCGACGACCGTCGTCAACATGCCAATCAACCAGAAGGCCAGGGGATACCAGATGATCCAGAAAAATTGCCGTCCGATTTGTTTTTCATAGCGGCGGTCAATCATCATGCTGACGAAAAATTGCACGATGCAGACAGCACCCAAGATGACGCCATACCATCCGGGCATGGGGCCGGGCATGCGTAACGGGGCAGGCAGATGGAAGAACAGCCCCAGGAGACCCAACACCAATACGACCAGCATTCCGTAGGACCATACGTCGCTCATCAGGTATTCCAGGGCCACAAACCACATGCGGCGCCGACGCCAACTCCCCATCTGTCCCAAGTAGCGCCGGATGACTTCCACCCCGCCCTGCGCCCAGCGCAAACGCTGTTTCCATAGCCCGCGCAGGGTCTCCGGCATCAATATCCAACACAGCGCGTTGGGTTCATAGCGGACGTCCCAATGGTCCATCTGCAAGCGCCAACTGATGTCAATGTCCTCGGTGACCATGTCCGTGTTCCAATAACCGACCTGGTGCAGGGCCGTGATGCGAAAGCCCGCAATGACCCCGGAGACGGTAAAGATGCGGCCATAGGTGCGCTGCGCGCGCTTGATCAAACCAATGATGGAAGAAAACTCGCCGACCTGCAGGCGGCCCAGCAAGGTAGAGCGGTTGCGGATGCGCGGATTGCCGGTCACCGCTCCCACCCGTGTCCCGGTCACCAGGTGCCACATCAGCCAGCGCGTGGCATAACGGTCCAGCAGGGCGTCGCCATCAATGCAGATAAGGTAATCGCTGTTGGCCGCCAGGGCCGCCATGCGCAGGCCCATTGCCTTGCCTTGGTTTTGCACCAGGTGCAGCACGCGGAGCTGCGGGTATATGCCGGTCAGTCCGTCCAGAATGCGCCCGGTGTCATCCGTGCTGCCATCGTTGATGGCGATGATCTCAAAGTCGGGATAGTCCTGATTGGCCGCATATTCCAGCGTGTTGCGTACATGCTCTCCTTCGTTATGACAGGGAATGACAATGGTGGCCTTGGGCCAGTGGTCCAGTATTGGCGGCACTGTGTACTTCGGGGACCCGCGCTCCAGTCGCAAATAGTAATACAGGCCGCCGAATATCCACAGAAAGGACATAATCAGCGGATAGTAAAAAACGTAAGCAAGTATGAGGCTGCGGACCATGGTTGGATATGCCATTTCAGGGCCTCATTGCGGGATAGTCGGAAGCGGAGAAGGCCGGGACCAACAATTTGAGTTTTGGGTGGTCCCGCGCGAAATCATCCGGGTAATAGGCCAGATGCAGGACGCCCTCGTTCTGCAGCAAGCGCATCTGGTGTACAAGTTCCTCAGTAGGGACAGGTTTTTTGGTGCGCCAGTCCTCGGCCTGCAATTCAAAAACGGTGCCGTCCAGCCCGCCGGGAACAGCGGCGACCTTGCGCACCAGGTTGCGCAGCCAGGGGTCTGCCTTTTTGGCGTTTTCCAGCCGCGGCATGGCCATCAAGGCGACCTCGTTGTAGCTGGCGAGGAAGGCGGGCAGCGATTGGGCATACCAGGTCTCGCTGGCCGGATGCAGCACCGGTTCCGCAAAAAGGTTGCGCGCCGTGGCCACCTGTGGCCGCCAGCGCTGCACGCGCGCCTTCAATTCGTTGGTAAAGTCAATCAAAGCGCGGGTACGTCCCGGGCCCGGTGGAGGGACTGCAGGGCCAAGATCGTCCGTATCGCGCAAAATCGCGTCGTCGTGGAACAAAATGCCGGCAATCGGCGCATCGCGCGCCACGTCCTCATACAGATCGCCGACGATCTCGCGCACCTCTGGAAGAAAGGGATTGAGCCGGACCGGGACCTCTGGTTTGACCCCGGGCCGGGGCTGGACCTGCAGCCTGGCTTGCAGCGCCGCATCCGGCAAATGCCATGCCAGCACGGGCATCCACGCGTAGACCTGCACGCCGCAAAGCGTGCGCAACTGCCATGCGGCGCGCGAAAACAGGTCGGCACGCATCGGCAGATGGCGATTGGGGAAATACACCGCACTGGCGGAATCACTGCCGGTGGGGTCTGCAAAGGCCTGGAGCCAGACCTGCGTGACCTTCATCGCTTTCATGCGGTCCAACAACACGCCCAGGTTGCGTTCCTGCTGGGCAGGGTCCGGATCGTAAACGTAATCCAGGTCCACCTGCACAGCGCGGACATTGTTTTTCAAGTAGAGGTGCTGGATGGACCATGCCAGGTCCCCGGCGGTCGGATTGGACATCTGCACCAGCCTGGGGATGGCCTCCAGTCCGGTCTTGCCAAAGGGCCTACTGGGAAATTCCTCTGGCAGGCCGAGGGTGAAGGTGACTGGCATCCCCAGCGAGGCGGCGATGGCGTCGCTTACCTGGGTATAGGCGCCGTAGGGCCACATGACGGCGCGTGGGGCGCGTCCCGTCTTCTCGCGGATTTCCTCGGCGCTATGGAGCAGGTCCGCACGGACGCGCGCCGTGTATTCTTCGTCTGTTTCATATTGGTGCGTCTGCGCATTGTACGCATGGGTGATGACAGCAGGAATCAAATTACCTTGCGGATTGGCCAGGACACCGCGGTGCATGTCATAGGTGTGGGAGGCGATCTCCACCAGGCCGCTTTTCCGCATCTCGCGCAGTTCTTTCCAGGTGGCAAAGTCCTCGCGCGTATATGGCCGCCATCCATAATCGACAGTCCCGTTGTCAGGCAGGTCTGCCCAGGCCCCCACCACGGCCACCACCGCGTGATAGTGATACGCCTTGAGCAAAGGAAAGACCTGGGTGTAGGCGCTGCGCAGTCCGTCATCAAAGGTCAACAGCACGGCCTTGTCCGGCAATTTGCCGTGCCCGGTGCGCGCCCGTACCAATTGCTTCAGGCTGATGACGTGGTAGCCGTGGGCGTGCAGCCAATCAAACTGCGAGGCCAAATTGCGCGTGCTTGTCGTGTACTGTTCTGGATATAGATGGGCGTCCATCCCCGGCGTAACGATGGGCCAGGGGCCGACCTTGGGACTTACTTGAATGGGAAGGTCCTCCACCTTCTCCAGGACATCGTGATAACAAAGCACGACAACATTGGCCGCGGGCGCAGTGCCCGTCGCGCGAGTGGCCACCGCTTGGACGCTGGCGCTTGCAAGCACGGCAAAAAGAGAAACAAGGAGCAAACGCTTCATTACTGTGGCCCCCATGTCATACCAAAATTAAGTGCGGTGTACGGTTCATTGCTGCCATCGTAGGGTTGGCTGTCCCAGGTGGCCCCCCAGAAGGCCCCCACCCTTTCGTTGATCTTCCAGTGCTGGGCATAGCTGGCGACAAAAGCGGTCCCCGTGCCGTAGTTCTGCTGCCAATACGGCGCTGCGTAGATGGTCGCCTCCTGATGGAAGCTGTGGTCATACCGGCGCCAGGTCATCCAATCCAGCGTGGTGCTGGGGCCCAGCGAAAAATCGTGTTTGGGGTTGAAATAAAGTCTGTCCTCATTCAAGGAGTTGCTGGAGGCCCACAACTGAGGGTTTACCGTTACCTGCAAACGCGGGGAGGTCCACACCCGCTCCTCCCATCCCCCGGAAAGGGCCGCGCGTTGGTTGCCGTCGCTGAAAAGCACGCGTTGCAGGCCCACGTTTGCGCTGCGTAACTCGCTCGAATACCATCCCAGCCGCATGTCCAGGCTGCGCGCATGGACGTTGGCCAACACCGCCACAAGCATGACATCGGCAATGCTGTCGCTGTCGGCCTCTGCGCGCAGGGCCCAGTGGTCGCCAAAACTCCACCGCGCGCCTGTGTTGATGGCGGCGCGTGTCCCATAGCTGCCAGTGTCCCCGGCAATCTCCCCCCAATACATCTGGCGGTCATAGTTGTAGGTGGCGCCCAGACCGGCACGCAGGCGGACGGCGTACCCCTCAATAAAATTGCCATTGTCCCGCAGCTCGTGGGCATAGATGCGCCAGCGATTGCCAATCAACGGCGTATACAGGTGCGCTTCCGAGTGCTGGTCTGTGGAGCCAATGAACTGGCCGCTCGACCACTCGGATGCCCCATCCGCATCGAAGAGCCAGCCGCGCCCGATGGCCCGGTCGCGCAGAAAATGTTGCAGGTCCGGGGCATCCCCTTTCCGCTCCATCAAGGAAGGGAGCATGGTGTCCACCTCGTCCCGGCGACCTGCCGTTTCGTCAATCTCTGCGCTGTCCAAGGAAGGGACCTCGTCCTCCTGTGCATTACTATCGGCAATTCGTTCCTGTTGCATCGCGCGCAAGGGCCATCCACGGGCCAGATAGGTCATGGCCATCGCCCGCCCCAGGTCTACGTTGGCGGGGGCCGCTCCCAGCAGGGGCGCCAATCGGCGCTGCTCTTCGGCTGGCATCCCCACATCTCCACGCATCTGGGCCGCCTGGAGTCCCAATTGCGTGTGCATTCTGTTGCCTTTGGGTACCTTCAGGCCGGGGGCCTGCAACCATACCGGGGCCTCCGCATACGCCCGGTCAATGGACTGGAAGGCCCCCCGGATGTCCCCACTTTCCAGTTGCGCATAGGCCAGACCGCTCCATGCGCCGCCATCATTGGGCAGGTGCTGGAGCACCTCGCGGTACAGGGCCGCGGCCCCTTCCGGTTGGCGCAAGGCCAGATACGCCTCCGCCACCCTTTGCAGTGCGTACATCGGCACGGGAAATCCCTGCTGACGCAGTTGCAAATAGGACCGCACGGCCTCGTGCATCCGTTGCAGGTCCACCAACGCCAGCAGCCGATCATCCTGCGCCTGTTGCCAGATGGCGTCCTTGGTTGCGGATGTTGCAATCACATGGTCCAGGCGCGCCAGTGCCCGCTCGCTTTCCGCCTCCTGCTGTTTGCGGGTGGGCGCGTAGGCCTCGCCCCAGCGGATGTCTTCCGCCCCGGCTGCGGCCTCCAGCGCGCGCTGCACCAAGGGAGATAAGGGAGATATGGGAGATATGGGAGATATGGGAGATGGAAATCCATTGACTTGCATGGCCTGGGTCTCGCCGCCCACCTGGGAGAGCGCTTGCGCCAACTGGCGCTGGCTGGCTGCATCCTGGGGGGCCTGCTCCAGATGGCGTTCGTCCTCGGCCATCACGCAGGCCAGGTCCCCTTGGCGGCTGCAAAGATAGGCCCCACCCAGTTGCACGTCCTTTTCCTGCCCATGGCCGCGCACCAGGGGCCGCATCTTGGCAGACGCGGCCTGATAAAAGCCCATGTCCGTCAATACCATGGCCTCGCCCAGACGGGGCTGCCAGCGCTCCGGGGACAGATGTTCGGCCAGCCGATATAGTCCAAGCGCACGCTGATATTGATGGAGATCACGGGCGGCGTGGGCCGCGGCCTCCACCACCCCGGTGTCTTGCTTCGGGGTCTGCGCACGGTCATACAGCTTGAGCACCAAAGCGTCCTCTCCCGCCCAACCGGCAACAATTGTGGTATCAGCAAGCAGACGGGGATCATCAGGAAAGCGCAGGAGCAGGCCTTGCAGGACCATCAGTCCTCCCTTGGCATCGCCATCCCGCGCCTGTGTGACCGCAGCCTCCCGCTCGATGCGGGGAGCACTGGGGCCATTGGCACAAAGGGGACCCGTAGATGGCAAAATAAAAACGAAAATTGCCACACACAGCCGCGAAAATCGCAGCAGCGCGGGGCCAAAATCCTGGCCATCGAAAATAATCGGAAGCCGTGACAAGAAAGCAACCCTGTACCTACTTCTATCTTCGAGATTTTGATGGTATGACCTTAGAGTTGAAGAGGGCCTTTCTGCCTCGAAACGACAAAACCTCCTCTTTTGGACACGGATACCAATTTGGGAAGAGACAGCGCCGCGCAGAATTTAAGGGAAACAAGCGCCTTGGATATGGAAAAGGCCTACCGGCAGGACAGCGTGGGCCAGGGGACGGCCCGCAGCAGTGTGGGGAAGTTCCTGCGGCCTTCTTGCTTACACGCCCACGGGAAATGGCTTGGGCGAAGACTCATCCAAATTGGCGCCGCCCCGACGGAAGCGTTCAAAGCGCCCTTGCAACAAGCTCAGCAGGCCGGTGTACCAGTAGCCCAACAAAAACAAGAAGAGAAAAGGCACCGTGAAATAATTTTCGTTGGCAATGGCGTACCAGATGGTCAAAAAAAAGTAGCAGCCAATCAGCAGTTCAATCCAGGGCACAATGCCCAGGCGTTTGCGGTACTTGGCCGCCTGCGACTTTTCTCCGCGCTTCAGCACGCGATATTTGGGTGTGCGCTTGAAGCTGCTCTGGACGCCAAAGATCGCCTCCATCACGGCGCGGCTGTTGGTCAGCGTCAGCCCAATGCCCAGGGACATGAGAAATGGCAGGTAGAGAAAGGTCTTGTACCAGTGGCGCGGGTGCAGCTCTTTTTGCGAGACCAGATAAAACGAAGAAATGGAGAAGGTCGACGCCATGAACAGCGGCACGTCAATCAGCATCATCTGGAACCATCCCTGGTAGAAGCGGATAATCATGGCCGGCATCAGCAGCACGGAGAGCACAATCATCAGCGGGTAGCTAAGATTGGCCGTCAGGTGATAAAAAGCTTGCAGCTTGGTGTGGAAAGGCTCCTTACTGCGGAAGACCTGCGGCAGTATCTTCTTGGAGGTCTGGATCAGCCCCTTGGCCCAGCGCGCCTGCTGCGTCTTGAAGGCCGTCATCTCAATGGGCAGTTCCGCCGGGCACTCCACGTCTTGCAGGTACTTGAAGCGCCAGCCCTTGATCTGCGCGCGATAACTCAGGTCCGTGTCTTCCGTCAGCGTGTCATGTTGCCAGCCCCCGGCGTCGTCAATCACGCAGCGCCGCCACATGCCCGCCGTGCCGTTGAAGTTGAAAAAGACGTGCGAACGCGAGCGCCCACCGTGCTCCAGCACAAAATGGCCGTCCAGCAGGATGGCCTCCACCTGCGTCAGAAAGCTGTACTCGCGGTTCAGGTGGGTCCAGCGCGTCTGCACCATGCCCACCTCCGGCTCGGCAAAGTGGTGGATGACGCGCATCAGCCAGTCGCGCGGCGGGACAAAATCTGCGTCAAAGATGGCCACAAACTCGCCCTTGGCGGTCTTCAGGCCATTGTCCAGCGCCCCGGCCTTGTAGCCATATCGGTTGGTGCGGTGGATGTGGACAATCGGCTGCGGCTGGCCATTGCACCCGGCGCGATAGCGTTCGACAATGGCCGCCGCCACCTGCTCGGTCTCATCAGTGGAATCGTCCAGCAATTGGACCTCAAAGCGGTCGCGCGGGTAATCCAGATTGCAACAGGCCTCGATCAGCCGGTCAATGACGAACTGCTCGTTGAAGATGGGCAGTTGCACGGTGACGAATGGCAGCTCGTCGAAGTGTTTGGGCGGGTCTTTGGCTGCGTTCTTCGCGTTGCGGTAATAGAGCCAGACCAGTTGGTAGCGATGGATGCCATAAAAGGCCAGAATGACCATCACGATGAAGTAGGGCGTCAGCAGCGCGGTGTCGAACCAGTTCCAGTGGTAGAGGTGGGCAAAGGTCTGGTTGGCGATCTGCTGCTCCCGCAGATAGTGCAGCAGTCCGTGCTTCGGCGCAAGCAGCATGACGCCAATCGTCGAGAGTGTTTCATGGGCCGTGGACATGGCCCCGGCGGAAAATGCGTGCATTGGCAGAAGCGCCACCCTCACCGCAAAGTTGATTAACCATCATTCTACGCGATGGGGTCTTCCATTCAGGAATGCCCTTTAATTCAAAAACATGGTGCGGTACAAGGTGTCGCGCTGGACGGGGCGGAAGCCAGCATCGCGGATGGTGCGGCGCAGCTCTTCCTCGGTGGTGCAATTGGCCGTGCCCGCGGCCTTGACGACGTTTTCTTCCAGCATCACGCTGCCCACGTCGTTGCCGCCGAAATGCAGGCCCATTTGCAGCACCTTCAGCCCTTGCGTCACCCAGCTTGCCTGCACGTTTTCAATGTTGTCCAGATAAAGCCGCGCAATGGCCAGAACCTTTAGATATTCCACGGAGGTCGCTTCGTCCCAGCCGCGCCCGCCCAGCGCGGTATTGCCCGGCTGGAAGCTCCACGGGATGAACGCGGTGAATCCGCCGGTCTCTTCCTGTAGGCGGCGCACCTGCTCAAAGTGGTTCACGCGCTGCTCGAAGCTCTCGCCCACGCCAAACATCATGGTCGCCGTGGTCCTCATGCCAAGCTGGTGCGCGGTGCGATGCACCAGAAGCCAGTCCTCGGTGCCGCACTTCAGGCGGGCAATGCGATGGCGCACCTCGTCGTCGAGGACCTCCGCGCCGCCGCCGGGAATGGAGTCCAGCCCCGCATCACGTAGGCGCAAGATGGTCTCGCGCACCGTAAGGCCGCTGTACTCAGCAATGGCCAGCACCTCCGATGCTGAAAAGCAATGCAGCCAGACCTGTGGGAAGCGCTGTTTGATGCCACGCAGCAGCCGCTCAAACCATTCGATCTTCAGGTCCGGATGCAGGCCGCCCTGCATCAGCACGCCGGTGCCGCCCATCTCGACCGTCTCGCGGACCTTCTCGTAGATGGTCTCAAAATCGAGGATGTAGCCTTCGCTGGCCAGCTTGCCCTGCAACGGACGATAGAAGGCGCAGAAGGTGCAATACTCGGTGCAGAAATTGGTGTAATTGATGTTGCGGTCAATAATGTATGTGACCACGCCTTCCGGGTGCAGCCTGCGCCGCACCGCGTCGGCCTCCATGCCAAGCCCGATCAGGTCATCGGATGCGAAGGCCTCCAGCGCCTGTTGCCGTGTGATTCCCATAAAAATAGTGTACGACGGCAGCAGGGCATGCTCCGCACACTACCGCCAATCCGCATCCGTGCTCTAAAAACCAGCAGGCAACCTCAGTTCGCCAGCGGCTTGGTAAGGAAGTTCATCACCTCGGGCGGCAGGGGCTTGTTGGCATTGGCCAGCAGCAGGCTCACCTGCCATATCTCCGTGGGCGTCAGCACCTGGTTAAAGGCGGGCATACCGGTCAAACGGATGCCGTTGGAGACCTTCCAGTATGTTTCCCCGACGGGATCGTCACTGACCCCCACCACGCGATGGGCGCCGTGTACCTGCCACAATTGCGGCGCCCAGGGATACATGTGCTGGGCAAAGGTCGAGGTGGAACTGTACAGTCCGTGACAGGCGGCGCAGTTTTGGCGGTACGTCATGGCCCCAGCCAGCAGATTGTCGTCTGTGGGCTGGATGGGGACGCTCCTGGGCATCTGCCGCTCAATCCGTGCGTGGAGTGGAACATGGACAATTTGCTCTTCAAACGGAAAAGGTCTGTCCGCGACCGCCACAGGTGGGTTTCCGAACCTAAAATAGAGAACACCAACCAGCGGCAGCACTAGAATTCCGAGGACCAGGCCGATGAGGAATTTTTTCACGGTCCCTCCCAATCGATTGGATTTTTTGTCTGCCACAGCACCGGAGTAAAGGCGGCGGAGGGCACCAAAAATAGAGTACACGCCAAAATCCCCGCTGCAAATGATTTAATGGAGTTTAGGAGAAAATTGTGTTGCCTGAAAAAACCGTAAGAGGGACCCCTGCCCTTGCCGTCCGGACGCGGTCCCGGTCCCCGCTCACCTTTGTGCTTTCCCTTTGCCTGCCGCTCCTTTTGACGACCGTGCCTGCTTCCTCCCTGCGTGCGCAGCAAACGCAACCAGGGGAACAGCCGCAGACAGAGCAACCGCAACAGTCCCCGCAGCAAAAGCAACAGGCCAGCCGACAATTGCAGAGCCGCCGCACGCAAAGCCGCCAGCGGCGCATCCAGCAGATTGTCAACGACACCTACAGCCACAAATATGAAATGTACACCGGCGGCATGTACATGCGTTTCCGGCCTGGGCCGTCCCTCCACAATTCCGGCATGGGCGGCTGGGCACTGGGCCTGACGGACTACCTGACCCCACGTCTGGGCATCACCGGCGACGCGCGCGGCTATTACGGGTCCAGTTCCATCTCCGTGAACAATCCGAACAATATCCACAACGCCAGCTACAGCGTCTTCACGTTCATGGCGGGACCGCAATATCGTTTATACGGGCAACAGCATTTTGCGGTGAGCGCGGCCTTGCAGGCCGGGGCCACCTATGGCTACTTTGACGCGGACACCAACGGCTTCCCCCCCCAGTTGGTTGGCCTTTACCCGGCAGGCACCGTTTTTGGCGCCCTGGCCAGCCTCCATCTGGATTACAACCTGAGTCCCGCACTGGCCATTCGCCTGTCCCCTCACGTCCTGATTGACCATTTTGGCGGGGACTACGACCACAACAATGGCCTGCTCATCGGCGTGGTTTACCGCTTTGGTCGGCATTGATCGCCGCCGGGGAGGGCCCCGATAAAGGCCCTGTCCCCAGAAAAGGCCACGCAGCGCGTCGGACGCCCCAGGTCTCGACTCTGAGACTTGGGGCCTGCATAAGCGATGGCCGCTACTTCGTTTCATCCCGGCGCGCGGCTGCATCCAGCGGAATTTGCGGGGTGGTCATCCGCACCGGATCAAGGATTTCGGCAATCTCCCTCTCTCCCAGCAGCTTCTTTTCCCGCGCGATGTCAAGGACCGAACGTCCCGTCGCCACCGATTCCTTCACGATCTCCGCTGCCTTGGCGTAGCCAATGTAGGGGTTCAGCGCCGTCGCCAGCGAGACGGTGCTCTCTGCATAAAACTGGCAGCGCTTCCCGTTGGCGGTAATGCCGCGGATGCAGTGCTGGTCATACTGCCGCAGCGCGTTGGCCAGCAGAGTGGTCGACTGCATCACGCTGTACGTCATCGTGGGCATCATCACGTTTAGCTCCAACTGCCCGGCCTGCACCGCATAGGCGACCGCGGCGTCGTTGCCAATCACCTGGAAGCAGACCATCGTCGCCATCTCCGGCAGCACCGGGTTGATCTTGCCCGGCATGATGGACGATCCCGGCTGCATGGCCGGCAAAGAAATCTCCCTCAGACCAGTGTTTGGCCCGGAGGAGAGCAGCCGCAGGTCATTCGAGATGCGGACCACCTCCAGCGCCAGCGCGCGCAACGCCGCGCTCACCTGGCCCATGCAGGCGTTCGATTGCATGGCCCAGCACATATCTTCAGCGGGCGCCAGCTTCAGCCCGGAAATACGCGCCAGGTGTGCGATGGCCTTGGCGCGGTAATCAGGATGGGTATTAAGGCCGGTGCCAACGGCAGAGCCGCCCAGTCCCACCTCGCGCAGCGCATCGGCGGCCTGCGCGATGTGCGCATGCGCCTTGCGGATGGCCACAGCGTAAGCGGCAAACTCCTGCCCCAGACGGATGGGCACAGCGTCCTGCATGTGCGTGCGACCAGACTTCATCACGCCGTGGAACTCTTTGCCCTTGCTTTCGAAGCTGGCCGCCAGCGCATCCAACACCGGGTAGAGCGTCTCCAGCGCCAACAACGCTCCCACGCGCATCCCGGTGGGGAAAATGTCATTGGTGGACTGGCCGTAATTGACGTGGTCATTGGGATGGACCTTGTCGTACACGCCCAGCTTGCCGCCAAGAATTTCATTGGCGCGGTTGGCGATCACCTCGTTGCAATTCATGTGGAAGCTGACGCCCGCGCCGGCCTGGAAAACGTCCACCACAAACTCGCCGTCCCATTTGCCGTCGATGACCTCCTGCGCGGCCCGCAGAATGGCGTCAGCGCGCGAGGCCTCCAGCAGGCCCAGTTCCTTGTTGGCCTGCGCGGCGGCGGACTTCACCATGCCGAAGGCGCGTATCAGCAACGGATGGGCGCGCATCCCGGAGATGGGAAAGTTCTCCACAGCGCGTTGCGTTTGCGCCCCGTAATAAGCCGTCGCCGGCACCTCCACGGTCCCCAGCGTGTCTTTCTCCTTCCGCGTGTTGGCCATCGTCCTACCTTCCTCCCATGGATGAAACTCCTTGCGCCTTCAGTGTAGCTGCCTTGTTCCAATATGGGACCCATCAAACCAAGGGACCGGGACGTCCCACAGCTCCATTGCATGAATTACAATTTATAGATAGTACAAATTCAATGGACACGGTAGAGGAAGCGCACCCATGCGGAGAACACTCAGGACATTCCCTGTATTACTGGTCGTAATGGTAGCTATAAGTTTTTCTGCAAGGGCGGAGGTCAGGCTGCCCAGTGTGCTTATGGACCACATGGTCCTTCAGCGTGGCCAGCCCATACACATCTGGGGAAGCGCTGGCCCTGGGGAGAAAATTTACGTCAGTTTTCATGGGCGCGAAGGCAGCGCTGTGGCGGATGAGCTTGGCCGTTGGGGGCTATACCTTCCGCCTGCGCCTGCCGGAGGGCCATTTACGTTGACTGTCCGTGGTAAGAACACAATTACATATACAGACGTACTGGTTGGAGACCTATGGATCGCGTCTGGGCAGTCGAACATGGGATTTCCAATGGGAAAGACCGCGGGGACCAATGGCGTCCAGGATTCACAACAGGAAATTGCAAATGCCAATCTGCCCAGGCTCCGGCTTTTCCACGTAAGAGATACGGCCTCTGACTATCCACTGGAAGATGTATCTGCGCAACCCTGGACGGCATGTACGCCGCAAAGTGTTACGGACTTTTCCGCAGTTGCCTACTATTTCGGACGCGAGTTACTCACCAAAGAAGACGTCCCGATCGGCCTGATCGAGGCCGACTGGGGAGGCACCCCCGCAGAAGCATGGACCAGCCTCTCCGCGCTCAGTTCCGACCCGTCCCTGATGCCGGTCTTTGCAGCAGAGGCCCAGATGATGGGGAATGAGTCAACGGTCTTGCTACAACAAAAAAAGGAGCAGCAAGAAACAGAAGAAGCAAAAGCAGAGGGTAAACCACTGCCGAAATTCCATTGGCGCCCTGATCCAAACTCCTGGGCGCCTGCAAGGCTTTTCAACGCCATGATTGCGCCGCTGACACCCCTTCCAATCCGAGGGGTCATTTGGTACCAGGGAGAAAGTAGCACCGACCCACTGCGTGCGCCTGTTTATGCGCACCTGTTTCAAACATTGATAAGCGATTGGCGCACGCAGTGGAAACAGGGGGACTTCCCGTTCCTTTTCGTCCAGATTGCAAACTTCCGCCCTGGGACTGACTGGCCCCCAGTACGCGAAGCACAACGCAAGGCCCTGGCACTCAGAAATACCGGGATGGCGGTCACCATCGACATTGGGGACCCCGACAACGTCCACCCTACCGACAAGAAAGACGTAGGTCATCGACTGGCCCTATGGGCGCGTGCCCTGTCGTATGGAGAGAAGGTAGAAGATTCCGGTCCTTTATTTCAGGAGGCAGTACCAATGGGGGCGCAAATGCGCGTCTGGTTCGATCACGCGCAAAGTGGGCTGGTTTCCAAAGGCGGTGGGTTACGGGGATTCGAAGTGGCTGGAAGCGATGGTAGATTTGTTCCGGCAAAAGCCACCATAGAAGGACATACTGTGCTGGCTTCGAGCACGGACGTCCCTGCGCCGGTTTCCGTACGATATGGATGGGCCGCGGACCCAGCGTGCAATCTCTATAATGGGGACGGCCTGCCTGCATCGCCATTTACCTCAGAGCAGTAAAAGAAGGTCCATACTAGGTCAGGAGCAGGCAGCCGGACAATGGCATAAGTTCGGTCCAACAGGTATAACTTCTATGCTGCTTTACTGGCGGCCATGCAGCAGGCAACATACTTTGTACTTTTTCCCGCTGCCGCACGGACACATTCCATTGCGTCTGGCCTTGCCGTCTGCAGACCCGGCTGCATCCTGCTGGGCGACCCAACGCATCACATTCGCAGGCGCTTGTCCCTGCCGAAGCTGGCCTGCCATGAACTGCATATACGGGTCTACATGATGGAAAAACATCTTGTACCCAGCACACAAATAATTCAAACCTGGCTCCCCATCCGGTGTTGTAAGAAAACGGTGTTTGGGGCATTCCCCGTTGCAGACAAATTGGACGTCGCATCTCTGGCAGTATTTTGGCAGAGTGTTTTCCTTGTCTTCCCCGAATTTCTTTTGCTGCGGCGCGTCCACCAGCTCTGTCAACTGGGTTTCCATGATATTGCCCAGCTTGTCTTCTGGATAAACAAAGTGGTCACAGGAATAAAGGTCGCCATTATGTTCCATTGCCAACGCCTGGCCACACTTGCGGCGAAACACACACAGGCTGGCCTCCTGGCCTGACCACATTTCAAGAGAAACATCAAAGAGCTGGACGAACTGTTTACCCACATCACGCCGTATCCATTCGTCAAATATAATGCATAGGAACCTGCCATACTGCTCCGGGCCAACAGACCATTCCGTCACCTGCGCATCCGCAGCATAGGTTGGCAACACCAGCGTCAGTCCATCGTGGGTGGTCTGTGATGTCTTCCTCTCAATGATAGGAATAAATTGCATGTGTCCGCTTCCCTGCTCACGCAGAAAACGGTAGACCTCTAATGGATGGCAGGAGTTTGCGCGATGGACGGTCGTCAAGGTATTGTAAGACACACCATTGCGCTTGAGTGTCTTCATGCCAGCCATGGTCCTATGGAAACTCCCTATGCCCCCTTTGTCCACCCGATAGGCATCATGCAGACGCTGCGGCCCGTCAATCGAAATCCCAACCAGAAATTTATTTTCCGAGAAAAACCCTCCCCATGCATCGTCCAAGAGGACACCATTGGTCTGGAAAGAGTTTTCTATCTGCTTGCCATTCGCATACTTCTTTTGTAACTCTACCACCTTGCGGAAGAAATCCAGACCCAGCAAGGTAGGTTCACCGCCCTGCCAGGCAAAATAGACAACATCCGTTGGCTGCGCATTGATATATTGTCTAATATAGGATTCCAGAATGTCAGGGTGCATGGCCCACTTCTGGTCGTTCGGATACAGGGCTTCCTTCTCTAAATAAAAACAATATTTACAGTCCAGGTTGCAGATTGGCCCCCCTGGCTTTGTCATAATGTGAAATGCATGACCACTCATAGTTAGCGGGCCTTTTTCCCCTCTAAGGGGACCCTGCACGGCCCCTTATTGCTGGGCAACATCCCCACGGAGCAATGTACAACCCAATACATATCAATCCTGGTCGACAATTTCGCGCACGGCAGGCCCCATTGAAAGCGGAAATGTTGGCGATGGGTAATAGGCTGGAAGGCCCCGCTGGTCTTTATCGAAGGGCGCGATCCCTGTCGTATTCACATACCAATGTAAGAGTTGTTGCTGTAGTCCGTGTTGGACATCGGCAACATCCCGGTCTCCAAAACGGTTGTGGATCTCCTGGGGGTCGTCCTTGTAGACATACAGCTCGCTTTGTCCTCGCGGGCGGCTGACCAGCTTATATTCATGCGTGCGGACCATCGCGGCCCTGCTGATCGTTTCTGGATGCTCGTCCTGTAGGTTTATCTTTGGATAGTACAACGATCCAGGAGAAGCACCATCCTCAAAACACTGGGGCTCGTACTGGTTATATCCACCTTCAGAAAACGCAGCGCGTTCAGGATCGCCGGGCCCGCCGTGGATTTGTGGGACCAGGCTGCGGGCAAAGTGGGTATGTTGTGCCTGGGTCCGTGCAAGGTCTATGCAGGTGGCCATTACGTCGAACAATTCGACAATGTCCTTTTGACTATTGCCCTGCACCCCGCCTGGAACGCGGGCGATAAGTGGGACATGCGTAAGTACGTCTTCAAGGCCACTGGGCCACTTTTCGACAAGCCCATAGTCCCCCGCATAATCACCGTGGTCTGACAAAAGAAAGACCGCTGTGTCACGATCATGGTTCGTGCGTTCGACGGCCTCAAGCAATTCACCCATGAGCCAATCACTGTAACTGACCATTCCGTAATACAGCGCACGCACTTTGCGGAATGTGTCCTCCGACAGGCCATCCAGTCCGTAGGCCTTGCGAATGCCCGCAATGTAACTCGGTTTTCGGGGCAGATCTATTGGACGCAATCCATGGATGTCCGCAGGATGATACATGGTATTGAACCCATCGGGCGAGGCATAGGGAGGGTGCGGAAAGAGCAATGGAAGAAATATGCAAAAAGGCCGGTCCTGTTCTTTCCGTTCGAGGATGCGAATGGCGGACTGGACTGAGCCGTAGTCTTGGGTTTCGGTGCGGTCCCCTGTCGTAAGTCCAATGAATGTGTCCGGGCCAATGATTTTGTCCGTGAAGGACTGTGTTTTGCGATGTTCCCTTGGAATCCTTATCGGCGGTGGACTGGGGTAGTTCCACATCGTCACGCTCTGATAAAAGGACCCGGCTGCCAGCGCATCGTTCTTTCCATACCAGAAGACGTCATAGCCCGCCTGACGAAGATAGCGAAACATATTTGGCTCGTCGGGACGCAAAAAATAAGTCAGACTGCGATGGCCGCGTACGCTCGTCGGCCAGCCTGTCAACATGCTGCAGCGTGATGCGCCGCAAACAGGATACTGTACGTGGCAGTTTGCAAAGCGCGTCCCTTCCTGCGCCAGTTTGTCGAAGTTTGGCGTGTGTGTCAGCGGGTTCCCATAACAAGCCAAGGCGTCAGCCCGCAATTCATCTGGCATAAAGAGTATCAGGTTAGGTTGTGTGTGTGCTTGCCTTTGCAGTGGCCCTTGAGATACCTGCGTCGCTATACTTTCACCCACCCCGGTCTGGCCTGCAACCTGTGAAGCAAGTCCAGCCAGCATGGCCGCCCCAGACGAACCGATAAACCCACGCCGCGTTAATTTCTGCTCAGACATATCATTACCTCCACGGATATCTGCCTACTCCTACCGCGTCGTGGCCTGTTTTCATCAGGCCAAAACGAATTCAACCCGGTGCACACCCCGGCGCGAAATCTCGACCACGGCATATTGCGACCCTTCAACCGTCCGAATGTGGGTAGTGACCGCATTTCCATTATGGCCCGCTGACTGGAGCTTTCTCCCCTTGGGCAGCAGCATCTCCAGATTAAAGTGCCGCCCCGTACCTGTGAGTTGGATTTCCAGTCGGTCCCCGGATGCGTCCTTCTTATAACTATAACTACAATATCCGTTGGAGGCCGGATATCTGATCGCGACCCTCGCTGCGCCAACACCAGCAGCTTCCCATCGCGGGGAAAGGCGAGTGCGTTCGAAGGCCACATCCTCATCCACCACTCCCGCCAGGCCTTCGACGAGAGCATAGATTATAGCAGCACTCCACCCATCAGGAATGCCAAATGATAGATCGTCATAGGGTGCAAAGAAAACAGGGCCACTACTAAGGGTCGCAGCCAACACCATCCAGATACTGTTTCCAACTCCAGCTTGGAAGTGGATTGATTCTATCTCACGTTCTGGGTGCGGGTTCTCAAAGCCTGCAACATAAATGCCTAGCTCCAGCATGTCCTTGGTGGTACGTGTCCATGCGACCCGCAGTTTGTCTTCAGTCCGTGGCCCCTCCATGTTGTATCGGCTGTCTTTCGGCTCGTATGGCCCGCCAACATTCTTGCCCGACTCGATATATTGCGCGTAGGAGGACCCGTCCTTATAGCGCATTGTCAGAACGCCGACTGTGACCTCACTGCCACCAGCAACATGTAATAGATAGAGGGAAGCGGCCTTCGCGTCCACTGGGACACTTGCTTCCTGGACGTATCGTGGGTCTTGGGCCAGCCCCAGGCAGCACCGACCTTGGTTCAAGGCAGGGTCCATAACATCCAACTGTACACCCTGAAACTCCTGCGCGCCTGTCGGGATGCCTTCAAGATCATGTGCCTTGCGATTGATCCAAGGGGCCACACCCACAGCCTCTCCTTCAAAGGTCGCGTTCGCAACGGTCTGCAAGTCGAGCTTTGTGAAAGTCCTCTTCATCTCCCCAACTCCCTTGCCACGCAATGTAGCAGGAAGATAGCCATGATAGCGGTCGGCAACTAATTTCTCGCGCTTCAGAATATCAACGGCATATTCTTCAAAGCCGTGCTCGAATGCGCCGTGGGCAAGCTCTCCAGCCACGACGGAGAGAACGCCGCCATTTACATATTCCCATAACATTCCATCCCCCACCCCAAAATCAGTCTGGAAAGGTGGATAGATGCTGTAGAACTCTCCCGGTGAATTAGTCGGCATTTCTTGACGAATCCTCTGATACGTCTTTATGATCGCAACGCATTTCTCATGCGAAATCCCACGGTTCAACGAGTAAGCATTTGACAGCGAAACCTGCGTGGACATGTCCACGCCAACCTTTGGGTGATAGTCAGGATTTTCCGCAATCCAATGGGTGTAAAAGTCCCCATTCCACGCAAGTGCATCCAGCCGTTCTTGCAACTTATCAGCCAATTTTGTGAATTCAGGCGCCTCTTGCCCGCGTCCGGCGTGCGTCAGCATCTCGGCCAGGCGCCTGCAACCTACAATCAGGTTGGTGTTGTCTCCATAGAAGACCCCAAATTCGCTCTTCCCTAGATACACCACAAATCCGGAACCGCTGCCGATCTTCTTCTGGTCGTCGGAGACAAAGTCCCACGTATCGATGGTGAAGCCGCGGTGCATCAATTGATGCTTCTCTGACCATCGGTAAGGATCGCTGGTTGCGTACCGCACCGCCCGGACTGCGACATCCAGTTTCCCTTTCATCCACTCATGGTCACCCGTGGCCTTCCAGGTGTAGTACAGGCATTCCAGATAGAACTGCTCTACGTGGCTCTCCACCGGCGCCCGGCGTAGTTGGAAACGCCCATCTTCAATGCGGCGGACGAAATCCCCATAGTTGAACTTCCAATCGAAATAGTTCGGCCCAGGCGTGGCGGGAAAACAGTTCTCCCAGATCATGCCGTCCCCGCGTTGCGTCGCCGCGAAGAAATCGACCGCGTCCTTCAAATCGGGCCAGTAGTACTTCATTCCCTTCATCGTCAGCGTATGGTCAAAGACCCAATTGACAAAAAACTCGTACACCCTGTCCTTATAACGGACCACATTGACAGGAGCGCCCTTGTTCCAGGACATTCCCGTCCACAGCACGGACCCCATCAAGCTGCGATAAGTCCCGCCCTCGTCATCTATCTCTGTCGCGCAATCGACGTTGAAGGTGGCCTCGGCGGCAGTTGCTCCGTTCTCATCAACGATCATGACCTTCTGCAAGCCGAGGCTGCCCCCTACGATGAAGGTAAACGGATCGTTTGCTGGCGCACGCAGATACGCCTCTCCCTCTCCATCGAGGACCAAGACCGTGCCGTGTCTGGCGCCCCGCACCGTGATTGTTTCCAGCGGAAGGTAGACTTCCTTTTCAGGATCGATGCGGATCGAAGACGTAGAAGCATTCGCCAGGACAGGAGCAGTCAGGTTGGCGGCGGCCACTGCAGGAAGGACCTTCAAAACATCCCTGCGATTGAAATTCATCGTTTCCCTCACGAGAATATCTATAATTCTGGACTTTGCAAATAGTTGAGGAATGTGTTCAAAAGTAACATATCTGCGGAAAATCCATCGTGCATGATCGCAGCGTTACCAGAGAGCAAAGGCCCCACGGTAATGGGGCCTTGCCGTGCTTCATGTTTGTTGTCTTTGCCTAGAACTCGAAACGTCCTCCAATCTGAAGGTAGCGCTTCTGAAAGTCCGCATTGGAAGCGCCAAAACCATTGGGCGTGTTCAGTTGGTCCAGGTTATTGTTGATCGCCTGCCAATTGGTCCGGTTCAGCAGGTTGATTGCTTCCCCGCGCAGGATGAGCTGTGCGCCTTCTTCCCGCCCAGGAAATGGAACTTTGAAGCCCTTGGCCGCGCCCGCATTCACCACGAAATAGCCAAAGTTGCGGAAGGTGTTCGCCCCCTGGCCGCTAAGCACCGGCACACTCCCCGCACCTGCCGGGTCGCTGAACTGTGCAGGATTCAGGGTGTTGATCCCGCCCGTGGGGGCATTGTGGATATACGCCTTGGAACGCGAGAAACCACTTCTCTTCCCCGTATAGTTTGGGAACCCTGGCGTGCCATTTGTACTGTCGAATTTGTCACTGCCGTCCAACTGATAGTCCGTGTGGAACCGGACGGATTTGTCCGCGTTCAGGACGTTAACGGGCACGGTCACCGAGAAGGGCGTGCCGCTCTGGGCAATGATAATACTGCTGATTCTCCAGTTGGATGCCGCCTGGTTTAGTATGCTGCTTTGGAAGTGCGTCCTTGGGACCTCATACGCGCCGCCAAGAGAGAATGTGTTAGTTTCATCGAGCGGCGACGGCCCATAATACGTCTTTGGCACATAGATTCCAGGCCAGAACGCATAAGAGGAGCTATTGTTAGTTTCTGGAGCATCCTGCATCGCCTTCGACCAGTTATAGTTTGCCTGATAGCTCAACGTCTTGTAGTTCTGCTTCAGGGTAACAATCATTGCATTGTAGTTGCTGGTAAGCCCATTGCGCCCATAGTTGAGTTGGCCCCACTCACTTGTTGGCCTTGCTGTGGGAGAGTCGGGTGTCAGGTTGTAGTCGGAATTTGGGCCTCCAACGCCGTTTGAACCATACACCAAATCATAGCCATGGCTGCCCGCATACGTAATGCCCAGTACCGCGTTGTAAGGAAGCTGCTGCTCCACTCCCAGGGAGTAGTGCAGGAACTTTTCCGGCTTCAGTGTCGGTATAAACCCATTCAGGTTCGCCGAGAAGACGCTGGTCTGCGCGGCATTGGAGTACACATTGCCATGGGGGTCTACGCCATAGACAGGGAAGGAATAGTTATAGCCATAAGGAAAGCTGATGGATTGGAAGTTGCCGTAAGGGACGACGCCATGTGGGGTCAGGCTGATCCGGTTCGGCGGCTGGGTGGGCAGATTGATGGCGATCTGGGCCGGGGTCAGCACGTTCTCATACAGCCCTATCCCGCCGCGTATGGCCATTGTGTTGTTCTTGGTTGGCATGTAGGCAAAACCAAAGCGGGGCAGAAAGTTCACGTCCTGCGATTGTGTAAACGCCTTGGAGACGATCTTCGTGGAGGTGTCCCACACCTGCTGCTGGAAGTTGGCCCCCGTCCCGGGAAACATCGCCGCGAAGGGTTGTGCGGTCGATCCATACTTCTCCGGATTGCCGTAGTCGTCGTAACGGATGCCTGCGGTGATGGTCAGGTTCTCCAACGCCTGCCAGGTGTCTTCCACAAAGACGCTGTTATATATTGACGACGCCCCATAATATTGCGGTACTGCCTTGCCGGTCTGGCCACCAATGGTATAGAGGCTGTATCCTGCGGATGCTGTATTGCTGACCCACGAGAACATGTCCGTGAAATAGAACGGAACAAATGGACGTGAAAAAATTCCACTGGAGTTCTGGAAGAAGTCGCCGCGATAGAACTGATAGCCGGCGCGTATGTTGTGCCGGTTCAGGGTGTAGGTGACTGTGTCGCGGAGCGCGTACGTGTGCTCCTTTAGTACTTGTGAGGTAAATGGCGTGATTCCAAAGGGGAAGGTGTATTGGTAGTGGGCCGATGTATCGATCATTATCGGGAGCCATGGAATGGAAAGCGAGCGGTTGTCTTTGGCCGCCAAGCCGCTAATCGACCGTAGGTTGCCAAAATGCGCCTCATTCAGGAGCTTGTCAGAGAACAGGTGGATGTAGTTGACTGAGAAGTATTTGTTCTGGCTGGGACTTTCACCATCCATTGCGGGCCGTTCGGCCAAGTCCCCCAGTTTCTGGTCAATGCGTTCAAACATTCCATAGATGCGGTCTTTGCCTTGCCGGAAGTTCTGGTCCAGCCGCACATTCCATTGGATGCCATCGAATGGTTGCGACTGGTTGAGGAATGCGTTCGTAACATTGATCGGAATGTTACATGGCAGATTGTAGGTGAGTGGGTTTGCGCTTCCCTTGGTCGCCGGCACCGTTTGGGTGGTGCCGCAGGCGATCCCATAGTCAGAAGCATATTTCACTTGACCACCAATATCGCGTGTGGGCGGAGCAAAGACCAGCGCTTGCGCCGCGCCGGAGTCTGGGAACTGCGACAGTGCCCAGGCGCCAAACTGTTGCGTGAAGTATGGGAAGTCACTTCCCACCGCACCAATGCCGGCCAGTTGCCTTTCCATGGAACCAAAGAAGAATGTCCGGTCCTTGATGATGGGACCGCCACCGGAGACCAGCATCAGGTCCTGATGGAACTCCGCCACGGTGCCAGACACGGCGTCCTTCGCGCTGCCTACATTGGACCCGTCATAGCTGTAGTCGACGGCGCCATGGTAGTCATTGGTGCCTGACTTGGTTGTGAAGGATGTCTGCATGGATGCGGACGAGCCGTTCTCCGACGAATAGGTCTGCGTCTGCAGGGCGACCTCGCCGATCATGTCAGCGTTGGGCAGCATCAGGGCATTGCCTTGATTGACATCGTCGTTCACCGGCAGATCGTCAATCAACCATAGGTTGCCGCCTGTGCTCTGCCCATTGGCGGAATAGGGAGGGTTAAAACTCCCCGCAAAAATGGATGACCCATAGCCATTGCTGGGCGACTCATTCTGGTGGCCGACAATGCCAGGTGTCAACGCGACCAGTTCCTGCACGTCGCGGTTGGCCAAAGGCAACTGGCTGATCTCCTGCGCGGGGATTGTCGACTCGATGCGCGTCTCTTCCGGGTTCAGTGCAGGCGCGACGCTTTTCACCGTTATGTTCGTCCCCGCCGCTGCGACCGCAAGGGCAATGTTGACGCCGCGCGTCTCACCTGTGGTCAGCAGGACGGCGATCGACACGTCCTTGAACCCAGCATGCGCGGCGTTCACCGTGTAGTTTCCAGGGGCAACGGCACTAAACCGATAAAAACCCGACCCATTGGTCGTCCCGGTCAAATCGACCCCCGTTCCTGTGTTGTGCAGCGTTACCGTCGCATTTTGAACGACCGCGCCGGTAGCGTCAGTCACTGTCCCTTCAACGTTGGAGCTGAATTGGGCGTGGCCCATGGTGCTGGTCCCAATGGCCACCAACAGCACGAAGAAGGGCCACCAGAGTTTCCTTGTCAATTTCATATATGCACTCCTAAGAATATTTTTGAAACGGTCCCACGGATTGGGTTCAATGTCCGGCCAATGTATTTCTGGTCCGGACATTGAAGGTTGGATTGCCTGGGTCGACTGGATCGTGCCAAAAGAGGAAGACATGCAGTACTACATGCACCCTGCAAATACTGCTGACGACATAATTGGCGAAAAAGACCAGGGGAGGGGACAGCGCGCAGGGCCAGTCTGTAAGGTTGCGCAGGCCCGCTGGTCCCCGCACTGAACAAAACTCCAGGTGCGTTCAAGCGGACAACGTCGTGATTTGGATCGCTGAACATTTGCTACCCTTGGACAGCATGACCATGGAACGTTTTGCTGCTGGCGCCAGCGCCACGCATTCCTTTCACCGCGCCATCCTGTTCCATTCGTGATCTTGAAACACTATACGGAGGTCACAGCGGTTCTGTCAACAAAATTAAATTATTTTACTAGTAAAACATTCATCGGCCATATTTCACAATTGAAACATCTGCGCCTTCGTTTCAAATGGGTTGTTGTGCAGAGAAAAAGACCGCCAGGGGCGCGCAACCATCGCTGCCCACTACGGCGCACTTGGGGCGACTTCCATGCACACGAAGCATGGTTTTTCTTGACGGTCCAATATGTACCGCGATGGATGGTTCTTCAAGAAAGATTATTTCGAAATGCAAACAGTCTATGCCGGAAGGCCCATTCCACTACTACGCGTCCGTCTGGCATCGCACCAGGAAATGGGCCCGTCCGGCCCCCTCCCAGGGGCGCTTGAACAGGCCGTCCTGAAAGGACGCGATTTGACAGTGTATTTTGACGCTCCGTATCATCTAAATAGAGGAAGGCGCGGGGATGTCCTGCGATGTTCTGTGTATGGGTGTCTTCCGATGGTCGCCCGTCGCTTCGGCGGGCGTATTTTTCTGTGCCAACTGTGGTCCTCTAAAAATTCCCGGCGGCGTAGCTCAGATGGTTAGAGCGACGGACTCATAACCCGTAGGTCGACAGTTCGATTCTGTCCGCCGCCACCAATCCAAGCGTGTCTACACAGTCCAAGTGCTTCGACGATGCGTGCGAAGTAGAGTGTAGAGTGGAGCGAGAAAGACACTACCGGGTCTCTCCAGGCAGGAAAAGACACGGAAGGTTGCCCCGGCCCAACGCCTCCAAGTGCATGGCCCACCCATGACGGCAGGCCTTTCAGCACCGGCCCCAAGGTACTTATCCAGCGCAGCAGGAAAGCTGTTTGACGTCTCGGGTAAAGGTCTGTGCTGCCAGCTTGAGTCCTTCGACCATGGTCAAGTACGGGAAAAGTTGGCCTGCAAGGTCGTTGACGGTCATCTGTGCGCGAATGGCAAGCGCTGCGGTTTGGACCAGCTCTCCAGCTTGCGAGGCCACGGCCTGTACGCCGAGAAGCCTTCCGCTTCCCTCTTCCGCGACCAGCTTGATGAATCCGCGCGTGTCGAAATTTGCCAACGCGCGGGGCACGTTGTCCAGCGTGAGGGTCCGCGTGTCCACCCGCAATCCGCCCGCGCGGGCGGCGGATTCATCCAGACCAACGGTTGCAATCTGCGGATCGGTGAACACCACCCCCGGCACCACAGACAAGTCCAACCGTTCCTTTCCGCCGAGCATATTCATCGCCGCCCGCGTTCCAGCAGCAGCGGCAACGTAGACATACTCCGGGTTGGTGGTGCAATCCCCCGCAGCATAGATGTGCGGATTGGATGTGCGCAGGAACTCATCGACTGGGACCGCGCCTTTTTCGTTCGTAACGACCCCGGCATTTTCCAGGGCAAGGTTGGCGGTGTTGGGCCTGCGCCCGGTCGCAAGCAGCAGATGATCGCCGCTGATACGTTCGTGTCCAGTGTCCACAGTAAAAAATTTTCCGTCATGCTGGACACTCTGGATTTGCTGGCCGGTGAGGATGCGCATGCCCTCTTCAACAAGGACTTGCTGGATTGTCTCCCCGATCTGTTGGTCGTAGCGCGACAAAATCCTGGAGCGGACGATCATCGTGACCTTGCTGCCCAGCCGCAGGAATGCCTGCGCCAGTTCCAACGCGATGTAGGAACCGCCGTAGACGATCAAGTGCTCCGGCAAATTTTGCGCGGCCAGCGCTTCGGTGGATGTCCAGTACGGCGTACCTTCCAGACCCGGTATCGACGGAATTGCGGGCGATGCGCCAGTGGCAATCAACACGCGATCAAATGGCAGCGCCAGCTCCCGGCCATCGGCCCCCTTCACCAGCAAAGTGTGGTCGTTGGCAAATCGCGCCTCCCCATGCAGCAACCGAATGTTGGCGCTGTGATCGAGGATCGATTCATACTTGGCCTTTCTCAGTTCCTCCACGCGCGCCTGCTGCTGCGCCTGCAGCACGGCCCGGTCCACGCTGGGCCGCACTGCGGAGATACCCCCATCGAACGGACTGGAGGTGCGAAGGTGGGCAACATGGGCCGCGCTGATCAATATCTTGGAGGGCACGCAGCCGATATTGACGCAGGTGCCGCCGGTCGTGCCCCGCTCCACTATTGTTACCTTCGCGCCACCTTCCTGTAGCCGGATGGCGGCGGCAAAGGCCGCGCCGCCACTGCCAATCACCGCAACTTGTAGCGGCCCTGATTGTGACGTGGCGCAGCAGTCATCCACTTTCAGGGCCGTCCCTGTTTCGCAACATGTGCATTGCAGGTCCATTACTTCACCTTTCCTTCCGGTGTCGAGGGGTAGCCGGCGTTGGCAGTCGCTTGGGCCAGTGCGCCCACGTTGGTTTTAGCGTCATCAAAGGTAACAACGGCCTCTTTTTTGGCGTAGCTGACCTCTGCCTTGGAAACGCCAGGGACGGCCATGAGGGCCTTCTTTACTGTGATTGGGCAGACCGGACAGGTCATGGACGGGATGGACAACGTGACGGTCTTGCTTGCCGCAAGGACGGGCAGCGCAGCGGCCAGCACCAGCAACATGGACAGCTTTTTCAGGGTCTTCATACATTTCTCCTTTAGTAGAAAAGTGGTGCGACGTAGGGAAAGGACAGCGCAACCAGCACCAGCACAGCGACGGCCCAAAACAGGACTTTATAAAGGCGGTTTGTTTGTGGCAGAGCGCAGACCTCGCCAGGCAGGCACTTCTCTGCCGGGCGGTAGATGCGTCGCCAAGCAAAGAACAGTGCGACCAGCGCCACAGCAATGAACAGCGGGCGATAGGGTTCCAGCCTGCTCAGGTTCCCGATCCATGCGCCGCTGAAGCCCAGGACAATCAGCAGCAACGGCCCCAGGCAGCAGGTGGAGGCGAGGACCGCCGCCAGACCGCCCACTGCAAGCACTGTGGATTTTGATTTTTCTGGTGACATGGGGCCCTTTTCTTCCTACCTGTAACCACTGTAAACTCCGTACATGGGTACGGAGTCAAGCATGCAATCCAGGTTGACCATAGGAAAATTAGCGGGCGCTGCAGGCGTGGGCGTGGAGACGGTGCGCTTCTATCAACGCTCCGGTTTGTTGGTGGAACCGGAACGGCCATTTTCAGGGTATCGCGAGTACACCCAGGACGATGTCCAGCGCATCCGCTTTATCAAGCGGGCGCAGACCCTGGGCTTCAATCTAGGCGACATTGCAGGACTGCTCAAGCTGGATGGTCCACAGACTTGCAGCGCGGTGCATGACTTGGCCCTGGCCAAGCTGCATCTTGTGGAGGACAAAATCGCCGCCCTGTCCTTGGTCCGGGGCGCATTGAAGCAGATGGTCCGACAATGTGAACGCAAGCACGAACAAGGGAGGTGCCCAATCATCCAGTCCCTTGCGCAGGAACAAAGTCAGAAACCATAGCCCCTGCGGAAGCAGGCAATGGGCGCACAGGCCTGGCCTTGCAGCAATCGCGGTCCTGCCCAGGGCAACGCAGCAGGCAATGTATTGCAACGACCAGGGCCCACGCCACAGGCCGCTAACTTCCTTGGGCCTCGGCTGGGGCGTCTTCCAGTTCCATTGCGCGGTGCGTGTATTTGATGATGTCTACGTCGGAGAGGACCACCAGGCCCTCAAACACCATCTGGTCCACAATGGGCATAAAGGCGCGCAGCTTTTCCTCTGTGTCCACCACAGAGAGCACCATGGAGCTGTCATGCGACAGATGTAGGGGCTTGTCTTTGTGGACACGGCGATGGGCGCCATAGCCGAGGACGCCGCGCAGGACAGTGACTCCAGCAATGTCATTGGCGCGCATGGCCTCAACAAGCGCCTGGTAGAGTGGTTTACCTTGCCAGCGGTCGCTCTCGCCAACATAGATACGCATCAGTTTCGCCTTGCCTTCAATCTTCATGTGGGGGGCCACCTCTGCCGGTTTTGGTTGCGATGTGTGCGCTGGCTTGGCAACCATCGTCTCCTGCACCTCAATCATCCCAGACCCGACAAGCTCTTCCAGCTTCCCAAGCAGGGCGTCCACCTTTTCCCGCGACTCAATGAATTCAATCTTTATGGGGAGATGGTCAGAAATGTCCACGAGGTTCATGGTGTGCATGTGATGGTCGGCCCCAAACCCGGCGACACCTTTCAGGACCGTGGCCCCGGAAACGCCGCGGTAGAAAAGAAAGTCGAGGATGCTGGAGTAGGTGGACACGCCGTGGTGCTTGGCGCCTTCGCCCAGATAGATGGAGACCTTGACTGCTTTTCCCGGCTGCAACATGCAAGCTCCTTGCGCGCGTGGCCACAGCGCAGGACCAAGAGCAACAGACATGGCCCGTTGCTTCCCGCCCTGGAATGGGCACGGCACTATGGTTGCGCGAAATCCGGTCTATGGCAAGGCCAGCGTCCCTTATTTATGGGCGCGCTGGCCTTCCAAGACCCGAAAATTTCCATTGCTGCAGAAGCAATAGACGGCGATTGGACACATCTTACCGGGGCGTCAGCACAATTTTGCTGGCCTCGCCGCTCTCCAGCAGGGCCATGACTTTGGCAAAGTCCGTCATGGGCACGCGGTGTGTGATGGCCGGGAAGAGGTCCAGTTTGCCGGACTTTAGCAGCGCTTCCATCTGGTACCAGGTCTCAAACATCCTGCGCCCGTTGATGCCCTGCACCGTGGCGCCCTTGAAAATAATGTCCTTGGCAAAATCAAACTCAAACGGTTTAGAAGGAATGCCCAGCAGAGAAACGCGCCCGCCGGTGCGCAGGATGCGGAAGCCCAGCCGCATGGCGTCCGGGTGGCCAGACATTTCCAGCACCACATCGACGCCCACGCCACCGGTCTTTTCCATCACCACGCTGTAAACATCCTCGTTTACAGGGTCCAAAATCACATCGGCATGCATGGCCCTGGCCAGTTCCCGGCGGTGCTCCTTTACCTCCAGCGCATAGACGCACGTGGCCCCGCAGGCGCGGGCCACGGCGATGGAGAAAAGTCCGATGGGGCCGCAGCCGATGATGGCCACGGTCTTGGCGGCAATCTCCCCGGCCAGCACGGTATGGACGGCGTTGCCCAGCGGGTCCAGGATGGTGCCATACTCGCGCGGCAGGGAGGGGTCCAGCTTCCAGATGTTCGATTCCGGGATGACTACGTAATCGGCAAAGGCCCCGTTGGAGTCCACGCCGATGATTTTTACATGCTGGCAGATGTGCGCCTGCCCAGTGCGGCATTGCAGGCACTTGCCGCAGGCCACATGCATCTCGGCGGAAACAAAGTCCCCTTCGCGCACGGTGGTCACCCGCGCGCCCACAGCGGCCACCGTGCCGCAGAACTCATGGCCGGGTATCAGCGGCGGATGGATGCGTTGTTGCGCCCACGCGTCCCAATCATAAATATGCAGGTCTGTGCCGCAGACGCTGGCGGCATCGACCTTGACCAGCACTTCCGTGGGGCCAAAGGTGGGGACGGGGACCTCACGGACATCCATGCCGGGACGGGCCTCGGACTTAACGAGGGCAAGCATTTGTTGCGCCATACAATACACTCCTGTTCCAATACAAATTGCAAAACTTTTTAGTGTACCAGCTTCCTTCCGGGAGTGCTTGTCGGACCCTGCCCTTGTGCGCGCTGCGCACTACAACGCCGCACGCACAAGGGCAAAGGCAGCGTCCTCTATCGTGGTGTCGTCGCCAAAGCCATGTAGCCAATGCACCTGTGGCCCACGCCGGGACCAGGTGCCCTGGCGCTTGGCGTAATTGCGATGGCCCTGTTGCGTGGCGGCAATGGCCGCGTCCAAGGACATCTCCCCATGCAGGAACGCCGTTGCCTGTTTGTACCCCAGCGAAGCGAGTGGGCGGCAGCCGGGGCCGTATCGTTCCAGCAGCGACCGCGTTTCTTCCACCAGACCTTGCTGAAACATGGCCCCAGCGCGTTGATCGATGCGGGCATACAATTCCTTGCGCGGCGGGTCCAGCCCGATGCGTAAAATGCGGAAACCACGCAGGGGGTCCGTGCCCGCACTCCATGCCTGGGAGAGCGGCTGCCGCGCCACTACGCACACTTCCACGGCGCGCACCAGCTTGGGCGTGTCGTTGGGATGGATGCGTGCGGCAGAGACAGGGTCCAGGCGTGCAAGCAAACGGTGCAAATACACGCTGCCACGCTCTGCCGCGCGTCTATGGAGCCGTTCCCGCAATGCCTCTGAGCGCTGCGGCCCGGCGAAAAGCCCCTCCAGCAACGCGCGCAGATAGAAACCCGTGCCGCCAGCAACGATCGGCAGATGGCCGCGTCCGGCGATCTGCTGCAGGACGCGGCGCGCCTCCCGGCTGTAATCTCCGGCAGTGTATGGCGTCTCAGGCGAGACAATGTCCAGCATGTGATGGGGGACGCGGCGGCGCTCCTCCGGTGTGGGTTTGGCCGCGCCAATCTCCAGACCGCGATAGACGGCAACCGAGTCGCAATAGACGATCTCCCCCTGAAAGGCCCCTGCCAGACGCAACGAAAGGGCCGTTTTGCCGCTGGCCGTGGCGCCCAGTAGGGCCACCAGCAGGGGAGTATTGGAATTGGGGACTTCCAGCAGTGGTCCTTGGTTTGCCAGCAGATTGGCCTGCGGATTTTGCCCGGTCACCACAATCTCCACCAGCGGGGAAGAAAAACTGCGTGCCAGCCTGCGCGCCACGCGCTGAACAAAAGGACCGCCAGGGCCAGCCAGAGTAGCCCCATCGCCTGACGACGGCGCAGCTCCCGCAAGGCCGGTCCCCTCATTGCGCTCCGTTCTCTCCGGGACGTTCGTTGTAAAGGAAGTAGAAGCGCAGCGCCAGATATGGCCCCTTGAATTGCTTGGGGAGCGGAGGGAAGGGCGCGGCCCCGGTAATGCCGCCCCACGCGGCGCGGTCCAAGGAGACATCGCCAGAGGGCAAGATCAGTTGCATCTGTTTCACGCTGCCATCGGGCGTAATAATGAACTGGATGGCGACCTTGCCTTTGTTCAGCAGGGGCGCCCGCGCTGACTCTGGTATCAGAAGGTCCCAAGTGCTCTGCGTGGCCTGGACCACCTGCCGCAGATACGGCCCGAAGTCCACGCCCATGGTGTCGCTCAGGACCTCCACCCCGGATTGCAGCCCCGGATGGGCCAGCGGCGCATTGTCTCCGTTGTTCCCAAATTGGCCATTGCTGCGCGCGGCGTTCCTTTCCGCCTGACGGATCATCTCGCCCACAGACATATTGCCGGGGTTGATGTTCTGGCCGGAATTCTGGTTCGGCTGCATGTGCGGTTTGGGAAGCGACGGCGCATCCAGCTTGGCCATTTCACTGGGCTGGGGTTTGGGGGCGGAAGGCAGGGGTTTCTGCTGCTGCTGTGGCTGCTGTGGCTGCTGTGGCTGCGCGGCCTGTGCCTGCTGCTGCTGTGCAGGGGGTTGCGGGGGCGGCTGCGGATTGCCCGCGCGCTGCATCGCCTGCAACTCTTCCAGCGTTTTTTTGTCCAGTGTGGGATGGGCAGTCTGCGCCACCCGGTCTTTATCGGAAATGATATTGGTCGGCTTCGGCTTCTGCTCCTTCAACGCATCTGGAGGCATGTTGAGAAAGGTCAGTTCCTTGTTTTTTTGCAGCGCTGCCGTAATGGGATTCACCACATACGGACGATGGAAAAGCACATGCGGCGCATAGGCAATGGACCAGAAAAGGAGCAGGTGCAGGAGAAGCGATATCCATATCCCCTCCCGCACGCGCGCGCGCGAACGCTCGTCCTCCAGATCATCGATCAGGCTGATAAGTTCATGCTGTTCATAGGAACCATAGCGCGAACTTGCTCCGTCCAGCTTGGGCTGCGAGGGGCGTTCCGGCGCTTTCGGTGGTATTTGTGTTGTGGCCATGCAAAGCAGAGGAAGACACTGGCCACGCCCGGCCTTGCGCTGGGGGTGGACCGGTGTTGCATCCTTTTGTCTATTCTATTGTCTCATCTTCTGGAAAACCAGCCGGATGGAAGTTTGGGAACCGGTAAAATCAACACTGTGACTGCCATTGTGATTACCGTGAGCGACTCCTGCTTTACCGGAACGAGGCAGGACCTTTCCGGACCAGCCGTGGTCCAACGCCTGATGGCGGCGGGGTTTACCGTCATCCAGACCATCGTGCTTCCTGACGACGCGGCGCAGATATCTGCCGCCCTTCGCCTGGCCGCGCCGCAGGCCCGTCTGGTCGTCACCACCGGCGGCACGGGGATTGGCCCGCGGGACGTGACCCCAGAGGCCACGCGCGCCGTTTGCGACCGCATCCTGGATGGCCCCGCCGAGCAAATGCGCCGCGAAGGCCTGAAAGACACTCCCCTGGCCCCGCTCAGCCGGGCCATCTGTGGCACGCGCGGCAGCACGCTCCTCCTGAACCTGCCCGGCAACCCGCGCGGCGCAGTCCATTCGCTGGAGGCGGTCCTGCCGCTGCTGCCGCACGCGCTGGCGCTGCTGGCCGGGGAGACCGCACATCCTACCGCAGGACTTCCCGTAAAATGAAAGCAATCCATTGAAGCACAAGCTCGTATTGTTATTGGCCCACGCGAAGTTCATGCTGCTGGCCGTGCTGAAGCCGCTCGGCTTCTGGGGGGTCGCGGCCCTGGCCGCCATTGATTCCTCCTCGCTCGCCATTCCCATGGACTTCATCGTCGCCGGTTACATCTGGGCGGACCGCAAGCATTTCTGGCTCTACGCCATCATGGTGGGCCTGGGGTCGGCGGTCGGCGCCCTGGCGCCATTTTTGATTGGCCGCGCCGGGGGCGAACTCTTCCTGCTGCGCCGCATTGACCGCGCCAAATATGAGCAGCTCCGCACCCGCTTTGAGCGACAGGAGTTTTTTGCCGTGATGGTCCCCGCCGCCATGCCACCGCCCACGCCCTTCAAGCTCTTTGCCTTCGGTGCTGGCGTCTTTGAGATGCGCATCCTGCCCTATATGGCCGCCGTCTTCTGCGGTCGCACCCTACATTATCTGGTGCTGGGCATTCTGACCGTGCGCTTTGGCCCGGAGATCGTGCATCTGATACTGCACCAGGCGCACCAACACACATTTTCCATCCTGCTGGTCCTGGGCGTGCTGTTGGCGGGCCTGCTGCTATACCTGCTGCGCAAACTGCGCCGCCGCGCCCCAGCCACGTCGTAAACCGATGCGAAACCCGTTTCGATGGCCCCGGCGTGGGCAGCGTTGCGTGTTACGCCCCCACAGCGTTGCGGTGGATGCCGGTTTCCACGCCCCTTGCTGTCTGGATGCCCCAGGCCATGCGGGGCGTGTTGTGGGCGAGGCCAAAACGCCCATCGGGGCCAAGCAGGATGATGCCGCCATGTCCGCCAAGTCGGCGGAAGAGATAGGCAATGGCGTCCTGCGCGGTCTGTTGCGGGGCCATGCCCTGCTGCACGCGGTCCACGGCCCATTTGCCCAGCACCAGCTTCATGATGGGCTCCCCCCAGCCGGTAAGGGAGACAGCGGCGGAGAGGTTGTCCGCATAGCAGCCACAGCCGATGAGGGAAGAATCGCCGACGCGACCGGGGGCCTTGTTGAGCGTGCCGCCGGTGGAGGTGGCGGCGGCGAGGTCCCCGTGGGCGTCCAGGGCGACGGCGCCGACGGTGTCGTGCGAAACATCGTGCGCAGTGGCGTGCGAAGTTGCTGGGGATGCGTCAGAGGGGGCCTCCGCATTGCCGGCAAAGGTGAGGTCGGGCAGACCGGCCCGCTCTTTCTGTTGCGCCTCGGCCAAACGCAGGCGCTCGCGGTCCAGGACAAGTTCCGCATTGTCAATAAGGGCCATGCCGTGGCTGGCGGCAAATTGCTCCGCGCCGGGGCCGACGAAGTAGACATGCGGGCTTTTGTCCAGCACCAGGCGGGCGGCCCGGATGGGATTGCGCAGACGCTCGACACAGGCAACGCCCCCGGCGCGCAGGGTGGCCCCGTCCATGACAAGGGCGTCCAGTTGCACGCGCCCGTCGCTGGTAAGAAAGCTGCCGCGACCGGCGTCAAAGGTCTCATCGTCTTCGAGGACAGAGACGGCGGCCTCGACCGCATCCACGGCCGTGGCCCCTTTTTGCAACAGGGCATGACCGGCAGCAAGGGCCTTGGCAACGCCATGCTGATGGGCCTCCACCATCTCATCTGGAATGGCCCAGGCGCCGCCGTGGACGAGCAGGACAGGTTGGATAATTTTGGCCACTCCCGATTGTATGGGAGGAAGCATACGGCGGCAACTCCCGCAATCATCCCCCGTCCTGCGGGACCACATCGAGCGCGCCAAAGGGCCGATGGCACGGTCCCGCTTGCCCATCGACTTGCTCCGGGCGTAAGCTGCAAATGTTGCAGGCGGTATCCCGCGTGGGCCGTTTTTGGCCGGAGTAGAAGGGAACTGCACTGGAGACAGCCATGAGCCTGACCCAACCACGGGACGCCGATGCGGCCCCAGACCTTCCCTCGACCGGCGCAACCGCCGCGCCCACGCACCCCGCAAAAATCACCCTGCCCGCATTCCAGGAAAAGAAGCGCAACCACCTCCCCATCACCGCGCTGACGGCCTACGATTACGCCACGGCCCGCATTGTGGACGAGGCGGGCATCGATCTGGTGCTGGTGGGCGACTCGCTGGCCATGGTGGTGCTGGGCCACGAGAACACGCTGCCTGTCACGGTGGAAGAGATGCTGCTGTTTACCCGCGCGGCGCGGCGTGGCGTGCGTTGGGCGCTGCTGGCGGCGGACATGCCGTATGGCTCTTACCATGCCTCGGTGCAGGAGGGCGTCGCCAACGCCATGCGCTTTATCAAGGAAGCGGGCGCGGAGGCGGTCAAGATCGAAGGCCCGCGCGTGGAGCTGACGCGCGCGCTGGTCGATGCGGAGGTCCCCGTGATTGGCCACCTTGGATTGACGCCGCAATCGGTGCATCGCATGGGCGGCTATCGCGTGCAGGGGAAATCTGCGGAGGCGGCGGAGCGGCTGGTGGAGGACGCTGCCGCGTTGGAGGCCGCAGGCGCGGCGCTGCTGGTGTTGGAAGGCGTCCCGCGCGAGGTGGCCGCGCGCATTACGGTGGGGCTGGCCATCCCCACCATCGGCATCGGCGCCGGGCCGGATTGCGATGGGCAAATCCTGGTGGTGCATGACCTGCTGGGACTCACCTTTGCCCCAGCGGCAAAGTTTGTCCGCCGCTACGGCGATGTGGCCGCGTTGATGCGCCAGGCCATTGGCCAGTACCGGCAGGCGGTGGAGACGCGCGCCTTTCCCAGTGATGCGGAGAGCTATCATCTGCAACAGGGACCACGCGCGGCGCTGGAACGTGACGCCGCCTCGCAGCAAAAGAAAACATAGCCGGAAGATTGCCCATGCAGATTGCCCACACCATTGCAGAGATGCGCAGTGCCCTGCGCGCCTTGCGCACGTCGCAGCCCACGCCAGCCGCAGCGCCCACAGTGGGCCTTGTGCCAACCATGGGCGCGCTGCACGATGGCCATCGTTCGCTGCTGCGGGCCGCGCGCCAGCGGTGCGAGGTGGTGGCCGTTTCCATCTTTGTGAACCCCACGCAGTTTGGGCCGCAGGAGGATTTTTCCCGCTATCCGCGCACCTTTGAGGCCGATTGCCGCATGTTGGAGGCCGAGCGCGTGGACCTGCTCTTTGCGCCCGCGCCAGAGGAGATGTATCCCGCCGGGGCCAGCACGGTGGTGCGCGTGGAGGGCCTGAGCGACCGGCTGGATGGCGCTTCGCGTCCCGGACATTTCTACGGCGTGGCCACGGTGGTGGCCAAGCTGCTGCACATTGTGCAGCCGGAGGTCGCCTTCTTTGGCCAGAAGGACGCTGCGCAGGTGGCCGTGCTGCGGCGTATGGTGCGCGACCTGGACCTGCCGGTGGAGTTGGCCATTTGCCCCATCGTCCGCGAGGCCGATGGTCTGGCCATGAGTTCACGCAACCGCTATCTGTCGCCGGAGGAGCGGCGGCAGGCGTTGGTGCTCTCGCGTGCGTTGCAGACCGCGGAAGCACTGGCGCAAAAAGGCGAGCGTGCCGCGGCGCCCTTGCTGGAGACGATGCGCGGCGTCTTTGCCACGGAGACAGCGGTGAAGGTGGACTATCTGGCCGTGGTGGATGCGGAAACGCTGTTGCCGGTGGAAGAGGTGCGCGCCGGTGCGCTGGTGGCCGTGGCCGCGTATGTGGGTGCAACGCGGCTGATTGACAACATCCTGCTACCGCCCGCCGTGTGAGACGCAAGCGTCTCCCGCGATAAAAAACCGCAGCGGCCAATCGGCGGCCTTGCGGATGCCCACGCGCGGCGTGCAGGTGATTTCCCCCGCAGCGCCACCATCCTCCAACAGGAACAGCCCGCTTGCGGTGTATGTCAGGTCCCTCCCATTGTCGCGGGCGCGGGTGATGGCCAGCGCTGCGCAGAGATTGCCCGGACCGCTGGCGATCTTGTGTACCGCTGCATTTACCGGCAGTCCCCGATTGCGCCGCAGGACGGCCACTCCCTGCAATGGCGCGAGCGCGCGCAGCAGTACGCATCCCGGCGTCCCTTCCGGCTGGCAGGCAATGTTCAGGCAATGGTGCAGACCGTAAATGCCGTAGACATACGCGTGTCCCGGCGGGCCAAAGAGCACCGCATTGCGCGCGGTCTGGCCAGCAAAGGCGTGGGCCGCCGGGTCTTCCCGGCCCAGATACGCCTCCACTTCCACAATGCGACCGGCAAGCAGATGGCCGCGCCAACGCCGCACCAGGATTTTCCCTAGCAGCGCGGGGGCCAGCCTTTGCGGTGGTTGCAGATAGAAAGAACGCGGCAGCAGACGGCAACGGAGTTTGCCGCCGGTCGCCTCGTCGCAAAGAGTGGGCACGGCCTACTTGGCCGCCTTGGCGTGTTCCTTTAGGGCCGCCAGCACCTCTTCAGCGTGGCCCTCCGGCTTTACTTTGTGGAAGACCTGGACCAGCCGCTGGTCCGGGCCAATCAGGAAGGTGGTGCGCTCAATGCCCCAGACCTTTTTGCCGTACATGTTTTTTTCGCGCAGCACGTCGAATTGTTTGCAGACCTTTTCGTCTACATCGGCAAGCAGGGGATACGGCAGGCCGTATTTTTCCTGGAATTTCTTTTGCGCCTTGGGCGTGTCGCGCGAGATGCCCAGCACCACGGCCCCTGTCTTTTGCAGCTTGGTGAGGCCATCGCGAAAACCGCAGGCCTCAATGGTGCAGCCCGGCGTGTCCGCCTTGGGGTAGAAAAACAAAACCACTGGCTTGCCAACGAAATCTTTCAACTGGACGGTCTTTTCGTCCTGGTCCTGCAAGCTGAAGTTGGCCACTTTGTCGTGTACTTCCATGGAGCACCATCCTGGGAGAAGCAGAGAATGGGGTCCGCAGCCATGTCGCCCGCTGCAAACCCGTTTCGATTATTCCGCACTCGTCCCCTGTGTGTCATGGCCTGGCGCCACCAGTTGGAAAAGATGGCTTTGGTGGCGTACACAATGGCGGCCCTGATGGATGCCTCCGGTATCACGTGAAGGGCCGCGCAGGTCTTTGCAAAAAATGTACAGGACGGGATTTCTTATAGGGGCAACTGTTTGAGCCAACTGCGGAAGGCCGGTCCCAGGTCCTCGCGCTCCAGGGCCAGTTGCACCGTTGCCTGTAGAAAACCCAGCTTGTCTCCGGCATCGTATCGTGTGCCTGCAAAGCTGTATCCATAGACCTTTTCGTATTGCAGCAGGCTGCGGATGCCGTCGGTCAATTGCAGCTCCCCGCCCGCGCCGAGCGGCGTCTTCTCCAGCAATTCAAAGATGCGTGGCGTCAAGATATAGCGGCCAATGATGGCGTTTTTTGAGGGCGCATCGGCCAGCTTGGGCTTTTCCACCAGGTTATGGACCTCCATCACGCGCGGGTCCCGCGGGAGCGGCGTGCAATCCAACACGCCATAGGCGGAGATGCCCGGCCCCTCCACCACCTGGGTGGCCAGAATGGAGGACTGGACATCGTCAAAGACCTCCATCATTTGCTTCATGCAGGGGGTGGTCGCGTCAATAATGTCGTCGGGAAGAATGACGGCAAAGGGTTCGTCTCCCACCAGGTCACGCGCCATCAGGACGGCATGGCCCAGTCCCATCGCCTCCTTTTGCCGGATGTAGGCAATGCGCACCATGTTGGAAATCTGCCGCGCCAACGCCAGCAGCTCGTGTTTGCCGCGCGATTCCAGTTGGTGCTCCAGCTCAAAGCTGATGTCGAAGTGGTCCTCAATCACGCTCTTGCCGCGACCGGTGACGATGATGATCTGCTCGCAACCGGCAGCGATGGCCTCTTCCACGCCATATTGAATGATGGGCCTGTCCACCACCGGCAGCATTTCCTTGGGGATGGCCTTGGTGGCCGGTAAAAACCGCGTGCCCAAACCGGCGGCGGGAAAAACAGCTTTGCGGACCTTGCTCTTGGTCATCGTCAGGGGCCCCCTGCAATGGATTTGTGGCGTTGCCGTGTACCGGGCCTTGCGCCGCACGCAGGATGCAGCGTGCCTTACGGGACAGGCACAGCACTGCCAAGTATACGCAATTCTGTGGGGCATTCGGCAACAAACTACGTCCACCCGCCGCATCGTGCTAGCCTCAGATTATGCGCCCGCACATTCCACTGCATGGCGGATGCAAGCACACCGATGCGGCCAGAAAAGTTGCGACATGACTGATATTTCCTATCAAAGCCTTCATCCCCAGCCCGATGCTGAGATGGCCTATCTGCGCTGGATTGCGCACCTGGACACAGAGTTCACCCGGCACCAGAACCCGGACCGCCGCTCGGAGATTGTGCGCGACCAACTGCACCAGCTTTACCTGGGCCGTCCGCACGGAGGCAAGCTGAATTTCACGCTGGACACCGAGCTGCCCTTCAACGTGTTGGAGTTGACGCTGGACCCGCGCAACGTCACACTGGAGGCGGAGTATTCCGTCGAAGGCAGTACGGAACAGTATGCCTTGCGCAAGCCGCTGCTCTGGTTCTGGCAGATGTTTGACCGCTCGCCCGTCGGCCTGAATCACTGGCTGGGCTTTCGTTTTCGCGTCATGCTGGGCCGTCATCTTTTTCGCCACATCGGCCACAATGTGACCATCTTCCACGGGGTTGAATTCCCCTACGGCCACAACCTGACCATCGAGGACGATTGCGTGGTCCACAGCCACGTCCGGCTGGATGACCACGGGGAAATCCTCCTGCGGCGCGGCTCTTCCATTGCGGAGCACGCCATCCTTGGCGCGCCCGCGCGGGACGGGGGCCATCCCCCCACGGAGATCGGCCCCAACGCGCATGTCCCTTACGACGCCATCATCCGGGCCGGGGAGCGCGTGGACCATTGAAGGCCCCAGGCGCAATCTAGACCGGCCCAAGGGCGAAACTTCATCAAAGACGCGCGGGCCCCATGCTACCATCACAATGGACGCGCTTCAGCGTGTCCTGCTGCACGCGCAACCTACATGAACCTTCATCTTGTACTCATCCTGTTTCAAATTGCCGTCCTGCTCTTTGCCCTCAGCTTCCACGAGGCGGCGCACGGATGGATGGCCTCGCGCCTGGGCGACCAGACGGCGCGCATGTTGGGCCGCGTCACGCTGAACCCGCTCCGGCACATTGACCCAATTGGGACGGTCGTCGTGCCTGCGCTTGCCGTTCTCTCTGGCTGGCCGCTCATTGGCTGGGCCAAGCCCACGCCGGTGACCTCGCGCAACTTCAAGCACTACGTCCGCGACGACATCCTGACCACGCTGGCCGGGCCGGCCAGCAACCTGCTGACGGCCATCGTGGCCATGCTGTTGCTGCTGCTGTTAAAAACAATCAGCGCACAAACAGTCCTGTCCGCTGTGGCCTCCGTGCAGATGGGCGTGGCGGATGTGGGCGTCGTCAATGGCAGCCCGATTGTTTTCCCCCTGGCGTTGCTGCTGTATTACGCGGTCTTTTTGGACCTGTTGCTGATGGTCTTCAACCTGCTGCCCCTGCCGCCGCTCGATGGCAGCCATGTCCTGCGCCACATGCTGCCCTATAACTGGCTGCGCGTGTACGATTCGCTCGGCATCGTCAGCATGCTCCTGATTTTTTTCCTTGGCGGGCGCGTGATTGGCGTCTTTCTGGGGCCGGCCATCGCCCTGTTCAACCATGTCCTCTTTGTCATGTGATTCCCGCTCGAAGCAGGGCGCAAATTCCGTTACCATCAGGTAGGAAAGCAATCCGTTGATGACCCAAGACCCGAACCATCCATCGGCGCGCAAGCGCGTCCTGAGCGGTATGCGTCCCACTGGCAAGCTGCACCTGGGCAATTACATGGGCGCGCTGAAAAACTGGCTGCAACTTCAACGCGAGCAGCAGAAGTACGAGTGCTATTTTTTCATCGCCGATTGGCACGCCCTCACCACGGACTATGCGGACACCTCCCAGGTGCGCGCCAACACGCTGGAGGTGGCCCTGGACTGGCTGGGCGCGGGACTGGACCCGGAGCAAAGCGTGCTCTTTGTGCAGTCGCATGTGCCCCAGCACGCAGAGCTGCACCTGCTCCTCTCCATGATTACGCCGCTGGGCTGGCTGGAGCGCGTGCCCACCTACAAAGAACAGCAGGAAAACCTGCGCGAAAAAGACCTGGGCACCTACGGATTTCTGGGCTATCCGCTGCTGATGGCCGCCGATGTCCTCGTCTACCAGGCTGATTTTGTCCCGGTCGGCCAGGACCAGATCGCACACGTAGAGCTGACCCGCGAAGTGGCGCGGCGCTTCAACCAGTTCTATGCTGCAAATCCCATCTCGCAGGCATCTGTAGAACTTTCTCATTCGGTGACGTCAGGGAAGTCTGAGTATTGTGTCCTTCCCGAACCAGCGGTCTTGCTGACACCATCGCCCAAGCTGCCCGGCACCGATGGCCGCAAGATGTCCAAGAGCTATGGCAACACCGTCGAGTTGACGGACCCCGCACCGGTCATTCGCCAAAAACTGAAGACAATGGTCACGGACCCAGCGCGCATTCGCCGCACAGATAAAGGCAATCCTGACGTATGCCCGGTCTTCGATTTGCATAAAGTTTTTTCCACCAAAGAGACGCAGCAAAAGGTCCGCGAGGGCTGCACTACGGCCAGCATCGGCTGCATTGAGTGCAAAGGCTGGCTGGCCGACGCCGTGGTGCGCGAGATCGCACCCTTGCAGGAGCGCCGCGCTGGGTTTGCCGCTAAACCGGGGAATGTCTGGGAGATACTCGACGCTGGCTCCGCGAAGGCGCAGCAGCGGGCCGAAGAGACGATGCAGCAAGTACGCACCGCCATGCGTATGGAGCGCGTAGCGCAATAGAAATGGCCCCGGCGAGATGACAGAGATCGAAAACAAAACGGAAGGCGGCAAGGAAGTGCGGCCTGTGCAGCCAATGGCCAGCGCGGCGGAGACAACTGCGTCAGAGGGGCCGAAGGCCCCCGCGTCCGTTGCCGCCACAAAGGCGCCGCAGGCAGAAGAAAGCGCCTTCCCTTTTTCCGTTTCCGTCGGCCATGTCTACGATGGGCCGCTGGACCTGCTGCTGGACCTGGTCCGCAAGCAAGACATCGACATCTATGACATCCCCATTGCCCGCATCACGGCGCAGTTCCTGGCCTACGTGGAGACCCTGAAGCAATCGGACGTAGACGCCGCCGGGGAGTTCATTTACATGGCGTCGCTGCTCATCCACATCAAGAGCAAAATGTTGCTGCCACGCACCGGCGAGGGCGCGTCTGACGCAGCGCAGGACGACCCGCGCATGGAACTGGTGGAACGCCTGCTGGAGCACGAAAAATTCAAAAATGCTGCGCAGATGCTGCGGCAAAAACAGTTGATTGAAGAGTCCACATGGACGAACCCGCCCGTCCAAGAGTTCCATGACGCTGGCGAAGAACAGGAGATCGCCGCCGACACCGTGGACCTGGTGCGCATCTTCCGCGAGGTGCTGGAGCGCGCCAAGCAGCGGCCCGTGCTGGACGTGAATGAGGATGCCGTCACCGTGGCCCAGATGATCGACTACATCCGCCGCCGCCTGATCACGGAAGACCGCCCCGTGCCCCTGCGCCGCCTGCTGTACCCGCTACGTTCCGAGCGTGCCCTGATTTGCACCTTTCTTGCCCTGCTGGAATTGGTCCGCTTGCAGGCCGTCCTGTTGCGGCAGGACCAGACGTTTAGCGAAATCCTGATTAAAAAACACGGGAACTTTGACTCCGTGCAGATGGAAGCACGCGATGACTGGAGTTAACACCCAGCGCGGCAGCACACGCCCAGATGGAAACGCAAGATAAAAGCGTCAACGGTTGGTATCCTTATATTCCATAGGAAACAATGAGTCTGAAAACAAAAATCGAGGCCGTCATATTCGCGGCAGAGGAGCCAGTCACGCTGGCGCAACTGGCTGCCGTCTTTGCCCCGGAAATTCTGGCCAGCCAGTCCCTTGCGCAGGGGGCCCCCGCTGCAGAAGGTGCCTCCGCAAACGCGGAGGACGCAAGCGAGGGGCAAGACGCGGCCCCTGCGGAAGCGGGCGTTTCCACTCTGTTGCAGGCCGCCCCTGAAACAGACACCGACGCAGTCGTAGATGCGCAAGAAGGAACGGACGCGGCCAATGCGGCCACCAATGCCCCATCCGCAGGCCCCACCCCCGATGCGGGCGCGGAGCAGGCAACGTTGCCCCTTGCTGGTCCCTCCCTGGAGGATGTCCGGCTGGCCCGCCAGCGCGACAAGCAGGTGCGCGCTGCGGTGGAACAGGTGGTGCGCGAGTTGATTGCCGAATACGCGGGCGACGATCGCGGTATAGAGGTGCGCGAGATCGCCGGTGGATACCGCATGGCGACCAAGGCGGAATACCATGACGCCGTGCGCGCGTTTGTAAAACGGTTGAAGCCGCCCATGAAGCTCTCCTTGCAGGCGCTTGAAACCTTGGCCGTGGTCGCCTACAAGCAGCCGATCACAGCGCCGGAGATCAGTGAAATCCGCGGCGTCGATTCTGGCGGCGTCATGGGCGGCCTCATCAGCCGCAAGCTGATAACGACGGCGGGCCGCAAGCAGGTGGTCGGCAGGCCGATCCTCTACAAGACCACCAGGGAGTTCCTGCTGCGCTTTGGCCTGAAGAACATCAGCGAACTGCCCAGCATTGAGGAATTTGAGAAGATGGCCGCTGAGATGGCGGACGCCGACTCCGAAGGGCCCCCTTTGCAGGAAGATACGGACAAGGCCACTGCAAGCACTGTGGACGGTCCCGCCCCTGGGGAAAATGCTGAGGAAAATGTAACCGTAGACGTTGCAAATAAAAACACAGAAGAAGCTGCCGATGAAAGGCCCCCTGGAAATGCAGAAGAAGATGGCATGGAAAATGTAACCGTGGATGTTACAGGTCCCAGGGAAACGGAAGGCCTGGCGTGAACAGGCAGGTGGCCCCATGACGGAAATCTCCCCACGCAACGAACAACGCCTGCAGAAAATCCTGGCGGCGGCTGGCATTGCCTCCCGGCGCAAGGCGGAAGAGCTGATTACGCAGGGCCGCGTACAGGTAAACAAAACGACCATCACCACCCTGGGCGCCAAGGCGGACCCGCAGCGCGACCATATCCGCGTGGACGGCAAGTTGCTCCACGCAGCCGAAGAGCACCGCTATTACATGTTGAACAAGCCCAAGGGCCATGTGACGACGACCCATGACCCGCAGGGCCGCCCCACCATTATGGCGTTTTTCCCACGCGCCAAAGCGCGCCTCTATCCGGTGGGCCGCCTGGACTACCACAGCGAAGGGCTGCTGCTTGTCACCAATGACGGCGCACTGGCGCAGACGCTCACCCGCGCCTCCTCCCATGTTCCCAAGACTTATCTGGTAAAGGTAAGCGGCGTGCCCAGCGAGACCGCCCTGGACCGCCTGCGCCGTGGGGTCTCCATCCCTCTCGGTAGGCCCGGATTTAGCGAAGGCCGCGTCAAAACATTGCCGGCAAAGGTCCGCCTGTTCCGCCAAGGGGACAATCCGTGGTACGAGGTCACCCTTACCGAGGGCCGCAATCGCCAACTCCGCAAAATGTTTGAGCAGATTGGACACCATGTGGAGAAGATCCGTCGGGTGGGATACGGGCCGCTGCTGCTGGACGTTGCCCCAGGAGAAACGCGCGAGCTGACGCCCCAGGAAGTGCGCGCATTGCAGCAGGCGGCCACGGCCCAGGCACAACCGCTACCACGCGGGCAGCGCAGGCCCAGGATGGCCATCGTGGCCCCCAAAGCGCGCCAGCCGCGCACCCGTACACGCACCCGCTAGCCCTTTCGCAGCACCCTTGGACGGATATACTGGACATATCAATTGGATTGGTGCGGCGAGGTGCTGCATGGAGGTTGTGCAATGGAAAAGGCAACGTTTGGGGCCGGCTGCTTCTGGGGCGTGCAGGTGGCCTTCCAGCAGATTTCCGGGGTCGTGGAAACGGCCGTCGGCTATGAAGGCGGCGCGTTGGAACGCCCCACTTACAAGGACGTATGCTCCGACCACACGGGCCATGCAGAGGTGGTTGAAATTACTTTTGACCCTGCAAAAATAACATACTCCCAGCTACTGGATGCCTTTTTCTCCCTACATGATCCCACGCAACTGAACCGGCAGGGACCGGACTGGGGGACGCAGTATCGCTCGGTGGTCTTCTACCATTCGCCGGAGCAGCAACAGGCCGCGTTGGCAACCATAGAACGCTTGACGCAGGAACACAGGTTCCCCAGGCCCATAGTCACCCAGGTCGTGCCCGCGCAGACCTTCTGGCTGGCCGAGGAGTACCACCAAAAATACCTGGAAAAGCGGGGCATGGCGTCCTGCCACATTTAGGGCGCCTTTGCGGCCCACAAGGCCGCTGTCGGCCCCCGGCGTTAGGAGTGTTTCTCCTCGTGGTATTCCTGTTCGGTGTTGATGCTCCAGATGTTGGACTTGTCCAGGCTCCCGCTCAGGATGTTATCTACGGCGGCCATGGCCGTCAGCATGGAATGGTCCTGGTTGTTGTACTTGTGCATCCCATTTCTGCCCACTAAGAACAGGTTCTCAAACTGGTCGGTGAATTTCTGTATTACAGGGAACTGGTCATAACTGCCAAAGTAAGCGGGATAGGTCTTGGGGACGCGCACCACATGGCCATCCAGCACATCACTGCGCTGGAGCATCCCGATCTTTTCCATCTCTGCGATGGCAAAATCCTGGACCTCCGCGTCTGGCATCTTCCACAGCGCGTCCGTATCGTTGCAGAAATATTCCAGCCCGATCCACATCTTTGTTGGGTCCGCAACCATCCACGGACTCCAGTTATTGAATATCTGCAAGCGTCCCACCTGCACGTCTGGCTCCTGGATGTAAATCCAGGTGTCACGCAGTGGGCCGCCATCCGGTTCCGTCACCAGCAGGCGGTTGACGAGCAGGCCCACGGTAATAAAGTCCCGGTAGATCAGCCCTTCGCTCACCCGGACCACTTCCTCTGGCACCGCGCATTGCAGGCCGCGGACCAGGTGCCGGATGGGCATGGTGGAAATGACATAGTCTGCGGGGAACCAGTGCATCGCCCCTTCGGCGTCCGTGGCCCCAACCGCAACGATACGGTTGCCCTCTGTTTTGAGCTGGACCACACGCATCTTCTGGTGCAGCTCTCCGCCGCCCTGGACCACCAACGAGGCGACATGCTCCCACAATTGGCCAGGCCCAAACTTGGGATACAGGAACCGCTCAATCAGCGAGGTCTCTGTCCCTTTCTGGCGCAGGTCGCCGTCCCCGCTTTTCTTGCGGGAAAACACCTGCCGGAGAAAATGGCGCAGCGCGCTGGTCAGGGAGAGTCCCTTGATGCGTTGCGCGCCCCACTCCGCGCTGATCTTTTTAGGGTGTACGCCCCATACCTTCTCCGTGTAAGACTCAAAAAACAATTGGTACAGCTTCTTGCCGAAGCGGTTCACCACAAAGTCCTCCAGGGACCCCTCCGGCTTGCGTGGCGCGACCTTGGCGGCCAGATAGCTGAGGCCCACCTGGCCGGTGCGCCATACCCCCAGCCCGCGCAGCGTGTCGCCTGTCAATTTGATGGGGTAATCGAAGAACTTGCGCAGAAAATAAATCCGGCTCTTGCGCGGGCGCACCAGCATCACCAGGTCATCGTTGCTACTGGCAGTCCCCTGTTTCCCCGTGGCAATGGTCCGCTGCTTGTTCTGGTAGCTGATGGGGACCATGGCGCTGCCGTCCTCACTTTGGGAAACGGGCATGATCTCCAGCCACCATTCCATCACCCGGTCTGACTTGGAGAAAAATCTGTGTCCGCCAATGTCCATGCGGTTCCCGTGGTAGCGGATGGTGCGCGAGATGCCGCCAATTTCGTCGCCCGCCTCCAGTACGACCGGTTGGACATCCGAACGACGCAGCAGTTCCAGGCTGGCCGTAAGTCCCGCCGGACCTGCCCCAATAATAATCGCTGTTTTTTTCATGGTTTATGGGCCGTACCAAGACGGAGTTTGTCCGTCAAAGCTACATTGATTGTAACGGTTCCCACATATTGCACAACCACGCTGTAAAGAGAACAGGGGCAGGAACAAAGAACTGCAATGGTATGCTGTCTTAGCAGCCTGTGGTGAAAGTCGGGTTTTGAAGGGGCACGGCTTCAGCCGTGCCGTAAGGGCCGCAAAATCAACGCGGCTTTGGCCGCCGAGGGACGTTTTTGTGGCATCTCGACTTTCACCACGGGCTGTTAGGCCCTTACAAAACTGCGTCACAGCCTGTACGCGACCTTTTACGGGAAAGGCATTTTTAGAGGCGCTTGCAACGCATACGCGAACTCGATGGTCTGCGCGGTCTGGCGGTCGCCATGGTGGTGATGGGCCATTACGTCCATCACCCGTCCCTGAAATACTTTGGCCCACAATGGGGATGGATGGGAGTGGACCTGTTCTTTGTCCTCTCTGGTTTTCTGATAACCTCCATCCTGCTGCGCACCGTGGAGAAGCACTCCACCTTGAAGGCGTTCTATGCACGGCGCACCCTGCGCATCTTTCCGCTCTACTATCTGGTGCTGGGCGTTTACTTCCTTGCGTCGGCCAGCGTGGGAAGGCCGCAGCCCTGGAACACGGCTGCCGTATACCTCTTCTTTATGCAGGCCATTTTGCCGCCCACCATCACGCACCTGCGCATTGTCCCCCATCCCGGCTGGATAAGCATGGGGTTTTCCGTACTCTGGTCGCTCTCTGTGGAGGAGATGTTTTATCTGTTGTGGGCGCCGCTGGTTGTCTTCACCCAGGCACGGCGCAAGTTCCTGCTGCGGTTTTTGGTCTTTGTCCTGTTGCTCGCGCCCTTGCTGCGCTTCTTCCCTTTCTTTTATCCAGACCCGCGTGGCATCCAGGAGACGTTCCTCGGACAGATGGATTCTTTGGCCGCGGGCGCATTGATCGCGGTCCTTTGGCGGGACCATGCAGAGAGATTGCGCCCGTGGGCGCAAAAACATGCGCGCCATTTGTACCTGCTGTGCGCGGCGTTGATTGGCAGCGCCATCTGGATTGATCTGGCCACCGGCATCCCCTACAAAATGCCGCTGCAGATGCGCCTGTTTGACACTGCGGCATACACCCTGCTGTGGGCCGCCTGGGGATCGCTCTTGTTGGCCACGCTGGCTTGCAGTGGTCTACCGTGGAGGGCCCCCGGCATCTTGCGCAATCGGGTGCTTGTCTGGCTGGGGCAAATCAGCTATTGCCTCTATCTGGTGCATTATCCGATTTATCTTTTCTGGCGCGGCCATCTGCCCCACAGCGTGGCCCTGCCAGTGGCGCTGGTCGCATCGCTGGCGGTCGCGTCGCTCTCCTGGAAATATATGGAAGGCCCCATCCTGCGCTGGAAGCAAAGCAGCTTGCAGTCTTGAGCGCCGTACAACGCACACCGAAGCAAAAACGGCCTTACTCGTAGGCCAGGGCGTCAATGGGGTCCTTCTGCGCCGCTTTATACGCAGGATAAATGGCCCCGATGATGGCCCCCAGAAAGGCCAGCAAGGTGCCCCGGACCATCCAGTGCGGCGTAATGGCAAAGGGGATGGTCGGGAAGCGATGGAGCATCCAGGCCCGCACCAGAAAGCTGAGCGCGATGCCGACCACCACTCCCCCGGCGGCCAGCAGCCCTGTCTCCCGCAGGACCACGGAGACGATATACGTGCGGGAAGCACCCAGTGCCTTCAGGATGCCGATCTCGCGCGTCCGCTCCATCACCGCTGTGTACATGGATTGGAAAATGGCCAGAAAGCCGACGATCATGGCAATGCCGATGACAACATTCAGGCTGATGGTAAAACCGGGAATGCGCTCCGGGGTCATCAGCGAGAGCCATTCCTCCATGGTCTGCACCTGATACTGCGCCATGCCGGGCGTGGCCAATATCTCCTGCTTCACCTGTTGCTGGTAGGGCGTCCCCTCCGTGCGCAGATAGAAGAGCGAGGCGTTGCCCGGCGCTCCGGTCAATGCGCCCAGCGTGGTTATAGGGACAAACTTCCGTCCGCCCTTGCCGTGCTCCACAATGCCGCAGATACGGAAATCATGGTTGAGAATGCGGATCGTATCGCCCACGTGGTGCCCCTGGTCGCTGTGGGCAAAATAATCGTCCACAATCACGTCGTTGGGGCCTTGGAAGGGCGTGCCGTCAAGAAAGACAAAAGGACGCAGCGCATTGAAACTCTGGTAGTCCACCCCCCAGATGTTTTCCACGGCGCTGCCAGCGGTCAACTGCACAATTACCGGCGCGGCCACCTGCACATGGGGCAGCCGGGCCAGCACGTTGGCGATCTTGGCCGGGACGGGGGCGCCCCCAAATCCGGCCAGAAAGCTGGCGTTGGCCGGACGCACGATCATGTCCGCGCCAATGCCGCCAGTGCGCGCCTTGTCGTCATTCAACATGCCCAGCATGACGGCCGTGATGCAGAGGATCATCACCAGTTCCACGGCCACGGCGGAGAGGCTCAACAGGGAGCGCAGGGGACGGTGCAGCAGGTTGCCCAGGATCAATTTGTTCATATCGTTTTACACGTTTTACACGTTGTTGCACGCACGGAAGCAGAGTTTGGCCTGTTACAGAATACATTCCATCCCCAGACCGGCCTGTCGGGGACTTGGCGTTTTTTGCACCCGAAGAAGGGGAACTGGGCCTCTTTGCGTTTCTTTCTTTTAGTATAGAGGGTGAGGGATTTTTCAAAAATATTTGTTAAAGAACGCCCCAAAGCTGCCGATAGTTCTATCACTCGGCGGTCCCGCATGAAAATTTGCCATGCGGGACCGGGCGGTCTTCTAAGGGAAAAGGCCCTGAAGGAAGAACAGGGAGAGATTTCATTTGACTAAAAAATGGTGCAGGTTTATGCTGCAAGGCATTCAGGGACCAAGATGGCTGATGGCATGAATCCCCCGATGGACCATGAGCGCGGGTTTGGTGTGTCGCTGCGCCAGGAACGCGAACAGCGTGGCATTACGCTGGACTGGATCTCTGCTTCCACCAAGGTCTCCGTGCGCAACCTGCAGGCGCTGGAAGCGGAACGCTTTGACCAGCTCCCCGGTGGCATCCTGAATAAAGGGATGGTGCGCGGGTATGTGCGCTGTCTCGGCCTGGATGAGGCCGAATGGGTCCGCCGTTACCTGGAGGCCTATCAGGGGCCAGGCGCCCCACCGGAAGCACAGGACTGGTCCACCTTTGCCCGCAACATCTCCCGCCAGCGCGCTCCGTCTGAACACCCCGCACCTCTGCGCTGGGCCGGGGTGGCCCTGCTGCTGTTTTTCCTGATTGGCTTCGGTTGGTTTGTGTGGGGACATCTGCACGCCCGTGCGGCCAGCGCCGCGCAAAACCCCTCCAGCAGCAGTTCCTATGCCGCAAGCCGTGGCGTTGCCAGCCCCACGACGCCATAGCCAGGCCGCCGTTCGCTGCAACATACCGCCAACGATGGCCTTTTCTTCCCCCTTGGCTGCGTCCCTGTTGCAGACGGCCTTCCTCCTTTTGATAGCCTAGGCAATAGCATCCCGGTCGGCCTGCACCAAACGCCTGCCGCCTTGCCAATCTAGGCGCGCACCTCGGTTTGTTGCTGCGCCCGTTCATCCCTGATTTCCCTAAGGAGGGACCCAGCTTTGTCACAACGCGACCGTATCTTATTTACCTCTGAATCCGTCACCGAAGGCCATCCTGACAAGATCGCTGACCAGATTTCTGACGCCGTCCTTGACGCCTGCATTGAGCAGGACATCTATAGCCGCGTGGCCTGCGAAACACTCACCGCCACCGGACTGGTGGTCGTGGCCGGGGAGATCACCACCTCCGCTTACGTTGACATCCAATCGCTGGTGCGCGGCGTGGTGGCCGCCATTGGCTATGACAATGCGCTCTACGGCTTTGATTCCAATACCTGCGCCGTCATCTCTAGCATCAACAAGCAGTCCGGCGACATCGCCATGGGCGTTGACACCGGGGGCGCGGGCGACCAAGGCATGATGTTTGGCTACGCCACCAATGAGACCGCCGAGTTGATGCCCACACCCATCTCTCTGGCGCACAAGCTGGTGCACCGCCTCTCTGAGGTGCGCAAGAACGGCCTGCTCAGCTACCTGCGGCCTGACGGCAAGAGCCAGGTCACCGTGGAGTACGACGCCAACAACAAGCCAGTGCGCGTTGACGCCGTGGTCATCTCCACCCAGCACGCGGAGACGGTCAGCAACGAACAGCTCCGCGCGGACATCCTGAAACACGTCATCCAGGCCACCATACCTGCCAGCCTGCTGGACGCGGACACGAAATACCACATCAATCCCACGGGACGCTTTGTGATTGGCGGGCCAATGGGTGACACCGGCCTGACCGGACGCAAGATCATTGTGGACACCTACGGCGGCATGGGCCGTCATGGCGGCGGCGCCTTCAGCGGCAAGGACCCGACCAAGGTGGACCGTTCCGCGGCTTACATGGCGCGCTACATTGCCAAGAACATTGTGGCCGCCGGACTGGCCGGGCGTTGCGAAGTGCAACTGGCCTACGCCATCGGCGTGGCCGAGCCAGTCAGCGTGCTGGTGGACACCTTCGGTACAGGCGTCCTTGAGGCCAAAAAGCTGGAAAACCTGGTCCGCGCCAACTTTAAGCTGACGCCCAAGGCCATCATTGAGAGCTTGGACCTACGCCGTCCCATCTACCGCAAGACCGCTGCCTACGGCCACTTTGGTCGCAATGACCCGGACTTTACATGGGAAGCAACCGACAAGGCCAAGTCGCTCCGCGAACAGGCCGGATTGAAGACGGAACTGGCAGGCGCAAAAAAGTAGGACCTGTATTCGATGAAAACTAGGGCGGGCCCTTACCGGCCTGCCCTTCTGTTTTGTGCGCTGCGTTGCGCGAAACATGCAAAACCGATGGGGAAAATCTATACTTAGCTAGATATACCTAGGGGCCCCCTGAACAAGTCAGCGTTTTGAAGGGGCGGGACTTTAGTCCCGCCGTAAGTTCCTAAAATAATAGCGGGCTTCAGCCCCTGAGGAACAGCAGTAGGACTGACTCAGAGTTTCCTTAGCTAGATTTACTTAGCTAAGTATAGTATGCTTGTTTTGTTATGGTTCCCGTTACCGTCCATAAGGCAAAAACGCAACTTTCACGTCTCATTGAGCAAGCGTGCCGTGGGGAAGAGGTCGTCATTGCTCGTGGCCATACGCCTGTTGTTCGTTTGGTCCCTGTAGGCGGGGCCGTCGGCAAACGGCAGCCCGGGGCACTGCGTGGCAAGCTGCATGTGGGACCGGAGTTTTTCGCCCCGCTGCCTCCTGACGAGACGGAAGGTTGGGAGTAGTCCGTGCGTGTACTTCTCGATACCCATGCCCTGCTCTGGTGGCTCAGCGATGACGACGCGCTCCCAGCCACTGCGCGCAACTGGATGGCCGAAGTGCAGAACACGGTGTTGGTCAGTGCGGCCTCCGCGTGGGAGATTGCAACGAAGGTCCGCTTGGGTAGGCTCCCTGGTGCGACAGACTTGGCCGCCGATTTCACGGGCCTGATGCACCGCGAAGGCTTCACTCCGCTGCCGGTCTCGGTAGAGCATGGCGTACGGGCCGGGCTGCTTCCAGGACCGCACAAAGACCCTTTCGACCGCATGTTGATTGCCCAGGCGCAGGCGGAGGGCATCCCGATTTTGAGCAGCGAATTGGCCTTTGACTCCTATGGTGTGCGCCGGATATGGAATTGAAGGCGCAATACCTTTTTGCTGCGCAAGATTGGATGGCCAATCCTCTCCTTGCAGTGGCATCCTATGGCCATGACCATCTCTGACAGAACGCAGGACCATGGGGCAGGCGAGCAGGTCCGTTTCAGCATTGGCAACTCCGGGCTGGGGCGGGTGCTGGTGGCCGCAACGGAGCGCGGTATCTGCGCCATCAAGCTCGGCAGCAATGCGGCGGGACTGGAAGCGGAGCTGCGGCGCGAATTTCGCGACGCAACCGTGCATCGGGATGACAACGCATTGAAGGAAGCACTGCGCACGGTCCTGGCGCAGCTTACGGAGCGCCCCAGCAGCGCGGCCCTGCCGCTGGACATTCGCGGGACAACCTTCCAGCAGCGCGTCTGGCAGGCATTGCAACAGGTCCCCCGCGGCCAGACGCGCAGCTACGTGCAAATGGCGGCGGCAATTGGCCAGCCAAAGGCCGTCCGCGCCGTGGCCCGCGCCTGCGCGCAAAACCCCGTGGCCGTGCTGGTCCCCTGCCATCGCGTTATCGGCTCCAATGGCAAGCTGACCGGCTACCGCTGGGGCCTGGAGCGCAAGCAGAAACTGCTCCAGATGGAGGCCATGCTGGCAACCTGGCCGCAGCGGCAAAAATGATACCCTGAAGGGTCAACCAATCTTCACAAATATAAGGAACAAGATAGGACAAACATGGCTTCCACAATGACCGTACCCTCGGACGTAAAAGACCTCAACCTGGCCGACCTGGGCCGCCGCCGCATTGAATGGGCCGGCCAATCCATGCCGGTGCTCGGGACCATCCGCAAGGAATTTCTCAAGACCCAGCCGCTGAAAGGCCTGCGCGTGGCCGCCTGCCTACATGTCACCACAGAAACGGCCAACCTGATGATCGCCCTCCGCGATGGCGGGGCTGACATTGCGCTCTGCGCCTCCAATCCCCTCTCCACGCAGGACGACGTGGCCGCCTCGTTGGTCCGCGACTTTGGCATCTCCACCTTCGCCATCAAGGGCGAGGACGACGCCAGCTATTACTCCCACATCCAGGCCGCGCTGGACCACAAGCCGCACCTGACCATGGACGATGGCTGCGACCTGGTGACGGTGCTGCACACCAAGCGCAAAGACGTGCTGGACGGCGTGCTGGCCGGGACCGAGGAGACCACCACGGGGGTGGTGCGCCTGCGCGCCATGGCCAAAGAGGGCGTGCTGCACTATCCGGTGGTCGCGGTCAACGATGCGCTCACCAAGCACATGTTTGACAATCGTTACGGCACGGGCCAGTCCACGCTGGATGGCGTCATCCGCAGCACCAACGTGCTGCTGGCCGGGTCCAAATTTGTGGTGGCCGGATACGGCTGGTGTGGCCGCGGTCTGGCCTCGCGCGCGCGCGGTATGGGCGCGGACGTCATCATCACTGAGATTGACCCCACCCGCGCATTGGAGGCTGTCATGGATGGCTACCGCGCGATGAGCATGGAAGAGGCCGCACCGATTGGCGACGTCTTTGTCACCGTGACCGGCAACAAGGGCGTCCTGCGCCAGGAGCACTTTGCGCGGATGAAGGACGGCGCCATTGTCGCCAACTCCGGCCACTTCAACGTGGAGATTGACATTCCGGCGCTGGACCATCTCTCCACCTCCAAGCGCCAGACGCGCGACTTTGTGGAGGAATACATCATGCAGGACGGGCGCAGGATTTGTCTGCTCGGCGAAGGCCGCCTTATCAATCTGGCCGCTGCCGAGGGCCATCCCGCCTCGGTGATGGACATGAGCTTCGCCAACCAGGCGCTCTCCGCCGAATATCTGGTGAAGAACTACAAATCGCTGGAGAAAAAGGTCTACTCCGTGCCGCTGGACCTGGACCGCCGCGTGGCCCGCATGAAGCTGGAAGCCATGGGCGTGCAGATCGACCATCTGACCCCGGAGCAGGAAGCGTACCTGGCGAGCTGGTCCGAAGGGACATAGGAAAATCTGTTGTAGCACTTCTTGATCTGGCCCCAAAAGATGGGACTTGGGTGCCCACTCTAACCGCGTTTTTTAGCGGTTAGAGTGGGGAGCACGATGCAAATCTTTCAGGCCAGACCAATATTATGCAGGTGCCAGATTCAGCCTTGTTATGCATGGGGCGGATCTGTCCCTGTTTTGAAGAGGACGGGCTTCAGTCGTCCATAAATGTCGCGAAATAGGCGCGGCTTTGGCCGCTGGGGGACTGCCCCGGATGGCAAATCGATCGCCTAACAGCCTGTGGTGAAAGTCGGGTTTTGAAGGGGCACGGCTTTGGCCGCCGAGGGACGTTTTTGTGGCATCTCGACTTTCACCACGGGCTGCTAAGCCAGTCCGTGCAACGGAAAATCTTTTTAAGTGCTGCGCGGCCCTCATTCTTCGGCCTGTTGCGTGATGGGAAAAATGAAAAAACTTTCCGTTGCCATGATTACGTTGAACGAGGCGGCCAATCTGCCGCGCACGCTGGAAAGCGTCGCCTGGGCGGATGAAATCAACATTGTCGATAACGGCTCCACGGACGGCACCCAGGAAATTGCCGCGAAATATGGCGCCCGCGTTTTCACGGAGCCATGGAAGGGCTTTGGCGCGCAGATGAATTCGGCGCTGGCCAAATGCACTGCACCGTGGATTTTGTCCCTGGACGCAGACGAAGTGGTGACGCCGGAGTTGGCGGCGGAGATCCAATCGCTGCTGGCCGACACACCGGAATTTCCCGTCTATTCCGTGCCGCGCAGAAACATGATCTTTGGCCGCTGGCTGCGCCACGGCGGGCTGTATCCGGACCGCAAGCTGCGCTTGTTCCAGAAAGGGACGGCGTATTGGCCGGAGGACATTGAACCGCACTCGACTGGAAAATGGGACGGGCCGACCGGGGCCTTGCAAGCGCCGCTGGTGCACCACCAGTACCCTTCCTTGACGCTCTATATCGAACACATGAATCGCTATAGCACGGCCAGCGTACCCACCCTGCTCAAAAAAGGAAAGACCAGCCGCAGCTTGCCGGCGTTTGTGTGGAACACTGTGCTCAACCCTCTGGCGACTTTCGCGTACAACTATATTTTCCGCCTGGGGTTTCTCGATGGTCGGGAAGGCCTTCTGCTCCACCTGACCCACTCCGGCTATGTCCACTGGAAATACGCCAAGACGTGGCAGGCTGGCAGGAAGTGATTGCGGCCCTCGTGCCGCGGGACGCGTGGTTGCCTACTGTTCGGTGTCTTTGTGGCGGAAGCCGGGGAAATTAAAAGGCAGGCCGTTCGACAGTCCCTTATTGTTGCTGCTGGCTTCTTTCTTCTTGTCGCCGGGACGGATGGTCTGCTGCGCCAGCGTGGTCCGCTGCGAGTTGATGCATACCCAGGAGGTGCGTAGGCGCTCAAAGACCTGGCTGTAGACGCCTTTTTCTTCCTTCGCCTGTTTCCTTTCGGTGCTCGGATGGAAGTGGATGTCGTATATTCCGTTCACAATGGCCACGCCGCCCAACATGCGCACGCTGACCACCTTCTGGTCCAGCGAGAGGAGTGGGGAATTTTTCTGTACGATCTGGGCCACCTGTTCATCGCGATTGGTCACCTGACCGGTGGAAGAAATGTCCACCAGCTTGGGACTCAGCACCAGTTCCAGCCCATACTGGTCCCGGTGGTTGACCGCATCGTCCCACAGGTTCTCCACCTTTTGCATCTCGGCAATTTCTGGCGCCATGACGGAAGACTGCATTTCTGCGGACGGCGCATAGGAAACAGGACTGGCCACGACCGTCTGGCTGTGTAACAGAGATGGAAGAAAAATAAACAGCAGGGGGACAGACAGGAAACGAAGAAAATTACGATACATGGAAGAAATACCTCAAATCAGCAACACAAATTCAATGATATCGAAATAGACCCTGGAAAGTCGCATTGGTGAGCAAGGGAAACGGCGGTCCCAGCAATGGCGGAACGCTCCTTTGCCGCCGGTGCAGCAGGGCGGACGGCTGGCAGGGCCTGGCAGCATTGCCTGGAATTTTTATTGGACATTTTTGCGCAATGTTAGACCTGCTCTTTGTTTTGTTGGCATTGGCGCTGCCCATCGGACATGCCTTGTGGTCTGGAGACGGCGTGGCCCACAGGCCTGATGGTCCGGCACTCTTTGCAGGACTTTTCCTGGCGCACATTTCAGGCACACCAAAAATAAAAAGTTTCTGTCCACTTTTCCACGTTTGGATTGTTTTTCGCAAGACATCCACAGGCAATGCTGTTTCCTGTTCCCGCTAAACTAATACCTATGGCCTCAGCCCCTGATCTCACCTTGGAACGCGGACTGCCCGCCAGCGTGGATGCGGAGCGCACCATCTTGGGCGCCATTCTACTGGACAACGCCGCCTATAGCGAGGCCGCTGAGCGCCTGATGGCGGAGGACTTTTCCCTGGACTCCCACCGCAAGATTTTCTCCCGCATGGGGGAGCTGGTGGATGCGGGCCGCGCCGTTGACATCATCACGTTGAGCGAGGAACTGGACCGCCGCCGTGAACTGGAATCCATCGGCCATCGCGCCTACCTCTTTTCCCTGACGGAAAACCTTCCCCGCCGCCTGAGCATTGAGGACTACGTCCGCATCGTGAAGGACAAGTCCATGCTGCGGCAGTTGATGGGCATTTGCAGCACCGCCCTGACGCGCGCCAGTGACCAGGGAGAAGATGCGCTGGAGGTGCTGAATGCGACCGAATCGGCCCTGCTGGAGGTCTCCGAACGCGGCATTACGCAGGGTTTTTCCAGCATCCCAGAGATCGTCCGCAGTTCCTTCGGCTCCATCGACAATCTCTACAAGGAGGGCCGCGAGGTCACCGGCCTGGCCACGCATTACGAAGAATTTGACCATATGACCAGCGGCCTGCAGCCCTCGGAGCTGTTCATCCTGGCCGCACGCCCCTCCATGGGAAAGACCGCCCTGGCCATCAACATTGCGCAGAACGCCGCCGTGCGTGGTGGCAAAGTGGTGGGGATTTTCTCGCTGGAAATGTCAAAGGAAGCGCTGCTACGCCGCTTGCTGGCCTCGCAGGCGCTGGTGAACATGCGCAACATCCAGACCGGCTTTCTTACCCGCGAAGACCGTGACAAGCTGGTCAGCGGCCTGGCCCAGTTGGCGGAGGCGCGCATCTTCATTGACGATACGCCCAGCATCTCCCTGGCGGAGATGCGCGCCAAGGCGCGCCGCCTGCGCCAACAGGAGGGCCAACTGGACCTGCTTGTCATTGACTACCTCCAGTTGATGTCCGGCGGGACCACAGGGCCAAACAACCGTCGCTTTGAGAACCGCACGCAGGAGGTCTCCGCTGTTTCGCGCGGACTGAAGGCGCTGGCCAAGGAACTCCGCGTACCGGTGATGGCGCTTTCCCAGTTGAGCCGCGCCAGCGAACAGCGCGGCGGGGACAAAAAACCCATGCTCTCTGACCTGCGTGAGTCCGGCTCCATTGAGCAGGACGCTGACATCGTGGCCTTCATCCACCGCGACAGCTACTACAACCGCGAAGACAACGGCGAGGAAGACCCTTCAACCAAAGGCAAGGCCGAGATCATCATCGCCAAGCAGCGCAACGGCCCCACTGGTTCCGTTGCGCTGTTTTATTTGGCAGAGTTCACGCGCTTTGAAAACCCCTTCAAAGGCGACGAGAGCAACGTCCCCGCCTATTGAACGGCAATTTTCCCTCCATACTTTGGCCACATCCACGCCACGGACTGGCCTGCCGCCACGCTGATGTGCTGCTTGCTACTAGGCTGCGCGCCAAAGGCCGCCAGCAGATTGGGCGTCCACAGCGGGTCCTTGGCAGCTATCGCGGCCAGGTCTACATCTGGAATGGTGGTTTTTAGGTTGGCGTTCATGGTGTCAATAAAGGCGTTCGCCAGCACCGCGTATCCGGTGTTCGTCGGATGGATACCGTCCAGGGAGAACAGGCCGCCCAGATATGCAAAGGTCCCTGTGTATCCATTGATCGGCAGGCCCGCTGCTGCTTGGACAAAGACGGAGTGGATGTCCACCAGGGTCGCTCCCACCGCCGACGCCTGTTGCTGGATCACCTGGTTGTACGAGAGGACCATCTGCTGCACCTGCACGACCTCTGCTGCGGAAAGGAAGCCGGAGTCGGTAATTGGCGGGGCCTGTTTCCCGGTCAGGATCAAAGGCACTTCGGCCAGCCCGGTGGGGTTCACCAGGTCCCCGGCGTAGGTGCTGCTGGCTGGCTGGATGCCGAGCGTCTGGGACATACCTGCGATGCACGCTGGCGTCACGGACCCCGTGGCTTCCATACAGGCCTCTTCCAGCACCTCAAGGGCGGGCGTCAAATAGGGGACCGTGGTCACGTCAGGAATGTTCGCTACCACCAGGTTCGCATGGGTCTGCTTGGAGAGGTCTGTCATCAACTGTGTGAACTGGGTGGTGAAGTTGGACAAGGGCGTCATGGAAGCAGGCATTCCGGTAATGTCGGCGACCAGTGCGTCGTTGTTTCCAATCCAGACAAAAATGGTGGTGGGCTTGAGCGCTTCTGCCCATCCAAGCTGGGTCCGCGCGATGTTATTGCTGAGCCCCGGGAAGCCAATCACCAACTGCGTGATCTGTTGTTCCGGCGTGGTGGGAACGTCCACAGGCACGGTATTCAGCACATCATTGACAAAGGCGCCGGGCACGCCAAGGTCCGTGGCCTGCACCATATAGTCATCGCGGCCAATGGTGTTTCCTGGCACCGTGGTGGTGACAGGCGGTGGTCCCAGACTCACCAGTTTCATTACATTGGGGGCGCCTGGAGGGGCGATCAGCGGCAGCGTCAAGGTGAACTTTGCCTGCTGGGCAATCAAGTTGGCATATCCATTGGGCTGCTGGGTGTCCAGTAGTGAGCCATTTTGGTAACCCGCGGTCAAGGAATCCCCGATGAAGACCGTGGTGCTAAAGTTGCCGGCATTCTGTGCAGCGGTCTTGGAGCTGGAACCACAGCCACTGGCAACCAGCGCAGTAGCACAGGCAAGCAGCAGAAAACCACGCTGCGCCGCATTTAAGAGTGAACGTTCATTCATACGCATTGCGAGACGCCTCCCTGCAATCCACGCTCATCCCGATAGGTGCCTAAAAAATCACGCACGCCGGACCCTGCGTTTCCTTGCAGTGGACGTTCTATCACATTTGATGGGCGAATGAAAAGCTGAAAATTTCTGCGCCTTTACCCGCTTCCTGCTGGCGCCCCTGTCCCGGCGCAATGTCCCTCGCGCAAGGGCCCTTCGCTCCAGCCTGCGGACACGTTACGATAGAAGTGGCGCCCATGCATACACGTCCCATCTGGGCGGAGATTTCCCGCTCCCGCCTGCTTGCCAATTACGAGACGCTCCACTCCCTGGCTGGCCCTGAAACTGAGCTGCTGGCCGTGGTCAAGGCAAATGCCTACGGACACCGGGCCGACTTTTGCGCGCCGTGGCTGGCCGGTGCTGGGGCCACATGGCTTGGCGTCACCTGTGTGGAGGAGGCCATCACTGTGCGGGCCGTCTGTCCGCAAGCACGCATTCTGGTGATGTGCGGCCTTTGGCCGGGCGAGGAAGATGCGCTGATTGAGCACCATCTGGCCCCCGCCGTATGGGAGTTGCAGCACATCGAATTGCTGGCGCGGGCCTCCGAGCGCCACAGATTGCCCACTGGCAGCCTTCCTGTGCATCTGGAAATTGACACGGGCATGTCTCGGCAGGGCGTGGCCGCTACGCTGGAGACGCTCACTCCCGTGCTGGACCGCATCCGCGCCACTCCGGCCCTGCAACTGGAGGGTGTATTTACGCATTTCGCCTCAGCGGACGAGTTGGACGCCGCGCAGAACCGTTCCCAGTTGGAGCAGTTCACGCAGGCCCTGGAAATCATTGCTGCTGCGGGCCTTCATCCCACCTATGTCCATGCCGCCAACAGCGCCACCTTGCTGGGGCAGCGGATGCAGGCCCCGCTGGCCAAGCTCGCCCGCCAGCACCAGGCCCGCTTGCTGGCGCGTCCTGGTCTGGCGCTCTATGGATATGCGCTCCCCTTCACCCAGTCCGATGGCCCGCCAGCACCAGCGCCTGCGCCAGAGACGGGATTGCTGCCCGTCCTGCGCTGGAAGGCACGCATCACGGCATTGCGCCGGGTGGAGGCGGGCGCCCGCGTGGGCTATAACGCGACCTTCACCGCGCCGCGCTTTATGCAGTTGGCGCTGCTGCCAGTGGGTTACGCCGATGGACTCAGCCGCAAGCTCTCCAGCCGCGCCGGTGGGGCCTCCAGCAACGGCGAACACAGCCGCGAGGCCAGTCATGTGCTGGTGCGCGGGGTGCGTGCGCCCATTGTCGGGCGCGTCTCCATGGACCTGACGACCGTGGATGTGAGCGCGGTCCCCGGTGTTTCCGCAGGCGATGAAGTGGTCCTGATTGGCGAGCAGACCGCGCCCGATGGCAACACCGTGCGCGTGTCCGCCAGCGACCATGCGCGCTGGGCCGGCACCATCCCCTATGAAATTCTCTGCGCCATCAGCGCCCGTGTCCCCCGCCTCGCCGTGGAGTAGTGGGCGACCTGAATCGTCTGTGCTTTCTGCATGGACAACTCGCGTCTGCGGATGCGGGGTGGTCCGGCCTTATGCTATTCAGTTTTCCAGACTGTCCCCGGCATGATGCGTTTCATAAACTCATCGAAGAGAGGTACAGTAAACGCTGTGTCTCCGTAGCTGGGGCTCCAGATCATACCTTTGGCGATAAGACCTTGACGCAAAGGCCCAAAAGCATTCACCTTTTTGCCGCGCAACACAGCAATATCTCCAGACCGGTGCGGGCCTGCCCCAAGTTCAGCCATCGCGCGCAGGTACTTTTTTTCCTTCGGTGTGAGCCGGTCAAAACGCACACGAAAAAAACTTTCGTCCAGGGCGGCAATGGCTTGTATCGAAGCTGTTTCGACATCAGACAACGTAATGGGACTCTGCTTTGCCACATCCCAGGAATGCTTCCCCCATTCTTGCAGAAAGTATGGGTATCCACGTGTTTCCGATACGATTTTGGCCACGGCCCCTGGCTCAAATTCAACCCCTTCATTTTTTGCGGGCTTCACAATGGCCAACCCTGCTTCCTCATCCGACAACGGCCCAATCATGGGGAAGTCAAATAACCTTTCGGCATACGACTTGGCGTTGCCTGCCAGACCGAGTAACTGGGGCAGTCCAGCGCCTACGAGCGTCACCGGGAGTGTTCCCTGCGCGCACCGGTGCAGTGCCGATATGAGTGCCGCAAACTGGTCTTCTTTCAGATACTGAAGTTCATCAATAAAAAGGACGACCGCTGTGTCGGCTTTTTGGGCTGCAAGCCCCACCTGTTCCAGCAATGCGGCCAAATCTCCCTCAAGATCGCCATTATCGGCCAATCCTGGTTCCGGGTCGAAATCGAAGCCCACTTCAATGTCGTTGTACTTTACCTTGAGCGCTTTGGCGAAACCGGACAAGGCGCGAAGTGCTCGTTGGGCAATGTCCTTTGCATTTTCAACATTGCTCAATCGAAAGAGAGCGAGGCGTAATTGTGGCGCGAGCAACGCTGGCAAAGACCGGTTCTCTGGGGCCTCAATTCGGAACGTGTGAATGCCGGTCTTCTCTGCGTCGAGTCTCATCTTTTCCAGAAGTACGGTTTTACCTACCCCACGCAGTCCAACAAGCAGGATGCTTTTGGCTGGGTTTCCTCTTCGAATTCGCGCGATTGCGACCCTCACCTGTTCACGCAGCTTGTCGCGCCCAGCCAATTCAGGAGGAGGAGAGCCAGCGCCGGGAGAATAGGGATTGCTTATTATGTCCATTGACTTATATAGAGTTTAGCGGGTTTATTGTCTTCATGTAAAGCGAATAATCTACGTATAAATGCAAATCGTGGAACAATGGATGTATCCATGATTTCTGTCAGCAATGTGAGTATGCGCTACGGGGCCAAGGTCCTCTTTGAGGACGTCTCCACCACCTTCACGCCCGGACGACGGTACGGCCTGACCGGCCCCAACGGCGCCGGCAAGACCACCTTTATGAAAATCCTGACCGGCGAACTGCCCCCGCAGAAGGGGACCGTCGTCCGGCCCAAAAAGCTGGGCGTCCTGCGCCAGGACCAGTACGCCTTTGACGCCCATCGCGTGATTGACACCGTCATCATGGGCAACCAGGCCCTGTGGGCCGCACTGGCCGAGCGGGACCGCATCCACGAAAAACACGAGCTGACCGACGAGGACGGGATGCTGCTGGGCGAGCTGGAAGGCACCATTGGCGAGGAGGACGGCTACACCGCCGAGAGCGACGCGGCCATCCTGCTGCAAGGGCTGGACATTCCCGACGCCATGCACGAGCGCAAGATGGGCGAGCTGCAAGGCGGGCAAAAGGTGCGCGTGCTGCTGGCGCAGGCCCTCTTTGGCCATCCCCAGGCGCTGCTGCTGGACGAGCCGACCAACCACCTCGACCTGGACTCCATCCACTGGTTGCAGGATTTCCTCACCCGCTTTGAAGGCACGCTGATTACCATCTCGCACGACCGCCATTTCCTGAACAGCATCTGCACGCACATTGCCGACATCGACTACGAGACCATCATCACCTACACCGGCGGCTATGACGACATGGTGCTGGCCAAGACGCAGTCGCGCACGCGGCTGGAATCGCAAAACGAGCAGCGTGAGAAAAAGATCGCCCAGTTGAATGAGTTTATCGCGCGCTTCTCCGCAGGCACCCGCTCCAGTCAGGTCACTTCGCGGAAAAAAGAGGTGGAGCGGTTGCAGACCAGTGAGCTGGCGCGGTCCAACATTGCGCGCCCGTTCATCCGCTTTGACCTGCTGCGTCCTTCTGGCAAGCACACGCTGGAGTTTGAAGGCGTCAGCAAGGCCTACGGCAAGCACAAGGTCATCACAAACTTTACCGGCGCGGTGTTGCGCGGCGAAAAAATCTGCCTGATTGGGCGCAACGGCCAGGGCAAGACCACGCTGCTGAAGGCCCTGCTGGCCAACGCGCCGCACTGCAAGGACACGGAGCACAGCATTGACAGCGGAAAAGTGAAGTGGGGCCATGCCGCGGAGATCGGCTACTTTGCCCAGGACCACACGGCGGCCATCACCAAGGGAATGACCGCAGCCGACTGGCTGCACCAGTTCGACGAGAAGGCCACGCGGGAGGACATTCGCGGCGTGCTGGGGCAGATGCTCTTTAGCGGCGAGGAAGGCCTGAAGCCCACCGAGGCGCTCTCCGGCGGCGAAGCTGCGCGCCTGCTCTTTTGCCGATTGATGATGCAGAAGCCAAACATCCTGGTGCTGGACGAGCCGACAAACCATCTCGACCTGGAGGCCATCAACGCGCTAAACCAGGCGCTGCAGAAATACGAGGGCACTGTGCTGCTGGTGACGCACGACCAGGACCTGATTGACGAAGTGGCCACGCGCATCTGGCACTTTGACGGCGGCAAGATTGAGGACTTCAAAGGCCCCTATGCCGAGTATGAGCAGGCCCTCGCGTTGGCCGCAAAATAGCGCGGGGCCATGCGTTCCTTGATATCCTGAAGGGTGATGCTGCGCCGCTTATACGCCAAATGGATGTTCGCCTGGGAAACGGCGCTGACCACCCGCGACACCAACCGCCAGGTGCGTCCGCTGGAGTGGGGTTTTGACTGGCTTGCCGATTGGACCGCCAGCCAGCGCCTGCCCATCCAGCAGGACATTGCCTCCGGCGACCCGGCGCGCATGGAAGCAGCGATGCTGGCCATCAATGACAGCATCGTGACCAAAAGCGATGTTTTCTACGGGTACAAAACGCCCACGGATTTTCGTCTGGAGGAGCGGCACCCGCAGTTGTTTCCCACCAACGTACGCCCGGAGACGCTACGTGAGGACGCGCGCCTGAAGCGGCTGGCCGCGGAAGGGCGCCTTCCCAAAGCGCAGTTTCTGCGCTTCACCTCGCCGGTGCGCACGCCCTACCCAGAGAACGACCAGGTGAACGCGCGCTGGTGTCCTGCGCCCGCGGAAAAGCAGGCGGGCAAGCCGAAGCAGGCCATGATCGTGCTGCCGCAATGGAACGCCGACGCCTTCAGCCACAACGCGCTGTGTGGCATCTTCAACCGTTTTGGCGTCTCGGTGCTGCGTCTCAGCAAGCCGTTCCACGACATTCGCCGCCCAGCGGAGCTGGAGCGCGCCGATTACGCCGTCAGCGCCAACATTGGCCGCACCATCGCTGCCTGCCGTCAGGCCGTGGCAGACATTCGCAGTTGCGTGGACTGGCTGGAGCAGCAGGGGTACGAACAGTTTGGCATTCTGGGCACCAGTCTCGGCTCCTGCTACGCCTTCATCGCCAGCGCGCACGATCCGCGCCTGCGCGTGCATGTCTTCAACCACGCCTCCACCTGGTTTGGCGATGTCACTTGGACCGGCCAGAGCACACGCCACGTCCGCGCCGCCTTTGAGCAGGCCGGGTTGACGCAGGACCGCCTGCGCGCTTTGTGGGCCGGAATCAGTCCCATGTCTTGCATGGAGCAATTTGCCGGGACCGCGCCCAACCGCCAGCAGATCGACTGGCCATCGAAGCGGGTGCGCATGATCTACGCCCCCTATGACCTGACTTTTCTTTTGGAGTTTTCCCTCCAGGTGGTCGAGCAGTTCACCCGCCTGGGCCTGGACTTTGACGCCAAGGTGCTGCCCTGCGGACACTACACCACCGGCGAGTTCCCTTATAAGTACCTTGACGGCTGGTACATGGGGTCCTTTGTCTACAAGGCCTTCCGGCGGCTGGCGGAAGAAGCACGCAGAAGCACGCCCCAGCTACCCCAAAAAGAACTGGTCGCGCGCTAATCCGGTGCGGGCATGGGTGGCCCCCCATCTTTTTGTCCGATGACTGCGGCGCAGAAAAATGCCCGCAGGGGGCGCGATTTCTGCTATCCTCATTCGGAACAGCCTTTACGGGGAAGGTCCGCACCATGGCAAAAAGCGTCAACAAAGTCATTCTATTGGGCAATGTGGGCAAGGACCCAGAGATCAAGTCCACTGCCAGCGGCGTGGCCGTGGCCACGTTTTCCATTGCCACCAGCGAACGGTTCAAGGACAAGGCGGGCACCTGGCAGGAGCGCACCGAGTGGCACAACCTGGTCGCCTATCAGCGTCTGGCGGAGATCGTCCGCGACTACGTGAAAAAAGGGTCCAAGCTGTACATCGAGGGACGCTTGCAGACCTCCTCTTGGGACGACAAGACCACCGGCCAGAAGAAGTACCGCACAGAGATCATCATCCACGATCTGTCGCTGCTCTCTGGGCGCGGCGAAGCGGAAGGTGGCGGCGGCGGCAATTATTCCCGCGCCAACACCGCGTCCTTTGACCAGAGCGCACCGGCGCAGGACTACTCCCAGGCGACGGAAATCACCGACGACGATATCCCCTTCTAAGGCGCGCTTGCGGCGCCGCCTGGCCCTGCACCTGGGGCACATAACGGACGCGCGCCGCATGCCTTCACCTCCTGACTTCACCTCTCTGGTCTGACGGTCTACCAGCGCAGGTCGACCTGCGCCTTCTGGTATCCATCCCCGTGCGGCAAAGTCACCACCAGCACATCCCCCTGCGGCCCTTGGCGGAGCGTGGCCCCAGTGACCGTCAGCCGGACATGGGCCGCATTTCTGCGGAGCGGCAGCTCCACCACGGACCCTCCCTGCGCCGCAATCACGAACGAAGCGGCATGGCTGGCGTAGCTTTCTGAGAGCACCTTTGGCATCGTGGTCCGGCTGCCCAGTGCGGGCAAGGCAACCGGCAAAGAGATTTCCACCGCAGGCAGTGGGAGAAACAAGCTGTGGCCGCCGGGCAAAGGCCTTGCTCCGGGCGCGTGGCCCGCCAGATGCAGCGTCTCCGACGCATGGAGCGCCTCCACCAAAAGGCCCCCGCGCTCGCGTTGGAAGCGCAGATCAAAGGACATATCGCCGAGCGTAACATGATGCAGCGCGGCATGGTCCCAGGTGGCGGGCAGGTGCGGCGTCACGAAAAGCGTCTTCTCCGCGGCATCCCATTCCAATCCGAAAAGCCCACGCAGCAGCGGACTGACAACCATGGCGGAGGACCACAATTGATGCGCCGTAGACCTGCCGAGCGGCTGATAAAACGTCCCGGAGAGCAACTCCGTCACGTTGCCAATGTCCTGCGCATAGGTCAGGTCAGCGTTCTGCATCAGATGGGCGTAACCGGCAAGGGGCCGGTCCGTGCGATACTCCGCCAACGACACCCAGCCCGTAAATAGCGGCCAGACCGTCCCCTGTTGATAGCTGATGGGATCGTAGAACGGCGTCCGGTCGCTGATGTCGCGCGTGCCCCAATCGGTGGAAAATTCCGCAGAGGCCCAGTGCTGGAAGAGGACGTCGCTTTGCGGCAGGGCATAGGCGCCGTCCCACCACGCCACGGCGGGGTAAATGGTGGACGTGACGTCCTGCGTGCCGTTGGCGTTGTGGCTGAAGGCATACAGTCCGCTGGCCGAGACCTTGTACTCCTGGGGGACCATGCTGGCAATGTGGGTGGCCCGCGCATGTGCCTGGGCTGCCGTCGTGGCGTCGTCTACGGCGGCAGACAGCCGCGCCATGGCGAGGGAGGCCTGTTCATCCAATGTGGCCAAATAGATTTCCTGGTGCGGCAGGCCGCCTGGCCAGGACTCCACCCATCCGGTGCCGTTGGAGTTGTCGTAGATGCCGTCCCCATCGCTGTCGCCTTTCACTTCAAATTGCCAGGACTTGATGATCTGCGGCCAGTGGGCGCGCACAAAGGCGGTGTCGCCGGTGGTGGCCAGGTAGTCCGCGGTGGCCATCAGCAGCAGCGGCGTGGAGTCCGCCGCAGCATATTCAAAGGGCATCTTGCTCCAATCCACAATGGGGGCGGTCTGGGCAAACTCATGCATGATCTTGCCATCGGCCCTTTGCCTGCGCAGCAGAAAATCCAGCGCTTCGCGCGTTGTGGCAACGTCCCCGGCAGCGTCCAGGGCATAGGCGCTCCACAGCGCATCACGCCCGAAAAACCATCCATAACCGGGCCGGGTGGTGTCCCCCGAAGGACTGAACCCGGCGGCCAGTCCGATTTCCCCATCGTCGAAGAGGCGGACCTTGTCTTCGTCGATGGACAGCAGCGCCCATCGATAGGCCAGGTCGAGCTGCGGGTCCGGCGTCTCCATGGTCAGCACCCCGTCAAAAAAATGCTTTCTGCCCTCCACCTCCGCGCGGTACAACGCAGCGATATTGTGGTCCAGTTCCTCCATCCTTGCGGTCAGCACGGCGGGGACTGCGGTCGTGGCCTTGTTCCCTTCCACCATCAGCAACGGAAAATATACGCCCCGGTCTTTTTTCGGATCAAATTGCAGGACAAATTGCAGCGGATACTGCTTGGGCCGTTCCTGATATGGCTGCAAAGTCCCCGGATGGGCGCCGGGAATGGCCAGCGCGGCGGCCAGGTCCGGAAAGTCCGTGTGCAGAATGTAATGGCCGCTGCCATCGGGCGTGGGCGCCCATTCTGGATAAAGGCCGCTGTAATTAGGCGCGGGCCAGGCCCGCTTCATCTCTGGCGTAAAGCTGAAGGTGAGTTGCATGGGACGCACGGAATCCATCTGGAACAATGCCACAATGCCGGTGCCGTCCGGCGATTGCCGCGGGGCAAATAAAATCTCGCGCACGGTGAATGCAGAATGCGAAAAGGTGATGGTCGTGTGGTCTGGTTCCACGTCAATCTGGGAGGCGAGTGCGTTCACGTCAATCGGTACGGGGTAGTCCTGCACCTGTGCGGAAATCCTGAAATTGCTGAAGAGCTTGACGGGGAAAATCCAGGCCTCAAAGCTGCCGTCCTGCTGGCCAAGAAAGGTCCCGCGTGGGCCGACCACAGAAAAGGGCATCTGCGGCAGTGCTGGTTGCACCAACGCGTAAGGGCCTTGCTCCACCGGGAAGGCCGGCACGGCAGACAGGCCCGCCTGCACAGGGCCGGAGAAGGCCAACATTGGCAGGGACAAGAAAAAAAACAGGGGCAGGCACGCTGAGGTCTTGCGCGTAGACAGGGGCATCCGGGCAATCATCCTTCGCTTTGTAAGTATCGGCACTCGTTCCAAACTGTATCTTGAAAAAATATACATGGGAAACAGCACCCGTTTTGTGTTGGTTGGCTTGCGGCCATACTCCATTGCTGCTGTCCTTCGGTTGTAAAAGGCCGCATGGCGCAGCAGGGGACTGCTTTTCCCTACACGCTGACAATCAGCAATTACGAAGAAAAATTGTCCGGCGAAGGCCCCGCACCAGGTTTTCCCTTGCGGAACGGGATGGATGGCGGCGATACTGGATGCATGACGGATGTTCCGCAGGACTTCTCCGCGGACCCTGCCTCGTACCGTACAGGCCAGCACATTCTTCCGGTCTATCCTCGCTATCCGGTGACATTTGAACGGGGTGAGGGGGTATTTTTATACGACGAGCAGGGCCGCGCCTACCTCGATTTGGTCTCTGGCCTGGGCGTCAACGCCCTGGGCCATGCCCATCCCCGCATCACCACGGTCTTTCGGGAACAGGCCGCGCGCCTGGTCCATATATCGAATTTCTATGGCAATCGTTACCCGTCAGAACTGGCGGACCGGCTTTGCGCCTTGACGGGGATGGCGGGCGTCTTCTACTCCACTGGCGGCACGGAGGCCGTGGAGGGCGCGATGAAGCTGGCCCGTCTGGCAGGCAGGGAGGGCTTTGGCGACCACAAGCAGGCCTTTGTGGCGCTGCATGGCAGCTATCATGGCCGCACCTTCGGCTCTCTTTCCATTACAGGACAGGCCAAATATCGGGACGGCTTTGGGCCGGCGCTCATGGACATCCGCTTTGTGCAGCGGAATGACGTGGCCGGACTGCGCGCGGCCATGGACAAGGACGTCTGCGCCATCCTGCTGGAGCCGGTCCAGGGAGAAGGCGGCGTCCGCGAATGCTCCCAGGAATTTCTAGTTGAAGCGCGCCGACTGGCCGACGCGCACCACGCCTTGCTCATCTTTGACGAGGTCCAGTGCGGTCTGGGCCGGACCGGGAGCTGGTTTGTCTACGAAGCGACCGGCGTCCGTCCCGATGTGCTGGTGATTGGCAAGCCGCTGGGCGCAGGCCTGCCGCTGAGCGCCTTTCTGGTGACAGAGGCCCTCTTCCACACCTTTCATTCCGGTCAGCATGGCAGCACCCTCGGAGGCAGCCCTCTGGCGTGCCGTCTGGGCCTGGAATTCCTCTCCATCATGGAAGATGAGGAGATGCTGCCTCGCATTCGCCGGGCAGGAAATTATCTGCACGCGCAGTTACAGGGCCTTGTGGACGATCTTCCCGTGGCGACGGAGGTCCGTGGCCGTGGCCTGCTGCAAGGACTGGAACTGACGCGGCCCGCGCGTCCGATCACCGATGCTGCGCTGGAGCACGGCCTGCTGCTGAATGCGACGCAGGGCACAGTGCTGCGCTTTTTGCCCCCGTACATCCTGGAAGTAAACCATATCGACCAGGCCATGCAGGCCCTGCGCAAGGTGCTGTTGGCAGGCATGTTGCCTGCTTTGGACACGCACGCTTTGGCCCCGGAAGAAAAGGCCGACTGCATCCGTAAATAGGCGGTAGGATTACATCCACTATTCATGGTTTGGTCCTGGCGTCGGCCTTCTTCGTCCTGATACGCCAAAGGTGCGTAGGGGCATGACCATGCCCCTCACTCCCTACAATCGTCCCTGACCACGAGCAGCAGAGATAGAAGGGCCTGATTTATCCATCCGGCATTCCCTTGGCGGCTGGGGCCGCTTCTATTTTGCAATCGTTTTGGCAAGATCAAAGTCCCGCCCCTTCGTGCCAAGGTCAGTCCCTTTCAAAAGAGGGACTGGATCCGGGTTTCCTTAGTACATTCTTTGTATGTTCTTGCTAAAATGGCCCGTATTCAAAAAATAATGTATTTTCTGTAACATTCTTCGGGTTTTTGCATTTCTATCCATAGAGCAGATTTACAGTACGGCCCTCCCCCCCCCACACGGCGTCCTCGCTTCGGCCAGGACGCCCAACCGAAAACCTCAAGGAGCAACCAATGACAATGAAATCATCCCGCACAGCAACCTGGGTGGGGAGCACGATGCTTGCACTCACCCTGGCCATCACCGGGGCCGTAGGATGCAGCAGCGGTTCCAGCCCCATGAGCGGACCGCCCCCCACGCAGCCCCAGTCCACCAGCGTCCTGGTAAACATGGGAGATTCGCCCGCCGACGGCGTCCTGGAGTGCGCCGTGACGATCAGCGCGATGAGCTTTACCAACGCATCGGGGACCAGCGTGCCTGTCACCATCTCCTCGCCAATGACCATTGAGTTGGCTCACCTGCGGGGGACCATGGCCCCACTGGTCATGCCGTCCATTCCGCAGGGGACATACAACTCGGCGTCCATCACCGTCTCCTCGGCGACGGTCACCTACATGACCGCATCGTCGCACAATCCCCAGCAGGTGGTCATCAGCACGCCCGCGACGGTCAACATCACCTTGGGCACGCCGCTCGTGGTGGGAAGCAACGCCATGGTCCTGAACCTGGACCTGAATCTTGCGGCATCGGTGGGGACCTCGTCTGGTGGGGCCGTCACCTTTACGCCTACCTTTATCACTTCAGTTGCAACCGCTTCCGGCAGTGCAACCGCCTCGCCGGAGCAGGGTGGGATGGTTGGGATCGTTGGCAACGTCACTGGGACCTCCGGCAGCAGCTTTACCATGAACACGCTGCAAGGCATGCCGATGACCTGCACAACCAACGGTACTACGTTCAACGGAATGAACGGGCAGAACATGACTGGCATGGGCATGATGAGCAGCGGCCAGGACGTAATCGTGAACGCAACATTCCAAACCAATGGGACCTGTAACGCAAACTCCGTCACGGACATGATGGGGGCGAACGGGGTGATGCCCATCGGCATCATCACGTCAGTTACTGGCACACCTGCGACCAGTATGACCATCTTCCCTGACAATGGCATTGGTGCAGGCATGATGGCCTCTTTCCTGGCCAATGGCATCACGGTCAACCTGGGCGGCAGCGCCACCTACGGAATTGACGACGCAGGCGTGTCGATGTCGGGTGCGCCCTTCCCCGTGACGTTTAGCGCATCCAACCTGGCTGTGGGCCAGAACTGCTCCATGGCTGGCAGCGGGTCAATGCAGGGTCCCGGCAGCGGCATGGGCGGCATGGGCAGCGGCTTCATGGACATGGGCGGAATGACTGCCTCTGGCATCGTACTGGAACCGCAGGGCCTCGGCGGCTCAGTTGCTAATGCCAGCGGCGGTGGCTTTACTCTCAGCCTCGCCTCGGACTCGGCCTTTACTCTGCTGACAGGAGCAAGCAGCATCAACGTATTCGCGGCGCCCGGGGCACAACTCAATGGTCTTACCGCCGTTGCCAATGGCCAGAATGTTGAGATATACGGCTACCTGTTCTACAACGCCGGGGCCTACAACTTTGTCGCCACGCAGATCACGCTGGCGCCAGGGGCCGCGGCCTAAGGAGACACCAGTTTTGAAGGGGACGGGTCTCAGCCCGTCCTTAACTGTTGCAAAATAGGCACGGCTTTAGCCGCTGAGGGATTGCCTGATGCCCAAATCAGACCCTCCCTAAGCGGTCCCACAACCAGAAATGCGCGCGTCAAACGCGCATGAACGCAGCAACACGCTGGCGGCCCAGGGCAACCAGCGTGTTGCTGCGTTTGCCTTCCACTCCACCGCGTCCATTCCGCCACGGGGCCAGGGACCATGTTTTTTCATGCGACGCAAAAGCCCTTGTTTCGCGTGGGGGACCCGGTATGCTTTTGGTAGGGGTGGAGAAAAATGAAAATTGCCGCAAGCGTTACGGACCTGATTGGTCACACACCGTTGGTACAACTCAGGCGCGTTACCGAAGGCTGCCACGCCCGCGTGGTGGCCAAGTTGGAAAGCTCCAATCCGGCGGGCAGCGTCAAGGACCGCATCGGGCTGGCCATGATTGAGGCGGCGGAGCGCGCAGGCAAGATCAAGCCGGGCGAGACGGTGCTGATTGAACCAACCAGCGGGAACACCGGCATTGGCTTGGCCCTGGCGGCTGCGGTAAAGGGTTTTGACCTTGTCCTGACCATGCCGGAGACCATGAGCATGGAGCGGCGGGTCCTGCTGCGGGCCTATGGGGCGGACTTGGTGCTGACGCCCGGCCCCCTGGGCGTGAAAGGGGCCATCGCCAAGGCGGAAGAACTGCTGCGCCAGACCCCCCACGGTTACATGCTGCAACAATTCGACAATCCCGCCAATCCCAAGGTCCACTTTGAAACCACCGGGCCGGAAATCTGGGACGATACGGAAGGCACGGCGGACATACTGGTTTCCGGCGTGGGGACCGGTGGCACGCTGACCGGAGTGAGTGAATACATCAAGGCGCGCAAGCCAGGCTTTTGGACCGTGGCCGTGGAACCGGCGGACAGCGCCGTCCTCTCTGGCGGCAAGCCGGGGCCGCACAAAATCCAGGGCCTTGGCGCGGGTTTTGTGCCCAAGGTGCTCAAAACGGAGCTGATTGACGAAATCATCCGGGTCACCAATGAGGACGCCCTGGCGATGGCGCGGCGGCTCCCCCTGGAGGAAGGCCTGCTGGTGGGCATCTCTTCTGGCGCGGCGGTCCATGCCGCGTTACAGGTGGCGCGGCAACCCAAACATGCTGGAAAATTGATTGTCGTCATCATTCCCAGCTTTGGCGAACGTTACCTTTCCACGGTATTGTTCGAGGAACTGCGCCAGGAAGTGCAACAGATGAAGGCGTCCCCTGTGACGGCATGAAGTTTTTCCAGTCCATTCGCGAAGACATACGCAGCGTCTTTGAGCGTGACCCGGCGGCCACATCCTTGGCCATGGTGCTGCTCTGCTATCCGGGCCTGTACGCGGTGTGGGCGCACCGCATCCACCATTGGCTCTGGAAGAAAAAATTGAAGTTGGTGGCGCGCTTTCTCTCACAGGTGGCGCGCTTTTGGACGGGCATTGAGGTCCATCCAGGGGCGCAAATTGGCAGGCGCTTGTTTATTGACCATGGGAGCGGCGTGGTCATTGGCGAGACCGCTGTGATTGGGGATGACGTCACGCTCTACCAGGGCGTGACCCTGGGCGGCACCGGGAAAGAGAAGGGCAAGCGCCATCCCACGTTGCACGATGGCGTTTTTGTGGGCAACAATGCCAACATCCTGGGCAATATCACCATTGGCGAAAATTCCCGCGTGGGTGCGGGGTCGGTGGTCCTGCGCGACGTGCCCCCGGATTCCACCGTGGTGGGCGTCCCAGCGCACATCATTTACCGGGAAGGCAAGCGGGTCCTCATCACTGACCCGCACGAATTGACGGACCCTTTTTCCGGGGTCATCCTTGCGCTGGCGGAGGACGTGAAGCGCCTGCGGGCGCGCGTGGAGCGGCTGGACGGCGAATTGCAGCAGGTCACGCGGCAGGAGGAGCCAGCACGCTCCCTGGAAGCGGACGAAGAGGAACGCGCGCGGTATCGCGCCGAGCAGGCCGCGAAGAGTGGTTTTGTAAGCATGGGCGAAGGCATCTGACACGGCCCTTGCAGCGTGCCCCTATTCACGCCGTGCTGTTCCTGCGTCCCGGCGCAGCTTTGTTACAATCAGCGCAGAGAGAAAAAGCGGGTCCCTGCGCGCTTTGTGCAGCGTGCGCATTCTGGTCATGTCAGAGTATGTTCAATCCATCGGCGGTGCGGACGGGAAATACATTCCTGTGGACCGCAGGCCCCAACTCAATGAGCGCCTACAACACAAAATCCTAAGGAGCAATATGACTGAGATCGTTTCCATCCACGCCCGTGAGGTGCTTGATTCACGCGGCAATCCCACCGTTGAAGCCGACGTCATTCTGGAAAGCGGCGTGATGGGCCGCGCCATTGTGCCCAGCGGCGCATCCACCGGCGAACACGAGGCCGTGGAGTTGCGCGATGGCGACAAGGAACACTACCAGGGCAAGGGCGTGCTGCAGGCCGTGGAGAATGTGGAGAGCGCGCTGGCCCCGGAACTGACGGGTATGGACGCCAGCAACCAGCGCCTGATTGACCAGACCATGATCGCGCTGGACGGCACGCCGAACAAGGGCCGCCTGGGGGCCAACGCCATCCTGGCGGTCTCCATGGCCTGCGCGCGGGCCGCGGCCAACGAACTGCACATGCCCCTCTACCGCTATCTTGGCGGCGTCCATGCCTGCATCCTGCCCACTCCCATGATGAACATCCTGAACGGCGGCGCCCACGCCGACAACAATGTGGACTTCCAGGAATTCATGATTATGCCCGCCGGAGCGGAGAGCTTTGCCGAGGCGCTGCGCTGGGGCGCGGAGGTCTTCCACACCCTCAAAAGCGTCCTGAAGTCCAAGGGCCTGAACACCAGCGTCGGCGATGAAGGCGGTTTTGCGCCTTCGCTCAAGTCCAACACCGAGGCCATTGAGCTGGTGCTGGAGGCCATCACGCAGGCCGGTTACAAGCCCGGCGAAGAGATTTTTGTCGCCCTCGATCCCGCCTCCAGTGAGTTCTACGACAAGGAGAAAAAGAAGTACATCTTCAAGAAGTCTGACAAGAGCGAGCACTCCAGCGAGCAGTTGACCCGCTATTGGGAGAGCTGGACCAAGCAGTATCCCATCGTCTCGCTGGAAGACGGTCTGGCTGAGGACGATTGGGAAGGTTGGACCTTCCTGACCAAGACCCTGGGCGACCGCGTGCAACTGGTGGGCGACGACATCTTCGTCACCAACACGGAACGCCTGCAACGCGGCATTGACGAGGGCGCGGCCAATTCCATCCTCATCAAGGTGAACCAGATTGGCACGGTCAGCGAGACCCTGGAGGCCATCGATCTGGCGCGGCGTTATGGCTACACCTCGGTCATCTCGCACCGCAGCGGCGAGACGGAAGACACCTTCATTGCGGACCTGGCCGTGGCCACCGGCGTGGGGCAGATCAAGACCGGATCGCTTTCGCGCACGGACCGCATCGCCAAGTACAACCAGTTGCTGCGCATTGAAGAAGAACTGGGCCAGGCTGCGGAGTTCCTTGGCCTGGAAGCGGTCAACTTCGGCGAGTAGTCCCACGGCGCCCATTTCCCTGGAGAGTGGCCCACGCTGGTCCGTCTTTGGCCCGCGTGGGCCATTGTGTCATGGATGGGACGCCAATCCCCCAAGAATGACATCTTGCGGGGAGACACTCTGCTGCGCTCCGTTCAGCGACTCTTCTTTGCTTTTGACTTTTTTTTGCCGAAGCTGCTGTTGGAATGCGCTTTTTACTGCGCGGGTAATGGGTGCGCCTCAAACCACTTCCGCGCGCGCTCCTGCTCACGCTCCAATTGCGTCTGCGACAGATGTGAGGCCACTTCGTCCCGGATTTTGTCCATGTCTTCCTGCTTGACGGCCTCACCGCTCATGTTTGTTGCCCCTTCCATCTTGCCAGAGGCGGCCAGATCGAGCCAGAAATACGCCTCCGCGTAGTCCTGCGGCACGCCGTGGCCTTGGGCGTACAACAAGCCAAGGTTGAATTGCGCATCGGCATCGCCCTGCTCGGCGGCCTTGCGATACCACTGTGCCGCTTGCGCGTAATCCTGCGGCACGCCTTGGCCTTGGTCGTAATCCAAGCCAAGGATGATTTGCGCACCGGCAAAGCCTTGCTCGGCGGCCTTGCGATACCACTGTGCGGCCTGTGCGTAATCCTGCGGCACGCCTTGGCCTTGGTCGTACAACCAGCCAAGGATGTCTTGCGCAATTGCAACGCCCTGCTCGGCGGCCTTGCGATACCACTGTGCCGCTTGCGCGTAGTCCTGCGGCACGCCGTGGCCTTGGGCGTACAACGAGCCAAGGTTGTTTTGCGCAATTGCAACGCCCTGCTCGGCGGCCTTGCGATACCACTGTGCCGCTTGCGCGTAATCCTGCGGCACGCCGTGGCCTTGGTCGTACAACACGCCAAGGTTGGTTTGCGCCTTGGCGTCGCCCTGTTCGGCGGCCTTGCGTGTAGCAGCCAGATCATTTTGCTGTTGGGATGGCTTCTTACTGCTTGTCTGGGCTGGGAGGGTTGGGCAGACGAGGCAGAGGAACAAGGCAGCGAGGGCAACGATGGAGGCGCGCATGGGGTCCTTTTTTGGGTTGGCCCCATCCTACCACAGTGTTTCGCCGTGTGTTCGTTTTATTTTGTGCCGGTCATGCGACCCACGCAGACCGCCTTTGGCCCGCGTGGGGAGTTGTCTACTCTCCGGTCACAGGAAGTCCCTGCATGATCCAGTCGCGGGCGAAATTGGTTGGCAGGTCCACCAGCTTCACATGGGTAAAGCCCATCTGCATCAGCAGATCATAGGCGGGCCGGACATTGGGACATTCCTCCATGGGGCAGCATCCGCAATAGATGTAAATCTCCTTGGACCTCGGCAGGTGCTCCACGGCGGCCCGCAAGCGGTCCAGGCCGTCCTGCCGGAATGCGGGGCCAGCGTAAATGGCGCCGGGGATGTGCTTGCTGCGGTACTGGAAATCGAAGCCGACCTGGATGATGACGGGCCTGGGGCGGCCCTTTTCCGCCAGCCGGGCCACCAGCGCCGACGGTTGAATCACCTGGGACGGATACCATCCCCCCGCCTGTAGCGCGTGGGAGGTCCCACTTGAAAAAAGGACCACAGCCACCACGGAGAAGACCACTTTGAAAAGACCTTGTTTGTTTCCCATGTCCTGAGTGTAAAACATCCGCCGCGGCGAGGGGGCCGTCCTTATGCGCCCTGGGGCCTGCGTCGCCGCACCAGCGCATAGATGGGCAGGCCAGTGGCGACAATGGCCAGTCCGGGCCAGGTGGTGGTGGGGCGATAGATGAAGAGCACGGCCAAAATCACGCTGCCCCCAACGATATACAGCAATGGGAGCCACGGATATCCAAAGACGCGATACGGGCGCGGCGCGTCGGGGCGTGTCCTGCGCAACCGTATCACTCCGGCAATGGTCAGGACATAAAAGATGAGGGCCGCAGAGATCACGTAATCCAGCAGGTCACTGTAGAGGTTTCCGTAATGCCCTGTGGCCGGGTCAAAGGTGCGCGGCAAAAGCAGGAAGCAGGCCCATGCGCCCTGTATCCAGAGCGCCCAGCCGGGGACATGGGCGCGGTTCAGCGTCCCGGCACGGCGGAAAAACAGCCCGTCCCCTGCCATTGCATAGTAGACGCGCGCGCCTGCCAGGGTCATCGCATTCACCGTGCCAAAGGTGGAGACCATGATGACGCAGGCCATGAACACGGCCCCAAAGGCCGGGAAGATGGCCTGCAGGACCGCCGTGGCCACGCGGTCTTCCGGGGCCTGCTGGATGGCGGTCATGGGCAAGACCAGAAGGTAGGCCAGATTGGCCAGCATATACAAGACAGCCACGGCGCCCGTGCCAATGCCGAGCGCCAGCGGCAGATTGCGCTCCGGGGCCTTCACCTCGGCGGCAATAAAGGTGACGTCGTGCCAGGCGTCCGCAGCAAACAGGGAGCCAGTCTGGGCAATGCAGATGGCCAGGAAGAGGCCCATTCCGCTGGCCGCACTCAGGCCCCCGGCAAAGGGCATGGCGTGACGCACTGCCCAGAAATGATGGAAGTTTTCCGCCAGCGCCGCCGGATGCACGCCGACCGTACAACCCAGCGCGATGAGCGCCAGTAACGCGCCAATCTTGGCCACGGTAAAAACATTCTGCACAATGCGGCCATATTGCAGGCCACGGCTGTTGGTGAAGGTCAAAAGAAGCAGAATGGCCATCCCCAGCAACTGCGCCGTGGACAACGATACCGCATAGCGCGTGGTGATGTGGATGGGTGCAACCAGATAATGCACCTCGGAAATGGAGGGGAAAATCACCCCGGCGAAGCGCGCGAAGGCGATGGCCACGGCGGCCAGCGTGCCGGTCTGGATGACGGCCCAGAGCGTCCATCCGTACAAAAAGCCCACCAGCGGGGAAAATGCCTCGCGCAGGTACACATACATCCCGCCGGCCTCTGGGACCATGGCGGCCAGCTCCCCATAGGCCAGTCCTGCGGTCACGGTGAGCACGCCCGTGATGGCCCAGGCCACCAGCAACCATCCCGGACTGGCGATCAGACGCGCCATGGCCGCCGGGACAATGAAAATGCCAGAACCGACCATGATGCCAATGACCACCATGATCGAATCAAATAGGCCCAGCCCACGGGTGAACCCTGGGCGGGACGCGGATGTGCTGGGCGGGGCGGTTGGGGCCGTGGGGCCTGTCGGTTGCACGTTACATCCTTTGTGCCCGTTCCGGGCAGGGATTGGATTTATATCGTATGCAGGATGCAGTTCCGTCCACTGGCCTTGGCACGGTAGAGTGCTGCGTCTGCCATATCGAGTATCTGACTGGCTGAAACAATGGGAAGGCCATGCTGCACCCAGGCCACACCCATGCTACAGGTGATCTGCATAGACAATGAGTCCACACCATAGGGAGTGCCCGTCAAGGTATAGTTCAAACTCCCCAGCCTTTGCTCTCCCATTTCCCGTTCCAGATTGGGCAGCAGCACCAGGAACTCCTCCCCTCCATACCGGCCTGCGCTGTCGTAGGTGCGCACGGAGGCAAGCAGGCGTTGCCCGCACTCTTTCAACACTGCGTCCCCTACCAGGTGCCCATACTGGTCGTTGATGTTCTTGAAAAAATCAAGGTCCATCATCACCACGGCCAGGCTGGAGTGCTCCCGCATGGCGCGGTCCAGCTCGACTTCCAGCAATTCGAGTATCGCCTTGCGGTTCCACAGGCCGGTCAGCGCGTCATGCGTGGCCTCGTGGCGCAGGGCCTCGCGGGCCGTAATCAGTTCCTGCTTCTCTTTTTGCAGCTCCTGGGTCCGTTCCTGCACCACTTGTTCCAACTTGCGCTGCTGCTGCACCAGCCTGCGGACCCGGATGTTCCACATCCAGCGCAACAGGGCGAGCATACACAGCATAATTGCGAGGTAGAACCAGCCTGTTTGCCACCAAGGCGGCAGGACCGTGAATTGCAACGTCTGTATTGCCGATTGCCGACGCCATGCCTTGTCGACGGCCATTACCTGGAAGGTGTATTTCCCCGGTGGCAGCGGGGAATAGCGCGCCTCCGCATCGCTGGTCTCGTTCCATTCCGCATCGACCCCTTGCATGCGATACCGATAGAAGATATCCGACTCATGCTGATAGGCCAAAGGGGAAAATTCGATCCGCAGTGGGGCCCCAGACCAGTGGGCCTTTTCTACGGGCCGCGCCAGCAGGTTGACGTCCCCATAGAGGGCCGATTCAATGCGTAGTTGGATTGGCGTCGCTTCCTGTTTGTCTGCCGGGCGAAGAAAATGGCTCAACCCCGCACTGGTGCCAATCCAGACGCTGCCATCTGGACCAGCAGCCACCCCCGGGTCTGGGCCAGCAAAGAAGGCCCGGTTGTCCGTATCGTTCCACAACAGACCATCCTCTGCCCCATAGTGTTTCCAGTTGGCCCCATCGAACACATCCACGCCATCGTCGTGGCCTATCCAGAGCCAGCCACGTTGGTCCATGCGCGCAAACTCAATCAGATTGGAAGAAAGCTCTGGCCTGCCATAAATTTTCAGGGAAGAGACCGTATCGCCATCCAAGCGCAGGTGGGCCAATTTGTTATAGTCGTTGACCACCCACAGGGAACCATCCGGGGCCACGTCAATATCAGAAAACGGGCCTTTCAAGGGCGCATCGTGCAGGGCAAGCTGCCGCCATCTCCCGTTCCGGTAGTAGAACAGCCCGCTTTCCCCGGCGGCCCAGACCACGCCGTCATGGCTTTCCACCACACGGTATACATCTCCCAGGCCATTGCCGGGCAAGATGACGCGGTGCGCCGTTTTGCTGGTTGCGGCGTTGTCAATCTCATACAACCCCTGCTGGGTCGATATCCAGAGATGGTCTTTTGTGTCCGCAAATATCTGGTGCGCCGATGAAACATCCGGACGCCAGCGCGTCACTTGCAGCGTCTTCGGGTCCACGTGGACAATGACCCCATTGCCGCTACAGGCCCAGATGTTGCCCTGCTGGTCTTCTGTCAGGCCGAGCATCGCCTCGACATGGTCCCCCAGATGTTTGGTCACCGTCAGCAAGCGCGTGGCGTGTGGTTCCAGCACACTCAAACCACCATCCTGCGCCACCCAGATGCGTCCTGCGCGGTCTTTCAGCACACCCCACACCGTCGGGGCCTGTAGGCCTTGCGCCGTCGTCCATTGCTCCCATGTGCCATAACCGAGCCATTTGTCCAGTCCATGCCCACCAATGCCCAGCCAGAGGAAACCATCGCGCGTGGCCAGCAAAGAAGTCACCGGGTATTCACTCAGCCCCTGCTCCGGCCCGTAGAACTTCCACGCATTCCCCGTCCAGATGGCGACCCCCACACCCAGGGGGGTCAGGATGTTTCCCGCTTTGTCCTCGACAAAGGAAACGTAGTAATCGTTCAGGAACTTTGCATGACTGCCTTGCGTGAGGTTGGAAAACTTCACTTCTCCCGGACGCAGGCGAAGCACTTGGCTGGGACTGCGCACCCAAAGGTCACCATTGCGGGCAAAAAAAAGCGTCGCCCAGTCGTCCCGTGGCACGCCCTGTTGCTCGCCCCAAAACTTCAGCCCAGCGCCAGAAATCTCGCAAAGCCCCTTGCCGCAACCCAGCCAGATGTCCTGTTGCGCATCCACCGCCACGCCATTGATGGCGGTCTGCGGGGTAAACGCAGGGCCTTCTGTTTTGACCGGCCATTGCCGCAGCAGCCATTTCCCAGGGCCGTCCCCCGGACGCACCTCCACCAGACGGAAACGGCTGACCGCCAGCATTCTTCCGTCCTTCATGGCCGCCAGCGAGGAATCCTGGGTAATCGCCAGTGGGTTGCCATCCAGCAGCACCTGATGGAAGCTGTTGCGGTCCCAATAGAACAACCCTCCACTCGCCCCCACCCACAAGCGGTGCGAAGCGTCCTCCTGCAAGGCCAGAATGTACAGGCTGGAAAGGCCGTCCTCCGCGCCATACTCCTGGAAACGCGCCCCGTCGTAGCGAAAGAGTCCGTGGTCTGTGCCCAGCCATAGATACCCATCGTGGCCCTGCAACATGCAGTCCACATTCAGGTTCCTCAGGCCCTGGGCCTGGGTGTAATGCTTGAATGTGAATCCCTGGCCATGCGCCAGCGCGCACGGAAGCGTGTATGACAGGAACAGCGCGGCAATGACCAAACACAACTTCTTACGGACCATGGGCGCCATCCTGTCGCTTGTCTCGTTTATACCGGACAGACCTTTGGGACACAGGAACACGATCGGGAAAAATGATGAAAATCTTGTGTCTGCTATTGCGTGCCAGACTGCCCTGGGTGGGCGCTGCAAGGCATGGGCCTGCGACCCCCACCGTGTGGGCCATTAACTTTTAGCCATATTATCACTTACGCGGCCATTTGCACTGGTATTGTCCATCCCATTGACCTTAGTGATCGCGTAAGACGCAGACCCAACAATGGAACGGTCTACGTGGCCCTCTGCGGCAAAATGCCCAATGGCCCATGGCTGGTGCTGGCGTATCGCTGCGTCTACAACGGCGTGACCACAAATGTCTGCGTGGATACAGCGATATAACGGTACGGAACATGTTGTAGATGCTGCTGCCAGAGGACATAAACACCGCAGCCAAGGACAGTAGTGGCATTGGAGGGGCAGGATTGCCGATGGAAACACCCCCTAGCAACCCAGCACACCCTCCCCTGTCCCTTCCTTCCGTTACCTGCGAATTACGGCCCTACGCTTTCACTTGACCAGGGCCCCTGGCGCCGCGTTAAATTGGTGGTGGCTTAAAGAGGTCAGACCACAATTATCTCTGCCGGGCCGTTTGCTTTTGCATTGCGCCCGGGGCATGGAAAGTAGACGCAGGATGAGTTTGCTGCACCCAGATCGCTTGTTCCCCTCTGACAAAGAAACACGGTCAATCGCACAACGGCTTTATGCATCTGTTCGTCAGCTTCCCATCATCAGCCCGCATGGTCACACCGAGGCAAGATGGTTCGCCACAGACGCCGCCTTCCCCAATCCTACGGGGCTTTTTATCCAGCCGGACCATTATGTCTACCGCATGTTGTACAGCCAGGGCGTTGCCTTGGAAGAGCTGGGGCTCGGCAAAAACTGCTCCAATGACCCGAAAAAGGTCTGGAGGGTTTTTGCCGAGCACTATTATCTGTTCCGTGGGACACCCACGCGGATGTGGTTAGACCACGCGTTCCAGGAACTCTTCGGCATGACTGAACGACTCAGCGCGAAGAACGCAGATTTTTATTACGAGGCAATGGCCGAAAAGCTGGCGTCCCCGGCATTTCGTCCGCGTGCGCTCTACGAGCGCTTTCATATCGAGGTGTTGGCCACAACCAATTCGCCGCTGGACCCGTTGGAAGACCATGCCGCCATCCGTGCCTCCGGCTGGAAAGCACGCATTGTTCCCACCTTCCGTCCTGATCCTGTGGTGGACCCAGAGTTCGACGGCTTCCAGGAAAACATTGCGCGTCTAGGTGCAATGACCGGGGAAGATACCGGCGTGTGGCAGGGATATCTGCGCGCGCTGGAGAAGACGCGGCTTCGTTTTCAGGCACTCGGCTGCACGGCAACCGATCATGGCCATCCCACGGCGGCCACCGCCGATTTGGAGCAGGGCGCAGCAGGGGCCCTCTTTGCGAAAGTGCTTGCTGGTAGAGCTGGGAGTGCGGAACAGGAACTCTTCCGTGCGCAGATGCTGACGGAGATGGCCCGCATGAGTCTGGCAGATGGTCTGACCATGCAGGTCCATCCCGGCAGTTTGCGGGACCACAACCCGCTGGTCTACGCCAAGTTGGGACGGGACGCAGGCGCCGACATTCCCACCGCAACCGACTATGTACATGCCCTGCGGCCCCTGCTCAATCGCTATGGCAACGAACCGGGGCTGACGATCATCCTGTTCACCTTGGACGAGTCAGCTTACAGCAGGGAACTGGCGCCGTTGGCCGGCCACTATCCCGCCCTGCGGCTGGGCCCCCCGTGGTGGTTCTTTGACAGCCCGGAGGGCATGGCGCGCTTTCGAGGGGCCACAACGGAAACGGCGGGTTTCTATAATACCGTGGGGTTCAATGACGACACCCGCGCCTTCCTGTCCATTCCAGGCCGCCATGATATGGCGCGCCGCATGGATTGCGGACATCTTGCGCGGCTTGTTGCGGAGCACCGGCTCGACGAGGACGAGGCGCAGGAGGTGGCCGCAGACCTGGCCTATCATCTTGCGCGTCGTGCCTATAAACTTTAGCAGGCCCTTCGTGTGAGGGTCCCTGCACGGAAAGAGGTCTGACCGCGTCCATGGAAAAGCGTGCTGAACGGTCCGCAGTCTGGTGCGCAGGCGACCTGTTGGGTGTGTGGGATGGCGGAACCCGGTCCCTCAATGCAAAAGCGTCGCACAGTCCCACCTGAGGGACAAAGGCCTCCCGCCGCAGGCCGAATTTCCGCGCCCAGCTCCACCCCCTTCGGAAAGATTGGCAATGTGCGCTGGACCGTTTGCGCAATGCTCTTTTTTGCCACGTCGATCAATTATATGGACCGGCAGGTGCTGGGTATCCTAGCGCCAATCTTGCAGCACAGCATCGGTTGGACCGAGCTGCAGTACAGCTACATTATCGGCGGCTTCCAGTTCGCATACGCGGTGGGACTCATCCTGGCAGGGCGCATGGTGGACAAACTGGGCACCCGCATTGGCTACGCACTCATTATGGGCGTATGGAGCATCTCCGCCATGGGCCATGCTCTGGCCAGTACTGTGCTGGAGTTTGGCATTGCGCGTTTCTTTCTCGGTTTGGGTGAGTCAGGAAATTTCCCCGCAGCCATCAAAACCACAGCCGAGTGGTTCCCGCAAAAGGAACGCTCCCTGGCCACAGGGATTTTCAACTCAGGGGCCAATGCGGGGGCAATACTCGCGCCTGCGCTGGTCCCCTGGGTGACGCTGCGCTACGGATGGCGCGCAGCATTTCTGATTACCGGTGGGTTCAGCGCAATCTGGATACTGGCGTGGGTGCTGTATTATCGTCGTCCTGGGGAACACGCCAGGCTTGGCCGCGTGGAACTCGCCCATATTTACAAGGACCACAGCGGACCTGCGACAGCCGTGCCCTGGAAAGAACTGCTCCGTCACCGGCAGACCTGGGCATTCTCTTCGGCCAAATTCCTTACCGACCCCATCTGGTGGTTCTACCTCTTCTGGTTGCCAAAGTATTTCAATGGACAGTTCCATCTCGGCCTGGCGCACCTGGGCCTGCCGCTGATCGTTATATACAACGCATCCGCCGTTGGCAGCATTGGCGGCGGCTGGCTGCCAACGGTCTTCCATCGCCATGGCATGGCGATGGAGCGTGCCCGGCCCTCGGCCATGCTGATCTGTGCCAGTTTGGCCACGCCAATTTTCTTTGCCGGCCATCTATCGTCCGAGTGGGGGGCCATTGGACTTCTCAGTCTGGCAGCGGCGGCGCACCAGGGATGGTCTGCAAACCTGTTTACCACTGCGTCCGATATGTTTCCCAGTACAGCCGTGGGCACGGTCGTCGGTATCGGCGGAACAGCAGGCTCCATCGGCGGCGTGCTTTTTTCTCTTGGAACAGGATGGATTTTGCAGATGACACACAGCTATGCACCTCTTTTCGCCATCTCCGCCAGCGCGTATTTGCTTGCGCTGGGGCTGATGCAATGGGCCGCTCCTGGATTGAGAAAGGCCGTTTTGCATGCCCCAGACAAGGTGGCGTAGATGGAAGGACCGGACCGCGTGGGACTTTACCTGTCAGGCCCCGTAAAATTGAACTGCTGGACATGACCGTAACTCCCGCAGTATGTAGTGGGATGCAGAAGCAAGGAGGGACGCATGAAAATTCAAGGTGCAAAGGCGCACATCACTTCGCCGGGCAGGAACTTTGTCACACTCAAGATCGAGACGGACGGGGGGACCTATGGCCTGGGCGACGCGACCCTGAACGGGCGTGAGCTGGCCGTGGTCAGCTATCTGAATGACCACGTCCTGCCGTGCCTGATCGGACGCGACCCGTTTCAGACGGAAGACATTTGGCATTACCTGTATCGGGGGGCCTACTGGCGGCGCGGACCGGTCACTATGACCGCCATCGGCGCCGTGGACATGGCGTTGTGGGACATCAAAGGGAAGGCGCTCAACACGCCCGTATACAACCTGCTGGGCGGTAAGGGCCGCAATGGGGTGATGGTCTACGGACACGCCAACGGCAAGGACATCGAGGAGACCTGTGATGCGGTCGCCCGGTATGTTGACATGGGCTACCTGGCCGTGCGCGCACAGACGGGCATCCCCGGTCTCTCTTCCACCTATGGGGTCTCCGAAGACAAATTATTTTATGAGCCAGCGAAACGAGGACTGCCTCCAGAAAATCCCTGGTCTACGGAAAAATACCTGGACCATGTGCCGAAATTATTTGAAAAGTTGCGGGTGCAATTCGGCGGCGACTTGCACCTGCTGCATGATGCGCACCATCGGCTAACGCCGATTGAAGCTGGTCGGCTGGGCAAAGCGCTGGAGCCGTACCATCTCTTCTGGCTGGAGGACCCGGTACCGGCGGAGTTGCAGGAAGGCTTCAAGATCATCCGCCAGCACACCACCACGCCGATTGCCGTGGGCGAGGTCTTCAACACCATCTGGGACGCACACCAGCTCATCACCGGCCAGTGGATCGACTACATCCGCATGGCGCCAATGCATGGCGGGGGCCTGACGCACTTGCGCAAAGTGGCCGACCTGGCCGCGCTCTACCATGTGCAGACCGGTTGCCATGGGGCCACAGACCTATCGCCAGTGTCCATGGCCGCGGCGCTGCACTTTGATATCGCCATCAACAATTTTGGCATTCAGGAGTACATGCGCCACACGCCAGAGACGGACGCCGTTTTCCCGCATACCTACACCTTCAGCAAAGGGTATTTGCACCCCGGCGATGGCCCCGGGCTGGGTGTGGATTACGACGAAACACTCGCTGCGAAATTCCCCTACGAGCGCGCCTATCTGCCGATAAACCGCAAGTTGGATGGCACCATGTTCCACTGGTAACTTGTCATCGACTCCAGGCGTGCAATCAATGCCTGCGCACCTGTTGCGTAATGGCCAGATACTTACGCGTGTTTTCTGCGATGGTCTCTGGATGGCCTTGTTGTCCACCATGTCGCCCCCCACGCCAAAGGCAAAGGCCCCGGCCACCAGAAATTCCGCAGGCAATGCGGTCCACTTCAGCGCCGACAGCGCGTTGTATGCGATCACGGCCAGCGCGGTGCTGTTGTTAGGGCATAGTACCAATGAGCAGCAGTTTTCAGAAACGACTGATTTTCGGTAGGATATGAGTACGGAGAGGTGGCAGAGCCCGGTTGAATGCACCTGACTCGAAATCAGACATAGTCGCAAGGCTATCGGGGGTTCGAATCCCTCCCTCTCCGCCATCAACTTGTTTTAGGACATCCAATAAAATCCAGGGATTGCCCCCCCCATTCAACCTGGGGTCTTTTCTTTTTGCGCCCATAGCGGGACCATGGAAGCCAGATAGTGCGGGGGTACTTTTCTTTTGACCTGGGGGGATTTCCCTGTACGGACATTTGAGGAGGAAAAATGGCGCTGACCAGGTCCCTCTGTGACAGTAATGGTGAGGCAGGCGCCCCATAAACAATTTCTGTGGGGCGAAGAAAGCCCCCGGACGCGCAACTTGAACTCGCCCTCGTTGGCCGGCTTGAGAAATTCTGGGGGGGGGGGAAGTCCTGACGCAAATGTTTCTTGACAATTATGTGGTCGTACCAATAGCATCCTCGGATGGGGGCCTTTGACATGCGAACTGCTCCCATTTATTTTCCGATGAATCATGGGAAATGAGGGTCTTCTGGGTTCTCCACTACTCCATAACATCGAAGGGGCCAATTGCACGCTCGAGCGGGCCACGGTCCGTAGAGACTTTCTAAAAATGGCTGTCGGTGCAGGAATCTCTGGCCTCTCTCTCTCTGCTTCTCCGCTATCGGCCCAATCAGGATTAGACGATGCAACGTGGCGGCATACTAGGGGCAAGGAGACCTTCAACATCCGAGGTTTTGGGGCAACTGGCGATGGCCAAACGCTCGACTCTCCAGCAATCAACCGGTGTATCGACGCTGCATCTGCCGTAGGGGGAGGGACCGTATACTTCCCAGCCGGCACGTACCTTTGTTATTCAATTCGTCTCAAAAGCAATATCGCCTTATACCTGGACCAAGGCGCGACTATCTTGGCTGCCAACCCTTCTACAAATAGCAATGGCGCAGGCTACGATATCGCTGGGCCAAGCACGGACTGGGACGCTTACCAGGATTACGGCCATAACCACTGGCACAACAGCCTCATCTGGGGAGAGGGCATTCACGATTTGTCCATCCTTGGTCCCGGCCTGATTTGGGGTAAAGGCCTGGTCCGCGGTGATGGAAATACAGAGTTAGGGCCAGGCATTGGAAATAAAGCGATAGCACTGAAGAACTGTTATAACGTCCTGCTCCGTGACTTCAGTATTTTGAAGGGGGGCCACTTCGGTGTCCTGGCCACCGGCGTCGATAATGTCACGATAGACAACCTGAAGATTGATACTGATCGCGACGGCATGGACATCGATTGTTGCAAGAACGTTCGTATCTCCAACTGTACCGTCAATTCACCATGGGACGATGGTATTTGTCCTAAGAGTTCTTTTGCGCTCGGCTATGCCCGCGCGACGGAAAACGTCACTATCACGAACTGCTACGTGACCGCAAAATATCAGTTAGGCACTCTGCTCGACGGCACATTCAAGACCTGGGACCCAGGCGTCAAGACCTCCCGAACAGGGCGGATCAAATTCGGGACGGAGTCAAACGGTGGATTTCGCAATATCACCATCTCAAATTGCGTTTTTGAGGGCTGCTATGGACTGGCCCTCGAGACAGTAGACGGTGCGTTGCTCGAAGACGTCACGATCACCAACATCACGATGCGCGAGTGCACCAGTTCCCCGCTCTTTCTTCGGCTGGGGGCGCGTATGCGCGGCCCGGCGGGTACATCGATTGGCGCGCTTCGCCGGATTTATATCAATAACGTCGTCAGTCATGGGTCTTCCTCGCTCCTTCCGGGCATCATCAGCGGTATTCCAGGATCGCTGATTGAGGACGTTCGGCTGTCCGACATTTACTTCGAGCAGATTGGTGGGGCCAAGGAAGAACTGGCCCAACTCACACCCCCAGAAAATGAAAAAAAATATCCGGACCCATTCATGTTTGGCCCACTCCCAGCGTATGGACTCTTCCTCCGTCACGCGAAGAACGTAGAAATGTCCAACGTCGAATTCGCGCTGGCACGTCCCGACGCCCGCGCTGCAATCTACGCCAGCGACATACAGGGACTGGATATTTTCCGTCTCAAGACACCTCCAGCTACTGGCCCGGCCAATTTTGTCCTCAAGAACCTCCTCGATTTCCGACTCTTTGGCTGCCGCAGCACCAAAGACGTCATATTTGACAAACTAGAAAGCCGGACTTTCTAGCACCCTGGCCCCTGACCGCAGGATGCTGTATTTGTCGTGGGAATTTTTCTGGTCTTTTTGTGGTCGGACCTCTAGTTGGTTTCCACACGGCTGCGGTCCACGGGCCGGTCCCCGGCCCGGGCTTTTTGGGCCAGAGTGAACAGTGTCCCTCGGTGGGCAGCTCAAAACCGGCCACCTATGGTAAGTCAGACGTGATTGTTTTACCCTGCCACGGTCATTTGGGACAAGGTGTAGAGTTGCACGGCAGGGCCGCTGGCGTGGGAAGTTGATCGTCACTCCGCCGGGGTCGCGCCTTGCGGAGCGATCCAGGGCCGACTTGTCGGGACTGGCTCCGCAGGGACCGGTACTCGCAGCCCTCTGCCGTTTGGCCGAGAGGCGCACCCATGCCCCAAGAAATGATTACCATTGCTGGCGGAATTGTCCTCGCAGTTATCGTGATCTACTGGCTTTGGCCCAATCCACCCGACGATCTTGCCGACCCGGGCTACTAGTTTGCTACTAACTGCGGCAGCATCCCACCCATAATACCGTCCATCTCGCCCACGGCTCCGGCCATGAGGAAGCCCCTAACTCAAGTTGCCTTGACGCCCGAAGGAGGCCGCCGTCGCCCAGCAGACCACCGCGGTGGGCCGCTGGGCGGCAAGGTCGATTTTGCGGATTCGGGTGTTGCAGCAGTAGAGCAAGATGCGCCCATCGAGGGGCACCCGGCACACGGCTTATATGGCCTACCGGTGGTTCAGTGGTGATGGTGAAAGTAAATATCCATAAACATAAAAGATACGCCGAGAAATGCATTTACATTCATAAACGCTTTGGCTTTTTTGTTGAATTCCTTCACTTCGGCCCCTTCGCTGTTCGGGCCAAGGTGAAGACCCTCACTTCGCAATTTCAGAAATACTAAGGGTGTTGCGATTGCTATACCCACGATAGCGATCGCTCCCGGCACCCAGCAATGAGTATAGTAGGTCGACCTGGCCAACGACACAATTGATGACGCGGCTGCGAACAGTCCAACCCACAATGCAAAGTAATCCAATCCACGTCTCATTAACATCTCCTTTCAGCAACCAGGTTTGAACATCTGTTATAGAACGCCCAAAGCTTCGAACAAGTCACTGAAGTAAATTATCGCTCCAAGGAACACTCCCGCTTCCACCTAGGGAAAAAATAGCACTTAAGAAAAACCCTGCGGCCATCTCTGGCGCCATGCAATATACGTCCTGAATGTGTGGATTTCCCCGACTATTATGGTTTGAAGTTTGCAATGTTCCACCGCTGCTGGCAACTCTGCCTGTCACCTTCTGCAAATCAGCCTCGAAACCACTCAAGGTGTTCCTCAGGCCATTTCCAGCGATCACTGCCGTTTTTGCGGCAGTATCGATTTGTTGCACTGCTTGTTGCACAGTGGCGTACTGGAACGGAGCGGGGCGTTGGGCATTCGCCTGCAGTGCCGATATATTCGCTTGGGATGGGTCGTATGCGTTGATGTCATTGGCCTGAGCGGTCAGGGCCGATTGGAATGACGCTACCGCTCCTATATTTTGCATTTCCTGCACAGATATAGCAAAGGTGGTTGCCAATGTATTGAGTTGGGTGACTGTAGCACCTGGTCCTTGGGCGGCAATCACTACATTCTTCAGCGAGGTGCTAAACGCGCTGAAAATTGCGGTGTTGAACGGCGTTATATGCGTGGGGGGGGAGTATCGGTTCACTTGCATATGCATTCTGTGTGGCACCAGAGATTGCTATGCCGCCAACGAGATACATACTTGATTTCAACACATCCCTACGATTCATCCTTGATCTCCTGAAGTTGAATTGCACGTCTATAGTAAGGCCCCCAAAAAGAGCCAGGAAAACTCTGATCCAGTCCTACTGCTTTCCCTCAGCGGCCGGGGCCCACTATCATTTCAGGAACTTCCGGCGGGACTAAAGTCCCGCCCCTTCAAAACGCTGACTTGTTCAGAGGTTCCTTAGCTGATTGCTACCCATCTTAATCACAATAATTCATGAATTGCAACAACAAATTCCATGAGTTGAGCGGATGTCCCATGGGTGTGGCCACTTTGGAACAATGGCCAACCACATATAAAATGGGCCGGGTGCACAATCCAAGTTTTCTTTGGCTTGCGTGGGGCAGATTTGCAGCCTACGCCTTGTGCCGAGCGCATCTGCTCCACCTTCTCCTTCGGTATCTCCATTGGGTCCAGGCCCACAGCGGGGCCCCCATTGTCGTACTTCAGCCGTGCGATCATGCTGGCCGCGGTGGCACCGTACTTTTGTGTTCCTTAGTCATGGCCTATGACCTCTGCAGGCATGTCGAAATTGACCAACTCCGCGCGGAAGCCGCGGGTCTTGATCGCACCATACAGGACACCAGCGGCCATCCAGACCGACCCCAGCAATAATGCAGTATGGCTGAGGTTCAGCCAGATAAACCCGCAGATGGAAAATCCCAGGGCCGGGACCAGTAGATTGCTGGGTGTCTTTTTTTCAGCGTGGAGCCAGTAGCGCACAAAGGCCGCTGCGTTCACCCCCATAAATGCGATGAATGCGCCAAAATTCACTGCCTGCGCGCCAATCTCATACGCGCCACCCCCTAACTGCCTGGCAAAGTACTCCAAAAGGCCCGCACCTAGCAAGGCAAATAGGCCGACGGCGATGATATTGTTTTTGGGGACCCTGCTTTTTGGATCAATCGCCCCAAAAAAAGATTTTGGCAGTGCATTGCCACGCCCCATGCCGTAGAGCAAGCGGCCTGCCGCCAATTGCGCACCCATGCCGGAGCCGGCATTGGCAATCAACAACGTGAAGTTAATCAGTTGGAACAGGACCACGCCCCCCACTTGCCTGGAGATGATGGCAAATGCCGATTCCACCTGGCCGCTGGGAAATGGCCTTGCCCCCCAAACCAACTGCGCCGCATACACTTCCATGCCGGAGAGCAGGCCCGTAATCAAGCAGACGAGTACGGTGGCCAAAAGTATATTGCGTCGGGGGTTTTTCGCCTCCTCCGACAATGTTGAAATCCCATCGAAGCCGATATAGGTGAGCACCGCGACGGAGGTCCCGGCAAACAGGTGCGAGGTCTGGAAGGTCTGCGGATTGTAGAATGGCTGCGTGTAAAAGGCCGCCCCATAATGGTGCATGCCCCACACAAAGCGGATGACCGCCCCAAGAAAGATGATGACGACCACCACCATTCCCGCACACAGGGCCTCATTGATCCGGGCCGACGCCCGGATGCCCCGCAGATTTCCCCAGGTAAAGAGCGCCGCAAAAACCACAATCCATCCGTAGTATGGCAATACGGGAAGGATGTTCATTGCCGCTTTTGCGCAAAAGGCCGTGCAGATCAATGGGTTCAGGATGTAATCCATCACCATGCTCCAACCAGTGATGTATCCCAGGGCCGGATGGATCTCCTGTCCAACGTAGGTATAGGCGGACCCCGCGCTGGGATAGGCCCGCGCCATTCTGCCATAGCTGATGGCTGTAAACAGCATTGCCACCATGGCAATCAGAATGGTAGAGACTACATGGCCGTGCGCCTTGTTGCTGATGACGCCATAAATCCCCATCGGCGCCGTGGGCTGGATGATGACCATCCCAATAAGAACGAGGCCCCACAGGCCCAGGGTGCGGTCCAGACGCGGGGCCGTTATAGGGATGCCCGTGGTCCCAGTGCCAGGGTTTTGTTTTGCAAGTGCCATCCTGCGCCTTTTAATAATATGCTTATCTTTCGATTGTATTCGACTTTACTTTTTCCTGTCTTGATATACTTGGCCGGGGTTCAGTTTCTGTTGCATGTAGAGCAAAAGCGTAAACTCAGATTGTATATTGGTTAGAAATGCAAGTAAGGCCATGGAACAGAGGGAACTGGAAGGAACCAAGAGAACTGAAACAGAGGGAATTTACGATGAACAATTTGGATGCACCTCTTAAGGACCAAAAGGACAATACGAAAGGGTATGTGGTTGCTCCTGAAAGCGACCACATGTTGATTGAAGAACGTAGACAGCATATTTTGGCGCTGGCGCAGCGCGAAGGACGCGTCCGTGTTCGAGAGCTGTCCCAGGCCCTGGGTATTTCGCAGATCACCATTCGTAAGGACCTGGACCATTTACAGGCGAGGGGGCTTCTTCAGAGGAGCCACGGTGGTGCGCTCCCGATGCAGCCCGGTGCCCTCTTCGATCCGCCCATTGAGGAAAAAGAAAGAAGCCATCATTCTGAAAAGGAACGTATTGGCAATGCTGCCGCCAAAATGGTGCAGGAAGGACAATGTGTGATGCTCGACTCCGGTACGACAACCACCGCTGTTGCACACGCACTGAAAAGGTTTTCCAATTTGACCGTGATTACCAATGCGGTCAATATCGCCTCAGAATTGGCGGGCACAGACTTTGAAGTCATTCTCACGGGCGGGATATTACGGAAAAATTCATTCTCCCTGGTGGGGCCCCTTGCTGAGGACATGCTGGCGGAGATGCACGCAGACATCCTTTTCCTCGGCGTGGATGGCTTTGATATGGAGATCGGGCTGACAACGCCAAATCTACTGGAGGCGCGGGTCAATCGGGCCATGGTGAGCGGGGCCGCGAAGGTGGTGGCGGTCTGCGATTCCACCAAGTTCAACCGTCGCAGCCTGTCGCGCATTGTGCCGCCATCTGCCATCCATCATGTGATTACCGATGAGGCCCTTCCAAAGCACATTGGAGAGGCCCTCAGTAATCTCAATATTGAATTGACCCTTGTCTAAGGAAGCCCTGATCACGTCTTATTGCTGTCCCTCAGGGACTGAAGCCCACTATTATTCCTGGCACTTCCGGCGGGACTAAAGTCCCGACCCTTCAAAACGCTGACTTGTTCCGTTGTCCCCTGAAACCTGGGGCAGCGTTCTGCTGGGGCGGGTCTGGATTTATTTGTAGACCCCTGCTCCGCAGGGTTGCTGGTTCCCGATGGGTAGAGTGCGCGGGCCTTGTTACCGCGTCCGCGCACTCTGCGTGATGGCCAGATATTTGCGCGCGTTCTCCGTGATGGTCTCTGGATGGCCGCTGGCGATGGCCTTGTTGTCCACCAGGTCGCCGCCCACGCCGAGGGCAAAGGCCCCGGCCTCCAGAAATTCCGTGGCGTTGGCCAGCGAGACGCCGCCCGTGGGTATCAACTCAATTTGAGGCAGTGGGGCCTTGATGGCCTTCAAGTATTTTGCCCCGCCGACGGCGCTGCAAGGGAAGACCTTGACCACGTCCGCGCCCGCCTGCCACGCGGTAACAATTTCCGTTGGCGTCAACGCTCCGGGCAGCACGGGGACGCTGTATTTACGGCAGAGTTCGATGGTGCGCAGGTCCAGCGCGGGACTGACAAGGAACTGCGCCCCGGCCAGGATGCAGGCGCGCGCCGTCTCCGCGTCGAGCACCGTTCCCGCACCCACCAGCAGGTCCCCGCTCCCATGCTCCACCAGTTGCTCGATTACATGGATGGCCCCAGGGACGGTCATTGTGACTTCGAGAATGGGCACGCCGCCGGCCTCAATGGAGCTGGCAATGGCCAATGCTTCCTTGATGGAAGAGGCGCGCAGCACAGGAACAATGCCAATCTGGTGCATGCGCGCGAGGACCTCCGTTTTTTTCATGGCCGGTCTCTTTTCTTTTTTACCGAAAAATTTTAGCGCACAACGCGGGCGGAAGCGCCCTTCATCAGACGCTCGACTTCATCCAGCGTGGCCATGGTTGTATCTCCGGGCGTGGTCATGGCCAGCGCACCGTGGGCGCAGCCGCAATCGACGGCGTACTGCGGTCCACGCCCCATAAGAAAGCCATAGATCAACCCGGAGGCAAAGGAATCGCCCCCACCAACGCGATCAAAAATTTCCAGGTCTGGCATGGGACGCGCTTCATAAAATTCGCCATTGCAATAACAGATGGCGCCCCAGTCGTTGATGGTGGCCGACTTGGCGTTGCGCAGCGTGGTGGCGACGACCTTGAAGTTTGGACAGGCGGCGACGGCCTGCCCGATCATCTTGCGGAAGCTGGCCGTGCCCAGGTGCGAGAGGTTTTCATCCACGCCCTCCACCTGGAAGCCCAGCGCGGCGGTAAAGTCCTCCTCATTGCCCAGCATCACGTCCACATACTGCGCCAGTTCGCGGTTGACTTCCGCAGCGCGCTGCTGTCCGCCAATCGATTGCCACAGGGAAGCGCGGTAATTCAGGTCATAAGAGACAATGACGCCGTGCTTGCGCGCCGACTGCATGGCCTCGCGCGCCACCTCCGGCGTGCTCTCTGACAAGGCACAGAAGATGCCGCCAGTATGCAGCCAGCGCGCCCCCTCCTGGGCAAAAATCTGGTCCCAGTCAATCTGCCCCGGCTGTAATTGCGCAATGGCCGTGTGCCCACGGTCTGAACAGCCCAGCGCCGCGCGCACGCCAAAACCGCGCTCGGTAAAGTTCAATCCGTTGCGCACGGTGCGGCCCACGCCGTCATAGGGCGTCCAGACCAGGTGCGATTGGTCTACGCCGCCTTGCAGCACCAGGTCTTCCAGTAGGCGGCCTACGGGATTGTCCGCCAGCGCCGTCACAATCGTCGTTCGCATACCAAAGCAGCGCCGTAGTCCGCGGGCCACGTTGTATTCGCCGCCGCCTTCCCAGGCGCGGAAGTGGCGCGTGGTGGCAATGCGCCCCTCGCCCGGGTCCAGGCGCAGCATCACCTCTCCCAGGCTGACCAGGTCCCAGCGGCACCCTTCTTTCGGACGGAGTAGGAGTCCCTTTTGTTGTGTCATGCTTCTGTTTATCTTTCCCCTTCCCGATGGGCCATGCAGCTAAATGGTCCCATTGTCCCGCAAGCCGGTAAAGCCTAGGTGGTCTGACCAATGCTGGCAACCGCAGTATTGCCGTTGTTGTGTGGCAATGTCAAGCGGGCGGAAGGCCCCTGCGATGATGGACATGCGCCTGCCGATACAAACGCAGCGCCAGCCGTCCCCGGTACAGGCCGCTTGTCCTTTCGTCCTTTCTGCTGTGATACTCTCCGGGAAATGGGGAAAAAACATGGCGGCAGAAAATAAAAAAGAGAGGACCGAGCATATTGGCAGTCAGAGCGCGCTGACGATGCGCGTGGTGGAACATCTGCGGCAGATGGTCCAAAAAGGGGAACTAGGGCCAGGTGCGCGCCTGCCAGCGGAGCGGGACCTGTCACAGATGTTGAAGGTCAGTCGCTCCAGTCTGCGTGCGGGCATTGGTTTTTTGTCGGCCATGGGCGTGCTCAGGCCGCGTCATGGCTCCGGCACCTACGTTGCAGAAGGGCCACCTGCATTCGACGCCAGCATGTTGCAGGTGATGGGGTCCCTGCATGGCCACCAGCCGTCCCAGATGTTCGAGGCCCGTCTGGTGGTTGAGCAGGGCCTGGCGGGTTTTGCTGCGGAGCGCGCCACAGACGAGCATTTGGCCACGCTGGCCGAAGAGGTCGCAGAGATGTATGCCACACTCGACGCCCCGCAGGAGTATCTGGTACACGATGTGCGTTTCCATCGCACACTGGCCGCAGCCGCGGCCAATCCCATCCTGACCGCATTGATGGAGACAATCACCGCGGCGCTCTACGGCCAGCGCCGGGAAACAGTCATGTACGCACAGGACCTGAAGGAGTCGGCGGAGATGCACCGGGAGATTTACCGCGCCGTGCGCGCCCGGGACGCAGCCAAAGCAAGGTCTGCCATGGCCCTCCATTTGAGTAAGGCGCAGTCGGCGCAGGCCCGGGAAGTGGTGGCCAACTCTGCGACCCGCGCCGGAAAACGCGCTTCCGCGGCCCGTAAAGTGGACAGACCTGTTTCTGTAAGGTAGGTGGAGGCCCGTTCCACCAGCGTCACTGATTGACGCCGCTGGCCAAAAACCCGCCATCCACCACCAGGATTTCCCCAGTGACAAACGATGCGGCATCGGAGGCGAGGAAGACGGCGGCCCCGACCAGTTCTTCCACCTTGCCAAAGCGGCGCATCGGCGTGCGCATTAAAAATTCCCTGCCCCGGTCGGTACTGTCGAGCAGGTTTGTGTTCAACGCCGTACGGAAGACGCCCGGAGCAATGGCATTCACGGTGACACCGTGCTGCGCCCACTCAATGGCCAGGGACTTGGTCAACGAGGCCACCGCCGCTTTGCTGGCCGAATAGGCAGCCACCTCGTACAGCGCGACAAAGCTGGACAGCGAGGCAATGTTCACGATGCGTCCGTACTTGCGCTCCAGCATGTGTGGGGCAAAGACCTGGCAACCGCGCAGCGTGCCGGTCAGGTTCGTCTCCAGAATCCCGTCCCAATCGGACTCAGGAAAACCCAGTGTGGGCGCGCGTTTTGTCCTGCCGGCGCAGTTGATGAGAATGTCCACTTTGCCGAAGGCGTTGAGCGCGGCGTCCCGGAGCAACTCCAGGGACCGTCGATCACACACGTCGGATGTCACGCGCAGGGACCTGCGTCCCAGGGCCTCGATGGCTGTTGCTGTTTCCTCCACCTGCTCCATGCGGCGCGAGGACGCGGCAACATCTGCGCCTGCATCCGCCAATCCCAACGCCAGGGCGCGTCCGATGCCGGATGTTCCGCCAATGACAACTGCCGCTTTTCCTTCCAGATGTATGGATGTAGTCATAGGCCCCCTTGTTCTCCTTGTGCGAGGTGTGTCCCTTTGCCAGGACTTACGGTCTGCCGTGCGTGCCGCGCGCCAGAGATGTTTGCATTGCATAAAAGACCGTTTTTTGCCACACCCATGTACACATGTACAACAAAAATGCTGGCAAGAAAGAGTGTACACGCGCTGCAATTGGTCTGACCAGAAGCAGGGACGCAATCGGCCCCCAATTGCACCAAGACGCGGGGCAGTCGCCGTTGCTGTCACCGGGGGTGGGGCCATGCTGCGCCAGGTAACGGCAGGGGCATTCGAGGGGCCTGGACAAACAGCCCCAGTGGCAGACCTGGGCGCTGGTTCATTGGATGGCCCCAAGTGGCCCTCTACCGTAAAACACTTCTCAGCTTCTACGGGGCCCAAGGAATCAATCCCATCCAGAGGCATCTGCGGCCTTCAGCCGCACGGGGAACGATCCGTCCGCGTTCAATTGCTGCGCACAGGCCCACTGGACGGGCCGCCGTATGCCAGATTTTGTTTCCAGATGGGCCGTCAATTTCAACTCCACCGCGCTGGTCACAGGAGGAAGGACAAAGGAGGCCTGACGCACCTTGCCTGCAAATGGGTGCCCCGGGTCCAGCGTCCCACTCAGATGGATGGCGCCGTCCTCGCTTTCCAGCGTGAGGCGGAGCACGCCGGGAATCCCCGCCACTCCACTGTTCGCCACTCCCACGATTACCTCTTCGGTGCCCCACCGCTTCCTTTGCCAAATCCAGGCTGGCCGGATGCGATACCCCATGCGTTCTTGCAGCGCCCGAAAACCTTCAGGGAAACGCTTGTTGTACTGGGCCAGGGCCTCGGCCTCAGTCCAGAGCGACCAGTAATTGGCGCCGATGTCCAGCACATGCATCATCGCGTTTTCCTGGAGATTGACGCAGACGCTATCAACGGGGATTTTTGTGATGTCGTATGCGCGGTACTTCCCGTCCTCCATGATTACCGCCAACCAGGGCGGGCGATTGCCCAGTTCCTCAATCTGGATGGGTTCCTCGTCAATGATGCTGTCAGAGCGCAGCCAACATCCCGACCGCATTGCCAGGTCCCGCACTGCAGCGTTCCCAACATGGCTGATGTCTGGCTGCGTATTCACGGCCAACTGGGTCTTCTTCCAAATCTCCAGTTGCACCTGGGTCATGTGGAGAAACGTCTTCTCGGCGGTGAGGAAATCTGGAAAGGGATCCGGCAGGTGCTCGGTATGGCCCTCACCCCAAAACCCATACATCATTAGGTCCATCCATTCCAGCAGCGGATCGCCGTCAAAGCGCGCGGCCAAAAGCCCATTCAACTCGCGGAAAGCGTCCTGGAACGCCGGATGGTCATAACGCGGTTCCACAAAGTTGACCTCCCGTCCATGCCGCACGTTGTGCCCGATGGGGACGAGTGGGACTTTATTGTGTAGAAAATCTGGAAGTGCAAGCCTTGCCGGTTCGAACTCAGGGTTTGAAAGCTGCACGCGGAAGGCGACCCGCAGGCCATGACGTCGGGCCGCGTCCAACGTAAGCTCCCACACGGGGCCAAGGTCCAACCGGCCCGGCCTTGATTGGACGTCCCGCCAATCGCATCGAATATAAAGGACATCGACGAACGGCAGGCTCGCCATACGTTCCACGGACTGTTCCAGTGTCTCCTGGCCTTTGCGCACCCGGAGCGATGGCCCGTTTTCTTCCCAGGTATAGCCGACCAGTCCCAGGCCAAAGTTCCGGATGTGGGCCTTGGATGGGGTCGTGACCGCGAGGGTCTGCTCCCCTTGGTCCTGCTCAATAGAGAACGGGCCTTGGTCAAGGCGGTCCGCCAAACTGGAAGGGCCACAGAAGCAGTATGCAGCGGGGCCGTCCGTCCCTTGTTGTCCGTCTGCTGCTTGGCCACCAGGGAAAAGACTGGCGCACGCGCCTGCGGCGAGTCCTGTTCCAAGGAAGCTCCGCCTGGAAAGCGTTTTTACCTGGCCGAATGCGGTTGGATCCATCTCAGGCCCAGAAAATAAAGGGTACATCCATCGTGCCCTGGAGTCCATCGCAATTCCCCCTTATGTAAAAGAGGGTTTGCTCGGACGGAGACATTCAAATCACCGGCAGGCGGAGTTCGGCCAGGCATCCGCTTGGTTGGTTTCCATCAGCGGCAACAGGGGCCAGGACGGGATTGCGATGGACAACCGGCCAGCCGGAGGGCTGGGTCTTTGCCAGTACACGGAAGAAGGGGGAGCAGCCATGCGGCCCCGACTCCATCCTGAAACGGTGCATTCGGCCAGCGGCAGAGCGGGCGAAGATCACCAAGCACATTGGCTGGCACACCTTCCGGCGCACCTTTTCGACCTTGCTGAAAGCCAATGGTGAAGACATCCAGGTGGTGCAGGAACTGTTGCGGCACGCAACGGTCAAGATGACGCTTGCGGTCTATGCGCAGGCGCTCACTCCAGCCAAGCGGGAGGCGCAGTCGAAGGTGGCGGGGATGTTGAAGGCTGGCGTGGAGCGAAATGAAGGGCCTTCTCTTATTGGACCTTTGTGGCCCCTTAAGAACACTCGTAAAATCCGTAAGTTGTTGATTTATTGGTGGACCTGGTCGGGATCGAACCGACGACCTCTTCCATGCCATGGAAGCGCGCTCCCAGCTGCGCCACAGGCCCACATGTGCAGACAGAATGTAGTGTATCAAAATTACTGGATTTTGCGGGCCTTCTTTTTTCCATACAACCATCCTGCCTCGCATCGCATACGAATGAGATATGTCTTGTTGCCAGCAAACCAGGGCGCGCGCTCCGTTTGGCTTTTTTTACGCCGTGCTCGCTGTTTTTTGTGCAGCATCCGTCGTACGCGCACAGGTCCCGACCCAGGCCGTTGGCCTGCCAGAGAGCGCTTCTGTGCCTGCTTCCGTCCCTGCGGCCAGCACCGCACCCTTGCCCACGGAAGACATTCGCCCCGTTCTTTTGCAGGTCCAGTCTGCGCTGGGTTCCGTGGAGGTGGAGCACTGGAAGCTCTCCCGCCAGGGGAAGGACCAGATGGAGGCGGACGCGGGGTCCATCCAGCAAGACCTCTCCGGTCCATTACCAGGCCTGTTGGACCAGGCAAAAGCCGCGCCAACGGAGTTGGCCCCGCAATGGGCCGTGGTGCAGAACTTGGACGCGCTGTATGACGTGCTGGTGCGGGTGACCACGACGGCCAATCTGGTTGGCCCGCGTGCCGATGCCAGCCTGCTCACGGAGGCAGAGGCGCAACTGGCACGCGCACGAAAGGACCTGACTGTGCACTTGGTGACGGCGGCAGGCAATCAGGACAAGGAACTGGCCGCGCTCCATCTCCGATTGACAACCATGGCCGCACCCCAAGCGATCGTCCCACCGGGCGGCAAGACGGTCGTCGTCAATGATGCTGCTCCGCATTCCGTACGGCGCCACGTAAAAAAGCCGATTGGCAAACCGTCGGCCATCGGGCGGACCTCCGGAAGCAAGCCTACATCCACTGGAAAAGCCACACAGCCGGGGGACCAGCCGCAGCCTTGAAGGTGGCCTTGTTCCATGGGTGCACCGCGGAAAGGACGCAAAATCATCGGCATAGACTGCCGGAAGGGAACATTTCGCGCCTGGGAAGTGTCTAAGAACAGTAGGGGCGTGGGCGCGGAGGCCAGGGAAGCAAGGTGACCCGGTTGAGTGTCCCGCTGGCTGCTGATAGGATGAAGGTGACCGCATGTCCGCGGGATTTGCATTGGGAAACCTGGCCAGCGTCATCGAAGTCCGGCACCAAGAGGCCGCCATTGTTGCTGAATTAAAAGCAGGAATGGAAGATGCCTATGTTTGGCTCATTGCGCAATATCATCAGCCCATTTACAGCGTGGTGGCCCGGGTCTTGAACGACCCGGCGGACGCGCCCGACGTTACGCAGGATGTTTTCATCAAGGTCTTTCGCAACATTCGCAATTTTCATGGCGAATGCAGCCTGCGCACTTGGATATACCGCATCGCCCTGCATGAGGCCTCCAACCAGCGGCGCTGGTGGTCCCGGCACAAAGGGCGGGAAGTCGCCTTGGAAGCGCAGCGTGGGGCGGACGACGACGGCAGCGTCTTCTGCCTGAAAGACACTTTGGTGGATGGGCAAATTTCCCCATTCGAGTACACGGCGAGCGCGGAGGTCCGCAGCCGCGTGGAAGCGGAACTTAGCCGGGTGCCGGGGCCATTCCGCACGGTGGTGGTCTTGCGTGACGTGGAAGGGTTGAGCTACGAGGAAATTGCAGAGGTCCTGGACCTGAACATGGGGACGGTGAAGAGCCGGCTCATGCGGGGAAGGATGATGTTGAAGCAAAGGCTGGCGGAGTATGTGGGGGCCACCCATCCGCAGCCAGAAACCACTCCTGCGGGGGCCATGGGACGCAGGATGCGCGAGGAGGTCGGATGAAAATCTGTCGGTCCATTCAAGCGCAGTTCTCCGGTTATCTTGACGGGGCGATTCAAGGCACGCAGATGCAGGCCATCGCGGCCCATCTGGAGCAGTGTGACCGTTGCGCGGCGGAGTTTGCGTCCTGGCGCAGGATGCAGCACATGCTGGCGGCGGTGGGGCCTGCCAAGGCCCCGGCGGAGCTGGCATTGCGCCTGCGCGTGGCCATTTCCCAGCAACGCGCCAGCACGGCGCGACGGCGCTGGGAGCGCTGGCAGATGCAGTGGGAAAACTCCATTGCGCCATTTTTGGCGCGGGCCACGGCAGGCTTTGCCAGCGCCGTGGTGCTGCTGGGTACGGTGGTGCTGCTGATTGGCGCTTTTGCCGCCCCGCCGCCGGTGGCGGCCAATGACGCTACCGTGGACAGCACCAGCTCCCCGCGCTTCCTTTACACGCTGGCCAATGCCGACCAGCGCATCGCCCTGCAGGAACCCGTGGTGGTAGAGGCCAGCATCAGCAACTCCGGGCGCGTCTATGATTACCGTGTGCTTTCCGGCGTGGTGCCGCCAGAGGTGCAGGCCGAGTTGAACAACCTGCTGCTGCTGAGCGTCTTCTCTCCCGCCCGCTTTTATGGCCAGCCGGTCGCCAGCCACGCCATCCTTTCCTTCACCAGCATCGCCGTCCACGGCTAGCTCCACAGCATCGTGCCGCCTGCCTGACCTGTTCTGCGTGTGATGGGCCATGTGCTCCACCTTCGCGCGGCCACGGTGGGGTTTTTCGTCGTCCCTGCGCACTGGCGTTGCTGGGCACAGGCGCGCCGGTGCGGTCTTGGATTGGGATTGCAGGCCCATAAGGGATGGGCCCAGCACTGGGGCGGGCCTGCGCAGCCCCGTAGGATGGGCCAGTCAGCGCCGGAACCAGCGGAGAAGCACAAAGATGAGGGAAAGCAGCAGGCTGAAAAGCAGCGATGTGGCCAGCGGAAAGTAGACGGAGGTGTTCTTGCCGCGCCAGGCAAAGTCCCCCGGCAACCGGCCCAGCGGCAGCCCCAGCCTGCCCGCCAGCAGGAAGACCACTCCCAGCGCCAGCAGCAAAGCGCCCACGGCAATCAAACTGCGGCCAATCTCCTGCATGTTCCTATTTTATGGCAGTTTGAGGTCAGCTCAGGCGGTCTTCCGATGGGGTGTGGCCCACATAAGCCTTTGGCCCACGCGTGGGGGGACGACCGTCATTCTGTTGTTGTATTTCGATCAAGACGGTAGTAACCTTGTGGCGATTTCCATACAGTGCAATCCATAGCGGGGAAACGGCCATGCGCAGCAGAAGAAGCAACCGTGTGTGTTTGTCGATCGTGCCTGGGCTGTTGTTTGGCCTGGGTCTGCTTACCTTGGGAACACTTACCGGATGCAGCAGCGGGTCCAGCAGCGGCGGTGGTGGCACGCCCCCACCCCCATCCACCACCATCACCTCGGTGAGCGTTACCTGTACCCCCACTTCGGTCGCGGAACAAGGGACGTCCACCTGCAC
>JBMFGT010000003.1:0-233370 GCA_049977205.1 Acidobacteriaceae bacterium | reverse complement strand
TGGATCAACCCGCCGGCAATAGAACCGGAAACGTAGAAATTCGACTCTAAACTCTCATGACACCTGTCTCAAACTCGTTGACACGTTCCGCCCGCCCAACAGTGGTACCTTCGGGGCCGCTTGGGCACCTTAGTTACATTGATGTGTGTAACTTCCAATGGTAACAATTGCGGTGGAGTATGCCCAACATCCGACCGTAGGGTCAGGAATTGTGTCCTGTATCGTCAGTTGCGGCGAAGGCGTCCCTTGGCCCAATGTCAGGTCTTCCGCCTGGACGGTTGGCCCCTTGGCGCAGCCCCATGTCTGGCCACTCTGCACAGTGAATGCGCCATAGTTAATGTCCCCGTTTCCGCCAATCAGCACACAAGTGTCGCTGGTAAAGCTGTTATTGTTGAACGTAATTTGCGCAGCATCGTCCGCCTCAAAGCCGAGTGCCGCGCTAAAACCCGCACCCGATGGGACACTGAAAGTATTACCAGAAATGGTGCCTGTCACAGTCGGAGACATGTCCGTCAGGTCCAGTGCATTGGCGTCGCACACTGTCGCCGGTGTGGTCACAGTATTGTTGGTTATCTGGAAGTTGGTGGATGTTGAACCAGGCGTGTAATTGTAATTTTTGACGCGGATGCCATAGGTCCCATCCAGTTCGCACCCGCCATATTCGGTGTTCTTTCCATTTTCGGCCACGTTGATCGTATTGTGGTTGAAGATGAACCCAGACCCTTCCCCATCCAGCCCGCGACCAGCGCCCGTGACAGTGTTGTCATGGATATTTTGACCATTGACCATTGAAATTACACCATAGTCATTGGAGTAAGTGGAAGTTAAATTGATGGTGTTGTTATAAATCTGGCTCCCATTTTGTCCATCGGATATGCCGCCCTGGGGAGAGCCGTTGATCGTATTGCCAGAAATATCGTCCGCTGCCCCTGTAGGAGTGTCCCCATTGTCCAGGTGTATGGCATAGCCCTGTAACTGGCTGCGCGCTGACAATGGTTCTTGTCCGGGGTGCTGTATGTTGGTCACGTTGTCGTTGATCGTATTGTGTTGTATCCTCCAGCCCGGGCCTGGGTAGTTGCCATTTATAAACTGGGTACCCGTGGCGGAAAAGGTTGCAGTTATGTCATGGATATAACCATTGCCAATGTTTGTCCCCTCTCCTATGGCGAATACATGGCTAAAAGGGGCGGCATTGGAGGACTGCACGATGGACCCATTGTAGACAGTGGGGGCATTGTGGGAATCGCCCCCACATTCTGAAGAAGGAAGCCCTGGGTCCCAGGAGTCACAAACAGTTATGGCCGGGGTCGGGTCTGTGCCGCCGCCTGTCCCATAGGTGATGGTATGGCCATTCAGGTCCAGCGTAATGTTGTCGTTTTCGATTTCAAAGCATGTCCCTGTGGACGATACATCATTCTGCAGGACATAGGTGGTATTGTTTGCTGTTAGTGCCTGGCAACTGGTGGTATCTACTTGGCCAGAGGAAGCCACAACGTCCAGGCTCTCAGGGGCAGAGACCTGTCCGCCTGCCTGGTCAACTACTTGGACTGTGAATTGGGAGGTCCCTGTTGTAACGGGCGTGCCGCTAATTGTCCCGGACTGCTGCAAGGTGGTCCCTGAAGGCAAGGCCCCCTGGACTGTTGTCCAGGTGTAGGGAGGGACGCCGTTGACGGCCGTGAGCGCAGCGGTGTAGCTTGTCCCGACTGTGGCATTTGGCAACTGCGTACTGGTGATACTCAATGGGTCAGTATATGCGAAATCGCCAGGCACCTGGGCGGAGGAACCGTCCCCACGATCAACGTATACTGCGACGTCCCCCACTTTTGCTGGTGGTGTATTGACCACGAGTGAGTTAGAAGAGATGCTGCTAGGTGTGACTTTAGTGGAACCAAAATACACGACGACGGTGGAGTCAAATCCCGCACCTTGGATGGTCACAGGGACATTGCCATTCACGGTCCCAGTGTCGGGGGACATACTGCTGGCCACAAGCCCAACCGTACTGCCGCCCGTGCCCGTGAAGGTGAAGTTTGTGGGCGCCTGCGCCTTTGAGCCGTCCCCCCGCACAAGGGACACGGCCACATTGCCGGCGGGTTCCAATGGCGTGGACACATTCAAACTGGTGGCAGTCACGCTGCTGGGAGTGGCCATCGCTGTACCGAAATAAGCGACGGTTGTAGAATCGAAACCGGTGCCTTGGATTTGCACGGAAGTTGCGGTGTTGGCCGGGCCAGATGATGGCGTCATGCTGCTGATGGTCAATGCAGCAAGCGGGCCAACTGGAGAAGTGAAGGTGAAATCCACAGGCAACTGCGCTTTTGCCCCGTCCCCACGGGCCAGAGACACTACGACGCTGCCAGATGGAAGCGATGGCGTGACCAGGTCCAATGTGGTGGAGGAAGGCACGCTGCTAGGAATTACTTTCGTCGCGCCAAAGTACACCAGTGTGGTGGAATCAAAGCCTGTACCCTGTATCTGTACTGCCGTTCCAGTGTTTGCAGGGCCTGTACTTGGGGTCATACTGGTGGCCGTAAGAGGGGCCGTGCTAACTGCGAAATTGGATTTTGGGCCACCGGCTGCACAACCAGCAAGGGAAATAAGTATCGGGAGCAGAGTAAGGGACAGGAAGGAGGGTCTAAATCTGGGTGTCATGTTGATAAGTGCCCTTTCGCGTGGGGAGCGCGCAACGGATTACTTCTCCGAGAGTTTTCTGGCCCATTCAGCCTGGACCATATAGCTTCTCTCTCCACACGATGAACCAAAAACTTCAGGGCAACTTATACTCGCCGCTACTCGGCGGTGCTGCAATTGAACTAAGGGCCTAAATGCCTATTTATAGTGTAAATATACACCTTCGGCACTCGCATGGCGAACCGGACCGGTGGCAGTATTGTGGAAATCAGACCACCTGCCTGCAACCTATTTATTATCAGTAGAGTGGGCGTGCAAGGCCATAGCTCGCGCCTGGATGAAAATTTCCTGTGCGCAGTGCGCCATGGCATTACACCACCTGCCTGGCGTTGCGCACGGAAGGGCGCACTGGTAACGGGACCAGAAGACGGTTGGGCCGCGCCCCCTCGCGGACATCCTCTTTTGCGCTGCTGGCGTCCTCTTGCTGCCTGCCCACAAGAAGCTGTACGGCCCCGCTCAGGGCAGCCAGGGAGTACCAGGTGTCCCGATACAGGCTGTGAGAAGAGTAGCCTGCAACCAGCATGGCGATCAGGGCGATGTTACACATGCCAGGGAACTGGCGCAGATAGGATGGCCTTGCCGGGTCCCCCCGGATTTTTTGTGCAGTACGGAAGTTCACCACCAGCATTCGGACCAGAAAGCTGTACCAGGCGACCATCCCAATCAGTCCCACCTCGCCCAGCATTTGAAAGTACAGGGAGTGGGCGTTCAACCAAACGCGGGGATACCCAGGCCAGAACTTCTCACCGTTCGCGATTGCATAATTGTTGGGGCCTATGCCGGTCAGCGGGTTGGACAGGAACATCTGTATCCCTCCATGCCAGGAACGCACGCGGTTCTGATAGGAAAGGTCATTCGCCAGATGGTCAACCGTCTCATACCGGGCCTTGTATTGTTGGGGAATGGCCATCCACAGAAAAAGTCCGGCGATGGGCAATAGTGGCAGGAACTTCCAGTTCTTCTTGTTCCGCAGCACGGTCAGCAGCACCAATAGAATAAAGGTGAAAAACGCTGTCCTGGAACCGGTGGAAATAATGGTCACCAGCGATATGCCAAACACAGACAACGCCAGCAAGCGGACCTTCTTGGAGTTGTCCTTTGTCATCAGCAAATACACCAGAGGAAGACTGAAGACCAGCGTGTTGGCAAGGGAATTGGGGTCACCACCAGAACTCGTCAGTCCATAGGCGCGGTCAATGTCCATCGTCACCTGCATTACGCCCTTGTGATACTGCCAATAGGCGGAGCCGGCCAGGTACCCTGTCAACCCAGCAAAGACAATCAGATACTTACGAAAGCGGTCAATATCAGTCAACATGCTGACAATCAGCAGGTGATACACCACCATGGGCGCAAAGCCGATGCAGGCCTGCAAACTGTTACCGCGCCAGAAGGCCAGCGGCACAGCCAGCCACATGGCCGCATAAAACGCCAAAAAATGTTTTGTGATGACGGGAAACTGTAGCCGTTGCCCGTGCAATAGAAACGACGCCAACACAACAATCCCTAGTGTGCGCTCCATGTGCAATGGGGCCAACACAGGGTACAACTCCCCCGGTTGCAAAATGCTGACAACCATCAGTCCAAGAAAGCCATAGAAGGGACGCGCCAACCCAATCAGCGCCAGGGCAACGATAACCAGTAGAAAAACGATGGCCATAAAAACCAAATGTCCTAGATGATTTCTCCCATAGGGAGGTGTTTCCCGCGTGGATGTGCATCCCGTTGCACAGTTTGACCAAAAGCGGCCATGTTTTTATCTTTCCTGCCCTTGCAAGTGGCGCCGGAAATGCTTTTCCTGCGTGGCCAGCCGGTCTACCATGCAACGACGCAAGAGCGGGAAGTCCTTCCCGCAGTCTTACTGGATGCAACCGGAATACCAAAGGGGCCGTGCTTCCGTTGGGTGACAGGCCCGGCCTTGGTCCCATCAGAAAACGGGCCTTTGTTTCCCGCGCAAGCGCGGAATGGCGCCCGGCGCCCAGGACGCCATTCTCCGGCAAGGGGCATGGGCAATCGGCATATACAATAAACAGGACATCGCACGTATTGGCACGGTGACGTAAAAACGGCATTGTGTTCTTTGGGCCGCTGCAATGTTCTGGTCAGGATGAGGACCCTGATCCGGCCCAATGCCATGACCGAAGCAACCGGCGTGGCCCCGGACCAGTGGCCAAAGATATGGACCCCTATGCCCCAGTCCCAGGACAAAGTCCCCCGTTTATTTCTACTGGACGCGAGCTTCATTTTCATGGGCATTGGGACCACGATACTCGGTCCGGTCCTGCCTTCACTCTCTTCCCATTGGGGCATGAATGACGCCCACGCAGGGGCGCTGTTCACGGCCCAGTTCCTCGGCTCTTCGCTGGGGGCGGTCCTCGCTGCATTGCGTCCCTACCGCAACGCCATTGCAGGTATTTCCATTGCGGCCCTGGGGCTGTTGTTGCTCCCCTTGGCCACGCCCCTCAGCGCATTCCCGTTGATATTTTTCTATGGGCTGGGCGTTGGCCTGGTGCTGACGGGCATCAATTTGACGACCAGCAATGTGGCCGGGGAAAAGCGTGGCGTGGCCCTGTCCTGGCTGAATTTTTCCTGGAGCCTGGGCGCGACGCTCTGTCCGCTATTGGTGGCATTCTCCCTTACCCAGCACAGGCTGACAGCTTTTCTGGCCCTGCTGGCGGTTTCGTATGCAGGGATGGCGGCCCTTTTATTTGTCCATGCCAGAGACTATGCCGTCGCTGGACCAGGGCCAGCAACGCTGGAGGGGGACACCGTCCCCTCCTTGAAGTTCCTGCTCGCATATTTTGGGGCCTTGCTCTTTCTTTATGTTGGGGTGGAGACGACGCTGGGAGGATGGCTGAGCACACTGGCGGAACGTCTGCCTCATGCCAGCGTTATGGGGGCCTTTGCGGTCTCGGCCAGTTCGTTCTTTTGGCTGTCGTTGCTGGTTGGGCGGGGCGTCACCCCGTTGCTGCTTCGGCGCATCCCCGGGGCCGTACTGCAACCGGCAGCGATTGGGCTGCTGGTGGTGTCGATTGGTCTTTTACTGGCCGCGCGGTCTTTTGTTGGCGTCGCCGCCGCAGGCAGTCTTGCCGGGCTGTCGCTGGCCCCGGTCTTTCCGCTGAGCACTTCTTTTTATCTTGCCCGCGCCGGACGCTCAAAAAGCGCGGGGCTGGTCTTTGCCATTAGCGGCTTTGGAGGGGCCGTGCTGCCGTGGATTACCGGCATTGTCTCCAGCCGTGAACACTCCTTGCAATGGGGCCTTGTGGTGCCTTGGATTGGGGCCGCTTCCATGCTGGGGCTTGGCCTGTATTACGTTTTGTCTCCAAGGTTTCGCCGCCGTTGAAGGCAAATGCTAGGTCACTGCCTGGAAACCCGCCAGAGACATGGCCTGGGTGGCCTCCGGGTTGGCCATAAAAGTGGACCACACAAAACCAGTACGCTGGTTCTCCGCCATCAACATGGTGATTCCCAGGTCAATGCCGATTACATCTGCTTCATACCACCCCGTCAGCGGATTGAAGGCGTCCACAAAACCGTAATTTTGCCATGCAGCAGGGTATTGGGAGCGGATGGTGCGTAGCACCTGGAGACAGCCCACTGGATCGAAGACCATGGAGCCGCCCGCGGCACAGGGCACGACCGAGCCATCAATCGGGCCAGTGGCCGGTGGCCCTCCCCAGGAAACATATCCGTTTACTGAGTCGGACGGCGTGATCCCCCATAGGTCCGAACTGTAGTCCGGGAACTGCGATGCCAGCGACAGGCAAAAGAGTTTGTGCGCCTGGGTCGCCGTGACGGAGTTCTGGAAGTAATTTGCGTAGGCGTCCTGCTTGTTGCGGAAATCGAACCATGCATGGGAATACTGGTGGATCATCAATGTCGGCGCGCCAGCGATGTAGGTGAGTCCCTGGTAGGTGACGATGGGCCGGGAAAAGGCCGACCAACTGGAGGGCGGTATGGGGTTTGTGGGCGAGGCCATCGCCAACAGATACAGCATCATTTCTTCGTAATAGGAGCTCCAATAGGAGGGCAGGAAGCCCGATTCCGGCAGCCATCCCATACACATTACGTCCTGGCCATTCATCATCCAGGGCCAGTCGATTTGTTCATAAATCTGCGTGGCCAGGGAAACGATGGTGGGGTTGCTGCTGAAATACTGGCGGCAGGTCAGGACGCCACAAAGCAGGATCGTCGTATCAATGGACGACACCTCTACATGCGGCATTTGGGCGCGGTCGCCCGTCGCCATGTCTACAAAATGATAGAAAAACCCATGCACATTGGGCATCTGGTTCAGGATGAAGGAGAGTGTTGTCTGCACACGTTCTTCAATTTGCGAACTGGGCGCGTAGTTGCGCTGGGCGCCAATGCACAGCCCGGTCAGCCCAAACCCTACGGAAGCAATGCTGGAATCGGACAGCGTCCCAGCGTCAGCGCCAGTGGCCAGCGCACTGTCTTTGATGAGGCCGGTGTTCGGGTCCACCTCGTTAAAGAAAAACTGGAAGGCGGCCTGTTCGATGGCATCCAGGAACTGGTCATCGGTAAGGGTGGGACCGCTGCCGCCACCAGTGGGAGGTGTGAACCCAGTACCGCTTCCGCCGCCACAGCCCACCAGGGGCAGGCCGACGAACGGCGCCAGGGCGGCAGTGCGGCCCAGCAAAGAAAGCAGTTCCCTGCGGGAAAGCTGGCGTGTCTTTTCGGTGCCCAGTTCTTGCATGGTTGGAAGACAAAGTACCAAAGACTTTCATGCTTTGTCCAGTCCGCTTTCCTGTGCGCACTCGATTGCGGAGCGGGCAAAGCGCAAGGCGGCAACGTTATGGCCCTGCTTCCGGCGTGCCTGCCCCCTGGGCCACGGGGGACGGGGGCGCGTTGCTGGTAAGGTACTGCACAATGATGGAAATCCTTCGGTTCGAGGGGTCCAGCGGGTCCTGGGGCACGCGCAGGAACTGGTCCGCATAGCCGCGCACCTGGGAGACCTGGTCAGAACGCAGGCCATCCGCCTGCATCAGCCGCCGCGCTGCGTTGGCGCGGTCTGCAGAGAGTTCCCAATTGCTATAACCATCGCCTGAGGCGAAGGGTTGCGAGTCGGTGTGGCCCTCAATGGCGATCCGGTTGGGCACCTGGCCAAGCTGTTGCGCCAGCAGCCGCAGCAACTCCTTGCCGTTACCGTTCAGGGCCGCGCTGCCATTTGTAAAAAAAGTGCCTTTCTTGGATTCCAGCAATTCGATGCGCAGCCCCTCCGGGGTGACGGTCATCTCAATTTGGTTTTTGAGTTTGCTCAGGTCCCCCTGTTTTCGGATGGACTGCTGGAGCTGCTCCTTCAGGTGTTCAATGTCCGTTTTTGTCAGGGGCATGTTGTCAGAGGAACCTGCGCGGTCTGTGCCCGTGTCGGACGACTTACCAGAGGGGTCATTGAAATATCCCGCCACCGCTTTGCGGATATGGACGCTGGTGTTCATCAGCCAGAGCACGATGAACAACGCCATCATGGCCGTCACAAAATCGGCATAGGCCACCTTCCACGCGCCGCCGTGGTGGGCGCAGTGGCCGCCCTTGCGTTTGAGGACGATGATGGGCCGTGTTTCTGGCATTGGGTTTGCCCCTGCTTCCTCAGCCCGCCGCCGGGGCCGTCGTGGCCTCTGTGGCCGCTGCCGGGGCCTCCGCTGCGGCCTGTTTGCGACAGGCGTTCTCCATCTCTTCAAAGGAGGGGCGCACATGCAGCGGGACCGCCCGCCGCGCAATCTCAACGGCCAGCACGGGGGCGTTCCCTTTCATAAAAGAGAGCATGAGTACGCGCAGGACATGCAGGAACGCCTGCTCCTCTTCTGCCGCCTTGCCCATGCTGGAGCTGAGCGGGCCCACCAGTCCATAGCACAGCAGGATGCCCAGGAAGGTGCCCACCAGCGCGGCGGCCACCTTGTGCCCAATCTCCGCCGGTGGACCGCCCAGCGCCCCCATCGTAATGACCACGCCCAGCACGGCGGCCACGATGCCCAGGCCTGGGAGCGCATCGGCCACGGTGGTCAACGCCGCCACCGGTTCGGTCGCACCATGGTGCTGCACCTCCATGTCCAGCTCCATCATCTGGTCCATGTCAAATGGCTCCACGCCGCCAGTGATTGCCATGCGCAAGGTGTCACAGACAAAATGCAGCGTGTGGGCGTCCTTTAGGAACTCTGGATGGGCCTTGAAAATCTCGCTCTCCAACGGCTTCTCAATGTCGCCCTCAATGGAGAGCAGGCCGCCGCGTCGTACCTTGTTGAGCAGGTCGTACATCATCTTCAAGGTGGAAGTGTAGCGCCCCTTGCTGTATGGGGAGGACCCAAAGCTTTTCAGCAGCCCAGCCCCGATGTGCTTGAGGATGTGCAATGGATTGGCGATGAGCAGTGTGCCCGTGGCGGCGCCGGCAATGATGAGCAACTCGGCAGGCTGCACCAGCACCAGGACGTGGCCTTTTTCCATCAGGAAGCCGCCCAGCACGGCGCCGAACACGATAACGATCCCAATTATGGCAAACATGGCCTGTTTACACCTCGCTGCTGGCCCTTTCCACGCTATTTGTCTCTGCCACTGTTACAGAATTCCCACCGTGCGCCAGGCACTGTTCCAGCGCGGAGTGCGCCCGCGCCATCAGGCCCTGCGAGGTGTCGCCAGGCAACGCCAACCCTCCGCCCACTGAGACCGTCAACGGCAGCCGGTCGCCCCACCAGCGGAACTGCGCGCTTGCCGCCACGCCCCGCAGCAGTTCGGCATCCAGTTCCAGGGCGCGCACGGAGGCGTCCCGCGCCACCACAAGGAATTTGTCCTCGTCCCACAGGCCCAGGACGTCTGTCGGCCCCAGCGTGTATAGCAACGTTTCCTCGACCACATGCATCATGGAGTCTGCCGCTTCCTTGCCGTGGGTCTTGCGCAGGTCGCGCCATTGGTCCACCTGCACCACCAGCACGCCAAAGGACTGCCCCTCGCGCTCCAACACACCCAGTCCCCGCTCCAGATACGCCTCCATGTGCTCCCTGGGACGCGCCACGCTGGGACGTTCCTGGCCATGCAGTGCGGTCTTTCCCTCCGCGCCTGTTTTGCCGTCGCCAGCAAGCCACCCTTCTGTAAAGCACTCCACCCCTGCCATCCTGTGGCCATTCCCGTCGCGCAAGGCGGAGGTCTTGACGTGTACGGGGACCCGGTACCCTTGTTTGTGGCGCAGGTACATCTTTTCCTGGCGCTCCAGGCCGTCCTGCAATGTGAGCTGCATGGGACAGGCCAGGCTGCACACTGTGGGGCCGTTTTCGCCGCCCTGCACCAGGATGTTTTCCCGGCACGGCCTCCCCATCACCTCAGTCCGCGAATACCCCGTGATACGTTCCGCTCCGGTGTTCCAGAAGGTGATCCTACGTTCCAGGTCAACGATGTAGACGCCAAGGTCCATGACATCCAACACCGCACGGAAAATTTCCGCGTCGTTTTCCACCGGCATTCGCCCCCAATCTGGACTATCGGCGCAGGGCGGGCTTCCTTTATGCCGCACAGTCCCACGCCGAGGGAAAGGGGACCGCGTCCCACTCCATTTCCCTGGGAAATGCACTAAACTCAAAGCGGATGCTTCCTTTTTTTTCCACAAATGGAGTGGTCTCCGCGCCGGTTGCCGGTCTTATCACGGGCGCGTTGGCCACGCTGGCCGCTGGGGGCTGCGCCTACGCGGGCATGTCGCCCACCTCACAGATTTTTGGGCGCTGCCTGGTCGCCCCGCGCAACCCACGACAAATTGCGCTCACCTATGACGACGGGCCGAACGATCCGTACACCCAGCAATTGCTGGACCTGCTGGCCGGGCACGGCATCCATGCGACCTTTTTCCTGCTTGGCGGCTTTGCACGCCAGCGGCCTGACCTGGTGCGCGCCATCGCCGCCGCCGGACACCAGATAGGCAACCACTCCATGACGCACCCGGTGCTGTTGCTGCGCTCGCCCCGGTGCGTGCGCGCTGAATTGCAGGAGTGCAATGCCGCCCTGGAAGATGCCCTGGGCCAGCCCGTGCGCTGGTTCCGTCCGCCGCATGGGGCGCGCCGTCCAGACGTGCTGCGCATGGCTGGCGAACTGGGCCTGACGCCGGTGCTGTGGAACGTGATGGGTTTTGATTGGCGACGGACCACGCCGCAGGCCGTGGAGGCGCATGTCTGGCGCGGATGGGAGCGCAACCAACGGCGCGGACGCGCCAGCAACGTGTTGCTGCACGATGGCGGGCAGGCCGGCATCGGCCAGGACCGCAGCCACACCATTGCGGCCACGCGGGCGCTGATTGCGCGCTGGAAGCGCAGCTTTGCCGATCACGGCGGGCAGTGCGAGTTTGTTACGCCTGCGGCTTGGGCGTAGCAGGTCTGTGCGCGCCTTGCGCAACGGCAGCGAAGGCAATGCGCGCGGCCTGGAGGGTCTCCGCAACCTCCTGCGCGGTGTGCGCCGTGCCCAGGAAGGCCGCCTCAAATTGCGAGGGCGGCAGCCACACGCCCTGGTCGAGCATGGCGCGATGGAAGCTGGCAAAAGCGGCCACGTCCGAGCGGGCGGCGCTGGCGTAGTCCGTGACCGGCCCCGGCTGAAAGAACCAGGTGAACATGGACCCTACGCGATGGGTGCAGAGCGGCACGCCTGCCTCGCGCGCAGCCTGCGCAACGCCATCGGCCACGGCGGCGGAGGTGCTCTCCAACTGCGCGTATATCTGCGATTGGTGCTCGATAAGATGGCCTACGGTGGCGATGCCAGCGGCCATTGCCAGAGGATTGCCGCTGAGCGTTCCCGCCTGGTATACCGGGCCGAGTGGGGCCAGCAGTTGCATGATCTCCGCGCGCCCACCGAAGGCCGCGCAGGGCAGGCCGCCGCCGATGATCTTGCCCAGGCAAGTCATGTCTGGCAGGATGCCGTACCGCTCCTGCGCCCCGCCCAGGGCCACGCGGAAGCCGGTCATTACCTCATCGAAGATCAGCAGCGCGCCTTCGCGCTGGGTGATGCTGCGCAGGGCCGTAAGATACCCTGCCGTAGGCGGGATGCAGCCCGCATTGCCGACGACCGGCTCCACAATCACGCAGGCAATCTGCGCCTTGTGGCTGGCGAAGGTGGCTTCCAGTGCAGGGATGTCGTTGAAAGGCAGCGCCAGGGTGTGTTGCACCGTCTCCTCCGGCACGCCCGCCGAACCGGGGATGCCAAAGGTGGCCACGCCAGAGCCGGCCTTCACCAACATGGCGTCCGCATGGCCGTGGTAACAGCCCTCGAACTTGATGACAAATTTGCGTCCGGTAAAGGCGCGGGCCACGCGGATGGCAGACATGGCCGCCTCTGTGCCGGAGTTGACAAAGCGCATCTTCTCCATGGACGGGAAGGCGCGCTGGACCAGCTCGGCCAGGTCGGCCTCGGCAGGCGTAGAAGCGCCGAAGCTGGCGCCCCGGGCTGCCGCTTCCTGAATCGCACGAACGACATGCGGTGCGGCGTGCCCCAGAATCATTGGCCCCCAGGAGCAAAAATAATCCAGATAGCGGTTGCCATCGGCATCCCACAGATACGCCCCTTCAGCGCGGACGAGGAACGGTGCTCCACCGCCTACGGCGCGAAAGGCGCGCACGGGCGAGTTGACCCCTCCAGGGAAAAAGTGCTCTGCCCGCTGTTGCAAATGGCGGGAACGTCTATGGTTGGCTGGCATCCCATCTAGTATAGGAGAACAGGTGGTCTTCGGGGACGCAGTTCCCCAATGATTTTTGCGCTGACAGAAGGGCCTGCTGGCATACTTCCCGGCGCTTCCAGCAGGCGATGGTAAACTAAGGTTTCCCGGCAAAGGTGGTGCTTCCATTGGCTGGCGATATTTTTTGTGCAGCCAATTTCACCAGCCGGACTCCACAACGGAACGGAACGATCGTGCCCAGTCCTCCATCGCAAAAAAAGCCGGCCCCCATCACGTATGCCGATGCAGGCGTAGACATTCCCGCCGGGGACCGCGCCAAGCAGCGCATCAAATACCTGGCGCAGCGCACCTTCAACAAGTATGTGCTGGGCGAAATTGGCGGCTTTGGCGGCCTTTTCAAGCTGGACACGGCCCGCTACAAGTCCCCCGTGCTGGTCTCCAGCGCGGACGGCGTGGGCACCAAGCTGAAGCTGGCCTTTGACCTGGACATCCACAACACGGTGGGGCAGGACCTGGTGAACCATTGCGTCAATGACATTGCCGTGCAGGGGGCGACGCCGTTGTTCTTCCTGGACTATCTGGCCACCGGCAAGCTGGACCCGGAGATCGCTGAAAAGGTGGTCAGCGGCCTGGCCGATGGCTGCCGCGCCAACGGCTGCGCCCTGATTGGCGGCGAGACAGCGCAGATGCCGGGCTTCTATCGCGATGGCGAATACGACCTGGCTGGTTTCATTGTGGGCGTGGTGGAAAGCGAAAAACTCATCACCGGGGCGGGCATCCGCGCAGGCGATGTGGTGGTAGGCCTGCCCTCGACGGGGCTGCATACCAACGGCTACTCCCTGGCGCGCAAGCTGTTTTTTGAAGAGGCCGGGTACACCGCAGAACAGTATGTGAACGAGCTCAAGGAAAAGGCCGGCATCGCCCTGATGAAGACGCACCGTAGCTACCTGGGGGCCATTCGCAAGCTGACGGCAGCCAGCCTGGTGGCGGGCATGGCGCACATCACCGGCGGGGGCATCACGGAGAACCTGCCCCGCATCCTGCCCAAAAACCTTTCCGCAGCAATTGAGTTGGGGAGCTGGACCGTGTTGCCGATCTTTGAGCACCTGCAAAAGCTGGGCAATGTCTCGCAAGAGGAGATGCTCCGCACCTTCAACATGGGCATTGGCCTCATCTGCGTGGTCCCCATTGAAAAATACAAGCGGGCCAAGTCCCTGTTGGACCGCGCGGGCGAACACCACTTTGTCATTGGCAAAATTGTAAAGGGCGACCGCAAGGTCCTCTACACCTAAAGGCTGGCCCCATGACGCGACTTGGCATTCTTCTCTCTGGACGCGGCTCCAACTTTGTCGCCATTGCGGAGGCAATCGCCAACGGCACGCTGCCCGGCGCGGAGATCGCCGTGGCCATCTCCAACATTGCGGAAGCGCCCGGCATTGCCGCTGCCCGTTCCCGCGGACTGGCCACGCGCGTGGTGGAAGGGCGCGGTCGCAAACGCGTCGAACAGGACGCGGAGATCGTCGCCTGTTTACAGGGACACCGCGTCGAGATGGTCTGTCTGGCCGGTTACATGCGCCTGCTCTCGCCGCCCTTTGTGCGCGCCTTTCCACAGCGCATCCTGAACATCCATCCCTCGCTGCTGCCCGCATTTCCCGGTCTGGATGCGCAGAAACAGGCGTTGGAGCATGGCGTGCGCATCTCCGGCTGTACGGTGCATTTTGTGGACGAGGAACTGGACCACGGGGCCATCGTGCTGCAACGCAGCGTCCCTGTGCTGGATGACGACGACGAACACACCCTGGCGGCCCGCATCCTGGAACAGGAACACCTTGCCTACCCAGAGGCCATTGCGCGCGTACTCAGCGGCAATTACCAGTTGGATGGCCGCCGCTACGTGCTCCGCACGGCTGCAAAATAAGGCCCCGCGCCCCGGGACTGCACCCAAAGTGGTACATCATCTTTTCATCCTTCTTTTGCAGGTGGCCTTTTACACTGGGACCAAAGCATGAAACGCAAAGTCATTGGACAATACGAGCTGGTAAAAAAGCTGGGCCGGGGCGCCAGCGGGGTGGTCTATCTGGCGCAGGACACGCGGCTGATGCGCCCCGTGGTGCTCAAGCTGCTGGAACGTCGCAGGATGACGCTGGAACAGATGCGCAGCACCGTCCTGCATGAGGCCCGCATGGCCTCCGCCATTGAGCACCCCAATGTCTGCTCCATCTACGAGGTGGGGGAATCCAGCGAAGGGGCCTACATCGTGATGCAGTACATCCCCGGGCAATCGCTGGACAAGCTGATTGACCAGGGGCAGGCAAGCCTGCAACTGGTGCTCTCCGTGGGCATCCAGATCGCCGATGGCCTGGCCGCCGCGCACCATCTGGGCATCCTGCACCGCGACCTGAAACCGGCCAACGTCATGCTGACCGAGGGCGGACTGGTCAAGGTACTCGACTTTGGCCTGGCGCACAAACTCCAGAAGGAAGGCCCCGCTGCGCAAGAGAAACAGTCTGGCAGCGGAGATGTTGCGGCGGGTCCGGCCTCCTCCAGCAGCGCACCGGGCGGCACCGTTGCTTATATGGCGCCGGAACTCTTCGTGACTGGAAGGAGCAGCGCCCAAAGCGACATCTTCGCGCTGGGCGTCATTTTGTACGAGCTGGTCAGTGGCCTGCATCCCTTCTACCGCCCGGAGATGGATGAGATGATGAGCATCCGCGCCATCCAGTTCGTTGACCCACCGCACCTCACAGAGGTGCGTCCTGGTACGCCGCCGGAGCTGGCCAGTGTCATCCAGCAGTGCCTGGAAAAAACACCTGCCGCGCGCTACGCCGCCGCCGCCGAGGTGCGCGAGGCGCTCAAGACGATCATGAAATCGCTGCAATTGGAGACCGGCATCATCCCCGGCGAGGCCGGGGCGGTCCTGCCCATCTCCGCGCCGGAGCAGGAGCGCCGCACCACCGGCTTTCTCTCCATGCTGGCCGAGCGCTTCCGTGAGTCCAGCAGCGGGCAGACGCAACAGAACACGGTCCTGGTCCTGCCATTCCTCAATCTGGGGGCAACGGAGGTCGCCCCACTCTACGGCTTTGCCCTGGCCGACGCGATTGCCGCACGGCTGGCGCGCGTGCGCTCGTTGATCGTGCGCCCTTCCAGCTCCCTGATGGGCGTGCCCATCCAGGACCTGGACCCGCTGGCCGTGGGGGAAAAACTGCTGGTGCAGTACGTGCTGACGGGCAATTTTCTCCGCTCAGAGAAGGGCTTTGACCTGAACTGGCAGCTCCTCGATGTCCCCGGCCACAGCGTCCGCACCGGTGGGGCCATCAGCGTGCCCACCTTGGACCTGGTGGCCGTGCAAAATGAGATTGGCAATGAGGTGTTGCGGGCCGTCGAAGGCCAGGGGGGACTGAAGCCCTTGGCTGTCCCGGACCGCTCCTTGCGCAGCACGCCGCTGGGCGAAGGCCCATCAGAAAAATACCTCCAGGCACGCGCCGTGCTCTCCTCTTTTATGGCGCGCACCGGCAGCCTGGTCGATCTGGACAAGGCCCGTGCGCTTTTTGAAAGCGTCGTGGCGCAAGACCCGGCCTTTGCTCCCGGATGGTCCGGCCTTGGCATCACGCACCTGCAATACGTGCGCCACGGCCTTGGCGGGCAGGCCCATCTGGTGATGGCCCGCAGGCACTTTGACAAGGCGCTGGGACTGGACCCAGGGTCTGTGGAGGCCAACCTGTATCGCGTCTTCATGCTGCTCTCGCGCGGCGAAAAGGAAACGGCGCGGCACGGCATTGAGCACCTGCTGCGCACCGCGGACAACGATTGGAATGTACACCTGGTGGCCGGACTCATGCTGCGCCTGGACGGCATGTACGAAGAGGCCATGGGGGAGTTCCATCATTCGCTCCAGTTGAGTCCCTCCAACGCCCCCGTGGTCTATAACCACCGGGCGCGCGTCTACCACTACCAAAACCAACTGGAACTGGCCGCCGAGGAGCTGCAAAAAGGCCTGATGCTGGAACCGAAACACCCGCTGCTGCGCACCTCCCTGGGATACCAGCAGATGCGCCTGGGCCAGACGCAGGCGGCAATCACGACCCTGGAGGGGGTCCTGCGCGACGACCGGAACATGCGCATGGCCTTTCCCACGCTGGCGCTTTGCTACATGCAGGCCGGGGAGCGCGGCAAAGCATCGGCGATGGTGCAGGACGAGGTGCTGGCCGCCGCAGAGGCCGACGGCGAAATGGCATACCGGCTGGCCACCTACTTTGCCGTGGAACCCGACGCGACAGAAGCGCTCCACTGGCTGCGGCGCGCCATTTATCTGGGCAACGAAAATTATCCCTGGTTCAGCATGAACCCCGCCTGGAGCGCCCTGCGCGACCACCCAGATTTCCAGCGCATCCTGGCGGACCTGAAGCGGCGTTTCCGCTCCAACCAACGCACCTGGCGCAGGCTGCTGGCGGATGTCCGCTCCGCGCCTGCCGAGTAGGGTAGGTCCACTTCCTCTGTCTTGCCCCGCCCCAGGCCCTCCGGTCTGTACCCCCATGTTTATAAAGTATGTTGACTACTGAGGCCCCATTCAGGTAGCTTACCTGCTGTTAAAAAAAGTTGCCGGATTGCACGCTGAAAATACGGCGTGCTTCGGAGGGCCAGGTCGGCTGCGTGATGATCGGCGAGAACAAACCCGTGATTACGGACCTGACGGTGCGCGGCAAAACGCTGGAAGTGCTCTTGTGCCCTGTGCCCAAGCCGCGCGGCACGATTGTGCTCATCCATGAGGCGCTGGGGTCTGTCTCCGCATGGAAGGACTTCCCGGAAAAACTGGCCGACTTCCTTGGCCATAACGTGCTGGCGTATTCGCGGGCGGGACATGGCAACTCGGAAGGGCCGGTGGAACCGCGAAGTCCGCGCTATTACCTTGACCAGGTGGAGTACGTCCTCCCGGCGCTGTTCCACCATTTTGACGTGGAGGCCCCGGTGCTATACGGGCACAGTGAAGGGGCGGCCATCGCCTTGCTCTACGCGGCGCAGGACCCGCAGGTGCGCGCGGTCATCGCCGAGTGCCCCATTGTGGCGCGCGAAGAACGCACGATTGCCACCGTGGGCCAGTTTGCCGCAAACTACGAAAGCAGCGACCTGGGCCGCAAGCTGGAGCGGCACCACCGGGACCCGGAGAAGGTCTTTCGCTCCTGGATTGAGACCATCGGGGACTCGCCCATGATGCCCAATTTCCCGCTCCAGAAGCATCTGGAGCGGGTCCAGTCTCCGGTGCTGGTGCTGCAAGGGGCCGAGGACGAGTTTGGAGGGACGGTCCAACTCCAGGTCCTCCAGAAATATCTTCCCCACCTGCAACACGAGGTCTTTGAAGGCGCAGGGCACCTTCTTCATCGCGAACGGACAGGGCTTGTGATGGAGCGGGTCCATCGTTTTCTGGCAGGCGCTTTGACCGGCCACCAGGGAAAAACAGTTGTTTCACATTTCAAGGGACAATAGGAGGAGCGATCATGGTAAACAGTAAGCAACGCAGGGAAACTTACCGGGGCCTATGGGTACTCATGCTGGTCTTTCTGGCAGGAGCAGCGGCCCAGGCGCAACAAAGTTACGTGGGCCGTTACGACGCTTATGCTGGTTTTGCGGACCTTGAGAGTCCCGCACTCGGCCTGAACCAGACCGGATACCATTTCCAAGTAGGCATGAACATGCGTTCCTGGATGGCCATGGGCTTTGACTACACCAATGCCGATGGCACCATGATACTGACCCCCAGCGAACTTCCTGCAGGGCCACAACAGCAGGAGATATATGGATATATAAATGCGTGCGTACCCGGTGGGACAGGAATCCCTCCTAGCCCGGGCAATCCTGGCTGCCTCCCTGGCTCGCTGCCTGCCGGCTACCAGCTTCGGGTCAGTACCGATTCGTTTTTGCAGGAGTTCGCCATGGGGCCGGTATTCAACTACCGCCATTTTTCCAGGGTGACGCTCTTCACGCACCCATCGCTGGGCGCTTTCCGCATACGCGCCACCCCGCATGGGACGGACCCCTTTGCCCTGGGGGTCGTGTACGCACTGACCAGCGGCACGGGCACCAAGCTCGATTGGACCGGCTTCTATGGCGGCGCCTTGGGCATGGACTACAACGTCACCAAGCACCTTGCCTTGCGCGCGCAATGGGACATGGTCTATCAACATCCGTTCAATGACATACTCGCCAATGGCTTTTGGACGGAACGTTATTCGTTTGGCCCCAACTTCCAGTTTGGACGGAACATCCTTTCTCCACACGCGAAGAAGTAAAACAGGATGGGGACTGGCGCAAGCAAAAAGGGGACGGCCCTGGGACTGTGGCCAGGGCCACACAGGAGGATGCAATGAAAATGGGACTATGTGGGATATTGCTCGCGGGCCTGCTTGGAATGCAGGCCCTTCCGGGGGTGTCGCAAGTCAGCGCGGCCCCCACTCCCCAATGCACATTGGTGGTCCATGTGACCGGCTTCCGCAATCAGAAGGGCGTTGCCGGAGGCACGGTCTTCAATTCGCCCGACGGCTGGCCGGAAAACAACAAGAAGGCCTATCATCATGAGCACGTCGCCATCGTGGACAAGAAGGCCACGCTCACCTTCACCCTGCCGCCGGGAAGATATGGCGTCGCCGTTCTGCATGATGAGAATGAGAACCAAAAAATGGACCGCAATTGGCTGGGCATACCCAAGGAGGGGTTTGGTTTTGCCAATAATCCCCACGTTGCCCTCAAGGCGCCGCCCTTTGACAAGGCCACGGTCATGGTGGCCTGTCCCGTGACGGAGACCACCATCCAACTTATCTATAAGTAGAAAGGGTGCGTCCATGAAATTCAACTTTTTACGTCCCCTGCCACTGGGCATCTTGTTGTGTATGGCCGCACTCATTGCCGTGCGTGCTGCTTTTGCGCAGGACGCCCGCGTCGTTGTCCCCAGCAACAAACCGTATGAGCAGACCATCACTGCCTTCAAAGTGGCCGTTGACAAGGGTGGCATGAGGATCATGGACACCTACGAACAAGGGGAACACTTCCAGGGTTTTGGGGCGGCCATCAAGGGGACCTTGTTTTTGGTTGGCAACCCGAAGATGGGGGTGCAGGCATTTGAGAAGGACCCCGCCGTCGGGTTGTATCTGCCGCCGCGGGTGTACATCTATCAAGGGACAGACGGCAAGACCTATCTCAGCTACGACCGGCCATCCCTATTGTTGAAGCAGTTCCACGGTCCAACCATCGATAAAATTGGCGGGCTGCTTGACCAGAAGCTGGATGGACTGGTCCACATGGCTGCGCAATAAGTCGGCCCCTTGTGGATGCAGTGCGGACCTATTAGAACTGTCGCGCAGGGTGCCTGTCCTTTGCGGGGCAGGGGGTGGAACAGGGACGTTTCTGTGTGTCTCCGGCGCAAGATGCGCCTGCCCGGATGCGCGCCCTTACTTGGCGGTGGAGATGTTCTTCTTGCGGCTGAGTATAAAGCTGGATTTGCGATGGGTCGCGGCGGCGCGGTCAATCTTGCTCCAGAAAGCGACAAAATAGTCCGTGGCGGAGATGACGGAGACCAGGACCATGAAGTATATCGCCATCACCGCAATCAAATGCACCGGCAGGATGAACCAGCCAAAGCGCCAGTAGTCCCACGCATGGGCCAGGATGGCGGCCACCACAGAGACGATTTGCGTCACCATTTTCAGCTTGCCCAGCTCACTGGCCTCAATGGTAAAGCCCTCAGAGGCCGCGATGGAGCGCAGTCCGCTCACCAGAAATTCCCGGCCAATCACCAGCACGGCGATCCAGGCCGGGACCACGTTGGGGTTGAACTCCACCAGCGCAATGTAGGCCCCGGAGACCATCAATTTATCGGCCAGCGGGTCCAGCAGGATGCCCATGGTGGTGATCTGGCCACGCTTCCGCGCCAGGTATCCATCCACGCCGTCGGTGATGGAGGCCAGGATGAAAAGTAGGGAAACCAAAATCTCCCGCTCCCCATAAAAGCTGTGCAGAGGGAAGCTGCGTGACAGCATCCAGATCAGCAGGGGCACGCAGAAGATACGACTCATCGTGATGGAGTTAGGCAGGTTCACACAGGTCCGAAACGGCGGTGTACTGGCCCTGCGGGGCAGAGTGCAAGCACAACAGGCCTGACTGCATTATGCACCAGCGAGGGCGTCGTCGGGGACAATAGCAGAACAAAAAGCCATCTTGAAAAGCTAAAATGGTCCCCGTCCGGGCCGCGTTGCCGCAGCCGTCGAGGGGAGGGCGGGGCCTTCCGCAGGCGATGTCCGCAGCACCCCGTTGTGAGGGAAAAAAATCATGAAGACGGTCCCCGAAGCCGGCAGGGAAGTCTCGGATGGGGGCGCGTCTTCCAGGGGCGTCCCCGGAGCGGCCACGCGGCTGCGGACGCGCACCACGCCGCGATGTTTTTCGACGATTTCCGCGCTCACCCAGAGGCCCAGTCCGGTCCCAGTCACTTCCTTGGTGGTAAAGAACGGCTCAAAAATCCGTTTGCGCACGCTAGGGGACATACCGCAGCCGGTATCTGCCACCACCACCCGCACGCCGGGGGTCTTGCCATCGCGCCAATCATAAGACCCGCGCACAGAGACCAGCAGACGCCCGCCCTGGGGCATGGCGTCAATGGCATTGCCCACCAGATTGGCAAAGAGCTGACGCAACTCCCCGGCAAAGGCAAACAGCTCGACATTGTCGTTGTAGCGGCGGATGACTTCCACCTGCATGGCGTGCAAGCGGCCCTGGTAGAGCGCCAGCACGGAATCCAGCACCTCGCAGAGCCGGGAGGCGGTTGGCCGCGTGGATTGGCGATAGAAGCGCAGGGTCTGCTGGGTGATCTGCGACATGCGCGCGATCTCGTGCTGCGCCATCTCCGCATATTGCACCGCCTCTTCGTCCAGCGAGGGTTGGTAGCGCAGCAGATACAGCAGGTTGGTGACGGCCTCCAGGGGGTTGTTGATCTCGTGCGCGATGGAGGCGGCCAGGCGTCCGGTCGCGGCCAGCTTCTCGGTCCTGCGCAGGGCCTCTTCGGACTGCTTGCGCTCGGTCGCATCCACCACCACGGCGCCCACCCAGCGGACATGGTCCGTGCCCGTGCGGACAGGATAGAAGTTAATCAGCCAGGTGCGGGGCTGGCCGGGCATGGTGGGCAGCTCCCCGCTCAGTTCCACATCGCGCACCGGCGCACCCGTTTTGAATATCTGTTGCACAATGCGGGCGATTTCGCGTGCTTCGGGGGTGGGAAACACCTCCTGAATGGGACGGCCCAGATGGCGGCTGATGGGCAGGTTGTTGATCTCGGCCAGGAACTGGTTGACACGGACATACCGCGCCTTGTGGTCAAAAAAAGCGAAGCCTATGGGGGCATTGGCCAGCATGGAATCCAGCAGCGCCAGGGTGTCGTTCAGTCCGGTGCGTTGTTCATTCAGGGCCGCCACCATGGTGTTAAAGGCGCGCGTCAGGATGCCGGCCTCGTTGCGCGACCGGGTATGGATGGGAAAGACATTTTTGATTTCCGGGTCGCGGATGAGCAACTGCGTCCCCCGCAGCAGGCCCCGCAACGGCTGCGTGATGGAGCGCGCCAGCAGCAGGGAGACGACCGCATTGGCCATGACCGCCAGCAAGGCAAACAGCAGCGACGAGTCCAGCAGGTAGCTGAGTTCCGTCTGGTCTTCGGTCATGTCTGGTACGATCCACGCCAGCGCAATGGGAGTGCCATCAATCAGCACCGGGGCCACCACCTCTGGCGTCCCTCCGGCAGCATCAAAGACATGTACCCTGTAGGGCGGCTGCATCTGCTCCATTTCAGCAGGGGAAAGTGGGACATAGCTGCCGGGGCCTTCCCGGTCCCCGTAGGCCAGCAAGCGGCCCGAAAGGTCTGTGATGCGCGTGGCGCGGATGGTCGGCGAGGCCGGCATGGAGGCCGTGATGGATTGCAGCGCCACCAGGTGCTGGTCTTCCAGTTCCTGCGCGGCTGCGTCCGCCAGCACATGCACCTGGTACAGCAAGCGCTGATGGGTTCGGTAGCGCAACTGCGTGCTTTGCTGGCGATAGACGTATCCAACAAAGATGGCGACCAGCAGGCATTGCAGCAGGACCGTGCCTGCGATCAACTGACCGCGAATTGTACTTGGCGCCAGACGGGGCATAGGACAAGCAACTGCCTCGATTGTAGCGGGGACCAATCCCGTTTACCGGGAAAATGCAAAGATGCTGTCAGCCCTACCGTGCCAGGACGTTCCGCATCTTCCGGCGCAGGCTGGCGGCAATGTGCGCGCCATGGAAACGTCCGTTCTCAATGAATATCTCATTGGTGCGCTTGCCGGCCACAATCACCCCGGCAAGATAGATGCCCGGCACCGCGCTTTCCAGCGTTTCCGGGTCGCAGACGGGCGTGTGGTCCGTGCCGGTCAGTCGAATGCCCAGCGACTCCAGAAAGGAAAAATCCGGATGATAGCCGGTCAGGGCGAAAACGAACTGGTTGGGCAGCACTATCTCCCCCTCCGGTGTGGCCACACGCACGTTGTCCTCGGCGATCTCCAGCACCTTGGAGTGGAAATACGCGGTGATCTCCTGGTTGCGGATGCGGTTCTCAATGTCGGGCAATATCCAGTACTTCACATGCGCGTGCATGGCCGGTCCGCGGTGTACCAGGGTGACGCGCGCGCCGTGTCGCCACAGTTCCAGCGCCGCAATGGCGGCGGAGTTCTTGCCACCCACCACCAATACGTCCTGGCGGAAATACGGGTGCGGCTCCTTGTAATAATGCGTCACCTTGGACAGGTCCTCGCCGGGGACGTTGAGGAGGTTGGGCAGGTCGTAGTAGCCGGTGGCCAGGACCAGCTTCTTTGCCTGGAGGGTACGGGCGCGGCCAAACTGGTCTGTGATATGCACCACGAAGGCCCCATCCTCTCCCTCCACCTGCTCCACGCGCGTGTACAGGCGGATGTCCAGGTTGTAGTGCACGGCCACCTTGCGGTAATACTCCAGCGCCTCCATGCGGTTGGGCTTTTGGTTGGGGCTGCTGAAGGGGATGTTGCCAATTTCCAGCAGTTCCGGCGTGGTGAAAAAGACCATGTTGGCCGGGTAGTGGAAGAGGGAGTTGCACAGGCAGCCCTTGTCGACCAGGGCGACCAGCAGGCCTTCGCGTTGCGCTTCAATGGCGCAGGCCAGCCCGGTCGGCCCGGCCCCAAGGACAAGCACGTCAACGGAGTTGGGCGCACCCTGCAGGCGCCCCGGCGTGACGGAAGTTGCGGGTCCACTCATGCCTTTCATTTAAGCACACCTGCGCCCTTTCCATTCCCTGCTTCTGCAAAGGTTTTCTTACTTGCATGGTATGGATACGATACAAAACCGGAAGAACTGTGGATTTGTGACCAAAGTCACAGCAACCAGGCTGCCAGCCTACTAATTTTAAGTTTGGATGGAGAGTATGCGCACCGCGCCTGAAGCCCCGGTCCTTCCTCAAATTGAAACCGCCCCCGCACGGAACGCCAACGGGACGGGCCAGAAAATGCACACTCCCTTTGTCCCTTACGCAGTCAAAAAATTTCTCCGGCGCAGCTCTCCCGACCGTTCCCAGACGGTCCGGCACACCATCCAGGCCGCCTTTGTATTGCTCAATCTCTGGATCGGTGCGCAGTTCTATCTTTGGGCGCGCTATTACGAGAGCGCGGGCAGGACGATCTATGTAGAGCGTCCCACGGGGGTCGAGGGCTGGCTGCCCATCGCCGGCCTGATGAACTTGAAATACTTCCTGGTCACGCGACATCTGCCGCAGGTCCATCCGGCGGCCATGTTCCTGTTTGTCGCCTTCCTGCTCTCCAGCCTGCTGCTGAAAAAGGCCTTCTGCTCCTGGCTTTGCCCCATCGGGACTTTCTCGGAGATGCTGTGGAAGCTGGGCCGCAAGCTGCTGGGCAAAAACCTGACACCGCCCCGCTGGCTGGACATTCCCTTGCGTGGCCTGAAATATCTTCTGCTGGGCTTTTTTATCGTTGTGATTGGCGGCATGTCCGCCACTGCGCTGGACGGCTTTATGCACACGCCCTATGGCCTGATTGCCGATGTGAAGATGCTGGACCTCTTCCGCGATATAGGCGAGACTGGGGCCATCGTGTTGGGCGTGCTGGTCCTGCTCTCCGTGCTTGTCCAGAATTTCTGGTGCCGCTATCTGTGCCCCTACGGCGCATTGATGGGGTTGGCTTCGCTCTTCAGTCCGGTCCGGGTCCGCCGCGATGCCGCTGCCTGTATTGACTGTGGCAAATGCGCCCGCGCCTGCCCGGCCCATCTGCCGGTGGACCGGCTGGTGCAGGTCCGTAGCGTAGAGTGCGCCGCCTGCATGGAGTGTATTGCCGTGTGCCCGGCGCAGAACGCCCTGCAATTTTCCCTGCCGCCGCGCCACGCCGATGGGTTGGCCGAACGCTGGCGCAGACGGACGCTTTCCCCCGCAGCCGTGGCCATGTTTCTGGCTGTTTTGTTTTTTAGCGTGGTCGGCTATGCCAAAGCGACCGGCCATTGGAGGACGGACCTGCCCCGCTCCGTGTACATGGAACTGGTGCCGCACGCCAATCAGGTGACGCATCCCGGCATGTAAGCCGTGGTCCCATCGCACCTGCAATTCCATCCAATCCATGCAAGTGGGGCCACGCCCAGACCGATGCGCCGTCCTTATTCCACGCGGCAAATCAGGCACTTCAGATAGTGCGTCTCCGGGATGGTCAGGATGGCGGGATGGTCCAGCGCCGCGCCGCGCGTTTCCAGCAGGCGCACGCGACGGCCCGCATCGCCAGCCGCTGCGGCCACTACTGCGGTAAAGTCCGCCAGGGAAACATGCTGCGAGCAGGAGCAGGTGACCAGCGTCCCTCCGGGTTGCAGCATCTTGAGCGCGCGCAGGTTCATCTCCTTGTAGCCGCGCAGGGCGCCTTCGGTGGCGCGTTTGGACTTGGCGAATGCAGGAGGGTCCAACACGATGGTGTCAAAACGCTCGCCTGTGTCGCTCCAATCACGTAGGAGGTCAAAGGCGTTGGCCTCGATCCATTCCACGCCGCGTCCCGCATCCAGCAACTGGCCCTGGTTTTCCAGCAGGTCCCGCTCCGCCACTTCCAGCGCCGCGCGCGAGGCGTCCACGCCCGTCACCTGCGGACAGACGCGCGCCAGGTGCAGCGCAAACCCTCCCTGATAGGTGCAGATGTCCAGGGCGCGTCCGTGCGCGTGACGGGCGGCAGCAGCATAGTTTTCGCGCTGGTCCAGAAAGGCCCCTGTCTTTTGTCCGGCAGCGACGTCGTAGAAAAAACGCAGCCCGTTCAGGTGGAACCATGTTTGCAGCAGCGGCTGTTCCGGTGTGCGCGCGTAGAGCGGGGCGCTGGGCGATGCGGCCAGTTGCTCCAATTCGCGGATGCGCGGGTCAGGCCGCTCCACGATGCAGGCCGGGTCCAACATTGCGCGCAGCGTCTCCACCACCACGGCGCGCACATCCTCGGCGTGCGTGCCCTGCGTCAGCAATTGCAGAATGACCAGCTCGCCATAGCGGTCCACAATAATGCCGGGCAGTTCATCGGCCTCGCTGAAGACCAGACGGCAGGCGTCCGTTGCTTGCGTGGCCGGGATTGCGGCCAATAATTCCTGGCGCATCGCAATGGCCCATTGCAGCCGGGCGCGCAGCAGTTGCAGAAAGGCGCTGCGGTCAACGATCTTCCCGCGTGTGACCAATCGCAGCGCAATCATCGAAGCGGAGCTATACAACGCCGTCCCCAGAAACGCGCCCCGCCCGTCCTGCACGGTGACCAGCGCACCCGCTGCGATAAGCGTGCTGGCGTCGTCCTCTTGCGCAGGTATGTCTGGCACAGGTGCGTCCGGCGCAGGAAGCAGCGTCTCCACGTCCGAGCGATAGACCCAGACGTGTCCCGCGCGGAGCCGGTCCGCCGCCCGCCGGGAGATAACAGCGACGGGGCCGTTCTCCGCTGTGGCGCGGTCCCCTGCGGGCTGTGTGGAGATGCGGACCGTAGAGGGAATCTCTGGATTTTCGGGCCTGTTGGAATGTTGCATATCGCCTCCCCTTGATCTTACTTGGTTGGCGTCATCCTATAATCAAGTATGGCCACGGTCCACCCAGCCCCGGCATCGCCGGACGCGGAACAAAATCTCCTGGCGGAGAAATTCCAGACACTGCTGGCCACGGTGCGCGCCAACCGTCCCACGGACGATCTCTCCCTGATTGAGCGGGCCTATGAATTTTCCCTGAAGCAGCATGACGGCCAGCGGCGCGCCTCCGGGGAGCCGTATGTGCTGCATCCGCTGGAAGTGGCGCAGGTGCTGGCCGAGACCCGTCTGGACGCGACGGCCATTGCCGCCGGCCTGCTGCACGACGCCGTGGAAGACACCCCTGTCACCAGCCAGGAAATATCGGACCTCTTCGGCGAGCAGGTGGCGCACATCGTCAACGGCGTCACCAAGATTGACAAAATCCAATTTGCCAACCGGGAAGACCGTCAGGCGGAGAACGTCCGCAAAATGCTGCTGGCCATGGTCACGGACGTGCGCGTGGTGCTCATCAAACTGGCCGACCGGCTGCACAACATGCGCACCCTGGAGCACCTGCCGCCAGAACGCCAGCAATCTATTGCGCGCGAGACGCTGGAGATTTACGCCCCCCTGGCCCACCGGCTGGGCATGGGCAAACTGCGCGGCGAACTGGAGGACCTTTCCTTCCGCTATGTGGACCCGTTCGCCTTTGAGCAGGTCCGCTCCGCCGTCGAGGAGCGCCGCGAGGAAGGCGAGGAGTTTCTGCGCCAGATTGGGGCCACGCTCCAGGAGCGGTTGCAGGAGCACAACATCCAGGCGCGCATGGAATGGCGCATCAAGCGCCTCTATTCCATCTACCAAAAATTGCAACACCAGCACATCACGGTGGACCAGGTCTATGACCTGCTGGCCGTGCGCGTCATTACCTCCAGCGTGCAGGATTGCTACGCTGTCTTTGGCCTGATCCACAGCATCTGGCGGCCCGTGCCAGGCCGCATCAAAGACTTTATCGCCATGCCCCGGCCCAATCTGTACCAGTCCCTGCACACTACGGTGATGGCCGAGGGCGGGCACCAGTTCGAGGTGCAGATACGCACCGAGGAGATGCACCGCACGGCGGAGGAAGGCATCGCCGCACACTGGAAATACAAGTCCGGGGGCGCCCCCATCAACGCCAAGGACGAGCGGCGTTTGGCCTGGATACGCCAGATTGTCGAGTGGCAACGGGAGATGACCGACCCCAACGAGTTCCTCTCCACGCTCAAGATCGACCTGTACCCGGAGGAGGTGTACACCTTTACGCCCAAAGGCAAAGTGGTGGTGCTGCCCAAGGACGCCAGTCCCATTGATTTCGCCTACGCCATCCACACCGAAGTCGGCAACACCTGCACCGGGGCCAAGGTGAATGGCCGCATGGTGCCGTTGAAGACGCGCCTGCGCAATGGCGACATCGTGGAGATCACCACGCAGAAGGGCCACGTCCCCAGCCGTGATTGGCTGGGTTTCACTAAAAGCTCCCGCGCCCGCAACAAAATCAAGCACTGGCTGAACGAGCACCAGCGGGAGCGCGCCATTGAGATTGGCCGCAAGCTGATTGAACGGGAGGCGCGCAAATACAAGGTCTCCCTGACGCAGGTCCACGATGCGGACTATCTGCGCATCGCCAATGAGCACGGCCTGGGCAGTGCGTTGGACCTGATTGCCAGCATCGGTTTTGGGAAATACTCCGCGCGCCAGGTGCTGAACAAGCTGGTCCCCGGCGCGACCACGCCTGCGGTCGAAGCAGGCGTCCCGGCCTCCTCCATGTCCGATGCAGTCAAGCGCGTCTTCTTCGGCAAGGGGTCGGACTCGCTCACTGTGGAGGGGCATGATGAGCTGCTGGTCTATCGCGCGCGCTGTTGCAATCCCATCCGCGGCGAGGAGATCGTCGGCTACGTCACGCGCGGCAAGGGTGTCGCCGTCCATGCGCGGAGCTGCCCCAATGTGCAGAACCTGCTCAACGAGGCCGACCGCCGCATCTCCGTGGAGTGGGCGCGCCTGCCGGAAGAAGATGGCCAGGGCCATCGCGCCACCTACGCCGTCAAGCTGACGGTCTTTTGCGACGACCGGGCCGGCATGTTGAAGGAACTGACGGCAGCCATCTCCGATGATGGGACCAACATCCGCAGCGTGGACACCAAGAGTGGGACGGACCCGGAAGCAGTCGTTGAGTTTGTGGTGGACGCCTATGACGTACACCACCTGAACCGGCTGGTCAACAATCTGCGCCGCCTGCCCGGCGTGCGCGAAGTGCAGCGCCAGCAAAAGCTGTAGGCGCAGGGCTTTTCAATCCCACCCTGGTCGCAAACAAGACGAGCTGTGTGGGTCGCCCGCGCACCCTCGAATCGTATCTTCCGTTACGGCTGGGCCACTGTGGCGGGGCCGGTCTCTGTGGTGACGTTGGTAAGGCGGCAATTGCTGGTGGTCTGCTTGAACTGAAAATATGGGTGCATGAAAAGTACGGCGCGGGCGTCGCCCTTCCCCTCAATCAGCGATGGCAGCCAGACGCCGTCCGGGTGGCGCACCTGGTGGATATGGAGCCAGAAGCCCTTGTGGACATTGGCCACCAGGCCGCCGCCGATCTTCACGTCATGGTCCAGGTGCGCATCCAGGTCCAGTAGCTCGCCCGTCTGCTCATCCACCTGGATGGTCCCATGCATGTTGTGGATGAAGCTCTCCTGTACATTTTTCGGGTGGAACTTGGGGTCGCCGCTTAGATCGTAGAGGAGCGTGCTGCGTCCATCCACTATCTGTCGTCGCCCATTGGTGTATCGCAAGGCGTGTAGCATGGCGTCCAGTTCCTTCAGGTCCTCCGCCTGCTCCTTGGCCACGTATTTTTCGTCAGAGTCTTTTTCGATCTCCTTCTTGACGCGGTCCGCCTCTTTTTTCTGTTTGTCCGCGTCCAGCGTCTTGCCGTTCTTCGCCACCAGCTCGTCAATTTCGCGGCCATGGACGAAAAACATGTCGTAGTCCTTCACTTCCCCTTTTTTGATGTTGCCGTGCTTGTCGGTCAAATCATGCTCATGGGCAATGCGGCAGATGTAACGCTCCTGCTCGGCCTCCGTCTTCTTGAAGTTCTCCATCACGCGCTGCCGGATGGCGGCTGCGCCGGGCAGGGGAGCGGAAAGGTCCACCTTGCTGGCCTGCGTTACGTTGGCGGCCTTTGGCGACGCCTTGCTGGCATGGGCCGCTGCCAAAGGACGGGCCGTTTGCGCCCAGAGCGGCAGGCACCCAAGGGCCGAAGCAACGACGACGATTGCCACGATGTTGAAGGGATTTTTCAAGCGCGACGTCCTGTCCATCTTCATTCTATGGTTAGATGCACGGCGGGGGATTGCACTAAAATGCAGTAGAAAGGGACACAATGAAAATTGCAGTGCAGACAGACGGCGCACCCGCGGCCATCGGCCCCTACACGCAGGCCATTCGCAGCGGCGACCTGGTCTTCACCTCTGGCCAGATTGCGCTCGACCCCGCCACCGGCCAGGTGGTCCCCGGCGGTATTCGGGAGCAGACCACGCGCGTGCTGGAAAACCTGAAGGCCGTGCTGGCCGCAGCGGAAAGCGACCTGACGCGCGTCGTCAAGACGACCGTTTTCCTGAAAGACATGCAGGAATTTACCGCCATGAATGAGGTCTATGCGCAGTATCTTGCGCCGGAGGGCGTCGTGCCCCCGGCCCGCTCCACCGTGGAGGTGGCGCGCCTGCCCAAAGACGTGCGCGTGGAGATCGAAGTGGTCGCGCGCTCCCGTTAGGGGGCCTGCCATTATTGCGCAGCCATGCCGGGCGCATGGTTGGCCCAAGAAAAATGGCGGAGACCGAGGTCCCCGCCATTCCAATCTTGTTCAGCGTTTGAATTAAACCGGTTGTACATCCGCGGCCTGCCAGCCCTTGGGGCCTTTGACCACGTTGAACTGCACCGCCTGGCCTTCTTGCAAGCTTTTGAAGCCATTCGAGTTGATGGCAGAGTAGTGCACGAAGACATCCTCACCATTTTGACGCGAGATAAAGCCGAAGCCCTTCGCGTCGTTGAACCACTTTACTGTACCTTGTTCCATTGTTGCTATTTCCTAAACGATTGAATTGCGCTTGAGTGAATCGGAGCCACTGCTGGCAGAAACTTGCGGTTTGGGCGAGACCTGCTCTTGCCCGGTTCGGTTCTAACGCTACTTAGAGCATAGCAGACCTGTGGATAAATAGTAGATTATTTTTTTGCACCCTATTTTTATATTTTTCCTGATATGGGGACCGAAAGGGCGGCCATGGTCCGGGCCGGCCACTGGACAAGGGACAGTCCACCCGTCCTTTGCGCAGAAAGGAATTTCATTGGCGGCGCAAAAAATCTCTGCTCCTCCCGTATCTTATTGAATGGAAATGAAATATATTGATTGGCCCGCCCCGGAAGGACCTTTGGCCCAGTACCTGTTTTATAAGGGGGGACAGGCCCCGGCCCATCTGAACGGATGCAATACAGGTGTGCCCCAGCCGCAGGTTGGGCCGCAAGATGCGGTTGGGCCGTAAGAGGAGTGCCAATGGCCGTTGGACCTTTATGTTCAGGCCCTGCAAATGCCATGAAAAACTTGTGCGGACCATCCCCTCTACGCTGCTAAAATGGTTCCATGCTCATTTGTACTAAAATGCTGGCCGAACGGCGAACGGAAAGATAGAAGATAGACCGGCCCATAGCATTGCACGGCAATCCATCCCGACACAGCATGAATCCTGGACAATCGCTGGAGTGTTTTTGCGGCAGATGGAAGCAGGGACGTGCACGGAAAATATAAAATTCTGGAGATAATGCGTTCATGTCTGACACACAGGTCCCCGTGATGGGGCCTTCCTATGAAAGTACAACCGATTTACCTCTTCCATCCATTGCCTACTTTTCCATGGAGATCGCCTTGGACCCTGCCATACCCACCTACAGCGGCGGCCTGGGAATGCTGGCCGGTGACACGCTCCGCTCGGCGGCAGACATGGGCGTACCCATGGTCGCGGTCACGTTGCTGCATCGCAAGGGGTATTTCCGCCAGCGCCTGGGTGCGGACGGCGTGCAGAAGGAAGAAGACGACCCATGGTCCCCGGAAACGGCCCTGGAGTTATTGGCGCCGGTCACGGTCATCACTATCCAGGGCCGTCCAGTAATGGTCCGCGCCTGGCGCTACCTGGTCCGCGGCCTCGATGGACACATCGTGCCGGTGGTCCTGCTGGACACCGACATCGAGCAGAACACCCCCTGGGACCGGCAACTGACAGACCATCTTTATGGAGGGGACACCCTGTATCGCCTGTGCCAGGAGGCCGTGCTCGGCATTGCTGGAATGCGCATCCTGGGCGCCCTGGGACTTCCCATTGAGGTCTACCACATGAATGAAGGGCACGCCGCGCTGCTGGCGCTGGGCCTGTTGGAAGACCAGACCAATGGCCGCGGGCTGCCTTCTGCAACCGAGGAAGATGCGCAGGCCGTGCGCCAAAGCTGCGTCTTTACCACCCACACCCCGGTGCCCGCCGGCCACGACCGCTTCTCCCTGGAACAGACGCAGGATGTGTTGGGCAGCGAGCGGACGGAGGTCCTGCAACGTTTTGGCTGCTGCCCGGAGGGCGCGCTGAACATGACCTATGTGGCGCTGCGTTTCTCGCGTTACGTCAACGGCGTGGCCATGCAGCACGGCAAAGTGTCACAAAAGATGTTCCCCGGTTACACCGTCCACGCCATCACCAACGGCGTCCATGCCGCCACCTGGATCGCCGCGCCGATGCAAAAGCTGCTGGATGAAAAGGTCCCCGAATGGCGGCGCGACAATATGTATCTGCGCCACGCCATTGGCGTGCCTGCCGCGGAGATCGAGCAGCGGCACAGGGAATCCAAACGCACCTTGCTGGAAGCGGTCCGCCAACGCACCGGCGTGGGACTGCGGGAAGACCTGTTTACCCTGGGCTTTGCGCGCCGCGCCGCATCGTACAAGCGGGCCACGCTGCTCTTCTCCGATGCCGACCGCCTGGTGCGGATTGCCGAGGAGTGCGGCGGGTTGCAGATTGTTTACGGGGGCAAGGCCCATCCGCACGATGAACCCGGCAAGGCCATCATCCACGGGGTCTTTCAAACAGCAGGCCGGTTGCAGTCCGATGCGTTGAAGATCGTCTATCTGGAAAATTACGAATGGGAGATGGGCCGCATGTTGACCAATGGCGTTGACCTGTGGCTGAACACGCCACGGCGTCCCTATGAGGCCTCTGGCACCAGCGGCATGAAGGCCGCCATGAACGGCATCCCCAGCCTGAGCACCCTGGATGGCTGGTGGATTGAGGGCTGCATTGAAGGCGCAACGGGATGGGCGATTGCGGAGTCCGACGAAGAGGAAATCGAGGCGGAGTCCCTGTACGAGAAGCTGGAAGCAGAAATCCTGCCGATCTATTATCGCTATCCAGACAAGTGGAAGGAGATCATGCGCCTGACCCTGGCCGTGAATGGCTGTTTTTTCAATACCCAGCGCATGTTGCAGCAATATCTGACAAATGCATATTTTTCTGGGGAGACCCCTTGGAAGCGCACCGAACAACCGGAAATGGTCCTGGCGCAATAAACGGTCTCGGCCTTCGGCCCACGGCGGACAGGGCGATTGCTCAGCTTGTGCAGCGCCCTGTTTCCACACTTTCAGGGCCGAATTTATGACATACTAGAGGGTTGTAATGTCCGTCATACTATGAGCCATACGAGGTAGTGTGCCTCCTCATGCAGGCCATCTCTCTCCCGACCAGCAGGACGATTGCGCCCATGGTCTTTTCCACCCCGCCGAATGCGTACCGACCGATGCGCGGCCCCTTCTGTTTCCCGTCCCCAACGCAAACCTTTGGCAGCAGCGGAGTGGTCGCACTTACGGCTGGGCTGCGTGGGCAAGGCCCTGGGCGTCCCTGGCAAAATGCAGAAACCACGTTCCGGTCACGGTTCACAGGGGGCGGCCTGTCCGTCCCCTATCAACATGCTTGCAAGCGGGAACAACAAACGCACAAGGGTGTGCCCTGCCCGGTTTACAGGACCACAGTACGGACAGCTTGACAACGCTACACACCAATTTGTAAGGACAATTTGCAATACAAGGAAAGGTACCTATGAAAAATGTATTCGTAGTGGGCGCGGGGCCTGCGGGACTCTTTGCCGCCCAGAAAATCGCACAGGCAGGACACCAGGTCTTCCTCTTCAACCGGGACATCAAACCCGGCGGCCTGGCGGAGTATGGGATTTATCCGCTCAAAGACAAAATGAAGTTCGGATTGCGCAAGCAATTCGCCAAGGTGCTGGGACATCCCAATGTGCATTATTTTGGCCATGTCAAGGTCGGCAGTGGGTATGACCTCACGTTGGACGATCTGCGGGCGATGGGGCCATCGGCCATCGTGGTTTCCTGCGGCGCCCAGGGCTATAACAAACTGGGCCTCCCCGGGGAAAACAGCAAAGGCGTTTACTCTGCCAAGGACTTTGTCTACCACTACAATCAATTGCCCCCATACGCCTCCATGGACTTCTCCACCGGCAAGCGTATCGCCATTATCGGCATGGGCAACGTGGCCGCGGACATCATGCGCTGGTTGCTGAAGGACAGCCCAGCCCGGAAGACTGAAGAAGTGATTGTGGTGGCGCGTCGCGGCCCCTATGAGGCCAAGTTTGACGAAAAGGAAATCGCCTACGTAGACACGTACATTCGGCGCGACGAGTTCCTGCGTGAACTGGAACGGATCAAAGCAAGCTGCACGGCCTGCCATCAGGACCTCTCGCCGGAGAAGCTCGGCGATGCCACATTCCCCTTCCTCAAAAAGGACCTTCCCGCTGTGGACGGGCCTAAACTGACCTTCCGTTTCCTTTCCTCGCCCAAGGAAATCATCGCCGGACCCGATGGCCGCATCCAGAAGCTGGTGGTAACGGAAAATGATCTTGTACTCAGGAACGATGGCAGCACCGCGGCAAAGGCGACCGATAAAACGACCGTCCTCGACGTGGACACCATGGTCTTTGCCATTGGCGACAAGCAGGACCCGGAGTTTGGGCTGCCAATGGGGCCAAATGGCTACGCCACAAAGCCGGTGGCGGACCCATCTGCAGGGCCTGTGTATGAGGCCTGGGACCCGACGACCAACCAGCCGTTACCAGGCGTCTATGTTGTGGGATGGGCGCGGCGGGCCAGCACCGGGCTGGTCGGCATTGCGCGGCACGATGGCGAGGAAGGCGCTGCGAGGGCCATCGAATACCTGGAAGGCCAACCAGATGGAAAGGCCCTTTCTGTTGACAATATCTTGGCGGCCCTGCGGGCAAAGGGCATCTCACCCGTCACCAGTTCTGACATTGAGCTGCTGGGCAAGGCAGAAGAACAGCAGGCGCGGGAACGCAACCTCACTTCGTTCAAGTATTCGGATGACAGCGCAATGCTCAAGGCAATCCAAAAGGAACAAGAGGCCCTTTCCGTAGGGGTCTCCTAACAGACCGACGCAACAGTCAACCCGCTCAAACAATGACAGCCGTCCTTTTTAAGGGGCGGCTGTCATTGCAAGGAGGAGACTGTTTCCGTGGTGTTGGGGTGGTATTGCGGGACGGAGGGACGGGCCGCGATGGGGACCGTCCTACGCATGCGCCCATACGCTTACGCATCCACGCCGACGGGCGCGTCCTTGTAGGCTGGCGTCAGCCATTTGCGGTACCCGTCCATGCGCCCGTGCATGGCGTCAAAATACAACCGGCGCAACTCGGTGCTGATGGCGCCCAGTTTGGCGTCTCCTACGGGGCGATGGTCAATGCGCGTGACTGGGGCCATGCCCACAGCAGTCCCGGTAAGGAACAACTCATCGCAAACGTAGAGTTCGCTGCGATCAATGGGACGCTCCACCACTTCCAGGTGCAGTTCCTTGCGGGCCAGCTCCATGATGGAGTCGCGCGTGATGCCTTCCAGGGTATTTTCTGTGGTTGAGGGCGTGATGAGCTTGCCTTTGCGCACCATGAAGAGGTTGCAGGTGGCGCCCTCGGCGACGTGCCCGCTTTCACTCAGGAAGATCGCCTCGTCAAAGCCGTTGCGCCGCGCTTCGTCCTCGGCCAGCGCGCTGTTGACGTAGGCCCCGCAAATTTTGGCGCGCGCTGGGATGGCATTGTCCTCAATACGCCTCCAGGAGACGATGCCTGCATGGAGGCCTTGCTCGCTGGGCAGATAGTCCCCAAAAGGGATGCCGACGATGGTGAAGGAGTCCTGGTCGTCCAGGCTGACACCCACCCGCTCCGCGGACTTGTAGGCCAGCGGACGCACATACACGTTCGAGCGGAATTGGTTGCGCCGCATCAGCTCCACTGTGATGTCGCACAGTTCCTCCGGCGACATGGGGACGTCAATACGCAGGATGCCGCAGTTCTTCTTCCATCGCTGGTAGTGTTCCGGCAGGCGCACCATGTAGAGTTCCTGCTGTTCCGCGTTCCAGTAGGCGCGAATGCCTTCAAAGACGCCCGTCCCGTAATGCAGCGCATGGGTCAGGACGCCCACGCGGGCGTCCTGCAATGGCATAAATTGATTGTTAAAGTACACCGTCACGTTGGGGGCGGTTTCAGTCTTCATGTGTCCATCCTTAAACAGCGGTCATTGCCTGCTCTTGCACGGTCTGGCGCCCGCGCACCAAGGCCTTCAGGTCAAGCTCCAGGAAGCGCGGGTTCTTAATAAACTGGCGCAATACCTCGCCGACGTCCTCTTCGGTGAGCACCCCGGTGGCCTCCAGCAAAGCGCCCAGCATTATCATGTTGCCGGCGCGCGAATCACCCAGTTCATCCGCCATGTGCATGAACGGGCGTGCAATCACATGCAGGTCCTTGCGGGTGCATTCTTCGGGCAGCGTTTCCCCGTTGTAGAGCAACCACCCCCCACTCTTCACCGTGGCGTAGAACTTGTGCAGGGAGGGTTCATTCATGGCCACCAGCACGTCCGGGCGCGAGACCAGCGGCGAATCAATGGGCTGGTTCGACAAACGCACCTGGCAATTCGATGTGCCGGAGCGCATTTCTGGTCCATAGGAGGGCAACCAGGAAACTTCCAGTCCGGTGTTCAGTCCGGCCTCTGCCAGCACCTCTCCCAGCAGTAATACGCCCTGACCGCCAAAGCCCGCGATTTTGGCCTGTAGATCAATGTTTTTTACTGGGCGTTTGTGTGTGGATGGGCGCCCGTCCGTCGCCGGGCCTGTTGGCAGACCCAATATCTCTGGGACCTTTTCCAGCGGCGGGGGTGGGGCTGGCGCTGGCCGCGCCTGTGCATCCTTGGTGCGGTCCCGATAGACGCCCAGCGGGAAGACCTTGGTCATCTGCTCCTTGACCCAGTGCTGCGCGGCCACCGGCGTCATCTTCCAACTGGTTGGGCAGGGAGAAAGCACCTCAATCAGTGAGAAACCCAGCCCCTTTACCTGGTTTTCCACTGCGCGATGGATGGCGCGGGCCGCATGGGCGACCTGTTTGTTGTCGCCCAGGGCGACGCGCTCAATGTAGACCGGGGCCTCCAGCGTGGCCAACAGCTCGCTGATGTGCAGCGGGTAGCCCTCATTCAGCAAATTACGGCCCATCGGCGTGGTGGTGCTCTTCTGCCCCAGCAGCGTGGTGGGGGCCATCTGCCCGCCGGTCATCCCATAGATGGCGTTGTTGATGAAAATGACGGTGATGTTCTCGCCCCGGTTGGCCGCGTGCAAAATTTCCGCCGAGCCAATGGCCGAGAGGTCGCCGTCCCCTTGGTAGCTGAGGACGATGCTCTCCGGGCGGCTGCGCTTGACTGCCGTCGCCACCGCCGGTGCGCGTCCATGCGCCCCTTGGATGTTTCCCACATCGAAATAATAGTAGGCAAATACGGAGCATCCGACCGGGCTGATGAGGACCGTGCGGTCCTGGATGCCAAGGGTCTCAATGGCGTCGGCCACCATCTTGTGTACGGTGCCATGTCCGCAGCCGGGGCAGTAATGGGTCTGTTGCTGCATCTCCGACTTGCGCTCGAAGAGGGGATAGAATGCCTTGGACCTCTCATGGGTGACGGTGTAACTAGACATGGAGCACCTGATCTTCCTCTGGCGTTTCCACCAGTCCGTGGTCTGCCGCCTTGGCGCGGACAAAGGCCAGCACTTCCTCTGCGGTGGGGATGTTCCCGCCACTCCGGCCATAGAATTCCACTGGCCGCGCGCCTTCCAGCGCCAACCGCACATCTTCAATCATCTGGCCAGTGCTCAGCTCCACCACCATAAAGACGCTGGCGTGGCGGGCCACCTTCTGGAAATGTTCCGTGGGGAAGGGAAAGAGCGTAATGGGCCGCAGGACGCCCACCTTCAGGCCCAGGCTGCGCGCATGCTCCGCCACCGCCTTCAAGATGCGCGCCACAATGCCGTAGCCGACCAGCACCACATCCGCGTCCTCGGTGCGCCATAACTCGGCGCGCACCTCATTTTCCTGCACGCGGCGGTATTTTGCCTCCAGGGAGCGGATGTGCGCTTCCAACTCGTCCGTTTCCAGATGGATGGAAGTAATCATGTTCTTGCGCGTCTCGTGGGTGCCCGTCACGGCCCACTCCGGCTGGTGCAGGGGCCGCGCCGTTGCGGGGAACTCCACCGGCTCCATCATCTGCCCGATGCTGCCATCGGCCATCACCACGACGGGGTTGCAATACTTGTCCGCCAATTCAAAGGCCAGGGCCGTCAGGTCCGCCATCTCCTGCACGGAATCCGGGGCCAGCACGATGGTGCGATAGCTGCCGTGGCCGCCGCCCTTGACCACCTGGAAATAATCGCTCTGCTCCGGTGCAATGTTGCCCAGCCCTGGGCCGCCGCGCGTGATGTCCGCAATGACGCAGGGCAACTCCGCACCGGCAATGTAGCTGATGCCTTCCTGCATCAGGCTGATGCCAGGGCCACTGGAGGAGGTCATGCAGCGGACGCCCGCCGAGGACGCGCCATACAGCATGTTGATGGAGGCCACTTCGCTCTCCGCCTGCAGAAATGTGCCGCCCACCAGTGGCAGATATTTCGCCGCTGTCTCTGTGATCTCACTGGCCGGGGTGATGGGATACCCGTAAAATGCGCGGCACCCGGCCAGTACGGCGCTTTTTACGATTGCCTCATTGCCCTTCATCAATTGCTTGCGCATGGGGCCTCCTTTACTGGCGTTGGTGGGGGGGTGGTAAGGCACAGGACCTTGATGGCGCCCGGCTCCGGGCACACCATGAAGCACATGCCGCACCCCGTGCAGCCCGCGCCCGCATAGGTGAGCGGATGATAGCCATAATGGTTGAGGCGAGCGGCCAGACTGAGCACCTTTGGCGGACATGCCTCCACGCACAATCCACAGCCCTTGCATTCTTCCTCGTTCAGTTCCAGCAGACCCCGGTCGGGTCTTCCAACATTTGTCATAGCGGTCCCCCTTCTCCCTTTGGCGAACAGGCCCACAATGTTCCCAAGCCCATTCCACCGGTACAGGCCAAACTTATAAGAATACCATGGGCGCTATTTGGTTGCAAGCGACCATTGCCAGGCGCGGGTCTGTCCACTGGTCGGACCTGCGGCCAACATGCGGGTCTTTTGTTTGGCGCGTCATGCAAACATCCCGCGAGACCGTTATTATTGAAGTAGAAATAGAAGCGCGTAAGGAACCTCCATCTCCATCCGGCCCTTGCCGTCATTGGCATTGCCAGGGGAACATAGGCCGTCCAACGTCCATTTTCTGTTCACATTTTTATTGGGTAGCGCACAGACCATGTCAGATTGTCGGCCAACAGGGGGCCACGCAAAAAATTTATGGGCACGATGAATAATGCGGAATTTTCAACCATCATTGGTATGGTCTCGCTCCTTGCCGGGTTCCTTGGGGCGCTGACCGGACTGGGTGGAGGGGTCGTGATTGTGCCGCTTCTCACCCTGGCCTTTGGGGTGGACATTCGCTACGCCGTTGGGGCCTCGCTGGTCTCCGTGATTGCGACCTCTTCCGGGGCCGCCGCCGCCTATGTGCGCGAGGGCTTCTCCAACATACGCATTGGCATGTTTCTGGAGATTGCCACCACCATCGGGGCCGTCTGCGGGGCGTTCCTCGCCACCCGGATGCCCACGGCAGCCATCGCCATCATTTTTGGCATTGTATTGATGTATTCGTCGGCCATGTCATTTCGCAAGCACGAAGGGCCAGCGCCGGGACTGGCGCCGGACCCCATGGCGACAGCACTGCATCTGCACGGTGAGTATCCCGTGGAAGGCGAAATGCGGCCCTACCATGTCCGCCGCGTCCCGCTGGGATTTGGCATCATGTTCGGCGCGGGTGCGCTCTCCGGGATGCTTGGCATCGGCTCTGGGGCCGTCAAGGTATTGGCCATGGACGAGGCCATGCAGGTGCCCTTCAAGGTCTCCACCACCACCAGCAACTTCATGATTGGCGTCACAGCAGCGGCCAGCGCCGGGGTCTATCTCAGCCGTGGCTATATTGATCCAAGCCTGGCGATGCCGGTCACTCTGGGCGTGCTGGCCGGGTCCCTGCTGGGGGCGCGCTTCCTGGTCCGCGCCAAGACCCATGCCGTGCGCATCATATTTGCAGTTGTGATTGCATTTCTTGCCCTGGAAATGGTCTACAACGGATTGGCTGGCAAACTATAAATGGAAAGAAACCGCGAACGCGATGACCGTATGATGGACCTGCGCATCAGCGCACTGCTGCGCATTGGCACGGGCCTTTCCGCCGCAATCGTTCTTTTCGGCGGACTGGTCTTTATTTTCAACCACGGCAGGTCCAATCCGGATTACCGCGTCTTTCGCGGACTTCCCTCCCATTTGACCACCGTCTCTGGCATTTTCCATGATGCCCTGCAACTGCATGGCATGGGGATCATCCAGCTTGGGCTTCTTGTCCTGATTGCGACCCCGGTGGCGCGGGTCCTTTTTTCCGTGATTGCCTTCTGGATGGAACGGGACTTCCTTTACGTGACCATCTCCGCGCTGGTGCTGGCAGTCCTGCTCTACAGCCTGTTTTTTCATGGGTTGTAACCCCCCTGCCTTGCATGAGGGACAGAAATCCGCGATACTTAAAGACTGGGGCCAAGATGCGCAGGTACGTGCTGTGGGCGTGTGGCGTCCCCCTCTGCTATTGAAGAAAGGACCATATATCTGTGTTGATGATTCGTTTGGCGCGCGTTGGGGCGCGTAAAAAGCCCTACTACCGTGTGGTGGTGATTGAGAAAGACCGCGCCCGCAATGGCCGTTCCTTGGAGGTGGTCGGCACTTACAATCCACGCACCAATCCGGCCACCATCGATTTGAAAAAGGAACGCATTGAGCATTGGACGTCCAAGGGCGCCCTGCTCTCAGACCGCGTGCAAAAGCTGCTGAGTTCGCTCCCTGCGCCAGCCACTCCCGCACCGGCAAGCGTCTAAAACGCCTGGCCTGTCTGCATCCATTGGCGCGATGAAGAGAAGGACCTCTTGATTGCGCCAGAACTCTTTTCCTTTAGAAGTGGCCATTTGGCCAATCGCGACAGCGCAGGACGTGGAAATTCCACGTCCTTTTTTTATTTTTTTGGGGGGAAGCATGGACATGGTAACCACCATATGTTACTTTATGGTAAACCATTCTTCGTAGCATAAAGAGTGCGCTTTCTGGTATAAAACAGTATCGTTTATCCAGGATTCAGTGAGGTCATGGATGGCAAACAACCCTTTGGACCCGTCTCCCAACGATTTGATCGCAGAGATTGCGCGTGCCCTGGTGGACGCGCCCGATCAAGTGGAAGTCACCGCCGTCCCGGCGCATGAGGCAGCCACGGTGCTGCGGCTCCGGGTAGCCCCCACAGACGTGGGCAAGGTGATCGGCAAGCAGGGACGCACGGCCCGCTCCCTGCGCACCATTCTGAGCGCGGTCAGCATGAAGCTGCAACACCGCTACACCTTGGAAATCCTCGAAGAGGACCACGGCGAGGGCGGCCCTCCGCCGGAGACCGCCAGGCAATGATCCTGCTGTAGTTGGCGTCCGCAGGCGCAAATGTAGGACAATGGCCCTGTGGACACCAGCAACAACTGGACCAGCATTGCCCATCTGCTGCGCCCGCAAGGGCGGCGCGGGGAGTTGTTGGCGGAGGTCCTGACAGATTTTCCTGACCGCTTTGCCCAAACCAGGGAAGCATTTCTGGTGCGCCGCACACCCACAGGCCCTGTCGCCCAGCCCATCACGCTGGAGGGCCATTGGATGCACAAGGGGCGCGTGGTCCTGAAATTCGCAGGCGTTGGTTCCATCACCGCTGCGGAAGCATTGCGCGGGCTGGACCTGGCCATTCCGCAGGAAGAGCGCGTGCCGCTCAGCGATGGCTCCGTGTACATTGATGACCTGATTGGCTGCTCGCTGGTGGACACGGACCAGCCGGGTGCGCCGGTTGTCGGCATTGTCCGCGAGGTCATCCAGCAGCCGCAGGGCGTGGACCTGCTGGTGGTGGACGGCACGGGCGGCGTGGAGCACCTGGTCCCCTTTGCCAAGGCCTATCTGGTGCGTATGGACCTGGCCGCGCGCCGCGTGGAGATGGCCTTGCCCGAAGGCCTGCTCGCCATCAATGCGCCGCTGACGCCAGAAGAACAACAGCAGCACGCATCGGAGCAACCCAAGATGGGGACCTCGACATCTTCCGCTGAAGACGGCCCCCATGCCATCCCACGACCCCATGCGCTTTGACATCATTACGATTTTTCCAGAGTTCTTCGCCGGGCCATTCAGCTATGGCGTGTTGCGGCGGGCGCTCGGTACAGGCCGATTGCAGATTGAGTGCCACAATCTGCGCGCGTTTACCGACGACAAGCACCAGACGGTGGACGACCGTCCCTTTGGCGGCGGCGAGGGCATGGTGCTGAAGCCGGGGCCAATCTTCCGCGCCGTGGAATCGCTGGGCGTGGCGGGGAAGGCGGCGCGCGACACTACGCGGGAGCGGGTCATTTTGCTTTCGGCCCAGGGCAGGCCCTTTACGCAGGCCGTGGCGCGGGAGCTGGCCACACTGGAGCGGGCCGTCCTGGTCTGCGGGCGCTATGAAGGCGTGGATGAGCGCGTGAATGATCTGCTGGCGGACACGGAGCTTTCCATTGGCGATTATGTCCTCTCTGGCGGGGAGCTGGCGGCGGCGGTGGTGGTGGATGCGGTGATGCGTTTGCTGCCCGGAGTGCTGGGCAATGAAGATTCCACGCGCTATGAAAGTTTTGGCGCGGAGGCGCTTCCCTTTCTGGGAGGCACAGGCGGAAACACCCGCGCAGAGGCCAGCGGAAATAGCACTCCGCAGTCCACCTGCGACACCGGCGGCCTGCTGGATTGTCCACATTACACGCGGCCAGCGGAGTTTCGCGGCGAGATGGCGCCAGAGGTGCTGCTCTGTGGGGACCACGAGCAGGTGCGCCGCTGGCGCAGGCTGAAATCCCTGGAAAAAACGCTGCGCAACCGGCCCGATCTGCTGGCCTCTGCACAGTTGAGCGAGGAAGACCGCGCCCTGCTCCGCGCAATGCAGACACAAGGGCATGGGTCCGTGTAAACTGTACTTTTGACCACAGCCGAAGGAAACAACATGTCTATTCATCCCATCATGCAGCGTCTGGCAGCAAAACTTTCCCGCACGGACCTGCCGCAGTTCGCTCCCGGCGACACCGTCCGGGTGCAGGTAAAGATCAAAGAAGGCGAAAAAGAACGCGTGCAGGCCTTTGAAGGCATCGTGATCGCATACAAACGCGGGGCGCAGGGCACCTTTACGGTCCGCAAAATGAGCTTTGGCCAAGGCGTCGAGCGCATTTTCCCGTTCAACAGCAAGGTGGTCGACAAGGTGGAGAAGCTCCGTTCCGCCCGTGTCCGCCGTTCCAAGCTCTTCTATTTGCGCGGGCTGCGTGGCAAGGCCGCCCGTCTGCGCGAAGTGGAGTCGTCCACTCCCCGCTAGGCAGACCCGGTCCACCGACCAAGAAAATCGCCCCTACAGGGCGGGAAGGCCGCATACAGACCTGTGCTGCATGCGGCCTTTTTGTGCGCTGGGGACGTGGCAGAAAGACCACCCCTTGCGGGACTATAAATTAAACAGTTCCCGCAGGCGCTTGGTCTGGGCGCGGCTCACGGGGACCTCCGTGTGTCGGCGGTCGTCCATGCGGAGCTGATAGCTGGACTTGAACCACGGCACGACCTCCTGAATGTGCTGGACATTGACGACAAAGGAGCGGTGCGCACGCCAAAAAAGCTCTGGCGAAAGCATTTCCAGCAGTTCTTCCAGGGTGCGGCAATTGGCATGGCCTTCCAGCGTGTTTGTGACCACGGAAATGGCCCCTTCCTCAATGGAGGCAAAACAGATGTCGCGCTGGTCCACCAGCAACATGCGTCCACTGACGCGCAAGACGACCTTGGCCGCTGCGCCCCTGGCTGCCAGGGTGGCCTGCGGCGGTGCGGGCCTCTGTTCTTCCAGCAGGCGGACCAAGGTGTCCAGCCGCTCGTCCATACTGCGTCCTGACGATGCACTTGCCTCCGCATTCAAGGCAGGCACAGAGTTTGTTGCCGACAGGTCGGCCAGTTTGCGCCGCACTTTGGCGATGGCCTGGCGGATGCGCGGTTCTTCAAAGGGTTTCAGGACGTAATCAATGGCGTTCACTTCAAAGGCGCGCACCGCGTACTGGTCAAAGGCCGTGGCGAAAACAATGCTGGGCAGTGGCGTTTTGCGTCCTTTTTCCAGCAGCTTCTTCAACACCCCGAAGCCGTCCAGGGCCGGCATCTGCACATCCAGGAAGACCACGTCCGGCTGGTGGGTGCGGACCATCTCTATGGCCTCAATCCCGTTCTTCCCTTGGGCGACGATCTCCACATCGCCCACGCGCTGCAATAGATAGTCCAATTCGTCGCGGGCCAGTTGTTCGTCATCGACGATGATGGCCCGGATTGGCTTGGTAGGCATGGTCACTCCCTCAATGTAGCGCAACTGGGGCGCGCAGTACATGCATTGTCATGCGCCGGGAGGGGCGCCCGGCGGGACGCAGACTGGGGCGCTAATTCTGATAGGTGCGCATCCGGGCCGGAGTGTTGTCCTCGGCCAAATTATGTCCGCAGTGCGTGCAATAGAGGTCAGTAATGCGGACACTTTCATGGCAATTGCCGCAATTGGGCGCGACGCGATAGGCGCACTGCGGGCAGAAATGGAAATCGTTCTCAATGTTCGAACCGCAACTGGGGCAGCGGGTGAGCACCGGCTGCCGCAACAGGAAATATATGATTGGGCCGATCCCGCCCTGCAACACAATGCAGAGCAGTATCCACAGCCACTTGCCCATGTTTCTCCGGGGCGCATCTTCGCTGATATAGCCGATGATCAGCATGTACACGGAGACCAGCGCGGCCCAGGAGGTGCTGAAATAAATGCGCAGCGCCACCGGAGTATGGTGCATGTGCGGGTGCGGGAACACGTAGTAATAGAGATATTGCACGCCCACAAATGCGATGGCCGCCAGGACCATGGACCAGCGAGGGACCAGCTTCAGCTCTTCACTGACAGAAAAGGTCGCATTGGCGTCACGATATTTCATTGTCTTTTACGGAGCGTCCTCGGATGGGCGCTGCGCCTAACGGACCAGCCAATCCAATCTCCGCGAGGCGCGCTGGGAGCGGGCGCGCAGGAAGCCAATCACCAGGGTGACCAGCGTGATGGGCAACAGCCAGCCCGTCAGGTAGATGACCTGGAACTCTGATTCCGTAAAGTTCCGCCATCCGGTCGTCTGGTTGAACCCACCCCAAACAATGGGAGTCAGCAGCAGCCACAATAGCGAAATGGCCAGAATGGTCAACCCGATTTTCTGGCGCACCTGCTTGCGTCGCGCGGCCATTTCCAAGGCCCGTTCGCGCACGCGCCGCTGCGTATGGCGCACCAGGGTGCAGTCCGCCACCACGCTGACAGAAAGCAGGGCGGCAACCATTTCCCGCTCTTGCTCTTCCCGCTGGACACGCTGGACACGCGCCGCTTCTTCCGTTTCCATCTTTGCCGTCTGCTGCAGCACACGTTGTTCCTGGTTCATGGCAGCACCTCCGTAGCAGGGGCACTCTGCTGGACCGACTGCAACAGCGGCCCCAGCGCCGCCATGCCGCGATACAAGCGGGACTTTACCGTGGAAAGTGGCGCACCGGTCACTTTGGCGATCTCCTCCAGCGACAGGTCCTCATGGAAGCGCAAGACCAGGACCTCCCGATACAGGGCATTCAGTTGGAGCAAGGCCTGGCTGATCAGCGCAGCTTTCTCACGGGACTGGAAGGAATCAAATGGGGAAGGTGTCCCGCTGGGGACCTCCATCGTCTGCTCCCCATCCGCAGAGGTGGGAGCATCCAGGCTCTTCATCACGCGCCTGCGGGCGTGGTCCAGCATCAGATGGCGGGCGATGGCAAACAGCCATGCGTCAAAACGCGCGCGCCCGTTATACTGTGCGCCCCGTTCCAGCACGCGCAACCACGTCTCCTGGAAGAGGTCCTGCGCCAGGTCGCGGTCGCCGGTAAGAAAGAGCAGATACCGCAGCAGGCGGTGCTGATACATCTCAATCAGTTCTTCGACCAGGTCCGCGTCCTGCCGTTTCAACCGGGCAGCGATTTCGACGTTGGCATGTTCTACACCGGGGAGCGCAACTGCGCGAATGTTTTCCACATCTTCACAGACGCAACCGCCGCCAGAAAAGACGCCCGCGCTGCAAGATTTCTTTTTTAGACGGCCCCATGCCATATCAATAGGATAGCCCCAGAAAGGCCCAGGCGATAGCCCAAAATTTTCTGGTAACCCATGCCTTATCATTCATTTAGGAGGTGCCTGCAAATCCGCCTTCCAGCGTACACTGGAAGCATGGAAGTGCTGTATGGTTTGCACCCGGTAGAAGAGGCCCTCCGCTCCGGTGGCCGCCGCTTGGAATCCGTGCTGGTCCAGCGCAGCCGCCACGATGCCCGGATGCAACGGGTGATTGACGCCTGTCGGGAGGCCGGCATTCGTCTGGACTTTGGGCCGAAAGAACAATTGGTCCGTCTGGCCGGGACGGGGTCCCATCAAGGGGTGGTGGCCGTGGTGGCCGAACGTACCTATGCCGAGCTGGACGAGCTGCTGGTCCCGCATGGGGAGTACCTGTTCCTGCTGGCGTTGGATGGCGTGGAGGACCCGCACAATCTGGGGGCCTTGCTGCGCACGGCAGACGCTGCCGGAGTGGACGGCGTCCTGTTGCCAGAGCGCCGCTCTGCCCAGGTGAACGCCACGGCGGCCAAGGTCTCTGCAGGGGCCGTGGAACATCTCCGCATAGCGCGCGTCACCAATATGGTCCGCGCACTGGAGGAACTGAAACGCAACAACATCTGGTGCGTGGGACTGGACGAGCGCGGCGCACAAAGTTACGATGCTTTCGACTTCCGCGCGAATTGCGTGCTGGTGCTGGGCAGCGAGGGGGCCGGACTGCATGATCTGGTGCGCCGCACCTGTGACCATCTGCTGCGCATCCCGATGGCGGGCAAGGTGGCCTCGCTGAATGTCTCCGTGGCTGGGGCCGTTGTGATGTACGAGGCCATGCGACAACGACGGCAGTCTGCCGCAGCGCCGCAGCCAACGGGACCACAGGCCAACAAGGCCGTAAAAAAACAGAAGGGACTGGGCCTATGAACCTCCGTCGCCTGATTGCGTTGGGCTGTGTACTGGGCCTGCCAGTCTTAGGACAACAGACCGCGCCTGCACCTACATCAACGCCTGCACCCACGCAGACGCCAACACCCGCGCCCACTCCGTTCCCCTTGCCAAACGGCCATCCAACCCCACCGCACACCCCGCTGCGTGGCCCATATCATTTGCCGCTGCCTGGCGCCAAGGCAGACGCGAAGGACAAAGAGGGCAAAGGCGCCGGGCAGACAAACACTCCCGCCTCCGGCAATGGGACGGTCATCTTTTCCCGGCAGGACACCTCAGATGGGACCTCCGGTGCTTCCGCGCCACAGGCAGGCGCAGGCGGGGCCGTTCCGCAGAAAGTAACCGTAACAGTTACAGATGCAGAACGCACCTCCCTGGCGTTTACAGCCTACGACCTGGAGGTGCACCTTGTCCCTTCGGAGGCGTCCATCTCCGCGCGTGCGCGGATGACTGTGCGCAACGACGGACCGCAGCCGTTGCAGCATTTTGCCCTGCAAATATCCTCTTCCCTGGCGTGGTACTCCATCCATGCAGGCGGCAAGGACGCGCCTTTTGTCGCCCACACCATTGACAGCGATGTGGACCATACGGGCAAGCTGGACGAGGCGCTCGTCACCCTGCCGCAGCCGCTGGCTGTGGGTGCGACGCTGCCCCTGGACGTCATCTACTCCGGCACAGTCCACCAATCGGCGGAACGTCTGCTGCGGCTGGGCGCACCGGAGGGCATTGCGCTCTCCTCAGACTGGGACCGCATTGCATCGGGGTTTTCCGGGCTGCGCGGCTTTGGCAACGTGGTCTGGTTCCCTGTCTCCACCATGCCCGCGTTGCTGGGCGATGGGTCCAAGGTCTTTGACACGATTGGCCAATGGAGATTGCGCCAGTCCCCGGCCCGCGTGCGCCTGCATCTGTTGGTGGAACATCGCGGCCCAGCGCCAAACATTGCCATCCTGAACGGACATGTCGTCCTGCCAGACGCCCAGCCAGGCGCGCATACAGGCGCCACAATGGAAATGCCCGGCAACAACACGGCGCCAGCCTATTCCAGCAGCGTGTCTTCCAGTGTAGGCAGTGTTGGCAATTCCGGACCGGGCGCGGCCACGCAACAACCAGCACCGCCTGCGGCCACTGACGTACTGCATGTGGTTTCTTTTACCCTTGCGCCAGAAGGCCTTGGCTTCCGCTCTTTTGGCCTGTTCGTGATGACGCGCGCGCCTATCAAAGCCAAGGGCATTACGGTGTATGCCCGCCCCGGCGATGAAGAGGACGCGACGAGCTATCAGCAGGCGGCGGACCTGGTGCGTCCCACGGTGGAACAATGGCTGGGCACGCGGCAGAAGCGGCCCATCCTTCTGGTGGACCTGCCGGAAAAAGATGACCTGCCTTACGAAGACCGCAACGTCCTTTGGCTGCCCCTGGTCCAGGCCCGGCCCAATGACCTGACGCCCATGCTGGCGCACATGGCCAGCCATGCCTACTTTATTTCCCCACGCATTTGGCTGGACGAGGGCGTGGCGCAGTTTATGACGACGCTATGGACTGAGCATGTGGCCGGGCGCGACACGGCCATTGAACAGCTCGACTCCCGGCGCGCGGCCCTGGCGCTGGCGGAACCGGCCCATCCGGGCGAGGGTGTGGGGCAGAGCTTGGTGGAGGCGTACAGCGACGTTTACTATCGGGACAAGTCCGCGTTTGTTTTCTGGATGCTGCGCAGCCTGGTCGGTGACGGGGACCTGGGCGTCGCGTTACGCAGCTACGATGCCGCGCAAGACCGCGGGCCAAGCTATTTCCAGGGCCTTCTGGAACGGCCTACCCACAAAAACATTGAATGGTTTTTTGATGACTGGGTCTACCGCGACCGTGGCCTGCCGGAACTGAAAATCGCCAGCGTTTACTCCCGTCCGCTGCTGCACAACAACACAAAAAATTATCTTGTCTCCGTGGATGTGGAGAACGATGGGTATTGCGCGGCAGAGGTCCCGGTCGAGTTACAGTCCGGGGCGGCAAACCAGAGCAGCAGCCTGATGGTCCCCGCCCAGGACAAGGCCGCCGTGCGCATCCTGATGCAGGCCCTGCCCGATGAGGTGGTGGTGAATGACGGCACCGTGCCGGAGGTGGAAAGCAGCGTCCACCGGCAGGCGGTCGCCCCGCCACAGGCCAACGGAAATGCCACTGTGCACCACTGAGGCCACTGGGAAGTCATTGTGTCCCTGCCCCGGAAGACCGCTGCGGGGCCGGGTGGAGCACAGGACGGGCAATCGTCCCGCCTATTTGTAACATGGATGGTTGCAATTTGAGGGCAAGGTCGCCGTCAAAGGTAACTGTCCCTGTTACAGATTGGGCCTGGGGCATGGCTGAAAGCTGGCCGCTGAGCACCTGCACGGTCCGGCCCTGTATCTTCCCTTGCAAAGCAAGCTGATGGAAGCGCGCCAGGGACGTCTTGGCAAGCGCCGGGGCGTCCCATCCTCCCTTGTCCCAGCGGAAGGAAAAGCTGCCCGTTGCCTGTTGTCCCAATTCGCGTCCTGTCGTGCCACGCGCCGTCCCCTCCAGGTCCAGGTCAGCATTGCCATGCCCCCAGGAATGCGCATGGAACAGCACGGCCAAGGCATTGGGCTGTATCTGGTGGAAGGACAATTTCCCTTGGTAAACAGGCCCTTCTGTGCCCCAGTCGATGGAGCCGCTGCCCGCCAGCGTGCCGCCAAACGTGTCCCCTGTAATTGAGGAGAAGGTCGCCGTTTTCCCCTCAATCTGGACGTCCAGCAATGCGTTTTTCACGATGAGCGTACCCACGCTGAGGCGGTCTGCAAGGACCTGTCCGGTGAGCTTCGGCATGGCAGGGGTGTTGTCCGTCCAGCGGTCCACCAGGTCCAGCAACCGGGAAGAGGAAGGGGCCGCTGTCGTAATGGCCGTCTGCAAGGCGCCAACATTCAGGGTGTCGACATGTAGATGGAATGTCCGTGAAAGTGGGGCACCTGTAACAGTAGTTGTGTCATATTGGAGGCCGCCATCGAAACCCTCCTTCATGTAACTGCCATGGAGACCGGTCCAGCTTACAGCTTCTGGCTCCATCTGCACGGTGGCGGAAGCCAACTGTATGCGGCCCGGCCAGCCCTGCAGGCGGATGCTGGCACCCCGCAGTTGCACTGTGCCCGTCCAGGGACTGGGCGCGGGGCCTGCAACCGTGGTGCTTGCCGGTACAGGGGACCAGTTCCCCTGCCATGTGAGTTTCAACTGCGCATCTCCACGGGCGGACCGCACCTGCGCAGGAAATGCCGTCCAACCGAGGCCGTGCGCCACCGGCAGAAGGGCATCCAGCGTGGCCGGACCGGAAACAGCCAGCGTATGGCCCTGCGTTGTCAGCACCCCCGTAATGGCGACTGGGGTTGTTGCCCCCAGGGAAACATGGACGGGGCCAACGACAAATGCTGCCGCAGGAGGGGCCGTTTCCTGCAACGCCTGTGGTGAAGGCAAGGTGCTGGCTGGAAGGGTGGTCCTGGCAATTTTCCTGGCTGGCGGCGCGGCGCTGGATACAGGCACAATGTCCATGGGCGAAAAGACCAGCGGCTGCGGCAGGTCCGGCAACTTCAACGTCCAACGCGCGGTATGGAGCGCCCCGGTGCAGGGGGCCGAGTGCATGGCAGGTGCGTCCGTACAGGCCACCTGGCCATTCAACTCCCCGGTCGCGGAGGCCTGTGCCGGCACCCCGGCATATACATGGCGCATGAGGTTGAGTGCAAAATTTATAGGGACCTGATGCAAAGTGGCCTGTACGCTGGAGGACGCAGGGGCTGGCGCACCGGCGGGCTGGGGCAGCATGGAGAGCGTCCCAGTCATTTGCAATCTGCCCGTATCGAGCGGGGCCTCGCAGACGATGGAAGAGAACTGCGTCAGGGCGCGCGCGTAATGCGCCTTGCAGCGTATCTCCCAGTCCAGTTCTGCAGCAGGCACAAACTCCACCCGGCGAAGGCCTTCCACCTGCGTGCGCAAGGCCACCTCTGCTGCGGCCAGGGTCCCCGTTGCATCTGCGGAGATGTCCACGGTGCCGCGCCAGCCAGAGTCGTTCCCTGTCAGCAGGCGGATGGTCCCGCCCAGGGGCGCTTTGCGCCATTCCGCGTGGGCGGTGATCGGCACGTCCCCGGAGGCCGTGTCATATTGCAGCACCGCCTCCGCGCGCATCTCCCCGGTATCACCCTGCTCCTGGTCGGTGCGGACGGGCTGCGCTTTCAAGCGCACATGCCATTGGCCGGTTGTTTCTTTCCATAGGGCAAGGTCGGCGTCCATCAGGGAAAACGGCTGTTTTTCATTGCCAAATTTGAAGTTGACGCGGGCGCCCGTCGCCTCCACATAAGGGAATTCTTCCAGCGCCGCGTCCTGCGGAGTGGAAGCGTGCTCCAGGACGGGGGCAAAGTCCCATTGTCCTTCCGCATTGCGCACCAAGTTGATGCTGGGGTCTTCAAAGCTGAGCGTGGCCACGTCCACGCGCCGCCGCCACAGCGTGCTGGCCCGCAGCTTTGCCGTCACCGTGTCGGCGGTCATCACCGGCTCGGCCCCAAAGGCCGGGTCTTCCGCCACAGAAAAGTCGCTGAGTATGAACGCGGGCTGGGGGAACAACTGGAACGAGACGGAGCCAACATGCACCGGCCTGCCAAGGCCTTCGCTGATGGATTGCACAATGCGCCGCCGGAAGCGGCTGACGTTGATCCAGGGGGCCACCACAGCGGCCAACAGCAGCAAAAGGACAAAGACCGCCGCCACATAAAATGCGGGGCGTTGGGTGCGTGCTTGGCGGAGGGCGTGCTGCATCTTACTGCACCCGATGGAACATCCGGCCCCAGCGCGTCTGGTCAAAGAAGTGGACAACGATATGGCCCAGGAATGCGAGACGGTCGCCCATTCCGGTCTTCTCATACTGGTCGCTGGGAGTAACAAAGGACCAGTAAACAAAGAGGGGACGACCCAGGATGTTGCCGCGTGGGACAAAGCCCCAGTAGCGGCTGTCCAGGCTGACCAGGCGGTTGTCGCCCATGGCGAAGTATTCCCCGGGCGGCACGACCAGGTCCCCGTTCTGGACATAACGCGGCAGGTCCACGGCCCAGGTGGCCGTCACGTCGCCAGACATGGTGGGCGGGACCGCCGGGAAATCATCGCGGTAGGGAAGATAGGCCTGGTCAGAATTTTCGTCTTCAGAGGGCATGGCGGCATAGGGTTCCTTCAGCGCAACGCCGTTGCGGTAGACGGTCCCATGGTCCAGGTGGATGTGGTCCCCGGGAATGCCCACCACGCGCTTGACGAGATACAACTTCTCACCGGGCTTGAAGAAAACGATGATGTCCCCATGACGGACGTTGCGATAGGGCATAAACGGCGCCCAACGCGCGGGCGGGGCCAGGGTGATGCGGTCCACCAGGACATGGTCGCCAATCAGCAGGGTCTTTTCCATCGACGAGGAAGGTATCTCAAAATTCTGGAAGATGAACGTGATGACAAACAACCCAATCACCAGGACCGAGCAGATGGAGGCAAAGGACTCCAGGGGCGTTTCTTCGCGTGGGACTGTTTGTTGCGGCGGGGCCGCGGTGCGTTCTTTATTGGCCAAGGCCTGCTCCGTAAAAATAAACGTTAGTGGATAATGTGGAACATCCGGTCCCAGCGCGCCACACCGGCAAGCTGCGTCCGCCAGTCGTGTTTGTGCGTCAGTCTATCATCCGATGGCCCGGTGATCTCCGACGTGTCCGCGCTGGAGAGGGAAAAATACACCAGGAAGGGCTGGCCCACGATGTTTTGCTGCGGCACAAAGCCCCAGTAGCGGCTGTCCAGGCTGTCATTCCGATTGTCTCCCAGGACGAAATACTTGTTGGCGGGGACCACCAGTCCTCCGTCCTGGATGTTGCGCTGCATCTCTGACCACCAGTGCGTGTTGATCCCCGGATCGGTGTAAAACCGCGAGGGGAAATCATCACGAAAGGCGCTGGAAGGCCCATGGCCGTGGATGGCATACGGCTCATCGAGCGGGCGTCCATCCACCAGCACACTGCCCGCCTGCAAGCGGACCGAGTCCTGGGGCAGGCCAATCACGCGCTTGACCAGGTGCATGGAAGGGTCCAGGGGATAGTGGAAGACGATGACGTCGTCCCGCTGGATGTTCCGATAGGGCAGCAGAAAACGCCATACGCCCGGGGTGGCGTAGACCACCTTGTTGACCATCAAAAAATCACCGACCAGCAGGGTGTTTTCCATGGACCCCGATGGGATGCGATAGGGCTGGGCCAGAAAGGTAAGGATGAACAATGCGATGACCATCATGGTCATCATGGTCTGCGCCATGCCCAAAGGGCCTTGCGGATATACGAAATGGTTGTGGAGCAGCAGGCCGGGGCGGGGATGGGCGTGGGGCCGCGTTTCCGCCAGTGCCGGAGGGCCGCCCGCCTCCGCAGGGGCCGTCCCGTCCGTCGTTTGCGCAGAGACGCCAGACGCGCTTTCCATCCGCCCAGTCAATGTGGCCCTCTCCATTTGCGTTTGCGGTTGTTCGCTCATGGTGTGCCGTCCTGACCGGCCCTGTTGTCGTCAGGTCTGTCCAGATTGTGTGGCCCGCGTAGGTCGGGGGACGTTCCTTCAGGGTGCGTGCCAGTCCCCTGCAATGCCTCCAGCGCCAATCGTGCGGCCTCCTGCTCCGCATTTTTTTTGCGCAGCCCGCAGGCGCTGGCCAACAAGCGTGGGCCGCCGCCGGGCTGGAGCAACTGGAGCGCAACCACGAAGGTCTTATGATGGTCCGGGCCGCTCTCGGCGGTGACAACATAGCGTGGCTGCCCCATGCCACGCGCCTGAAAATACTCCTGCAACATGGACTTGTGGTCGCCCACCGCCAGGCCGGAGCGGGAGGCATCGGCCAGCGCCTCCAGCGTGCCCTGCAGCAGCCACTTGCTGACAAATTCCGCTGCTGGCGCCAACCCACCATCCAGATAGATCGCGGCAATCAGCGCCTCCAACGCATTGGAGAGGAGGGCCGACTTTTTGCGGCCCCCGTTACGTTCTTCGCCCTTGCCCAGATGGAGCGCGTCCCCCAAAGACAAGGTGCGCGCCATCTGTCCCAGGTGCTTGCGGCTGACCAGTTGTGCCCGCAACTGCGTCAAGGCCCCCTCGTGCAGGTCAGGATAGGCGCGATAGAGGTGCTCCGTGACCGTGAGGCCCAGGACCGCATCGCCCAGAAATTCCAGTTGCTCGTTGTCGTCCTGCGGGGTGCGCGGCTGCTGGCGTTCATAGGCCAGGGAACTGTGCGTCAGGGCCTGGTCCAGCAGTTTCCGGCTGCGAAAATGGTATCCGATGCGCCTTTGCAGCGCGTCTAGCGGGTCCAGCGGGTCTCTGGCCAGACGCACCTCTGCTTCCCCTGCCTCTTGGAGCGTCTCTTGGGGCATAGACCCCGATGCCATGGCGCGCCTGCTCAACCTTCCTCCTGTGGACTACTCTGGCGTTTTGTCTGGACCGCCTGTGGATGTTGCAGACGACTGCGGGGCCGCCGGAAGGCCCTGCTTCTGGGCGGGAGCATCGGGACCATTCGCATCTGGGCCATTCGGGCCTGCGTCCTCAGATTTTGTCGCGTGAGGGGGACCGAAGGGCCGCTTCAACCCCTGTTCCGCGGCCTGTTTGGTGTCTGGGCGCCCGTCCCGCGATTGTAGCGCCGCCTGGTACTGGGCCACGGCGCCGTCGCGGTTGTCCTGCACGTCGTAGATGCGTCCCAAATAAATGTGCGACCAGGAGATGGTGCGCGGGTCATGGGAAAGCTGGGCCGCCTGCTGGAAGGCCGTCACTGCGGCGTCCACCTTGTTGTCCAAGATGTCGGCCCGCGCCAGGATGAACTGGGCGCGTCCGGGCTGGTGGGTGTGCTGGGCCAGCGCCTGGTTGGCAAGCTGGACGGCCTGCGCCGTGTCCCCATTGGCCAGCGCTTGTTCGGCCTGGTCCAGCAGGTCCGGCGTTGGGGCGGGCCGTTCCAACACGTCCTCGTCCTGATGGTCCGTAAAGACCAGGTACTGCACGCGGTTCTTCTCCACCTGCACATTCATGCCGTAGACCATCTCGCCCACGGCCTCTTCCAGGCTGATTGGGCCTTGTTCAAAGCGGCCAAACTGGTTGTAGAAATACTGCGTCAGGATGTACCCCTGCGTCATGGATTTGTCCACGTATGCCTGACGCACCGCGGCGACCTGTTTGTCATGGGCGTTGATCTTGTTGTTGATGGCCGCCAACTGGCTGCGGTCAATGTGCGCCGGGGGGACATAAGGGGGCACCCCAGTGTCCATGGTGCGGGCCTCAATGGCGCGGATCATGCATTCCGTCACCAGCGCCACAATGTCTCCCTTGTCCGACAAGGGGATGGGCGCGTCCTGCACCCGCTCCAGCAGCGGCAACAGCTTGTCAATGGCCTCGGAACGCGCATAGAGCAGTGGTTCCAGCTCAAAGTGCAGGTAGGTATGCTTGATCTCGTTCATGCGCAGCACGCCGTTTACCGGCGAGGCCACCACCACGTAATCGCTGCCATAGACGCGGGCGTTGGTCTGTCCGGGGGCAATCTGTGGCTCCAAAAGGACCAGAAAACGGCGGTCGCTGTATCCGCTGGGCGGCTGCTTCAGGTACAGGTCCACGTCCAGGATCATTTTGGTCAGCGGGGCGTGCAGCTTGCTGACCTCCTCGTCATAGGCCTGGCGTTCCAAGGCCCAGATCAGGTGCAGATTGACGGCGTCTGCAAAAGACCGGAGCAGCGGGACATAGTCCACGATTGGTTCCGCGTCCGGGGGCATCTCCGTGGTGGGTACGCTCTGGGAAAGGTCGGGCGGCGGGTTCAGGTACAGGGCCAGCGAAACGTATTGGGCAAGATTGCGCCGTGGGTCGCCCAGGGTGCGTTTGTGGACAAAGGCGCAAAGATTGTCCCTTGCCTCGCGCGCCGCCTCCGATTGCGCCAGCGCCTGGTCCATCAGGTCGCGTATCTTTTGGCGCACGGGATCAGAGATGGCCAACTCCTGGTCATAGCCGCAGGCGTTCAACCCCGCCATCACGTCAAAGAGCGCTTCGCTGGTCTCCATGGAAATGGCCGGACCGGTCGGATCAATCACCGCAGGCGGCCTTTGCACCGGGGCCGTGCTTTGCTCTGGGGAGGGATTGATTTTGTCGGCATTGGGCACCGAGGAAGATGCCCCTCGCGGTGGCGTGGTCTGCACCGTGTTCTGTGCCATCAATATAGACGAGCAGGCCAGCGCGCCTGCGCCCAGCAACGCCAGCGCGCGGGGGCGACGAAAAAACCGGATGAAAAGCGTGCGGGTCAGCATAGAAAATACCGGGGCAAGGGCCAATTTCAGTCTATGCACCGCTGCTGGCAGGGTCAAACCGGGCGCTACGCGCCAGCACCCACCATCCGCCCTTGCTTCGCGAGTGCTCCAAGTGGGGCCTTCCTTTGGGCTTGCGTGGGAGGCCTACTCCTTCCAACAAAGTGTCATTCTGAGGAAGGTCGCCCGCTATGGCGGGGCGACCGACGAAGGACCCAGAAGGTCTCTGCTTCGTCTATACAGCCAGCACCCTCTGGGTCCTTCACTTCGTCCGCCGGACGGCGGACTTCGTTCAGAATGAAACTCTTGGGAGCGCGCAATTCCCAGGTCTCAAAATCGAGACCTGGGGCACCCCGGATTTTTTGCGGCTGCCCATTCAAGCCTGCTTTTTTGGCTTGAGTGGGGTGACCTGTCAACATTCGACGCGCTGCCCTGCTTCTCGCTATCCTCATTGCAGGTGAGCACCCCAATGGAAACCCCGACGCAACCATCCAACGCCACGCGGCGCGTAGGCATCCATCTTTCCACCACCGGCGGCGTGGCCAGCGCCATTGGGCACGCGCGGGAGATTGGCGCCAACACGCTCCAGATTTTTTCCGCCAGCCCGCGCATGTGGCGCGTGGTGAAACCGGACCCGGCGCAGGGTGAGCAGACGCGCGCGGCGCGGGCCAAACTGGACGTCGGCCCGCTAGTCATCCACACCAGCTATCTGGTCAATGTGTGCAGCCAGTCCGACGAGGTGCGCCAGAAGTCCATTGTGGCCTTTCGCGGCGAGATTGTGCGCGCGCTGGCCCTGGGCGCGGAGTATCTGGTGCTGCATCCCGGCTCCTATCGCGGCATGACACGGGAGCAGGGGTTGGCGTTGGCGGCGGAATCCATCGCCCGCGCCATCGACGGCCTGCCTTGGCAGGGCACGCCGTTTCACATCCTGATTGAGAACACGGCAGGCGCGGAGTTTTCCCTGGGCGGCAGCTTTGAGCAGGTGGCGGAGTTGATCGAGCGCCTGCGCGCGCACGCCCCCGTCGCCGCCTGCCTGGACACCTGCCACACCCACGTTGCGGGCTACGACCTGGTCAGCGAAGAGGGGTATCAGGAGACCATGCGGCAGGTGGAGCAGACGATGGGCGCGGAGACGGTGCGCGTCTGGCACTGCAATGACGCCAAGGCCGCGCGTGGCTCCAAACTGGACCGCCATGAGCACATTGGCCAGGGGACCATCGGGCTGGAGTGCTTTCGCCGCCTGCTGAACGGCCCGCAGTTCGCCCACTCGGCCTTCATTGCAGAAACGCCTGTGGACGCACCTGGCGACGAGGCGCGCGACGTGCAGGCGCTGCTGGCGCTGTTGCAGTAAAGGCGCTGCGGACGGCCAGGCCCTCCTTTGGGTGCGAAGTCCTTTCAGCGAACAACACACTGGGTATTCTGTGCCCTTCGACTACGCTCAGTGCAGGCCCCGCGAAGGACCCATAGAATCGCCGCTCGTTATTCACCGCCAGCACCGTCTGGATTCTTCACTTCGCTGCGCTCCGTTCAGAATGCCCCCCTTTTGGATTGGCGTTCCATCCACGCGAAGACCACAGCGGCTGCGCTGAGGATCAACCGGCGTGGGCGGGGGCAGGCACGGTGTTTTCCGCAGCGCGGGCCAGGGCGGCGAAGGTCTTTTCCGCGGCGATCTCGCCGCTATGAATGCAATCGGCCAGTCCTCCACCAAGGAAGGCCGAACCGGCCAGGGCGAGTCCGGGCAGCATCTCCAACTCGCGCTGGATGTCGGCGATGCGGTGCTGGTGGCCGACCATATATTGCGGCAGGGAACGGTCCCAGCGCGCCAAGTGCGCCCAGATGGGCGCGGCGGTCAGGCCCAGCAATTCGCGGAACTCCTTTTTGCAAAGGGAAAAAATCTCCTCGTCTGTGCGCCCCATCATTTCCGGCTGCAACGCGCCGCCGAGGAAGGCCCGCAGCAGCACCACATCTTCCGGCACGCGCCCGATGAATTTCTGATGGACAAAGGTGGCGGCCATCAGGGAGCGGTGCTCCTTGAACGGGACCACAAAGCCGTGCGAGCGCGGGAGCGGCGGGCAATCGGCGGCGCGGAAGGCCAGGTTCACCGTGATGACGGAGGAGTGCTCAATGGCGCGGAGTCCACTGGCCAGGCGCGGGCTGGCCTGCTCCAGCAGGCGGCAGGCGGCGTGGGTGGGCGCGGCGCAGATGACGGCGTCGGCCAGCACCGGCCCTTTTCCCGCCAGGGTGATGCGCCAGCCATCGTTGCGGGGCAGCAGGTCCAACGCGGTGACTTCCATGTCGGTCCGGATGTCGTCTTCCAGGCGGGCGGCCAGCGCATCCACCAGCGTGCCCATGCCGTTGCGCAGGCCCATCAGCGGGCCGGAAGGTGCGGTTTTGTCCTTCTTGCGCGCCTGGGCCTTGCGGTGCGCCAGCCACATGGCAAGCAGGACGCTGCCCCGGTCACCTTCCATCTGCGCAAAGCGAGGCATGGAGGAGCGCAAACTCAGCTTGGAGGGGTCTGCCGAATAGATGCCACCCAGCAGCGGTTGCACCACGCGGTCCAGCAGCTCGTGGCCAAAGCGCCGTTGCACAAAGGAGGCCAGTGTTTCGTCCTCTTCCGATTTGCGCCGCGGGACCAACGGCTCCATGCCAACGCGGAGTTTGCCCCACGGCGAGAGCAGCGGACTCAACAGAAACGGCAGTGCCTTGACCGGGGCCATCAGGAGAAATCCTTCGGGGATTTCCACCAGCCGTCCGTTGCGCACCACATGGGTATGGCGAAATTCCTCCCGTGGGGCGAGCACCTCTGGACCAAGTCCAAGACGATGGACCAGCGCCAAGGCCCAGGGTTTTTCCATGACGAAAACATCCGGGCCAGCTTCGGCAATCCATCCGCCCTGCGGGTACAGGGTCTGGATGCTGCCGCCGATGCGTCCGCTTTGCTCCAGTAATTGCACATCGAGCGGGGTATGTGCGGCATCGGCCAGCTCGCGCAGGTGGAAGGCCGCTGCCAGCCCACTGATGCCTCCGCCAATCACGGCCACGCGGGGCGCGGTATGTTCTCTCATTCGTTGCATTGCAATCTATTTCTTCCAGCGATTTCGTCCCAGCCGTGTGGCATCTCTCTTCAATGGGCCGCCATGACAGGTGCGCTGGACTCGTTGACAATCAACTGCCGCACATCCTCCAGGAAAGGAAAACTTCCCGGCTGATAGGCGCAGAGGGGGTCTTCCGCCAAGGGGTCGCCGGTGGCGCCATAGGCGCGGGAACGGGACCCGCCGCAAATGGAGGCAAATTCGCACCTGCCGCAACGCCCAGAGTACGAGGAGGTCTCGCGCAGGGTAAGAAAGAGCGGACTGGTGCGATAGATTTCCTGGAGACCCGCCTCGCGGAAGTCCCCGGCGACCAGCGGCAGAAACCCGCCGGGATACACCTTGCCCACGTGGGAGATGAAGACCACGCCGCGCCCAACATTCACGTCCATGGGGCTGCGACGGCGTTTCTCGCCCTTTGGCCAAGGCTCCAGCGCCTTGCGCAGCGCGTAATATGTGGGGCCGTGGTGCAGGAACTTCGCAGCATCCAGGCCGCGCTGTTCCAGGATGGTACGTTCCGCCACCACCCGCTTGAAGTGGTGCCCTTCCGTCGTTTTTACGGGGATGGCCGTGCCCACGTCGTACAGGAAGTGCATCACGTCTTCGCATTCGTCGGCGGTGATCGGTTCCAGCACGGAGCCGCGGCCCGTGGGGACCAGGAAGAAGACACTCCACGTCATGGCGCCATAGAGGCGGATAAGGTGGGCAATCTGGGGCAGGTCCGTTAGGTTGGTGCGCGAAACCGTGGTGTTGATCTGCACCTTCAGTCCCAGGCTGAGGGCCGCCTGCCAGAGTTTCAGGGTGCGGTCGAAGACCCCCTCCACGCCCCGGAAGGTATCGTGGGTGGCGGCGCTGGCCCCGTCCAGGCTGAGGGAAATCACCTTGAGTCCTGCGTTCTTGAGCATGGCGAGCGCCTCCGGCGTCAGCAATGGCGTGGCCGAAGGTGACAGGGCCACGGCCAGGTGCTGCGAGACGGCATAGGAGACCAGTTCCGGCAGGTCCGGGCGCTTCATGGGGTCGCCCCCCGTCATTACCATCAGCGGCGATGGCTGGCCAAAGGCCGCGACCTGGTCAATCAGGGCGTGCCCTTCCGCGTTGGTCAGTTCTTCGGGATGGCAGATGGGCGCAGCTTCTGCACGGCAGTGCTTACAGGCCAGGTCGCAGGCGCGTGTCACCTCCCAAAACAAAATAAAAGGTCGGTCGGCCACGTCGTAGGACGGGCGGCGGATCGACTGGATATGACGGGCGGTTTCCATCAGGGGACCTCGTGTGTTTCTTGTTGCGGACCATGCAGCGGACGGTGCTGCCATGGACGCTGCGAAGGACTGCGAACCCTTAGTATAAATGCACTTAAATGTGCTATTGTGTGACAGGAGTCACAACCTGGATGGCCCTCTCTCGCACATTCTTATGGTACACGCCTATGGCGATACAGGGCACGCAGAAATTTTTGGCTGTCTGGACCGTCCTGGCCATCCTCCCGCACGCTTGGCCAATATAAGGATGCCGTAGCAGACGCTGATTGCAGGGGCCTGGGCAATCTGCAACAATGAAGAGGTCTATTGATGCCGACATTTGGCAGTTTCGCACTTCTTTTGGCGCTGGTGCTGGGCGTCTACAACCTGCTTGCAGGCGCGGTGGCGTTGCGCCAGATGGAGACCGGCGGGGGCCGACGTTTTGCCCCGGAGCGGCTGGCGGAAACAGCACGGCGGGCCGGCATTGCCAGTTTTGTGGCCATTTCAGCGGCGGCCTTTGCTTTGATCTGGTGCGCCTTTACCAACGATTTTTCTGTTGCGTACATCCTGGAACACTCCAACCGCGCCCTGCCGGGGCCGTATAAATTTTCCGCATTGTGGGCCGGGCAGGAAGGTTCGCTGCTGTTGTGGGCATGGCTGTTGGCGGGCTACGGCTTTGTGCTGCGCGTGCGGCACAAGGTGGACGTGAAGCTGACCGCCTACGCATCCACCATTCTGGCCGGCATCCAGGTCTTTTTTGTGATGCTGCTGAATTTTGTGGCCCCGCCCTTTGCCCTGGTGCAGGGCGCGGTGCCCCCGGATGGCAACGGTCTGAACCCGCTGTTGCAATATCCAGAGATGGTCATCCATCCGCCCATGCTGTATCTGGGCTATGTGGGCTTCAGCGTGCCCTTTGCCTTTGCGCTGGGCGCGTTGATGATGCGCTATCCGGGCGAAAAATGGATCCAGATCACGCGCCGCTGGACCATGGTGACGTGGCTGTTTTTGACCTGCGGCATTTTCCTGGGCGCGCACTGGGCCTATGCCGTGCTGGGCTGGGGCGGCTACTGGGGATGGGACCCGGTGGAGAACGCCTCGCTGCTGCCCTGGCTGACCGGCACGGCGTTCCTGCACTCCGTGATGATGCAGGAAAAACGCGGCATGATGAAGACCTGGAACGTGTGGCTGATCTTCACCACCTTCATGCTGTCAATCCTGGGCACATTGCTGACGCGCTCCGGCATTGTCAGTTCCGTCCATGCCTTCGCGCAGTCTTCCATAGGCAACTGGTTTGTGGCCTTTCTGGTGATTGTTTTCTGCGTCTGCCTGTTTACCTATTTCCGCCAGCGCGACCATTTGCAGGTGGAGCACCGGCTGGAGTCCCTGGTCTCACGCGAGTCCAGCTTCCTGTTCAACAATCTGGTGCTGCTGGCGGCCTGTTTCACCATCCTTTGGGGGACGCTCTTCCCGGTGCTGTCGGAATACGTGCAGGGCAGCAAAGTGACGGTGGGCGCACCGTTTTACAATCGCGTGGCGCTGCCCATTGGGTTGTTCCTTTTGTTCCTGACAGGCGTGGGGCCGGTGCTGGCCTGGCGCAGCACTTCGCTACAGAGCGTGCGGCGCAACTTCATTCTTCCGGCGGTTGTAGGCGTGGCCACGGCAGTGGCCCTGGTGCTTTTCGGTATGCACCCGTGGCAGGACCAGGCGACTTTCTACTCGCTGGTGGCCTTTTCGCTAGGGGCCGCGGTGGCCACGGCGGTACTGGCGGAGTTCCTGCGCGGGGCGCGCGTCATCCAACGCCATACCGGGCAAAACATCCTGTTCTCCGTGGTGCAGCTCATCCATCGCAATACGCGCCGCTACGGGGGCTACATCGTGCATCTGGGCGTGGTCCTGGTCTTTATTGGGATCGCCGGAGGGGCCTTTGACCAATCGAAGGAGCAGGAGATGGGCTTCCACGACACCATGACCATTGGCCCGTACCGGCTGGTCTGCCAGAGCAACACCCAGGACTCCAATCCAAATTATGACAGTGAGTATGCCCTGCTGGACGTGTACCGGGGCAACCACTACATTGGCCAGATGGCCCCGGAACGGCGTTTCTATCCGGCCAGCCAGCAGGTTTCCACCATTGTGGCCAACCACTCCACGCTGGAGCAGGACCTGTACATCGTCTATGAAGGGCGGAGCCAGGAGACGGACAAACCCGTCATCAAGGTCTTCATCAATCCGTTGATGGCGTGGATATGGATTGGCGTCGTGGTCATGGTGGTGGGGACCTTTATCGCGCTGACGCCAAACATGGAGGCCGCACTGGCCGCCAGCCGGGCGCGCGCGACGGTCGTGGCCAAAGATGAGGAAGCACTGGCACAGGCGCCGGGCGGGGGCGATTGATGCGCAGACCATTGGACCGCGAGATGCTGCGCCTCTGGGCGCAGATTGCGCTGGCCAGCCTGCTGCTGATGGCCACCGTGGGCGCGGGCGATAACGCGGCCCGCTTCAACGATCTGGGGCACCGCTTGATGTGTACCTGCGGCTGCAACCAGGTGCTGCTGGAATGCAACCATGTTGGCTGCACCGTTTCCACGCAGATGCGCAACGAACTTCAGGCGGCCTTGGACCGTGGCGGCAACGATGACCTGATCTTGCAGGGTTTCGTGCAGAAATATGGCCCCACCGTGTTGGCCGCGCCGCAGCGCTCTGGTTTTGGCGTGGTGGCCTGGGTCACGCCGGGGGCCATTTTTGTGTTGGCCACGCTGGCCACCGCGCTGCTGGTGCGGCACTGGAAACAACGCGCGGTCACACCTTTGGCCAAGGTGACAGGCCCCCGCATGGAGGCCATGCGCGAACGTATACGCAAGGAGACAGAGTTATGACGGCCATTTCGTTGTGGGCCTGCGCCGCCCTGCTGGTGGGCGTTTTTGTCTACATTTTTTATCTTCCATCCGGGGCCGAGGAGCAGCACCAAAAGACCCGGCTGGAGTATTTGCAGGAGCGCAAGGAAGTGGTCTACGAGGGCCTGCGCGACCTGAACTTTGATTACAGCGCCGGGAAGCACCCGGAAGCGGACTACCAGGCGCAGCGCGCCCTGTTGGAAAATGAAGCAGCGGAGATTTTGGCAGAGATCGAAGTGCTGGCGTCCATGCAACAGTCCGGCCCCACAGTTGCCTGAAAGGCCACTGGGAAAGAAAGTCACCACCAATCATGCACCTACAAAATATGTATCCATCCGAGATGTCCTCTACCGCGCCAATGGCAGCACGCGCGGCGCTGGCGACCACGCGGCGCGGGCGCTTTTTTGCCGCGTCTTTGTTTCTGTTTTCCATGCTGACGACGGCCCTGGCGCTGGCCGTCCCCATCACGGGGACCGTCACCGACCGCACCACCAACCGGCCGTCCGCGGGAGACACCGTGGTGCTGGTCCGACCGCAACAGAACATGCAGGAATCTGGCCGCACCACGACCGACGCCAATGGCCATTACACGCTGGACATTTCTGACAGCGACAGCATGCACCTGGTGCGCGTGACCCACCAGAAGGCCAATTATTTCCAGGCCGTGGCCCCCGGTACGCCAACGGTGAATGTGGACGTATACGACGCGGCCCCCAAGGTGGAGGGCATCAGCATGGAGGCCGACGTGCTGCGCATTGACACCGACAGCTCCGGCCTGCGCGTGATTGAGAGCTTTTTCGTCAAGAACGCTTCCGCGCCGCCGCGCACCCAGGTGGGCGACCACCCCTTCGATTTTTACCTGCCTGCCGGGGCGCAGATCATTGGCTCCATTGCCCTGGGGCCGGGGCCAGGGGCCCTACCAGTGCAGGCGGACCCAGTGCCGCTGCACGAAGCCAACCATTACACCTTTCAATTCCCCCTGCGTCCCGGGGATTCGCGCTTCCAGATCAGCTACCACCTGCCCTACTCCGGTGCGTTGACCTTTACGCAGAAGACCACCATGAAGACGGACAATCTGGCCATCATGTTGCCCAAGAGTATGCAGTTTGCGCCCACCCAGGCAGCGGCCTTCCAGTCTGTGGATGAAGACCCCCACGCGCAGACATTCCTGGCCCGCAACCTGGGGCCGGGCGCGAAGTTGGAATTTAAGGTGACGGGCAGCGGACAGATACCGGAAGAGGCAGACACCGGCCAGGGTGGGCAGCAAGGCACGGCAGGTGCGGACCAGGGTGGCGCCTCGGCAGAGGGTGCGAATGCAGCGCCCGGCGGCGGGCTGGGCGCGCCCATCGATACGCCCACCCCACTGGACAAGTACAAGTGGTGGATACTGGGCGGACTGGGCGCCCTGCTGGCTGCCGGGGCCGGGGCCTTGTTGCGCCAGACCGCGGCGCAACCTGCAGGTGGCGCCGCACGACAAGCTACGGGGACTTCTACGCCTTCAGCCCTTTTGCCAACGGTCACTACGGGGCGCAGCGGCGGGACATCTCCCCCGGTGGGGGCAGCAACAGGCGCGGGCAAAGGCCCTGCGCTGCTGGCCGTGCTGAAGGAAGAACTCTTTGCGCTGGAGACAGAGCGCCTGGAGGGCCGTCTGCCGCAGGAGGAATATGACCAGCAAAAGGCCGCGTTGGAGGTCGTGCTGAAGCGCGCCCTCGACCGCGACCAATCGGGACCGCCATCCAACCTGGCATAGGGGAAATGTCCCTGCTTTTGGGTAGAGTGCGTCCGGTGCGGGCCGTTTTCTGCGGGAAGGCTGCGGGCGTGCTTGTTTCGCGCAACGCCCCGATGGTTGCCCTATAGATGTCGAATATGCAACCATGCCAGTTACATATTGCCTGCGCGCTGCCTGTGCTGTTGGCGCGTGGCCCCAGGGAAGCACGAAGAACGCCCAATATGTAACAGAATTTGTTACATATTATTTTGCGCATGGCCAGCGACCATGGCGGCCAGCAGCGCTGTCCTTACAGGCAAGTGCCGCAACACGATGGATTCGTGCTCCGCGTGCGCGCCTTCCCCCACCGCGCCCATCCCGTCCAGCGTAGGCACGCCCAGCGCCGCCGTAAAGTTGCCGTCCGAACCGCCGCCGCTGCTGGCCCCTTCCAAGTCCAGTCCCATCCCACGCGCCAGCGCTTGTGCCCGCAAGAAAAGCCGCGCCGTGCCCTTTGTCCGTTCCATGGGTGGCCGGTTGATGCCGCCCGTCACCTGCAATTGGCAGCCTTTGTCCCGCACCCGCAGGCCGCGGAACAGCCGCTCTACGCGCGCGGCGTCTTGGCTGCGGGCAATGCGCACATCCACTTCGGCCAGCGCCCCGGCGGCCACCACGTTGGAGCGTGTGCCGCCCGCAATCACGCCGGGATTGACCGTCAACCCACGTTTGAGGTCAGTGAACCTGTCCACCTGCGCAATCAGTCCTGCCAGTTCGACGATCGCGCTGTGTCCCTTGTCGAAATCCACGCCGCTGTGTGCGGCCACGCCCTGCACGCGCAGTTGGAACTGCCCCACGCCCTTGCGCGCTGTCTTGTAGGCCCCCTGCGGCCCCTGCGCCGGTTCCAGCACAAAGACCGCGGAGCACTCCTGCGCCAGCTTTTCCGTCACCGCGCGGGAACAGGGGCTGCCAATCTCCTCCTCGGAGTTCAACAGCACCACGACTGGCGTGGCCAATGCTCCCGCTTCCAGCAGGATGCGCAACGCCTCCACCGCCATCACCGCGCCCGCTTTCATGTCATAAACTCCAGGCCCCAAGGCCTTGCCGCCCTGGATACGAAAGGGCATCTGCGCCAGCGTTCCCATGGGCCATACCGTGTCTAAATGCCCCAGCAGCATCACTGGACGCAGGCCCTTTTGCCGTGTTTGCGCGGCAAAGCGCACCTCCAGCAGGTCGCCGACGTTGCGTTGCTTGTGCCAACGGACACGGCCCCCCAGCTCGCTCATCCAGGCGGCGACCAGATGGCTGGCCTGGTCTACGGCGGCCTTGTTTTCGCTGGGGGACTCGGTCCGCACCAGTGCCTCCAGCCGTTGCAGCAGTCCGTTTTGCCCGGCGCGCGCCGCTTGCAGCAATTTTCTAGGTTCGATGTCCATGGAATGCCTCTTTTGCGGTATTTTGGGTCTTTCAGCGTCTTTTCCTGGCCTTGGGCACGCCCTTAGGCGCACAGTTTGTTGCAAATTCACCACACTACAATCTTTCTTTTGCCATGTATCATCATCCTCGTTACCGGAAACGGAAGCAAATCTGTGGCCCATCGTTTGCAATTCGAGCAGACCATTCGCGAGGCCGTCGAGTTCCACGGCATTGGCCTGCACAGTGGCGTCCAGGTGCAGATGCGCCTGCTTCCGGCCCCTGCTGGCGCAGGCATTCTCTTCCGCCGCACGGACCTGGACAATTTTGAGATATCCGCCACAGGGCGCAACGTGGCCAAGGTGAGCTACGCCACCAGCCTGATGCGACAGGGTGTGCTGATCTCCACCACCGAACACCTGCTCTCCGCGCTCATTGGCTTTGGCGTGGACAACGTCATCGTTGAGGTCGACAACCTGGAGCTGCCTATTCTGGACGGCAGCGCCTGGCCGTATGTTGAGGTCTTCCAGTCCGTAGGGCTGGAGGCGCAGCGCCGCCGCCGCGAACATCTCCGCATCCGCAAAAGCATTGAGGTGCATGAGAACGGGAAATTCATCGGCATTTATCCGGGAGAGGGATACAGTATCTCCTACGCCATTGACTTCCCATCTCCCATCGGCCAGCAGTCCTTTCAGCTTGACCTGAACACCGGGGCCTATGCCTCAGAGATCGCCGCTGCCCGCACCTTTGGCTTCCGGGAAGACGAGCAGGACCTGCGCAATATGGGCCTGATTCGCGGGGCATCCGAGGAAAACGCCATCATCCTCACCCGTTCCGGCGTGGTGAATGGGCCGCTGCGTTTTCCCAACGAATTTGTGCGCCACAAGGTGCTGGACCTGATTGGCGACCTGGCCCTGGCAGGCCGTCAAATCCAGGGCCATGTGGTGGCCGAGCGCGCCGGACACGCCATGCACACGGCGCTGGTCTCCCGTCTGCTGCGCGACCACTCCGCATGGGAGCTGGTGCACCTTCCCGCCAGCGATACCGCGCCGGTCAGTCCGCGCCCGGCCGTCGCGCCGGTTGTCGCAACGGCCTAAAGGCCGCCTTCCGGCTAAACTGGTACCAGGCATCATATTCGCCGATGGCACATTACACCAGCTTCGTCCGCATTCCGGCGCTTATTTTGCGGCAGCGATTGCGTCCTTTGCCGCGTCTTGGCCCGCTGGAAAGCGACCCCATTCGCTTCCGCGTCTGGCCCACGGACATGGACTTCAACTTCCATTTGAACAACGCCCGCTTCCTCAGCTATATGGACTATGGCCGGGTGCGATTGACGGCGCGTCTGGGCGTGATGGACCAGGCCATTCGGCACCGCTGGCAGCCGCTGGTGGGGGCCATCCACATCACCTATCGCCGCTCGCTGGCCTTGTGGACGCCTTTCACGCTCACTTCGCGCCTGTTGGGATGGGACGAAAAATGGTTCCACATGGAGCAGGTCTTTGTTGGCCCCGGCGGTCTGGCCGCCATCGCCTGGGTGCAGGGACTTTTCCGCGACGCGCAGGGCAACGTCCCGCCGCAGAGCATCGTGGACGGCATCGCGCCGGGCCTGCCATCCCCGCCATTGCCGGAGAGTTTGCGCGCCGCGCTCGCCATCACGCAGGAAACGCTGGCCGCCTACGCGGACCTACCAGGGACTGGGAAATGACGGGCCAGGAGCAACCAGCCGCCGCCATTGCTTTTATCGGGCTGGGGGCCAATCTTGGCGACCGCCTCGCCAATTTGCAAGCGGCGGTCCGCGCCCTGGCCGGTCACGGGACCGTCCGCGCTGTTTCCAGCCTCTACGCTACGGCCCCGGTGGGAGTGGAGGAGCAGCCGGAATTTCTGAACGCAGCCTTGCAACTCGACACCGCGCTTACGCCGGAAGCCCTGCTTGGCGCATTGCTTGCCATAGAGCGCAGCTTGGGACGCGACCGCAGCCAATCGCCGCCCAAAGGCCCGCGCACGCTCGATCTGGACCTGCTTTTTTACGGGGACCGCGTGCTGGGAGTGCCGGGGCTGACGCTGCCGCACCCATCGCTGCACCAGCGCCGCTTCGTCCTGGCCCCGCTGGCGGAGATTGCGCCCACCCTGCGCCATCCAACCTTGGGCAGTACCATGCAGCAGCTACTGGACGCCCTGCCCGATGCAGGCCCCAACCGCACCGCCGCTGTGCGCCGCACCGGACTGCTGGCTTTCCAGCCAACCAGCTCCACGCCGTAGCGCACCTTTGCAGACAAAGGAGTGCTTTTTCACTGGCAATCCCGGCAGGAGCGAAAGGCGTTGCAGCCTGGGAATTTAAGCTATCATTTTTTGTAAGACTGGGGGCATGCTTGCGTATATCTTCTTCCGTTGAAACTATCCAAGAACATCCGAATGATTGTGGGCCGGTAAAAAAAAGGAAAAATTCCTGGAGAACATATTTGTGGGCGGTCCTTGCTCTTGCCATTTTGTTGCGGGCGGCCCTGCTGATGGCCTGCCTGCATTTTTCAGGCGTAAAGGCCGTGTTTGCCCCCGACACCATGGGTTATGTACTGCCCATACAGGGCCTTCTGCACGGTTCCTTTTCAACTGCAGGTGGTCCAGAGTTGCAGCGGACCCCTGGGTATCCTGTTTTCCTGATGATGACTGGGATGGCCGGCAATCATCCTTTGCTGTCGGTGGCATGTCAAATTCTTCTTGCTGCTTTTTCCGTATTTCTTGTGTTTCAGATCGGCGTACTGTTGTTTGCAGATGTGCGGGTGGCCTTGATTGGCGCGGGCCTTTACGCGGTCGAGCCACTTACAATGCTCTATGGAATTGAGTTACTTTCAGAATGTCTTTTCACGGCAATTCTTCTGGTTTTCTTGTACTTTTTGTTGCAATACATCTACAGGCCCGCCTGGGACCCCCTCCTTTGGGCCGCATTGGCAGTTGTGGCGAGTGTCTATGTGCGGCCAGCATCCTATTATCTTCCGCTGTTTTGTGCCGTGGGTCTTATGGTCCTTCCACTCAAAATCAAGGTCCTTCCCAGGCTTTGGCGGGCGGTGGTTTTTTTCTCTATTTGTGCGGTCTTGATTGGCGCATGGCGTGTCCGCAACTATGTGGAGACCGGCTACTCTGGTTTTTCTTCCATCGCGGACAGCAATTTATATTTTTTTAATGCTGGGGAAGTGTTGGCCCAAAAGCAGCACACGGACATGGCCACAGAACTTGGCCTGTTGCACTGGCAGGACACGCCCGGATATTTGGCCATACATCCAGAACAAGCCACTTGGTCAACCGCCCAACAACTCGCATACCAGAGGCGAGAGGCATTGCGGACCATCTCTGAAAATAAACTCCTGTACTTAAAAGACCATTTGAGAGGAATGGGCGTGGTGCTTTTCCATCCATGCGCCACGGATTTCCTGTGGGCCTTGGGACGTTCCCCCATTTCCTCTGTGGTCGCCTTTAATGCAACAGCAGGCAAGAAGGGCTTGCCAGCGACGCTGTTGTGGATGGTGTGGAACTATCCGCTGGTGTTCGTGGGAACGGCCATGCTGGAGGTTGTCCTTGTGGCCTACTACGGACTGGCCATATTGGGAATTCCAAGACCCTATCAATCCGGGAAGGCCTTGATTACTCTGGTGCTCGTTGTCCTCTACTTTGTGGTCGTTGCAGGGGGCGCGGCAGGCATGGCGCGATACCGCTATCCGATCATGCCCATAGTTTCCCTCTTTGCAGGCGCGGGACTGGTACGACTTCTTCCGTTACGCCCAAGTACCGAAAATTCCACTGGGAAGTGAGACGGACAGCGCTGCTTGGGGCCGTCCCCATCTAAAATTCTGCACAAAAGTTCCGCACCCCTCATCGAAGATCACCCGTGGTTACGGTGCATACCGCAATCTCCCCTACAATGCAGAAAGGTATGTCACTCACATTTACCATTCACGGGAGGGAGGGCGCGGCGCGGCGCGCGACGATGCGGCTGCCGCATGGCGTGGTGGAGACGCCCATCTTTATGCCGGTGGGCACGGCTGCCTCGGTGAAGGCCGTGCCGCAGCACCTGCTGGAAGAAATACACACGCAAATCCTGCTGGGCAACACCTATCACCTGTACCTGCGTCCGGGGCACGAGCGCATCCGCCGCCTGGGCGGGCTGCACAAATTCATGGGCTGGCCGCACCCCATCCTCACCGATTCCGGCGGCTTCCAGGTCTTCAGCCTGAACGATCTGCGCAAAGTCACCGAAGACGGCGTGCATTTCCGCTCGCACTTGGACGGGTCGTCACATTTCTTTTCGCCAGAGCACTCCATCGACGTGCAGATCGCGTTGGGCGCGGACATCCTGATGGCCTTCGACGAGTGCACGGAGTACCCGGCCACGCGCGAACGCGCCCGCCAGTCGCTCGAATTGACCCTGCGCTGGGCGCGCCGCAGCCGCGACCACTTTTTGGCCCATCAGCAGGAGGTCCCTTGGTTTAACGAACTGGGCGGCCAGACGCAACACCTCTTCGGTATAGTCCAGGGCGGACTGTATCCCGATCTGCGCCGCGAATGCGCCGAGCGGCTGCTGGAACTCGACCTGCCCGGCTACGCCATCGGCGGCCTCAGCGTGGGTGAGCCGCGCGAACGCACCCGGGAGATCATCGCTTCCACGCTGGAGTTGCTGCCTGCGGACAGGCCGCGCTACGTGATGGGCGTTGGCTACCCGGAAGAGATCGTCGAATACGCCGCGCTGGGCGTGGACATGATGGATTGCGTGCTGCCCACGCGGGCCGCGCGCCATGGCCTGATTTTTACCTCCGAGGGGCGGCTGAACATCAAGAACCAGCGCTATGCGGAGGACCAGCGGCCACTGGATCCGGCCTGTGGCTGCCTGGTTTGCCAGCGCTATACGCGCGCCTATTTGCGCCATCTTTTCGCCGCCCAGGAGCCGCTGGCTGGGGTGCTCAACACTTTGCACAATTTGGCCTTCTACCTTGACACGATGCAATCTGTACGTGATTCTATTGAGCAAGGGACAATTTCAGGATTTTCTGCCCGTTTGCGGCAGCGCGAAGGCGCAGCCGTATAGACGGACGAATGGACCAACGTCCCGGCAAGGAAGCAGTGGCCAGCGGTCTCTTTGTCCTCTTGGCAGCGCATTTGGCCCGACAGGCCCCTGCGTTCCCAGTGGGCGCTTCCATGGATTTTGGGAAATCTCTGCGGTCAGGCCCCGCTGCGCACAGCGTCCTGGCGGCAATTTTAGGATGGAGCTTTGACTTCGACTATGGCACTTCTGGCCTTTGCTGGTACACAGCAGAGCTATCTTACATTTCTGCCCTTTGTTCTCATCTTTGTCGTCTTCTACCTGTTCCTGATTCGCCCTGGCCAACAACGCCAGAAGAAATGGCAGGAGATGCTGGGCAAACTGAAGCCGGGCGACCGCGTCACCACCAGCGGCGGCATTCGCGGGACCGTGCTTTCCATCAAAGAGGACGCCGTGCAGCTCCGTGTGCCGCCTGACAACCTGCGTCTGGAAGTCGTTAGGGCCTCCATCACTGCGGTCACTACAAATGAAGAGGAAGCCAAGTGACCACGCACTCCACGCCCGTTCCATGTCCCCCATCCGCCCCAAATTTTGTAGGGTCCAATGCATAAGAATTTAACTGGGAAAACCATCCTTATTCTCGCCACGCTGCTGGTCTTTGTCCTGGGCATTTTTGGCATCCCCAATGGCGTCAGCGGCACCGCACTCAAGGACGCCCTCACCAGTCGCATCCATCTGGGTCTGGACCTGCGCGGTGGGACGCACCTGATCTTGCAGGTGATGGTCCAGGAGGCCGTGAAGGCCACCACGGACAACGACCTGACGCGCCTCCAGACAGACCTGCAACAGAACAACGTGACGGGCGCCGTCCCCACCAAGCCGGACCCTGCGCGCCCCGATGTGATACGCATCCTAAGCGTCCCAGCAGACAAGGACGGCGCGGTCCGTTCCATGCTGGAGGACCGTTACAGCGCGCAGTACGACATCAGCTCTGGCGCGGACAACACCTTCACCCTGACCATGAAGCCCTCCATCGTCCGGGAGATTGAGCAGCGCGCCCTGGCGCAGTCCATTGAGACCATCCGCGATCGCGTGGACCGGCTGGGCGTCAGTGAGCCGGTCATTGAAGAATACGGGCCAGGCAAAAACCAGATACTGGTCGAGTTGCCTGGCGTGGACGATCCCGCCCGCGTCAAAGACATTATCCAGTCCACAGCGCGGCTGGAAATCCATGAGGTGCTGGGTGGCCCATATCCGGACCAGCAGGCCGCACTCCAGGCAAATGGCGGTACGCTGCCCCCGGACGGGGAACTGATGAAGGCCTTCGACCAGAGCAGCGACGCTGGCCAGTATTACCTGCTGCGCACGGCCTCCATTGTTGCCGGCAGCGACTTCCGCGACGCCCAGCCTTCGGTCGACGTGAACCAGCGTCCCGACGTGAATTTTGTCCTTACCAACGCAGGGGGCGACCGCTTCTACCAGTTCACCAGCGCCAATATCGGCAAGAGCATGGCCATTGTGCTGGACAACTCCGTGCGCGAAGTGGCCGTCATCCGTGGGGCCATCCGCGACCAGGGCCAGATTTCCGGGGGTGGTTTCACCAAAGACACGGCGGACAATCTTTCGCTGATGCTGCGCACCGGCGCGTTGCCTGCCTCCATCCACTTTTTGGAAGAGCGCACGGTCGGCCCCTCGCTGGGCGCGGACTCGGTCCGCCAGGGCGTGATCGCCGCCATTGCCGGCATGTTGGCCGTGATGGCCTTCATGCTGTTTTATTATCACGGCGCGGGCATCAATGCGGACCTGGCGCTGATGTTGAACCTGGTCATTCTGCTGGGCTTTATGGGGTATACCGGCTCCACGCTCACGCTGCCTGGCATCGCCGGGGTCATCCTTACCATTGGTATGGGCGTGGATTCCAACGTGCTGATCTTTGAGCGCATCCGTGAGGAGCTGCGCGCGGGCAAGTCCCCCGCAGCGGCGGTGGACCAGGGCTTTGGCCACGCCTGGCTGACCATTGTGGACACCCACGTGACCACCATTGTCTCGGCGGCCATTCTGTTCCTCTTTGGGACCGGGCCTGTGCGCGGTTTTGCCGTCACGCTGACCTTTGGTCTGCTGGCAAACCTGTTTACTGCGGTCTTTGTCTCGCGCGTCATCTTTGACGGGATATTGGGCCGCAAGCAGCGCGGTGAGGCGATCTCGATCTGATCGCCGCGTTTGCCATTGGAAGTGCAGGGTGCAGGCGCGGGCCTTCCCCCTGCAAGGAATTCGCCGGGACGCATCTGGCAGTCATGCACATGCGCTCCCGCAACGGAAGTTTTGGAGCAAGGCGTGGAATTTTTTAGGGACGTCAATATCGATTGGCTGGGGAAGAAATGGTATTTCCTTGCCTTTTCGCTGGTCTTCAGCGTTTCCGGGTTGCTGTCGATTTTTTTCTGGCACCACATCCCGCTGGGTGTGGACTTCAAGGGCGGCACGCTGGTCTACATCAAGTTTGCGGACGCGCCCCAGGTGGACCGCATCCGTCAAGCAGCGGACCATGCAGGCCTGCATGACGTCCGCATCCAGAGTTTTGGCCGCGCGGAGGACCATGAGGTCATCGTGGCCCTGCCGCAGCGGGACACCTCAGAGGCGGCCCTGGACCAGGGGCGCAATTCCATCGTGCAGGCGCTGGAGCTGAATTATTCCCCCGCTGGCGCTGCCAGCGCGGGCAAGTTGGACATTGACAACGCCAGCCGCGAATCGCTGGCGGCGTTTTTGGGGCAGGCGGACCCGTTGCATCTGGGCGGATCGACCGCCGCAGACCAGCGCTATATGCAGATTGCGACCTCCATCCTGGATTATCGTGACCACGACAAAGGCGGACTGATTGACAATCTGGACGAATTGAATGGGCGCGTTGGTCCAGCGGTCCTGGCCGCCTTGCAGGGTGGGGTCTATAGCTCCGGTTTCACCATTCGCAACGTGGAGATTGTCGGCCCGCAGGTGGGCGCGCAGTTGCGCAAGCAGGCCGTGCTGGCCACTCTGTACTCGCTGGCCGGCATGTTGGTGTACCTCTGGTTCCGCTTCGAGCTGATCTACGGCGTGGCTGCCGTGGTCGCCGTGTTCCACGACACACTGATTACCATCGGCATTTTCAGCCTGACTGACCGGGAAATCACGCTGACGGTCATTGCGGCCATCCTGACGTTGATTGGTTACTCCATGAATGACACGATCGTCGTCTTCGACCGTATCCGGGAAAACATCCGCCTGATGCGCCGCGAGGGCCTGACGGAGGTCGTCAATCGCAGCATCAACCAGACCCTGAGCCGGACCGTGCTCACCTCTGGTCTGACCTTCCTCACCGTCCTTTCGCTCTTTATTTTTGGCGGGGAGGTCTTGAATGGCTTTTCTTTTGCACTGGTAATCGGTATTCTGGTAGGCACATACTCCTCAATCGCGGTAGCTGCACCTATGCTGGTGGCATATCAGGATTGGCGTCAGCGTCGGGGCAGGGCAGTGGTCGTCCCGGCGGGCAAGCGGGCACGGGCGTAAATTGCAAGGAAACGGGCACGGTTGGTGCGCGTGTGCTGGTGGCATGGGGTGGCGTCAGGCCCCGTTGGGGAAAAGGACCTTGCGGCGGGAACAAAATCCCGTTGTCCGGTGTCAATAGTAGGTAGCGTAGGAAAATCCTTCAGAGGTACGGCCATGTTTGAAGACAGCCTGTTTGAGTCTGCTAACAGGATCAAGACGAAGAGCAAGTATTGGGTCGCAGCGACATTCTCTTTCAATGCTGCAATTCTTTTGGTGCTGATCCTGATTCCGCTCATTTATCCCGAAGCGCTCCCCAAGCAGGCCATGGCGACCCTGTTGGTGGCGCCCCCACCCCCTCCACCACCGCCGCCGCCCCCACCGCCGCAAGTGAAGGTCCAGGCCGTCAAGTACCAGTCGGAAATGCTGGACAATCAACTCCACGCCCCCAGCAAGATACCGAAAAACATCGAGAGGGTCGTAGAGAGTTCCGCCCCTCCGCAAATGGGTGTTGCGGGCATGGCTGGTCTCGGTGGTGGTGGTGGCGTGATGGGCGGCATTATTGGTGGCATGAGTAATGGTCCTCGTGTGAAAGCGGCGCCCCCGAAAAAGCTGGTCGTCTCCTCTGGCGTGATGGAAAGCCGCGCCATCTATCAGCCCAGCCCTGTGTATCCGCCGATTGCCAAGGCGGCCCGGATTTCTGGTACCGTAGTTCTACAGGCAACCATTGGCCACGATGGCACGATCCAGAATGAGCGTGTCATCAGCGGTCCAGCCATGTTGCAGCAGTCCGCGCTGGATGCGGTCCGCCGCTGGCGCTACAAGCCGGTATTGTTGGATGGAGTTCCCGTTGACGTGGACACGACAATCAGCGTGGTCTACAGCCTTAATGAATGATGTCCGCGCAGATGCCGCATGTAGGGCCTTATAAATTCCGGCTACAAATGTAGTCGCAGAAACGTGTTTATCCCCAAGGAGGATAGATCCCAGTGATTCTCGCTCATCTCACCCAAGTAGTCCCTCACTCTGCAGCTTTGGCTGCTTTCTTCCAGGAACAGGCAGTTGGCTTTAGTCCGCTTGATCTCTGGCACAACATGGGCATTCTGGCCAGGGGCGTGGCAGTGCTCCTTTTCTTCATGTCCATCTGGTCGTTGGCCGTCATGATCGACCGTGCGCTGTATTTCTCGGCTGCGCGGAAGCAGTCCCGTGAGTTTGCCCCCAGGGTCGCTGGGGCGCTCAAGGAAGGCCGTCTGGATGAGGCCGTCAAGGTGGCCGACCGCAGCAAGAAGTCGCACCTGGCGGAAGTGGTCACTGCCGGTCTGCAGGAGTTCCGCAACTACGGCAGCGGCGGCGCGATCACGGAAGACCAGATCGAGGCCAGCAAGCGCGCATTGGAGCGCTCGGAGGCCATTGTCCACGCCAAGCTGAAACGCGGTCTGGGCGCACTGGCCACCATCGGCTCCACGGCCCCCTTTATTGGCCTCTTCGGCACAGTCGTCGGCATCCTGAACGCGTTCCAGGCGATTGCCACCCAGAAGACCTCCGGCATTGGCGCAGTTGCCAGCGGTATTTCAGAGGCCCTGGTCACCACGGCCTTCGGTCTGCTGGTCGCCATCCCTGCTGTCATGACGTTCAACTACTTCACCAACCGCGTGGAGGCCTTTGACGTCGAAATGGACAACTCCTCCAGCGAGCTGGTTGACTACTTTATCAAGCAGAGCCTGCGTCGGTAGCTGCGCAGTTTTGCGGTCACTCAACTTGTTTGAAGAGCGGGAACAGGCCCAGTCATAAGGCCCGGCGGGAGCAGTCGGCCAGTCGGGCCAAAGGGCCCAGGCCAGCAGTCAACGATCAGCCGCCGTCCCAACGGGGCCGGCAAGGCCGTAACGATGGAGTTTTTCCATGGCAATAGCAGTACGAAACGAAGGCTCTAAAGTCAACTCCAACATCAACGTGACGCCCATGGTGGACGTGATGCTGGTGCTGTTGATTATTTTCATGGTCATCACACCCATGTTGCAGAACAAGGTCAACATCGAGCTTGCCAAGGCAGAGACCCCGACAGCCATGCCGGATGCCGACAAGGACGACGCTGTTGTGGTCGCGGTCACGCGAGACAGTCGCATCTATCTGGGCGCGAACCAGATCACGATGGACGACCTGGGGGCAAAGGTGCGTGACATGCTTGAAAACAAACCTAGCAAGGTCGCCTACATGCGTGCCGATGCGCGCGCCCACTACGGGACCGTAATGGACGCCATTGATAATATGCGCACAGCGGGCGTCGATGAAGTTGGCCTGCTTACGGAGCAGCGGACGGAGCCGCAGAACACGCCGCCGCAAAAGTAGCACACAAAAGCATTTTATTGATGGGCCCAGCTACGTGCAGGCGCCCTGCAAACGAGGGACAAAGATATGTCAATGATGACAGGTGGCCAAGGTGGCCCAATGTCCGAGATCAACGTCACACCAATGATTGATGTTTTGTTGGTGTTGTTGATTATTTTCATGGTCATCGTGCCGGTAACGCCGCATGGCTTGGACGCCTTGGTGCCACAGCCGCCCAAGAACCCACAGAAAGACCAGACCAATGATCGCACAATTGTTGTGCAGATTTTCCACCGGCCTGGTGGCCCTCCCACATACAAAATCAACGAAACGGACGTTGCGCAAAGGGACCTGTTGAACCAGCTCACAGCGATCTTTTCTACGCGCGCGGAGCGTGTGATGTTTGTCAAGGGTGACCCCGACCTGGACTTTAGCACGGTCGCCCAAGTCATTGACATTGGGCACCAGGCCAACGTGGACCATATCGGGTTGATAACGCCAAAGATAGAAGCAGGCATGTAGGCTGGTGCAGTACAGGTGTATGCGGCGCCAATGCCAAGGTCTGTCTTTGGTCGTGGGCACAGACCACCAGGGACCATCTTCTGGCCATAGTGGTAGAGGAAATAAAGTCAGATGCAATTGCTGAACAGGGCCATAATAGTAAGTTCCGCCCGCGACTTTGTCAGCCACAGACAGTCATACGGGCGGCTGAAGGAGAAATCAAGCTGCATGAATCGTAGAATGCATGTATCGATACTGGCGGCTGCCATGGTCGCTTTGTTGGCCCTCACCACGGGATGCAACCGGTTGAAGGCGCGGGACCAGCTCAATAAAGGTGTGCAGGCCTACAAGAGCGCGCAATATGAGCAGGCCATCAACCACTTCCAGCAGGCGGTCCAACTAGACCCCACCCTGCCCATGGCGCGCTTGTATCTGGCCACGGCATACGCGCAACAGGTCGTCCCCAACCTGAACACGCCGGAAAACATGAAGTACGCGAACTTGGCCATTGAACAGTTCCAGGACGTCCTCAACAAGGACCCCAAGGACCTGAACAGCCTGAAGGGCATTGGCGGACTTTACTTCAGCATAAATAATTTTGACAAAGCGAAGGAATATCAGAAGCTCGTCATTGCTGCGGACCCGACGGACGCCGAGGCATACTACACGGTGGGCGTGATAGATTGGACCCTCGCCTATAAGAACGCCATCCCCGTGCGCACATCGCTTGGCCTCCAGGACAATGGTGACCCGATCAAGGACAAGAAAGTCTGCGCAGACCTGCAAGCACAGAATGGGCCATTGGTCCAGGAAGGGCTGGACTATCTATTGAAGGCGGTCCAAATACGTCCCGCTTACGACGACGCCATGGCCTACATCAACCTGCTCTATCGGCGCAAGGCCGACCTGGAGTGCGGCGACGATGCAGCGCGCAAGGCCGACATGGACACTGCCAACCAATGGGCTGAGAAGTCCATGGGCACGCGCAAAGCGAACGAGCAGAAGAAGAACAGCCAGACACCTGGCGGGATTGTTCTCGACCAGAAATAGCTGCTTTGCTGGTATACAGTTGGACGCAAAGGCCCCGGTATTCCGGGGCCTTTGTTTATGTGCTAAACAGGCATGCCATACATTTGTAGTCATGTTGACGTAAGAAGGCCGCACATGGAGCAGGCCTGCGGGATGCACCCTGCGCATTTTCGGTGCTGTTGGCCCTTGGCAGTTACGCGCCCGGGCGCGTGTGGCCCCAGTCATTGCCTTGTGTAGGGTGCCCACAGGACACCTTCAACCAAAGAGGGCCTCGATTTCTTCCAGTGTTTTCCCTTTTGTCTCTGGCAAGAAAAAGGCAGCGGTAATCAGGTACAGCACGGTAAATGCGGCAAAGACAAAGAATATCGTCGAGTACCCGTATTTGCTGACGACAGGCAGGAACATGGCGGCCAGCGTGGTGGACACCATCTGGTTGATGACGAGGGCGAAGCTCATTCCATTGGAGCGGATGCGCGTTGGCATCAGCTCGGATAGCGCCAGCCAGGAGCAGACGCCAGGACCAAGCGCGTAAAATGCCAGAAAAGTATAAAGCCCGATGGCCACCATCCAGCCATGCCGGGCGCCAGGCACGCAACCAACCAAGGCCTTCTCAATCTTCAGGGGCGCCGTTTGCGCAGCCCCCAGGTTGGCAAAGGGGGCCTTGAGAAACGCACTGATTTTGTTGGCCGGCACGCAGCTTTCCCGTGTGATTTGAAGGAGGGCCGCAGACGGGTCATCGGAGCGTACAAAACTGGTTGCCGCAGTAAAGTCCCCATAGGAGTAAATAATCACCAGGTCCGCGCGGTCTGCCTGGACCATATTTCCTGGCCGACCACTTGCGGCCAGTAGCCTGCTGGCTGCGGCCTGGTCGAATGAAAATTTTAGCGTCTGGTCCGGGCCTATCATGGACTGCACGGCGTCCCGGCAGTCCATGTCCGCCTTTTCCGTGTCCAGAAACAGCACGCCCACGGCAACCAGGGACAGGGTCATTCCGATGGTGCCCAGGACCAACAGGAACTTGCGGCCTTTGCGGTCCACCAGCTGCATCCCTACTATCGTCATAAGGAAGTTCACCAGGGTGAACACCACATAGCCCCAGTGCGCAGCAAGGTCGGAGAGTCCGCTTTGTAAAAGTATCCCAGTGTTGTAGCCAATGATGGAATTGATCCCCGAAGCCTGGGTGAAAAAAAGGACGAGGCAGGCCAGCAGAAACGGGACCATGTATTTGCGTTGGAAGATCGTGTCGCGGACGGACTGCCCGGAAGCAGACCGCGCCTGGGCGGCAAGGGCCGTTTGCTCCATCTCCTGTATTTCGATGGCCGCCTGTTCCGCTGTGCGTGAACGGAGCAGGGCGCTGTAGGCGCGCTCTTTTTTGCCGCGCAGGAAGAGCCAGCGCGGGGACTCTGCCACGAACAAACTGCCAATCACAAACAGGAGGCCCGGTGGGAGCGAGACCCAGAAGATGCGCCGCCAGGCCTGGTCTTTGAATGCGAAGAGTGCCGCTGGCCCGGCTGCCCTGGCCACCGCCTCCACGCGGTAGCTGTAATAGATGCCGATACAGGCAGCGGCCATGATGCCGAGCGTGAGCAGCCACTGGAAGGCCCCAGTCCCTTTGCCGCGGCCAGAGGCCACCAGACACTCGGCAAGATACAGCGGGACGACCATGCCAATCAGGCCGCCGCTGACGCCCTGTAAAAGGCGGCCAAAGAACAATGGCCCATAGCCGTGCGAGAGGGCGATGATCGGGATGCTGAGGACAAAGGTGGACCCGCTCAGTGTCATCAGGGGCCTGCGGCCCATCCAATCGGCCAGTGTCCCGGCAAAGAGCGTCGAAAGCACGCTCCCCAGCAGCACGGCGGCCACGATGATGGAAAGCTGGCCGGCATTCAGGCCAGAGGTGGCCTCCAGATAGGGCAACGCGCCGCCGATGATACCAACATCCACGCCATATAGCAGGCCGCCAAGGCCCGCGACAAGCAGAAGAAACCGGTTGTATCGGCCTTGCGGATTGTGGACAGACAGCGTGCTTGTATGGTCGGGGATGGGAGTGGGCATAGGTGGAAAGGGGACCGTCTTCCAGGGTATTGTTGCTAGCATACGACCATCAGGGCCGCTTGGTCGATCGTCGGGCCATTCATAGTGGCCTGCGTGGACCGGCGCGCAAGGGGACCATGTCCCTGGAAGACCACAATCCAGCAATCCACCTGCGCAGGGCAGTTTGGATTTTGGTAAATGGACCAGCAGACATGATAATAAACAGATGGCCCCTTCCACCATGCTGGAACAGATCAAACAAGCGCGTGCTCGTGTCCGCGATTTTATCTGCTACACTCCCTGCCAGTATTCGGCGGAGCTTTCTGAGACCACCGGACAGCAGGTCTACTTGAAGCTGGACAATCTGCAACGCACGGGCGCATTCAAGGAGCGCGGGGCGCTGAACAAAATACTTCTCCTTGGCGAGAAGGAGAAACAGCAGGGCGTCATTGCCGCCAGTGCGGGCAACCACGCGCAGGCCGTTGCCTATCATGCAGGCAAGCGCAAAATCCGGGCGCAGATCGTCATGCCGCTGATGACGCCGCTGGTAAAGGTGTCCGCCACGCGGGGCTTCGGGGCCGATGTGGTCCTCCATGGGGCGAACTACGACGAGGCATACGCTGAGGCAGTGCGGCGCAGCGAAGAACAGGGCATGACGTTCCTGCACCCCTTTGACGACATGGCAGTGGTCCACGGCCAGGGGACAATAGGGCTGGAGCTGCTGGAACAGGTGCCAGGACTGGAGGCCGTCGTTGTGCCCATCGGCGGCGGCGGGTTGATTAGCGGCGTGGCCGCCGCACTGAAGGAGAGCAACCCCGCCATTCGCGTCATTGGAGTACAAACGGAACGTTTGCCATCTATGTTGCAGGCCTGTAATGCTGGGGCCCCCGTCACGCTGCCACCAGAGGCGACCATTGCCGACGGCATCGCGGTGCGGCGGGCGGGTGACCTGACGTTGCCGCTGGTGCAGCGATATGTAGACGAGATTGTCACCGTAGAGGAAGAAGAGATTGCCAGCGCCATCCTGCTCCTGCTGGAAAAGGAAAAGACCCTGGCCGAGGGGGCAGGCGCCGTGGCCTTGGCTGCGCTGCTCTATAAGAAGACCTCGCTGCAATCGCAGAAAACGGCCGTCCTGGTCTGCGGCGGCAACATCGACGTCAGTTTGCTGACGAAAATCATTGAACGTGGCCTGGTGAAGGATGGCCGTCGTGTACGCATTCGCGTGCATCTGTTGGACCGGCCTGGGGCACTCCACCAATTGACGAAGATACTGGCCGAGCAGCAGGCGAACATCGTGGAGACCTCATATAACAGGGCCCATTATGGAGTGAGCCTGGGGGACACGGTCATTGACATCACGCTGGAGGCGCGCGGCCCCGCGCACATCCAGGCCATCTCCAAGGCCCTGGATGGGGCCGGATATAAGTTTGAATGCATCCAGTGACAGCAAGCACCCAAGGGGGCTGTCAGGCAAAAAGAAGCCAAGCGCCGTTCCAGGTGCAGGGCCATTACTTTTTTGAGAAGAAAAACGGATGGGGCCGCGCAGCGACGCTGTCAATGACCTTTGCCTGCCGGAAACCATTGGGACAAAGGGCCATACGGTCCTGTAAAAACGCAGACTATCCGAAGACATGGCGCCCAGTGTATGCTTATCGACATTCAGGGTGGGCGCGTAGAGGCCCTGCGAAAACGATTTTCCATTGGGCGCTTATGGGCCGCATGGAGGGGACACTGCAACATGGAGGGCCAGCAAGAAGGCCCAGCAAAGGACGGCCCAGCACAGGGGCGCCAGCAAGTTTTGAGGATGGAAGGGGCCGGGCGTAAAAACATTTCTTTATGAGGGACCTTATGAGACAGACTTTTGCCATCGGCATCGGTGGCGCTGCCGGTCAGGGTGTGGCCACGCCGGGTGATATTTTCGCAAAGATATTCAGTCGTCGCGGGCTGCACTTGAATGCGTACAACTCGTACCAATCGATCATTCGCGGCGGCCATACTTTTCTCATCATCCGCACCGGCCCGGAAAGGGTGACCAACATGGGGGACCGCATTGACCTGCTGGTCCCGTTGAACCAGGACACCATGGACCGCCATTTGCGTCTGCTCTCCGCTGGCGGGGCGTGCATCTATAATGCCGACGCCATCCAACCGGGCGAAGCGGCAAAAGGCGTGCAACTTTGCCCGCTCCCCGTTTCCAAGCTGGCCGACATCAGCAAGAACAAGGTGGCGCAAAACACGCTGGCGATTGGCGCTGCGCTCAGCATGATGGGCGTCGGTTTTGATGCGATGGAAAGCGTGCTGCGCGAGCAGTTCAAGAAAAAAGAAGAGGCCGTGGTGGCGGAAAACATCAGCATTGCGCGCGCTGGCTACGATTACGCCACCCAGAACTTCCGGCCTTTTGAAGGCCCGCTCCCCATGGCGGAGGGCCGCTTTGCTGTATTGAGCGGCAACGAGGCCATGGCCATGGGCGGCGCCGCGGCGGGGGTGAAGTTCTACTGCGCCTATCCCATGAGTCCTGCGACCGGCGTCCTGCACTGGATGGCCGCGCACGCCCGGAAAGCTGGCATCATGGTGCGCCAGATGGAAGACGAAATTGCCGTCATCAATTCCGCGATTGGCGCCGCCAACGCGGGGGTGCGCGCCATGTGCGCCACCTCCGGCGGAGGGTTTGCGCTGATGAGCGAAGGCCTCGGCCTTTCCGCCATGATGGAGACCCCGGTGGTGGTGATTGACTGCCAGCGCGCCGGCCCCTCCACGGGCGTGCCCACCAAGACCGAACAGGGCGACCTATGGCAGATGCTGGGCGCGGCCTTTGGCGATTATCCCCGCGTGATTGCCGCCCCGCTCGATATTGGGGACTGCTTCACGCTCATGCCGGAGATGTTCAACGTTACGGACCGCTTCCAGTGCCCTGGGATCGTGCTGTGCGACCTGCTGCTGGCCGAAGGCCGGCTCAGCGTGGACCCCAAGCTGCTGGACTTTGCCCCTCCCATCGACCGCGGAGAGATGATTACTTCCGCCAATGGGGCCTCTGCCGGGCCAGCAAGCAATGGGGCGTACATGCGCTACAAGATCACGGAGAGCGGCGTATCTCCCCGCGCCATTCCGGGCGTGCCCGGACACATCCACACCCTTTCCAGCGACGAGCACGATGAGGATGGCGTGCTCATCAGCGACATGTACACCAACGCGGCCAAACGCCGCGCCATGATGGAAAAGCGTATGCGCAAGGTCCAGGGCATTGAGGCCGCCATCGCCCCCCCGGTGCTGCAAGGGCCAAAGGCCGCCGATGTCACCTTGATAGGATGGGGGTCCACGCAGGGCGTGATTGAGGAGGCCCGCACGTTGCTTGGCGGGCAGGGCATCACGGCCAACCATCTCCAGATACGCTGGCTGGTCCCGCTGCATGGCGATGCCATCCTGGAGATACTGAAAGGCGCGCGGCACACCATCCTCGTAGAGAACAACTACAGCGGCCAGTTTGCCCGCTACCTGCGCAGCGAGACCAGCTTTGTGCCCGATGGCCACATCCGCAAATACGATGGGGAACCGTTTATGCCGCACCACATTGTGGAGGCGGTAAAGGAACAACTGGCCGGAAAGGGCACGCTTTCTGTTCCGGCCCACGAGATCATGGTTTAAGGAGAAAAAAGAAATGGCGACAGAGATTGCTCCCCCAAGTCCCTTCACAATGGCCGACATGAAAGGCAAAGTTGGGCCCGACTGGTGTCCGGGCTGCGGCGATTATGGCGTGCTGGCCGCCGTGCAAAAGGCGCTGGTGGACCTGCAAATACCGAACCACGAAGTGGTCGTGGTCAGCGGTATTGGCTGCTCCTCCAACTTTCCCGGCTTTATCAACACCTACGGGATGCACACGCTGCATGGCCGCTCGCTGCCTGTGGCAACGGGCGTCAAGATGGCCAACCATGCATTGACCGTGCTGGTGACGGGCGGCGATGGCGACGGTTTTGGGATTGGCGGCGACCACTTTCTGCACACCATGCGCCGCAATGTGGACCTGCTGTACATCGTGATGGACAACCAGATTTACGGCCTCACCACGGGCCAGACCTCACCCACCAGCCGCAAAGGCATGAAGACGAAAAGTATGCCCTATGGCAACCTGGAAGCGCCCATCAATCCGGTCTCGCTGGCCCTTTCTGCAGGGGCCACGTTCATTGCGCGCGGCTTCAGCGGCGAACAGAAGCACCTGACCGAACTCATCAAGCAGGGCATTGAGCACAAGGGGGCCTCTTTTATTGACGTTTTCAGCCCTTGCGTCACCTACAACCACGACAACACCTTTCCGTGGTTCCGTCCGCGCGTCCGCAAGCTGGAAGAAGACGCGGCCTACGACGCCACCGACTGGATGGCGGCCATGGAAAAATCATTGCTGTGGGGCGACGAGATACCCATTGGCAAGTTCTTTGAGCGCACGGACCTGCCGACCCTGCACGAGGCCGAGCCTGTCCTGGACGCAGGCCCTCTGGTGCAGCAGGAGATGCGTATACCGCCGGAGGTCGCGCGTTCCTTTGTTGAGGAGTTAATGTAGCGTCCGCAAGGGGCAAGTAGCAAGGGGTGCGCCTTGCTGCTTGCTTCATGCTGTTGCTGTGGTCCAAGCGTACATTGCTATTGTGGCCTTACCATGGCCAGTGTTTATCCGGCCATGGCCCCGGTGTCTTTTTGCTGCCATGCCTCCACCATGCGCCGCGCCAAGACGGGCACGCCAAAAACAGCGCCCAGCAGCAGGGTGGTGGAAAGCGCGTCATTGCGATAGAAGGGCAAGGCAGCCACATAGCAGGCGGCCAGCCCGCCCAGGGTGTGCGGATAGACGCCGAAGCCCAGCCAGACGACGAAGTTGCTCAGCACAAAGAACGAGGTGGAAGAAGCGAGCGCAGCGCCCACAACGCGGCCTGCCGTCACATCTCCGCGCAGCACCGCCCGGCCCAGCACGCAGGCCCCCAGATACCAGGCCCACGTCACCAGATAATCCTGCAAATGAAAGGGATAGTTGTAGGCGAAGACGGTCAGATAATAATCGGTGGCAGCCAGCGCGATGACAGGCAGGAAGAACTGCCGCGGGGTACGGCGCGCGCCAAAGTACAGCAACGATGCGCCCACCGCCGTGAAGTTCATCCACGGGTGCGGAAGAATACGGCTGAAAACGGCTGCCAACAGAAATAAATAACCAAACATGGGACTCCTTTATGCGCCCTATCCGCAAGGGTGTTTTTCTCCCCTTGCCTAAACCTTCATTCTCCGGGCCAGAACGCGGATGGTCAAGGGAATGTTGATGCTATCAAGCAATTTGTTGGTTCCATGAAATGTCCATGCGGCCTGACTCCATTGTATTTCCTGGGTGCAAGTCAATGCTGCACCTGGCCATCCAGGCGCATTGCTTCAATTTGTCCCTGTGGCCCGACTGTCACCGACCCGCCCAGAGGGCCACCGTGGCGTCTGTGGCTGGAAAAGATGCCGTAGGCAAAGCGCAAGTCACGGAAGTCCACCTGCGTCTCATGTTCGCCGCCCGATAAAGCGCCCCAGGAATTGTCTTCCTCCACCAAGGGGAACTGGGACCAATCCAGATAGACCCGACCCAGCCAGGAACGCTCCGCGGCCTGGATGACAGGTGTCACGGGCGGCTTATAGTACACGTCCTCCGGGGCGCGTGAGAGGACCTCTCCGCTGCGCGTGTCCAGGATGGCCGTTTGGTAGAGGTCTTTGGTCTCCACCACCGCGAACCAACGATAAGGATTGACAGGAAAGGGATTGATGGAGGTCCGCAAGACCGCTTCCTCGTTCAGGGGCTGGTTGGCCAGCATGTCGAGGGCGACCCGGTGCTCGGCCCAGCGCCAGCTTCCCACAACCACCATCGCGCTGAGCGCAAAGATGGCCCATCCCTGACCGCGAAAACGCGGGCGGCGGAGGCCAATCTCGCGGTCCGCCAGGCCGAAGATGGCCGGGGCCAGCAGCCCCAGCAACAGCACGGCAAAGACCACCGGCTCAAAGATAAAGAAAATGCTGCCCGCGTACCAATGCGGGTTGAAAGGGAAAAACGGGCGCACGCCGTAGTTGTTGGTCCAGTCAAGCAGAATGTGGCTGAGGTCGGCCAGAAGGGCAAACAGCCAGATCAATCCCCAGCGGACGGGAGGGCCGTCTTGTCGTGACCGGCGATGGCCGCGTCCTTGGTGCCACAACCACACCGCTCCGGTCACAAGAAGGGCCATCAGCGGCGCACCCAGGAAGGTATGGGTGATGCCGCGATGGTGCTCCAGCGCTGACACTGGGCCACGCAGGCCCCAGAGCATGTCCATGTCTGGCGCCTCTGCGGCCAGCGTCATGGCCAGCGTGGCGTAGGCGGTCTGGCGGTTGAAACCGGCACGCCCCAGGCACGCGCCGGTAAGGAAATGGGTGACGGGTTCCATGTGGATTGAGGGGACACGCAGGGGACACCAATCCCCCCACTCCTGTGTCGCGCTTGACTCCTCCTGCTCTTGGTCTGGATGGCTACTTGTTGGATTGTTCCAGCGGGCAGGTGCGGATGCCCAGCAAGCTATACATGGGGCAAACGCCCAGCAACCCTGTCAACAACGGTATCAGGCCAATCAGCCCAAACCAGTGTGCCGGCCCATGCAGCAGCCACAGCAAGGACAACACTGCAATCCCAATCACCACACGTATCACGCGGTCCGCGGTCCCTTCGTTCTTCATTGCCTTCCCTCTTTCCGCAGCAGGTACTGCTGCACTTGCAAACAGTCTAGTCCATCGCAGCCATTTTTTCGTGATATTTCATGCACCGCAAATAGGAAAGAAAGCGCAGGACGCCAGGCGGACGGGTTTGCCTTGGCACGGCCCGGCCAGGTTGCGGTGTATGGCGGAAGGGCGACATTCTGTGCCAGCGTTTCTATAATCCATTTGATGCCCCACAGCGGACCTGTCCAACCTGTCGCAACAAAGATCGAGGCCCTGCGCGACCAACTGCGCCACCACGAGCATCTCTACTACGTGTTGGATGCGCCGGAGATCACTGACGCGCAATATGATGCGCTGATGCAAGAACTGCGCGCGCTGGAGGCCGCGCACCCGGAGCTGGTGACGCCAGACTCGCCCACGCAGCGCGTCGGCGGCAAGCCAAAAGAGGGCTTTGTCAAAGTGGCGCATTCGCGGCCCATGCTCTCGCTGGACAATGCCTACAACGAGGGCGAATTGCGCGCGTGGGACCAGCGCGTGCGCGCGCTGATTGGGGCCGACGCCGTTGTGTACATCTGCGAGTTGAAGCTGGACGGTCTCTCCCTGGCGCTGACCTACGAAAACGGCCTGCTGGTGCGTGGGGTGACGCGCGGCGATGGGGCCATTGGCGAGGACGTGACCACGAATGTGCGGACAGTCCGGTCGGTCCCGCTGGGCATCGCACGGGAGAAATTGCACAATGCGGGGTTGGATGGACTGCCGGGGCCGGGGACCTTTGAAGTGCGCGGCGAGGTGGTGATGCCGTACGCGGCCTTTCAAAAGCTGAATGCAGAGCGCGAGGAGCAGGGGATTCCCGCCGCCGCCAATCCGCGCAACGCCGCCGCCGGGACCATCCGCACGCTGGGGCCAAACATTGTGGCGCAGCGGCGGCTGGATTTTTACGCCTACTTTTTGCTGGTGAATGGCGAAAATTTTTTTCCAAAACAAAGCGCCGCGCTGGATGCGCTGGCCACGGCTGGCTTTCTCGTCAACCCCCATCGCCAGGTGGTCACAGGCATTGATGCGGTCCTCGATTTTATTGCCCGCGCCGAGGCCCTGCGCGAAACGCTGCCCTATGAGATTGACGGCGTGGTCATCAAAGTGGACCAAACGGCGCAGCAACAGCGGCTGGGATTTACCGGGCGCGCGCCGCGCTGGGCCATTGCCTACAAGTTTGCCGCACGCGCCGCCGTCACCCAGGTGGAAGACATTGTGGTGCAGGTGGGCCGCACGGGAAAATTGACCCCCGTGGCCGTGCTGAAGCCAGTCTCCATTGGTGGGACCACCGTCAGTCGCGCCACGCTGCACAATGCCGAGGAGATCGCACGCCTGGGCCTGCAGATTGGCGACTTTGTCCTGGTCGAGCGCGGCGGTGATGTGATCCCCAAGGTCGTTGAAGTGGTGCGCGAGCAGCGACCGGCAAATACGCGCCCGTTCGTTTTCCCTACGCATTGCCCGGAGTGCGGCAGCACGGTGGTGCGCGTGGAAGGCGAAGTAGACTGGCGCTGCGTCAATGCGAATTGTCCGGCACGGCTGCGCGAGGCCCTGCTGCATTTTGCTGCGCGCGGGGTGATGAACATTGAGGGGCTGGGCGAGGCCCTGGTTGCGCAATTGACGGAGCGCGGACTGGTGCGCAGCATTGCGGACATCTACGACCTGGACGAAGCGAAGCTGCTGTCGTTGAAGCTGGTGAAGGAAAAGAAGGCGCAGTCGCTGCTGGATGAGATACAACGCTCCAAGCAGGCCCCGCTGGACCGCGTGCTTTTCGGTCTGGGCATTCGCTTTGTGGGCGCGCGCACAGCGGAGTTGCTGGCGGAAAACTTTGGCACGATGGATGCCCTGATGGCCGCCAGCCGCGAAGAACTGGAGCGCGTATCAGAAGTGGGGCCGCAGGTCTCCGCGGCCATCCGCGCCTTTTTTGACGAACCGGCCAACCAGCAGCTTGTCGAACGGCTGCGCGCGGCTGGGCTGGATTTTACTGCGACCGTAAAGGAAAAGACGGAGAAGTTGGCGGGATTGACGTTTGTGCTGACCGGGACGTTGCCATTGATGACGCGGGAAGAAGCGAAGGGGCGCATTGAACGGGCCGGAGGGCGCGTGGTCGGTTCTGTGAGCAAAAAAACCAGCTACGTGGTGGCCGGCGCAGAGGCCGGCTCCAAGCTCGACAAGGCGCGCACTCTGGGCGTCCCCGTCCTGGATGAGGCAGGGCTGCTGGCATTGCTGGAGTAGATGCTTCTACTTTGGCGCGAAATATCCCTTGCGCACGCGCACCTTGTAGTGGCGGTCCATGGCGACCAGATAGATGGGGCGGAAAGAGCCGTTGGCCACAAAGTCCGCCGGTTTGTATACCAGCGAATACTGGCTGCGCAGCTCGTCCTGGATTTCATTGAAGGCGGTGGCCACGTCTTCCATGCGCGGCGGATAAATGGCGCGTCCCCCGGTGGCCTCTGCCATGGCCTTCAGGACGTCGTCCCCACGGTCGCGGCTGGGGCCGCTGTTGGTGCTGATGGCATAGACAAGGGTATCAGCGCGCTGGCACATTTTGATGGCGTCGTCCAGGTCGGTGTGGCTCTGGTTGTCGTCCCCATCGGAGAGCAGGATGACGGCCTTGCGTATGTCCATGGTGTCATGCAACGGCAGCATCTTGTCCCGGCAGGCGGTGTAGACCGCGTCATAGAGCGCGGTGCCGCCGCCAGGTTCCAGCTTGTGGATGCCGGTCTCCAGCAGGTCGCCGTTGTTGGTAAAGTCCTGTGTCAGGTCCGGCACCACATCGAAGCCCATGACGAAGGCCTTGTCCACCTGTGGGCGCAGGATGTCCAGGAGGAACTCCGTTGCAGCGTTCTGCTCAAAGTGGAAGCGCGTGCGGATGGAGTTGCTGGCGTCAATCAGGAGACCGACGCGCAAGGGCAGGTTGGTCTGCTGGGTGAATTTGTAGACCTCGTCCGGGCGCATGTGGTTGTCCAGCAGGGCAAAGTCGCCCTCCTGTAAATTGCGGACAAAGTGGCCATGCTTGTCGATCACGGTAAAGATGAGGTCGACCTCATTGACCGTGGTGCGGATTTTGTATTCTTCGTCCTGCTGGCCTGCGCCGGTGGGGGACTGCTGTGGGGCCACATGCTCGCCTGGCTTTCCCTGGGGCAGTGTGTCCAACGGCACGGCCGTATGGCGTGCGTCTTTGGCCGTGCTGGCAGGCGGGGTGGTCTTTCCAGTGGGTGCGCTTGTCGCTGTCGCGGAGGCGCCAGATGTCGCAGGCGGGGCCGTGTTTTGCGCCCCAAGCGTGGTCGCCAGGGGGGCCAACAGGACAAGCCATAGCAGGCATTGCCAGCTACGCCACGCGGTGCGCCGAAATGAAAAATTGAATTTCACCATTCTATTTCATTTTACCAGCGGTCCCTGCAGTGTCCCCAGTGCGCAAGCGTTGCAATACGTCCGTCAGCTCTGGTGGCAACGGCGCTGCAAATTCCACGGGACCGCCGGTCTCCGGGTGCAGAAAGCGCAAGCGGGCCGCATGGAGGAAGTTGCGTCCGAGCGCGAAGCCATCCGATAGGGCCTGTTTCTGGCGTTGCGCCGCTGGGCGGCCAACTTTTTCTGTGGCCACCGACAGCACCTTGTGGGGTGCGCCATACAATGTGTCTCCCACCACCGGGTGCCCGATGGAGGAAAGATGCACGCGGATTTGATGGGTGCGGCCCGTCTCAATACGCACCTCCAGCAAGGTGAATTTGCCAAAGGCCCCAGTGATGCGCTCCAGCACGCGGTAGTGTGAGATGGCGCTGCGTCCCCCGTCGCCGCGTCGCGTGGTCATGCGCGTGCGGCGATTGCGGTCGCGGCGGATGGGCGCATTCAGGGTGCCCGTCTCTTGCGCCACGGCGCCATGCACCAGGGCGATGTAGGTCTTCTCGATTGTGTGCTCTGAGAACATCTTCGCCAGCCGTTGGTGGGTGAGGTCATTTTTGGCCACCAGGACCAGCCCGCTGGTCTGCTTGTCCAGGCGGTGCACAATGCCAGGGCGGACCGGGCCGCCCACGGTGGAAAGCGCGCCCTCCTGCCCAAAGTGGTACAGCAAGGCGTTCACCAGCGTGCCGCGATTGCGCGCCTCGTCGGTGACTCCGGAACCAGCATGGACCATCATGCCCGCAGGCTTGTGGACCACCGCAAGCTGCGCATCTTCGTAAACGATTTCCAGCGGAATGGCCTCGGCCTCCGCGTGCAGCGGCCTTGGCGTGGGGCCACCCAACACGCGAACGGCCCCACCTGCGCGCAATTTGCAGGAGGCCTTGGCCAGTTTTCCATCCACCAGGACCGCGCCGCGGGCGATCATCTGCTGTATGCGGGAGCGGCTGACCTCGGCCCAATGCTGGGTAAGGAACTGGTCCAGGCGCTGGCCAGCGGCGCTTTCATCTACTGGAAATTGGCGCTCCATCTCTTCAGTGGGCATGGAGCACCTGCCTGCGCGGTCTGCCGCGTTCCAGCCAAAGCAGCGCGCCCGCGATGACCATGGCAAAGGCAATGCCCTGCGTCAACGAGAAGACGCCGTCGAAGAACAAAGCATGCTCCGGCGCGCAGCGAAGAAATCCGAGCCAGAAGGTCGCCAGTCCATTGAGAAAGAGCCATGCGCCCATTGCTTCTCCATCCTGACGGCGGCGCGGCAGCAGCCAGAGAAGAAATGCGCACAGCAGAAGCTCCACCAAACATGCGTAGATTTGCGTGGGATGCAAGCGGACGCCCAGCGGCGTTCCCGCCCCATAGGCGGCCATGCGGTTGCTATAAACCACCCCCCAAGGGAGCGAGGTGGGAGTGCCATAGCCCGAGCCAGCCGCAAAGGCCCCCAATTGCAGGATGGCGTCGCCCAGGGCCAACGCCGGAGCAACCGCGTCCAGGGTGCGCAACAGCGGCATCCCCTTGGCCTGCAAATAGACCCAGCCTGCCAGGACCGCCAGCAAAAGGCCAAAGGCGCGTGCATGGTCCGCATGGGTGGTGGAAAGGCTGAGCACCAGCAGCGGATAGTGTAGAAAATCGCGCCAGTCCTGGCCTACCAACAGGAGCTTGGCCCCAAGGATGCCGCTGAAGACCGTCACCAGGCCCAGGTCCCAGAGGAGGTCAGGATGGAGGCCCAGACGGCGTGCCGTGTGCATGGCCAGGGAAAGCCCCGCCACCAGGGCCACGGCAGCCAGAGCGCCAGCGGTAGGGAGGGTGATGGGGCCGAAATGAAACAGGAGTGGATACACGGCGGAAACCAGAAAACCGACCCGCTGGGCCGTGCAGCAGCGCGCCGGTGAACCCGTCCTAAGACGGTGGGACCCCGCCGCGGCCCTTTAGGCATTCCGAACTGGCGGACAGCACACCGGACCGATTGATCGAGTCGGGGCCCCTGTTCATTGAATGTTGGTTCAACCAGCGTAGACCACCACACCTGCTTTGCAGGCCGGTTTCTAACTTGGATGCTACCGGCGCGCGCCCCAATTGGCAAGCCGGAAGCAAAAACAGCATTCCCAAGGAGTAAAGGCTTTTTTTTATCCGGCCTTGCGCAGGTCTTCCAGCGCGGCGTCCAACATCCCGGCCAGGACCTCTGTGCGGCCCTTGATGTTCGCCTCGACAGGGCCATCGAGCGCACTGTGTTTCTGTTGCAGCGTGACCAGTTCATCGGCAATGTTCAAGGCCGCCAGCACGGCGACGCGCAGGGAGTCGACCGTGGTGCCCTGCTGCGTGACCGCGCGCATCTTGGCGTCCACCAGTGCCGCCAACTGCTGCAAATACTTCGGGTCCGTGCCGCGCAGATGATAGCTCTGGTCGTAGATGTCCACCACAATGCTTTCGCGTCCCGGGGCGTCGGTCTCCGGGCCTTCTGTGCGCGCGTCCATATTTTGGCCCATGCGGTTTGCCTCCATGCGGACCTCCTGGTTTTCCGGTTTAGGGGGCGGCAATGGCGTCCAGATTTTCCAGCAGGCGCTCTACGCGCTGGCGCACGGCGTCGCGTTCTTTGTTCAGCGCGGCCAGCTCATTGCGCAGCTCGGAGGTCTCCAACGCTTGCAGCTCCAGTTCTTCCTTGGTGCTGGCCAATTGTTTCTCAGCGGCGGTGCGGCGTTCGCGCTCCGAGCGCAGCAACTCAATGGTGCGCACCACGCGCTCTTCCAGGGCGGAAAATGTGTCAACGGCGAGGGCCAGTTCGGGGCCTTTTACTGTGGTCGTGTCCATAGGGTCCAGAGAAAACACTCTTCGCGCAGTATATCGCGGGACTGGCCGTCCAGGCGGCGGAAATACAAATTCAATCAGCCACGATAAGTTTGTTCGCGTGGGCGTCGTGGATGCCCTTCGCTTGTGTCCTACACCAACTTCACAAAAATCAAGCGGCTTCACTGGCTGGCGCGTCGTGGAGCGGTCCTATTTACTGCGTCACGGGCCACACCGCCCAGTCGCGCCAGCGAATCCATCACCTGCCCGGCCCAGCCCTGGACCTCTTCCTCGCGCAACGTGCGCTCCTGCGATTGGAAGACCACGCGCACCAACAGCGAGTAGCTCCCCTGCGGCACGGTCGTCCCTTTGGCGTCACGGAAGATTTCCATCGGCCCCACGCGGCGCATCTCCGCAATGTCGAGCGAGCGCAGGGTGCTGTCAATCTGTTCCCAGCGGATGTCGTCTGGAAAGATGAAGGAGAAATCGCGCACCACGGCGGGGAAGCGGGAGAGCGTCTGCGCTACAGGCTGGCGCAACTCTTGATGGAAGAGGCGCTCCAGGTCCAGTTCGCCGACAAAAACCCCCTGTTTGAATTTGTGGTGTTGTGCTGCTTCCGCCGCAAGCTGGCCGAAATGGCCGATGGTCCATCCATCCACCACGATGCGCGCCGCGCGGCCTGGATGCAGCCATTGCGGCATGAGACCGGCATCTGCGGGGAAGGCGTCAAAATAAGCGGACCGCGCCGCAAAGCCGGAGAGCAGTCCCTCGATGACGCCCTTCAGGTCATAAAAACTGTAGGCGCGCGCGGGCGTGTGTGCGCTTGTTTGGGCCATGCCCGTGGCCCCAATGGCCAGCGACAGGCGCTCCTGTACGCGCTCCACTCCGCCGGTGAAGACGGTGCCCATCTCAAAGAGCCGCGCGTCTTCCACGCCGTGGTCCAGGTTGTGCGCCAGCATGGCGAGCGTCCCCGGCAGCAGCGAGGGCCGCAGATGCCCGGCCTCTTCGCTGAGCGGATTGCCCAGCGGTACCGTGCAACCTGGGAGCGGCGTAAATGTAACTGCTTCGGTTACAGAACAGAAGGAGCTGGAAACGGCCTCGGTGTACCCCGCCGCCAGCAACTTGCCGCGCACGGCGCGCTCTTTGGCTGCACTCGGCAGTTCGACCACGCTGCCAGTAAATGCAGGCAGCGTGTTGGCGAAGCGATTGTAGCCATAGAGGCGGGCAATCTCTTCAATCAGGTCGACCTCGCGTTCCAGGTCGAGCCGCCAGCTTGGCAGGTGGATGGAAAATCCCTCCTCGGCGGTCTTAGACACACGGCAACCCAGCGCGACCAGATAGCGTTCGATCGTGTCCGAAGGAACCGGCGCACCGTCTTCTGTGGCACCTAAAATGCGCGCTACTTCCCGCACGGCCAGCGAAATGGGCGCGCGGTCCACGGTGCGCTGGGCCTGTTCCGGCACAACCACGTCCACTAATCCGCCTTCCATCCAGCCGCCAGCGGCCAGCACCAAGCGGCTGACCAGGGCCGAGGCCACGGGTGGCGCGGCAAAGTCCGCTCCGCGTTCAAAGCGGTGCGAGGCGTCGGTGTGCAGTCCGTGACGGCGCGCTGAGCGGCGCACGCTAGCTGGAGCAAACCACGCCGCCTCGACCAGGATGTTCTTCGTCGCAGGCGTGATCATCGTTTCCCAGCCGCCCATCACGCCAGCCAGCGAAAGCGCCTTGCGCTCGTCGGCAATCACCAGGTCGTCGGGTGTCAGCGTGCGCTCACTGCCGTCGAGCAGCTTCAGGCGTTCGCCTTTGTGGGCGCGGCGCACCACGATGCCGCCCTCCAGTTTGTCCAGATCAAAGACGTGCGTGGGCTGGCCAATGGCCAGGGTGACATAATTGGTTGCGTCCACGGCGTTGCTGATTGGCTTTTGTTCGAGCAGCGCAAAGCGGCCAGCGACCTCCGCCGTGGAGGGCGCGATGGTCACATTGCGCAGCACCCGCGCGGTAAAGCGTCCGCAGAGGTCGGGCGCCTCGATGCGCACAGGAAATGGCTGTGCAGCAGGCCGGGCCACGGGCAGGGCCGTGTCCAGCGGCAGCAGGGGGACGTCGTAGATGGCTGCGGCCTCGCGCGCAATGCCGTAGTGGTTCATGGCGTCCACACGGTTGGTGGTGATGTCCATCTCCAAGAGCGAACCGTTGCCCGCACCCAGATCAAAAACGCCATCGACGGCGATGCCGCGCAACGTCAGATCGTCGGCCAGTTGACGGTCCGTCACGTCCAGCGCGGGCAAAAAAGAACGCAACCAGGAGGAAAGTATCTTCACGCAAATTGCTCCAAAAAGCGCATGTCGCCGGAGTACAACAGGCCGATCTCGCTGATGCCGTACTTCATCATGGCGATGCGGTCAATGCCCATGCCGAAGGCGAAGCCGGAGATTTTTCCAGGGTCGTAGGCCGGTTGTTTTTCGCGCACAAATCCAAAGACCGCCGGGTCCACCATGCCGCAGCCCAGCAGCTCAATCCAGCCGGAGTGCTTGCATTTGCGGCAGCCCTTGCCCGCGCAGAAGATGCAACTGATCTGCACGTCGGCGCTCGGCTCTGTAAACGGGAAAAAAGATGGGAAAAAGCGCGTCTTGACGCCCGGTCCAAAAAGCTCCTTCATCGCGTGGTCCAGCGTGCCCTTCAGGTCGCTGAAGGTGATGTTCGTGTCCACGCAAAGGCCCTCCACCTGATGAAAAATGGGCGAGTGGGTGGCGTCCGCGGCATCGTTGCGGTGCACCTTGCCGGGGATGACGATGCGCACCGGCGGCGGTTGCCGCTCCATGGTGCGTATCTGTACCGGCGAAGTGTGCGTGCGCAGCAGCAGGCGGTCGCGCAGCGGTTTCTGCTCCTGCTGGGCGATGACCAGCGTGTCCTGGGTGTCGCGCGCCGGATGGTCAGGCGGGAAGTTCAGCGCCTCGAAATTGTAGTAATCGGTCTCCACCTCCGGCCCCACGCCGACGGAGTAGCCCATGCGCTCGAAGATGCCGATGACCTCGTGCAATGTTTTGATGAGTGGGTGCTCCGCGCCAATTCCGGGACGGATGCCGGGCAGCGTGATGTCAATGGCTTCGGCGTCGCGTGCAGCATTGCCTGCCGTGGCTGCGCCGGTTTCCAGCGCCTGCTCGATCTGTTCCTTCAGTTGGTTGAAGCGCTGGCCGATGGCCTTTTTTGCCTCGACCGGAGCGGTCTTCAGCCAGGCATCGCTGATGCTCTTCAGTAGGCCCTGCTTGCGTCCTAGCCAGCGTAGGCGGAACGCCTCGCGGTCTTCTGAGGTGGCGATGCGTCCGGCCTCCTGCTGTGCAGATTGGAGGACGCCATGAAAGGCGCGGTCGAGGGTGGTCTCGTCATGCGCGGCCAGTTGCGGAATTTCTTCGTGCGTCATTGTCTTGTTATTGAGGATAAATCACAGCGGAAGAAATCCACGCAAGGCGTGGCGTTCGCCAGCCAATTGTATTGTCAGGAAGGACTTCCGATGCCAAAACAGAAACGGCACGGCCAAAGGCCGCGCCGTTTGCAGCAGCCATCGCACCTTACGCTGCGGCTGGTTTTTCGTCTTTTGCTTTTTGGAGGGCGGTCTTGGCCTGGGCCACCAGGCTGGCAAAGCCGGTCTCGTCGTGGACGGCAATGTCGGCCAGTACTTTGCGGTCCAGCTCGATGTTGGCCAGCTTCAGGCCGTGGACGAACTGCGAATAGCTCAGTCCGCTCAACTTGGCGGCTGCGCCGATGCGCACGATCCACAGGGAGCGGAACTGGCGCTTCTTCTCTTTGCGTCCGCGATAGGCGAACTTCATGCCGCGCTCGACGGCCTCTTCCGCCGCCTGGTAGAGCTTGGACTTGTTAAGAAAATAACCGCTCGCCCGCTTGAGGATTTTCTTGCGGTAATCTTTGCGTTTGGTGCCACGTTTTACGCGGGGCATGGTGTGTCTCTCCTTTTTGCGTTGCTTGTTCCGCGGCTGGAGGCAGGAGCCGGTCCCTGGGGGACCGCTGTTTACCTCTTCACACGCTTGTCTTGCCTGGGGCGATCACGGAGGCCCTTAACGGGCGTTCCGGGGGGCCGCGAACGCGTGCGGCCCGGCCTTTTTATAGGCCCGATCAGGCATAGGGGACCATGCGGGCGATCTTCGCGTGGTCCGCGTCAGAGACCAAGGCGGAAGCGGCCAGATGGCGCTTTACCTTGGTGGTCTTGGCGGTCAGAAGGTGCCGCATGGTGGCATGGCCGCGCTTGAATTTTCCCGAAGCGGTCTTTTTGAAGCGCTTGGCCGCGCCACTGTGTGTTTTTAATTTTGGCATACTTGTCCTGCTTGAAAAAACAGCGTTTACAGCATCTCCAAGTATACGGGAACGTGGGCCTTTGCGCCAAATCAGGGCCGTACCGGCGTACCTGCGGAAGACAGTCCCATCGCCAGGGGAACAATGGGCGGCGCGGCTGCGTATGATGGGGCAGGGAGAATTGGCCCATGTTGATACCCATCTTCAAAGCATTTGTCCTCACTGCGGGGACCGCCGTATTGCTCAGCACCACGGCCTGCACCGTCCAAGACAAGAAAAGCGGCGGCGAAGACACCGTCCGCATTCGCACGCTGGTGGGCGGACTGGACGTACACACCAACGACGTGCATCCAGCCGATGTCGGTCTGCCGGTATATCCGGGGGCGGTGCTTGCCCCGACCAACGGCAAGGATAATGACAAGTCTGCGGATGTTGACATGAGTTTTGTCGGCTGGCGTTTACGGGTGCGGGTCCTGAATTATCAGAGCAGCGACGCGCAGGACAAGGTCGCGGCCTTCTATCAGAAGGCCCTGGGGAGTTATGGGGACGTGCTTACCTGCCAAGGCAACAAGGCCGTTGGCACGCTGGTCAGGACCCGGGACGGACTGACTTGTAGCGACGACCACAACTACAACGTCAACATCGATGTGGAATCCAACAAGGGCCACGATTCGGTCAAGGAAATTACGGCCCAGTCCAATGCGGGGGACCTGGAATTGCGCGCCGGTTCTCCCAACAACCAGCATATCGTTGCTTTTACCTCGCCTGCCGGTGCGGGGACGCGGTTTGCCCTCATCAACGTGGAACTGCCGCATGGGCATGAGACCAATTAGTTGCCAGCCGGTCTGGGCCGGTTTGCCCCACCTGCCTGGGCTGAGGTAGCTTCAAGGTATGGGCCTGGTCTGTCATCGCTGCGGAGATGCGCTTGCCCGCGACGCGAGCTTTTGCCCGCAGTGCGGGGCGCCGCAGTTGCGCTTCACTCCACCGGAGCCAGACGGCACCGCAGCGGACGGAAGTCCTGGTGGCCGTCCCCGCGTGGTGGTGACGGGGCGGTCTGTAGACATTCAATGGAAGTACGCCATCCAGATTGCCGCGCTGGTCTCGCTGGGCGTGGGCCTGCTTTCCTCCATATTGGCCGTGGGCAGTCTTTTGTGGGTGATGGGCGGGGCCGTGCTGGTGATAGCGTTGTATCATCGTCGGGTCCCGTATGCCGTGTTGCAACCCAGCCTGGGGGCGCGCCTTGGCGTGGTCACGGGGACGTTGACAGCGGCCATAGCCGTGGTTAGCAACACCGTTCTGCTGCTGGTGCAGCGGTACGGCCTGCACCAGGGCAAATTGCTGGATGAGACCCTGACCAACACCGTGCGCCAGGCCATGGACCGCGCCGCCTCTGGCACGGAGGCACAGGCCCAGGTGACGGCGGCCATCGCCTTCTTGCTTTCCCCGGAGGGCCGCGCTGGAATGGTGCTGCTGGGCATGGCCCTGATTGCCTTTATCATCCTGCTTCTTTCCATCGCCGGAGGGGTGCTGGGGACGCAGATCTATCGCCATCGGCAGGGCGCGCAGCCCATCCTCTGACGGGCCATCCAGAGTGGCGCTTGCCCGCCCCGCCCCGGTCTCGTATCATCAGCCAAGAACATGAACACAGGAAAAAACACCCCTGAACAGTCTCCGCTCCTACGGGAAAAGGCGCGCATCCTGTCTGCCTCAGAAATTGAACGGACACTGGTGCGGCTGGCCCATGAGATCGTTGAGAAAAACAACGGCAGCGAAAACCTGGGCCTGGTCGGCATCAAACGCCGCGGCGTGCCCCTGGCGCAACGCCTGGCCGCGCTGATTGGCAACATTGAAAAGCACCCCGTGGACATGGGCACTCTCGACATCAGTTTTTACCGGGATGACCTGAGCACCTGCGACACGCGCCCGGTCGTCCAGCCAGGGGCCATTGGCTTTGATGTGAACGGACGCAACATCGTATTGGTGGATGATGTGCTTTACACCGGACGCACCGTGCGCGCGGCGCTGGACGCCTTGTTCGACCATGGCCGCCCGCAGCGGGTACAGTTGCTCGTCCTGATTGACCGCGGCCACCGGGAGCTGCCCATTGAAGCGGCCTTTGTCGGACGCACCGTGCAGACCTCGCAACGGGAAATCATCGAGGTGAAGCTGGAAGAAGTGGACGACAGCGAACAAGTGCTGCTGGTCGAGCGCGTTGGCCCATAGCCTGCGCGCTGCAATGGGGCCGCTTCCCCGGCCCAGTGAGAGGTCATGGCTAAATCGAAGGTCCCTGCACAAGCACCTGCCCGCCCATCCCGCAATCGCCCGCGCGTCAGCCATACGGACCAGGCCCCCAGTATCGTCGAGGAAACAGGGGCAGCGGTAAATGCTGCGCCGCCCACACAACAGCCTGGCGCCAACTTCCATCCCCTCTCCCTGCTTTCGGTCACGCACCTTACGTTGGAGGAGATCAACCATATTTTGGCCCTGGCGGCAGAGCTGGAGACGGAGCCGTCGCGGCTGCGCGAACAGCGCCTCTTCAAACGTCGTGTGGCCCTTCTGTTTTACGAATCCAGCACCCGCACCCGCACTTCATTTGAGCTGGCCGCCAAGTCCCTGGGGGCTGACACCACGCTGGTCAGCGCACTCTCTTCCAGCATTGAAAAGGGCGAGTCGCTCAAGGACACTGGCATCACCTTGCGCTCGCTGGGTGCGGAATGCATCATCCTGCGGCACCCGTCCTCCGGTGCGCCATTTCTGCTGGCCCGCGCCACCCAGCTCCCCATTTTGAATGCAGGCGATGGGATGCACGAGCACCCTTCGCAGGCCCTGCTGGACCTGCGCACCATCCTGACGCGGCGCCTGGGAGAACGAGGCAACCGCAGCGTTACGGGGCAGACCCTGGCAGGCGTCACTGTGACCATTGTGGGGGACATTTTCCATAGCCGGGTGGCGCGCTCCAATGCCCTGCTGCTGCCCCGGCTGGGTGCGCGGGTGGTCTTCTGCGGGCCAGGGGTCTTGTTGCCAGAGGAGGCCGCCGCCATCGGCCCGAATGTCACCGTGGAGCGCAATCTGGACCACGCCCTGGAACAATCAGATGTGGTGATGATGCTGCGCATCCAAAAGGAACGTCTGGCGGGCACGCGGCTGGACCTGGATGAGTATATTGCGCGCTATCAATTGGACGCGGCACGGCTTGCCGCCCATGCCCCCAAGGCGGTGGTGATGCATCCCGGCCCCATGATCCGCGGGCTGGAGATCACCAGCGAAGTGGCGGACGGCCCGCAATCCGCCGTGGCTGAACAGGTGCACCACGGCGTCGTTGTGCGCACGGCGCTGGTGGCGCGCGCGCTGGGCGCGGCCAGCACAAAGGCCCCAACCAAGATGGCAAAGAAGAGTGCAAAACGATGACGGCCCTTTTAATTCGTGGCGGACGCTTGGTCGATCCGGCCAGCAACCTGGATGCGGCACGCGATATTTTTCTACGCGATGGCCGCGTGGCCGCCGTGGAGGCCCTCGGCAAGCTGGACGCCCTGGCTGCAAGGGAAAACGCGGAGATTGTTTCCGCCACAGGACTGGTGGTTGCGCCGGGACTGGTGGACATCCACGTCCACCTGCGCGAACCGGGACAAAGCTACAAGGAGACCATCGCCACGGGGACAGCAGCGGCGGCGGCGGGAGGATTTACCAGCGTCTGCGCCATGCCCAATACCAGCCCGGTGAATGATTCGGTGGAGACCACGCGCTGGATGCAGGCCCCGGAGCGCGGCGCGGTCGTGCGCGTCTTCCCCATTGCCGCGGCCACCCGTGGCAGCATGGGCGAATCCATCCCCGAATATGGCGCGCTGAAGGCCGCTGGGGCCGTGGCCTTGAGCGATGACGGCAAGCCGGTCCTGCAGGATGCCATGATGCACCAGGCGCTGGCGGCAGCGGCGCGCGTGGGCCTGCCCGTCATCCAACACGCAGAAGACACCCGCCAGACGCAAGGTGGCTCCATGAACGCCGGGGCGCTGGCCTTTCGCCTGGGGCTGCGCGGCATGCCCGCAGATGCGGAGAGCAGCATCGTGGAGCGCGACATCCAATTGCTGGCTGGACTGCATGACAATCGCGCCCACCTGCATATTGCGCACCTCTCCACGGCCCGCTCCCTGGACGCTGTGCGTCGCGCCCGGCGCAATGGCCTGCATGTCACCTGCGAGGCCGCCCCGCACCACTTCGCATTGACGGAAGAGGCCGTTGGCGATTATGACACCCATGCCAAGATGTGCCCTCCGCTGCGCCAGCAGACAGACCGCGCCGCGTTGATTGAGGGCCTGCTGGACGGCTCCATTGACGCCATCGCCACCGACCACGCTCCCCATGCCATCCATGAGAAGGAGCAGGAGTTTGAGCGTGCGCCCAATGGAATTATCGGACTAGAGACGGCCTTGGGCCTGTCCCTGCTCCTGCTGCATGAAAAGCATTCCATGCCTTTGGGCCGTGTGATTGCGCTGCTCAGCACACGGCCCGCGCAGCTTCTACACCTTGCCGGGCGTGGGACGCTGGCCGTTGGCGCACTGGCCGATGTGGTCTTGTTTGCCCCGCAGGAACGGTGGACCTATCGTGCGGCGGAGGGGAAATCCAAGGCGCGCAATACCCCCTTCGACGGTTGGACGCTACCGGGCCGCGTGCATCTCACCCTCAGCGAAGGCCGCATAGCGTACGACGCGCGGAAGACCGAGAAAGATTAGTCCGGGAAGGCCCGCACCGGTCATCCCACGCTGCGGGCGACTTCCGGGGCCTGGGACCAGGGTCTCTCTAATCGTGCAGCGGCACCAGGGACATGGGTTCGGTCAAGCCGAAGACCACCTCGGAGTCCTTGGGAAGGACGGCCTGATGGTTTTCGAGCAGCCAGTGCGCCGTCACAATGCCAGCTCCGGCGGCGGCGCCAATCAAAGCGCCGGGAACACCGGCAATCAAGGCCCCGGCGGCCAGGCCACTGCCAGACGCCAAGGCGCCCTCTGCGACGGTGCGCTTGCCGTGTTGCTGGCTGACCACATCGCCCTCGCTGTCGGTCTTGCTGCCACTGTGCGGGTTGACGTCGTAGAGTTCGGCGTGGAGAAAATATCGCGTCCCGTCCGGCAGGTCAATCTCATCGGGGCGCAAGCGGATGCTGGCCGCACTCCCGAAGCGGTGCCCCTGGTTGACGGAGAGCACGCGGCCCACCACAGTCGCTCCCACGGGGACCACCACGCGGCCATCTTTGGTGAGATTGGCGGCCATGTGCGCGGAGAACTGGGACCCCGGCTGGGTGGTTGCCGTTGATAATTGCTGGTCCAATCGGACCCTGAGAAGGGTGCCTTCCGGCAGTTCGTTGGGCCGGGACGGGACCGTAGTGACAATCTCCGCGTCCGGGTCGGCTGGGGGGGACGCAATGCGCGAGGCAAAGGCCGGCTGGCTGTTCCCCGCCGGGCTGCTGGCAGGGACGGAGGCCGCCGCGGTCTTCTTGGCCACGGGAGCTTGCGCTGGCGGGTTGGCCGTGGCATCGTCATTGGCCACAATCGGGTCGTTGGCCGGTGGTTGCGAAACGCCCTCGTACGGGCTTGGTTTCGTCGTCTGCCCATGCGCTGTCAAGACCATCAGCATGATGGCCAGTCCTGTCATCGAATGCCATTGCATTTTCATCGAAATTTCCCCCTTGTCCCCAGCCGCGCGCGGCCTGTATTGTTTGTTTTTCCGGTCGCTGCGGTCTGTTGCAATTTGTCCAGGCAGGTCCCCAATGGCAGCACCGGCGGACTGCGTCTTCCTTTCGCAGATACGGCAAAAGGACGTGCTCCGCAATCAGCCATGCAAAATTGGATGCGGTCCAGCGGCCCGTACTGCGGGCCTTTTCTACACTCCCCATCCACACTTTATAGATTAGTGCAGACGGGCCTGGGTTACCAATCTATAACTATTGCCAGGTACCTTAAAGGTAATCCCATTGCTCTGCCTTCGTCATTGCCATGTCTACGGGCGAAAATCCACGATGGGACAAATGTGCCGTGTGATGGGCGCTCCGGGCTTGCCCAGTTGGAATTTATAGGCGCAGGGCAGAAAATTCAGCCCCGTCAGGACGCTTTGATAGAGATAAATGGCATTTTGATCGGGGTAGTAGAGCATCAGGTCGCTGTCCGGGCCGGCCCCGGAGATTTGGAAGAAGACATCGCCGGATGTCTGGGCCTGCACATGCCTGTCGCTATGCGCCCACCAGCCCATGCCAAAGGCGACTGCAATCAGCACCATGTTTCGTAGCAAGGGGTGTTCTTTGGGACGATGTTCCGTGTGGTTTTCCTGCATGGTGTGGTCTCCTGTCTCTGTGCGCCATTCCATCATGGCAGGCGCTGGCCAGCCATGATTTTTGTCTGTTGTCTCCGAGGGTACCTGTGCAGGATGGAAAAGGCTACCGTTTCCGGGCCGTACCGTGTAGGATGTGCATGTCGTATGCCTGCCAATTCTCTCATCACGCCCGGTCTGCAAGAGTTCCTGCGTCTGGCCAAAAGCCATGACCTGATTCCGGTCGTCCAGCCGTTGATGGCCGACCTGGAAACACCTGTTTCCGCCTTTCTTCGGGTGGCCGCCACGGAACCGGAGGCCTTCATGCTGGAGTCCGTGGAAGGCGGGGAAAACGTGGGCCGCTACACCTTCATCGGCATCCGGCCTTACAAAAAAATTGTTGCCTACGGGGACAGTATCACCACCCAGGTGGGCCACAAAATTGAGTACAGCGAAGGCAATGTTTTTGAGCTGTTGCGCGATTCGCTGGCCGGACACGCGTCTGCGCACCTGCCTGGGCAGCCCCCGTTTACCGCCGGGGCCGTTGGTTTTTTTTCCTACGATGCCGTGCGCCTGATTGAGCGCCTGCCGGAGCGCGCCAAAGATGAACTGGGCATGCCCGACGCCTGCCTGCTGTTCTTTGATACGGTGCTGGCCTTTGACCACGTCAAAAAGGAAATCCTGCTGGTGGCCACGGCTGACCTGCAACGGGACAAGCCACGCGCGGCATACGCCGGTGCGCTGCGCCGCATCCAGGAGTTCCAGCGCAGGCTGGCCAAGCCCCTGCCTAAACCGCCCCATATAGCAGTGCGTGGCAAATTGCAGGTCCGCTCCCGCACGCAGAAAAAGGACTACCTGGTCGCTGTGCGTCGGGTGCAGCAATACATCACCGCGGGTGACGTCTTCCAGACCGTCCTCTCGCAGCGTTTTGACGTGCAGCCAGGGGCCGACCCATTCTCTGTTTATCGCGCGCTGCGCATCGTCAATCCTTCGCCGTACATGTATTTTTTGCGCTTTGGATTGAAGTCCCCTGGCGATACGCACATTGTCGGCTCCTCGCCGGAGATGCTGGTGCGCGTGCATGGCCGCAAGGTGGAGTATCGGCCCATTGCCGGGACCCGTCCTCGCGCCGCGGACGAAGAGGAAGACCGTCGCATGGAGGCCGAACTGCGCGCCGATGCAAAGGAGGTGGCCGAGCATGTGATGCTGGTCGACCTGGGCCGCAACGATGTGGGCCGGGTCAGCGAGTATGGCTCCGTGCAGGTGCGCGACCTGATGTATGTGGAGCGTTACTCCCATGTGATGCACCTGGTCAGCGCCATTGAAGGCAAGCTGCGTGCTGATCTTTCCGCCGTGGACGCCTTTCGCGCCTGCTTCCCGGCGGGGACGCTGACCGGCGCGCCCAAGGTCCGCGCCATGGAGATCATTGAAGAACTGGAGCCGGTGCGTCGCGGCGTCTATGGCGGCAGCGTTTTTTACGCTGATTTCTCCGGCAATTTCGATTCCTGCATCGCCATCCGCAGCCTTCTGCTGCGCGGCAAACAGGGGCACATCCAGGCCGGTGCGGGGATTGTCGCCGATTCCGTGCCAGAAAAAGAACACGAGGAATGCGTCAACAAGGCGCAGGCCCTCGTGCGCGCCATTGAGCGGGCGCGCATTGGATGAGGCCACATGCCGTTGCGCACGCGCCACGGGGCTGACGGTACACTAAGGTCACGCAATGGTCTTCGTCCTCGACAACTACGACTCTTTCACCTACAACCTGGTGCAGTACCTGGGTGAGCTGGGTGCGGAGGTGGTGGTCCGCCGCAATGACGCCGTCACCGTGGAAGAAGTGGCCGCGCTGGGGCCGGACCGCATCCTGCTTTCGCCCGGCCCATGCACGCCGCAGGAGGCGGGCATCAGCATCCCACTGGTCCGTTACTTCGCCGGGAAGGTCCCCATCCTGGGTGTTTGTCTGGGGCACCAGGCCATTGGCGCGGCCTTTGGTGGCCATATCGTGCGCGCGCCCCGGTTGATGCATGGCAAGACCAGCGCCGTGGAGCACGATTGCCGCACCATTTTTCGCGGCATCGCCAGCCCCATGACCTGCACCCGCTACCACTCGCTGATCGTCTCCGAGGACGGACTGCCGGAGGAACTGGAAATCTCCGCCCGCGCCGATGGCCTCATCATGGGCCTGCGCCATCGCCGCTACCCCGTCGAGGGCGTGCAGTTCCACCCGGAGAGCGTGCTGACCAGGGACGGCAAACAGCTCATCGCAAATTTCCTGAAGCTGGAGTAGCCATGCGCCATTGCCAGCTCCGGCCCCAGCCCCAGCCACTGCTTCGGTCTTTGCTCCGCACCGTGCTTCACGGGCCGCTTGTGGTTGGATTGTGTGTGCCTGGATTGTGTGTGGCTGGATGGACTGTGGCTGGGTGGTTGTTTCTGCCCATCTTTCTCCCCTTGGCAACGGCGCAGCAGACCATTGGCCGCGTTGAAGGCCCCTCCACCACACAGGACGTGCAGGTGGCTGGGGCCATCACGCTGCAAGGCAACACACTGTTGCTGGGCAATGGCAGCACCGTCACCGCAGGCCAGCACACGCTGGCCATCCATCTGGTGCGCGGCGGCGATCTGGACCTGTGCGCCACCACCAGCGTGCATCTCTCGCAACAAAAGTCGCCCAGCGACCCCAACAGCCCGCTGATGCTGGCGCTCAGCCGCGGCGCGCTGGAGGCGCATTACACCCTGGGCAAGGACTCCGATGTGGTGTTGACGCCGGACCTGCGTATCCTGCTCTCCGGTCCGGGCAAGGCCGATGTACGCATTCGCGTCAACCAACGGGGCGACACTTGCGTGGAGAACCACGGGGACGGCGCCCCCTACGTTACCGTCAGCGAGGAGATGGGCACGGGCGTCTATCGCGTGCAGCCCAACCAACGCGTGCTTTTTGAGCGTGGCAGCCTGCGCTCCGTGGTGGACAATGAGCCGGTGCCCTGCGGCTGTCCGGCCACGCCGGTAATTTCCATTGCCAGCACGGGGAACACCGGCAACAGCCACATCGCCCAGCCCGGGCAGAAGGTCGCCAGTGCTGCTTCTGCCAATGCTGGCCCCAGCTCCACGCCTGCGGACACGGCCTTTCCCATTGCCGAGAGCGAAGGACTGGCGTCCCCGCCCGGCCCACCAGCAGGGCCAGTCGTCGCTCCAGGGCAGCCGCATGTGGTGGTGTCCACCACGCTCGCCTATGACGCCAACCATCCCCGGCCCACCGGCGCGGCAGCTTCCGGCGCGCCCACGGCGGCGCTGCAAACACCGGCTGCACCACCCACGACCTCTGCGCGGACCGCGCCAACTTTGGCCAGTACCGCTGGCACTATGGCCCCTGCAACCGCCCAAGCGCCCCCGCCTGCACACAAACCTTCCTCCGGCGGCATTTTCCACCACATCGGCCACTTCTTCAAACGCATCTTCGGCAAAGGCTGAGGCAGGACGAACAAAAATACATCTTCCCGTCCATGCGATACACTGGGGTGTACGGGCCGCTGAGGCGGTCCGCCCATCCGGTCCCGACCGAAGACGAAACCCTCAACACCTGTAAGGAGCTTTATTATGGCGATACCCGCCACCCAGATGCGTCCGGGCATGATCATCAAGCACAACGGCGAACTGCACACGGTCTTCAGCGTGGAGCACCGCACCCCCGGCAACCTGCGCGCCTTTATCCAGGCCAAGCTGCGCAACCTGCGCACCGGCGCCATGTTTGAGCACCGCTTCCGTTCGCCCGACCCCATTGACCGCGTGATTGTGGACGAAGTGCCGATGGAGTTCCTTTACGCCGATGGCGACGCGTATTGCTTTATGAACACGGAAAACTACGAGCAGACCCACCTGAACGGTGCGATGCTGGGTGACGCCGTGGAGTATCTGATCCCGAACCTCTCGGTCCGCGTTTCGTTCTTTGATGGCGTGCCCGTGGGCGTTGAACTGCCGCAGACCGTGGAGATGACCGTGGTGGAGACCGAGCCGGGGCTGAAGTCCGCCACCGCCTCCTCCGTGACCAAGCCGGCCAAAACGGAGACCGGTCTGGTTGTGCAGGTGCCGCCCTTCATCAACGAGGGAGAAAAGATCCGCGTGGACACTGCCGAAGGCGCCTACCTTTCCCGCGCCTAGTTTGCAGAGCCTATGCCTATTTGTTGCGGGGCGGAGGGTGTGCATGGGTTTTTCCGGTGCAGTGAAGTGGATTTGGGGCGCTTTCGGCATCTTTTGGCTGCTGGCCGCATTTGTACAAAAACGCACCATCCGCCGCCAAAGTATCGGTCTCCTACTGCTCCAGATTGGGATTGTCCTTCTGCTACTTACACCCTTCCTTGTTTTCAGCAGGGGCCTGGAAATGCTGGACAGGAATTTTCTTCCGGGCGTGCCGGAAGTCCCTCCTCTGGGCTTGTTGCTGGTCCTGATTGGCCTCGGCTTTGCGGTCTGGGCGCGCATCGTCCTGGGAAGCAACTGGAGCGGCACGGTTGCGGTGAAGGAAAACCATGTCCTCATCACTCGTGGGCCGTATGCGTGGGTGCGGCACCCCATTTACTCTGGATTTCTGCTGGCGCTGCTGGGTACGGCCCTGGTCCTGGGGAAATTCCAGTGGCTGCTGGTGGTGGGCCTTGCCCTGCCCGCAACATGGTTGAAGTTGCGCGCGGAGGAAACGTTCATGCGGGAGACCTTCGGCGAGGAATACCGTAATTATCGACAGCGGGTCAAGGCACTGCTTCCATACGTGTTGTGAGTGGTTGCGGCGTTATGTCCCCTTCTTTTTGATCTCCAGTGTGTTGCGCAGTGCCCTTCCCATCTGCGACACTGCAAATGCCTTTTGTCCATGAATGAAGTCATGGTGCGCCGTTATATAGTAAAAGGTCGCGTGCAGGGTGTTGGCTTCCGCTGGTACGTCATGCGGGAGGCCAGCGCGCTTGCCTTGCGCGGCTGGGTGCGCAACACCAGCGCCGGGCATGTGGAGGTGCTGGCCGCAGGCGCGGCCCAGGAACACGAGGTGCTGTATGCCATCCTGTTGCGCGGACCCATTGGCGCCCGCGTGGACGCCATTGAGAAACACGATGCGCCAGAGGCCGAGGCCAGGGGCCTGAAAAATTTCCAGATTGAAGGAGCATGGTAAGAGCAATGCCGAAGACAGCGATTGATTGCGCCCCCCTGAAAGACCTGGTGCGCACCGTACCCGACTTCCCCAAGCCGGGCATTCTTTTCTATGACATTTCCACGCTGCTCAAGGACAAGAAGGGCTTTGCCCTGCTGATCGACGCCCTGGCGGCCCACTACTTTGACAAGGAGATTGACTTGGTGCTGGGCATTGAGGCGCGCGGCTTCATCTTTGGCCCGGCACTGGCCTATCGCCTGAACGCAGGGTTTGTCCCCGTGCGCAAGCCGAAGAAGCTGCCCTGGAAGACCGCGCGCGTCACCTACGACCTGGAGTACGGCACGGACGCGTTGGAGGTCCATCTGGACGCCATCGAACCGGGCCAGCGCGTAGTGATTGTGGACGACCTGCTGGCCACGGGCGGGACCATGGAGGCAACGGTAAAATTGGTGCGCCAGCTTGGCGGCGACATTGCCGGTCTGGCCTTCGCCATTGAACTGGATTTCCTGAAGGGCCGCGAGCGCTTCGATGGCCTCGACGTTTTCAGCCTGCTGCACTACGACGAATAAGGCCCCGGCACGGTCCGCCGTACTTCCAGGGCGTCGGCCATGCGGTCGCGTGCATCTCGAATGCGCGGACGCATAGGATGTTTTGCCCTGTCTTTCTGCGTCCAGGGCGCATACTGGTAAGGAATGTCTTTTCGATCTGGTTTCGTCTCCATTATTGGCCGGCCCAATGTCGGCAAGTCCACGCTGCTGAATGCGCTGATTGGCGAAAAGGTCGCCATCGTCACGCGCAAGCCGCAGACCACGCGCAACCGCATCCGCGGCGTGCTGGAGGTGCCTGCCAAAAAGGGCAAGCACCCTGCCGCGCAGATCGTCTTTGTCGATACGCCCGGTGTACACCAGCCCAGCAATCTGCTGGACAAGCGCATGTTGCAGGAGGTCTACGGGGCGCTCAGCACGCGGGACGTGGTGTTGCATGTGGTGGACGCCAGCCATCGCCTGCACCTGCCTGCGCAGCCTGCTGGGCAAGTAACGCAGACGGAGGCTGTCCCCGGCGCTCCCACTGCAAAACGCAAGGAGACCGCACGCGCGCCGTCCCTTGACAATGAAGATGCCTTTGTCCTGGACCTGGTGCGCAAGCTGGATTGCCCGGTCTTCCTGCTGTTGAACAAAATCGACGCCATAGGGAAGGACCAATTGCTGCCGCTGATCGCGCAGTGGAGCGCCCAGCACGCCTACGCCGAGGTCATCCCCATCTCCGCGCGCAAAAAAGACGGCCTGGAGATTTTGGTCGCCAAGACCATCCAGCACCTGCCGGAAGGCCAGCGCTATTTCCCCAAGGACCAGTTCACGGACCAGCCGGAACGCTTTCTGGTGGCGGAGCTGATACGGGAAAAAATCCTGCAATTCACTGGCGAGGAAGTGCCCTATGCCAGTGCTGTGGTGATCGAGCGATTTGAGGCCCCCACCGCGCCCGCCAGCAAAAAACCTGGGGCGAAAGCGCCGCTCACGCGCATTGCCGCGGCCATCCACTGCGAACGCAGCGGGCAAAAGGCCATCCTGATTGGCAAAGGCGGGGCCATGTTGAAGCAAATTGGGACCGCGGCGCGCGTGGAGATCGAGGCCCTGCTGGGTACGCACGTATATCTGGAACTTTTCGTCAAGGTCGCCGAAGACTGGCGCGGCTCGCGTGCTTTTCTTGACTCCCTGGACTGGCGGCAGCAATTGGAAGACCTCGGCGACCGACAAAAATAGTGGCCGCAGCATCCCGGGGAATCGAGACCCTTCGGCAAGCTCATGGCCGGCTCTGGGGCACCCTTCTTTTTACGTCTGCGTCTCGCGCGCGGCAATGCCCAGCGCCTTCATCTTGCGGTACAGATGGCTCCGCTCCAGGCCCAGCGCCTCAGCCGTGCGGCTGACGTTGCCGTGGCATTCATCCAGCTTGCGCAGGATGTAGTCCCGCTCGTATGCCTCGCGCGCATGTTGCAGGGAGGGGAACTCCTCCCCACGCCTGTTTGTGCTGCGATAGACCAATACCGGCAGGTGCTTGCGCTCCATCCTTGCCGCTTGCGGGTTCAGGATCAACATGCGCTCGACCACGTTCTTTAGCTCGCGCACATTCCCTGGCCAGTGGTACTGTTGCAGAGTGGCCACGGCGTCCTCGCTGATCTCCACGCGCGGTCTGCCATATTGCTGGCCAAACTCCCGCAACAACTCCCGCACCAGCAGCGGGATGTCCTCCTTGCGTTCGCGCAGGGGGGGCACGTAGAACGGGATGACGTTGAGCCGGTAGAAAAGGTCTTCACGGAAATTCCCTTTGCTGATCTCCTCTTCCAGGTTTTTATTGGTGGCGGCGATGACGCGGACATCGACGCGCAGCGGACGCGTGCCGCCCACGGGCGTGAACTCCTGTTCATCGAGGGTGCGCAGCACCTTGGCCTGGGTCTTCAGGCTCATGTCGCCCACCTCGTCCAGGAAGAGCGTGCCCTCGTGCGCGCGTTCAAAGGTGCCGCGTTTTTCCTGCAGGTCGCCCTGTGCGGCGCCGTAACGGTACCCAAACAGCTCTGTCTCAATGTGGTCCTCAGGAATGGCGGCGCAGTTCAGCTCCACAAAAACGCGGTCCTGGCGCAGGCTCTCCTTGTGGATGGCGCGTGCAATCAACTCCTTGCCGGTGCCAGACTCTCCATAGATCAACACCCGTCCATTGGTGGGCGCCATCAGGCGGACCTGCTGGCGCAGGGCCTTGACCGGGACGCTTTCCCCGGTGATAGAACTGCGGGAGGCAAGCTGCTGCTGGAACTCCCGGTTCTCCACGCGCAAGCGCCGCACCTCGATGGCGTTCTTCACGATAATCAGGGTACGTTCCAGGGAGAGTGGCTTCTCCAGAAAATCAAAGGCCCCCAGCTTGGTGGCGCGCACGGCGCTTTCAATGGACCCATGGCCAGAGATGATGATCACCTCCGGGCCGTTGACCGGGTCGATCTTGCGGACCTCTTCCAGTACCTCCAGCCCGTCGCGGTCGGGCAGCCAGATGTCCAGCAGGACCGCATCGTAGATGGCGTCGCGCACCAGCTCCAATGCTTCTTCCGCAGTTGCAGCCGTGGTCACGGTGTGGCCTTCCTCGGCAAGGATCGCCTGCAACGTGGTGCGGATGTCCGCCTCGTCATCGACCACCAGCACATGGTTCATGGTCTGGCACCACCTTCCGCAGTTGGCAAAGCAGCGCCTGTCTGCACGGCGTCTGCCAGGGGCAGCTCCACGATGAAGCGCGTGCCAGCAGGCGAGTTTTTCTCGGCGCGAATGGTCCCGTGGTGTTCCTGCACAATTTTTGCCGCGATGGAAAGTCCCAGCCCGGTCCCGCGCCGCCGGGTGGAGAAGAAGGGCAGGAAGAGACGTTCGCGTATCTCCTCGGTCAATCCATGCCCGGTGTCGGTAACAACAATTTCCGCCATGGTCTGCGATTCATTCAGGCCGGTTTCCACCGTCAGCACGCTTACCAGGCTTTGCTGCATGGCCTCGGCGGCGTTGTCCACCAGACTGGTCAGGGCGCGTTTCAGGGCCTCGCGGTCGGCCATCACCAGGGGCAATTGCGGCGCCAGGTGCAGTTGCAAATCAATCCCCTGCAATCGTCCTGTAAACAACTGCAACGCACCTTCCACTATTTGATTCAGGTCGACCGGCTGGGGGTGCGCCACGGGAAAGTCCGCCAGGGCGGAAAATTGGTCCACCAGCAGGCGCAGGGTCTCCACCGAGGAGCGGATGACGTCCGTGGCGCTGCGTATCATCTGCCGGGAGGCCTCCGGGACCCCAGTGTCCGCGCGGTCCAGGTGCCGCTGGATGCGTTCGGCAGAGAGGGAGATGGGCGTGAGCGGGTTCTTGATCTCATGGGCCACGCGCTGCGCCACCTCCTTCCACGCCGTCTGCTTTTGCACCAGCAGCAGGTCCGTCACGTTGTCCAGGACCACCAGGTATCCCCGCTCTGCGGCGCCCTGCAACGGGGCCACGGTGAAGGCAAGGTGCAACGGCCCCTGCGCATTGCGCGTATCAATCTCAGTGGATGCTGTGGAGAGGCGGAGACAACGGCGGACCACGCGCTGTATCTCTTCCGCCGCCTCTGGCGGGAAGAGCGACGGCATGGTGAGGCCCTCAAAACTGCGCTCGCCCAGCGGGTCCAGCATCTCATAAAAGGCCCGGTTTGCCTGCACAATGCGCATCTCCGCATCCAACGCGGCGACCCCGCTGGGGATGGTCTCCAGCACCGTCTCCAGTTCCCTGCGCCGCGATTCCAGTGCGGCATTCACGGCGGAAAGCTGCTGCGTGGAAGACTCCAACTGGGTGCGGCTGGTCTCCAGGTCAGAGGCCATGTGGTTGAACGAGCGCACCAGCTCGCCCAGTTCCCCTGCGGCGGCAATGTCAGCGCGGTGACCATAGTCCCCGCTGGCGATGGCGTCCATGGAATCGGCCAGGACCTCAACGGGCCGGGTGATCTGTTTGGACAGGAAGAGGGACAGCCAACTGCTGATGAAAAATGTCAGCACGGCGAGCAGCATGAGAACCAGCAGATAGGTGTTGCGGATGCGCCGTCTGGCCCGGAAGAGCGCCCAATAGGTGTTGGTGCTGCTGCGAATGCTGCGGATGGCGCTGCCCACGCCCGGCGGCAGGGGCAGGCCCACCACCACCACGGCCCCGTTTGCAGCCGAGGCCGCGCCCAACGCATACTCCATATTGCCCATTTGCAGGACCGGCCCATCGGTGCGTTGTGCAGCGTGCAGGACCGTTTCTTCCAGCGGCTGGCCCGCAGGCGCCTGCCCGGTAAAATCGCCGATGGCGGTCCAGGAACCAATCGCCACGGGGCCTTGGTCCGACGGCAACTGATAGGACCCCACCAATTTGCCGTCCTGGAACAAGACGGCAAAGCCCCCTTGCAGGGTGATCTTGTGGCGGTGCATCTCTTCCAGCGTCTGCTGGCGGTCCAGGGCCTGTCCGTTTTTCTGGAGCAGAGTGGAGTTGGCGATGGACCCTGCCTCCGCGCGCGCGTTGTCCGCAGCGTAATGGGCCATCTCCATGGCCACCTGCATGGACTGTTCGCGCAAGGAAAGGCCCGGTTGCGCGAACCAGCGGTCAATGGAGCGGTTCATCAGCAGATAGTTGAAGAAGACCATGAAAAAGGCCGGCGTCACGGAAAGCAACAGGGCCGCCATCAACATGCGTGTGCGCAGGCGTGGGCCAAGCACGCGGCTGCGTTCACTGGCGTAGAGCTTGAGGATGTTGCGCAGCAACAGCACCAGTACCGTGAGGAAAAGCAGGAAACTCAACGCGGAAATCGCCGAGAAGGCCAGGATCGACCCAGTGTTGTTTGGCGAAAGGGACTTCAGGTTGAAGGCGTTTTCCGTCAGCAAGACCAGCAGGACGACCAGCATCAGGATGCCCAGGACCAGCACCGCTGTCCGGCGACCACCTTGGTTGTCTGCTGCCATGGACGCACCCCTGTCCCCATGATTATAGGGCCTGTATTTTCTTCCTATCTGGCCCCGCATATAATTCAGTGCAGTCCTGTTCTGTCCAATGGACTTGTTATGGAGGGGAACGTCATGGAGCGTAATTTACGTTTTTCGGGTTTTCTTTTGTCGCTGGGGTTGGCGGCTATGGTGCTGGTGAGCGCCGGTTGCAATAAAAAAGTGGATGACACCCAGCTTGCAACGCAGGTGCAGGCCCAGATCGCCGCGGACCCGGCGCTCCAAGGCCAGATGATCACGGCCAGTGCGGTCAATGGCGCGGTCACGCTTTCCGGCACGGTCAACGGCCCGGGGTCCAGGGAACTTGCCGGCAACGACGCCGCGAAAGTGCCCGGCGTGCGCACCGTCGTCAACAACCTGACCGTCCAAGGTGGGGACCAGCCGCAGCAAATGGGTGGAGGGCAGGGCTACGCGAACGGCCCAGCGCCCGGCGGACAGAGTTACTCCACCATGCCCCCACCGCAACGGAGTTACTCCAATGCGCCTGCGTCGGCCCCGGCAGCGCCACAGGTCACCACCATTCCAGCGGGGACGCGCATTCGTGTGCAGCTTGCCCAAACGCTGAGTACCAAAGAAAGCCAGACCGGGGACCAATTTTCTGGGACGTTGGCTGACCCTGTCGTGGTAAATGGCCAGACGGTCATTCGCGCCGGTGCGCAGGCCAGCGGCACCGTTACGGAAGCCAAGTCCCAGGGCCGGTTCAAGGGCCAAGCCATTCTAGCCGTGCGGCTGGACAGCGTGCGCGCCGATGGGCATACCTATCCCGTCCAGACCAGCCAGGTGGAACGCTTTGAGCAGGGGAAAGGCAAGCGCACTGCGTATATGACCGGTGGGGGCGCGGGCCTGGGCGCGCTGATTGGCGGCCTTGCCGGTGGCGGCAAAGGGGCGCTGATTGGCGGCCTGCTGGGGGCTGGCGCAGGTGGCACGGGGAGCGCGTTTACGGGCAACAAGGACCTTGTTCTGCCAGCGGAGAGCATATTGACCTTCCGCCTGGAGAATGACGTCACCTTGCGGTAAGGCGCCTTTTTCATCGTCCATCCAAAAAGAAAGACGCGGCGGAATCAGCCGCGTTTTTCTTTTTAGCGTGGAAGGGGAAGCGTCACAGCACTTCTGCAACGGGCCTCCAGGTTTTGCCTTGCGACTCGGCCACGGCCTTGCAGGTCAATATGCCCGCGTAGGTGTTCACGCCATCGCGCAACCCGGCATCGGACTGGATGGCGGCCTTGGCCCCGTGCTGCGCCAGACGCATCACGTAAGGGAAGGTGGCATTGGTCAGGGCCAGCGTGGAGGTGTTCGGCACCGCGGCAGGCATGTTGGTCACGCAATAATGCACCACCCCATCCACCACGTAGGATGGGTCGCTGTGCGTGGTGGGCCGCGCGGTCTCCACGCAACCGCCCTGGTCGATGGCCACGTCCACAATCACCGCGCCGCGCTTCATCTTGGAGACCATTGCCTTGGTCACGATCTTTGGCGCAGCCGCGCCCGGGATCAGCACGCCGCCAATCACCAGGTCCGCTTCCCGCACTGCATGGGTGACGTTATAGGAGTTGGAGGCCAGCGTGTAGACGCGCCCGTTGAAGACGTCATCCAGTTCACGCAGGCGGTCCAGGTTCAGGTCCACAATGGTCACCTTGGCCCCCATGCCCATCGCGATCTTGGCCGCATTGGTGCCCACGATGCCGCCGCCAATCACGCAGACATTGGCCGGAGGGACGCCTGGGACGCCGCCCAGCAGGACCCCGCGCCCGCCTTTTTCCTTTTCCAGGTAGGTCGCGCCCACCTGCACGGACATGCGCCCCGCCACCTCGGACATGGGCGTCAACAATGGCAGGGAGCCGGCCTTGTCGCGGATGGTTTCATAGGCAACGCCAATGACTTTTTTGTTCATCAGCCTTTCCGTCAGCACCGGCAGTGGGGCCAGGTGCAGATAGGTGAAGAGCACCAGTCCTTCCCGAAAGAACTGGTATTCCTTCTCGACCGGCTCCTTCACCTTGACCACCATTTCCGCCACGTTCCACACATCCTGGGAGTGGCCGACAATCTCCGCACCGGCAGACTGATATTCCTCATCGGTCAAGGCGGACAGGTCACCGGCCTTGGTTTCCACCAGCACTTTGTGGCCTGCATCCACCAGCGCCTTCACTCCAGCAGGCGTAATGCCCACCCGGCTCTCGTGGTCTTTCACTTCCTTCGGAACTCCAATAATCATTGACTCTCCTCTTTTCTGCTTTTCTTGCCGCGAGCGTCCCTCGCGGGCCTGTTTTTGGATGTATCTAGTCGATCTGTGCGCGCTGCAACCGGTCCGAGTAGTCCACATACACGGACTTCCAGGTCGTATAGAAATCAATGGCCCCTGTGCCGCCTTCGCGGTGTCCGTTGCCGGTCTGCTTCACCCCGCCAAAGGGAAGATGTACCTCCGCGCCAATGGTCGGGGCATTCACGTATGTGATGCCCGCTTCCAACTCGCGCATGGCGACGAATGCCTTGTTGATGTCGCGCGTGTAGATGGCCGTAGAAAGCCCATATTGGATGTCGTTGGCCATGTGGAGCGCCTCCTCGAAGCTGCCGAATTGCAGCAGGCTGAGCACCGGCCCAAAGACCTCTTCCTGGGCAATGCGCATGGTCGGTTTCACCTCAGAGAAAATGGTGGGCGCAAAGAAATGTCCATTGGCGTATGCCTTGCCGCGCAGCGGCTTGCCGCCGGTCAGCAGCTTGGCCCCCTCGTCCAGGGCGATCTTCACATACATGGCGCTGGTCTCCACCTGCGACTGGCTGATCTGCGGCCCCACCTGCACGCCCTTGTCCAGGCCATTGCCGACACGCAGCTTTTGCGTCCGTTCCACCAGGCGCTCTGTGAACGTGCGGGCGATTTTTTTATGCAGCAGGATGCGGCTGGTGGCCGTGCAACGCTGGCCAGTGGTGCCAAATGCGCCCCACAGCGCGCCCTCCACGGCCAGGTCAATGTTCGCGTCGTCCATCACGATCATGGCGTTTTTGCCGCCCAGTTCCAGCGAACAGGGTTTGAAGCTCGCTGCCGCCGCCGTGCCCACAATGCGGCCCACATCACTGGACCCGGTAAGGCTGATGGCGAGCACATCCGGGTGCTCCACCAGCGGCATGCCCACTGCGGAACCGGAGCCAGCGACAATGTTCACCACGCCCTTGGGCAGGCCGGCATCCAGCAGCGCCTGCACCAGGTTGTAGGTGGAAAGCGGCGTGTCCGTGGCCGGCTTGATGACGCAGGTGTTGCCGCAGACGATTGCGGGCAGCAGCTTCCAGGAGGGGATCGCCATGGGGAAGTTCCACGGCGTAATCATGCCGCAAACGCCCACGGGCATGCGCACGCTCATGGCGAATTTGTTGGGCAGTTCAGAAGGCGTGGTGTTGCCAAAGAGACGGCGTCCCTCCCCGGCCATGTAAAAGGCCGTGTCAATGGCCTCCTGCACATCGCCGCGGGTCTCTTCCAGCACTTTGCCCATCTCGCGGGTCATGTCGCGTGCATATTGCTCCTTGCGCTCGGTCAGCAGTTCCCCAGCGCGGTAGAGTATCTCTGCGCGTTTGGGGGCAGGGACCAAACGCCAGCTCTTGAATGCCTCCTTGGCCGCGGCCACGGCGGCATTCACGTCCTCTTTGCCGGAGGCGGGAAATACGCCAACCAGGTCGCGGCTGTTGGCTGGATTGCGGTTTTCGTATGTCTTGCGGGTGCGTGCTGCCACCCATTTGCCATCAATCAGGTTCTTGTATTGTTTCGTTGCCATATCTGTCCCCCTAGGGCGCTTCTGGAATGTGGAAGTCTCAAACTTATAAGAATACCGCATCTTGCCGTTCCTGTACTGATTTACCGCCATCCAGGGGGCCAGGACGGAGGTCAGGGGCGGATTCTCCACACGGGCAGAGTACAGGGCGCCCTCTCTGGCCGTACAATGGACTTTTACACGCAACCCTCAGGACAATCAAACGCCCCATGTCTTTCAATGATTTTTATTCTCGCTCCTCCCGCGGGCACAATCTGCGCTCGCTCTTCAGCCTGTTTTCAAGCGACCTTGCGATTGATCTCGGAACGGCCAACACGCTGGTCTATGCGGCAGGCAAAGGCATTGTGGTCAATGAGCCTTCCATTGTCGCCATCAACAAGGTGACCAATGAAGTCGAGGCCGTGGGCAAGGAGGCCAAGGACATGCTTGGCCGCACGCCGGGCAACATCGTCGCCATCAAGCCGATGAAGGACGGCGTCATTGCCGACTTCAAGGTGACGGAACGGATGTTGAATTACTTCATCCAAAAGGCGCATGGCCGCAAGATGCTGGTGCATCCGCGCATTGTCATCGGCGTCCCGTCAGAGATCACGCAGGTGGAAAAACGCGCTGTGGAAGACTCCGCCTATCGCGCCAAGGCCAGCGAAGTGTATCTGGTGGAGCAGGCCATGGTGGCCGCCATCGGCGCGGGCCTGCCCATCACGGAACCGGGCGGCAACATGGTGGTGGACATTGGCGGCGGCACCTCGGACATTGCCGTCATTTCGCTCTCCGGCATCGTCTACTCGCGCTCCGTCCGCATGGCGGGCAACCAGATGGACGAGGCCATCATGAATTACCTGAAGCGCAAGTACAACCTGCTGATTGGGGAGCGCACGGCGGAGCAGATCAAGATCGGGATCGGTTCCGGCTACCCGCTGGACAAGCCGCTCACGATGGAGATCAAGGGACGCAACCTGATTGAGGGCGTGCCCAAGACCATCACCATTGACGACAGCGAGGTCCGCGAGGCCCTGACCGAATGCGTCTCCACCATTATGAACGCCATTCGCGTCGCGCTGGAACGTACGCCGCCGGAGCTGTCCGCGGACATCAGCGACCGCGGCATTGTGTTGACGGGTGGGGGCGCGCTGCTGAAAAACCTGGACAAGCGCATCCGCGAAGAGACCGGCCTGCCCGTTTCCGTGGCGGACGATCCATTGACCTCCGTGGTGCTGGGCACGGGGAAGATGCTTTCGGACTTCCGCCTGCTCCGTAAAATCAAGATTGATTGATGCTCTACGGCCCAACGCCCCCGCGCCGGGCCGCGTTTTCTCATCCTCGCCACCCGGACAACAGGCCACATGGAACCGTTCTTCAGCCGATACCGCAATCTTCTGGTGCTGGTGGCCGTCCTGTTGCTCCAGATCATCGGCCTGGCCGTGCAGGTACGCCGTCCCATGACGATGGCAGGGAAGGACGTCCGGCAGGTGCGTCTGGCCCGTTATTGGGCGGTCAGTCTGGTTACGCCTTTTGAACGGGCCTTTCTGTACATGGGCCACGGCATTCGTGGGACATGGAACGGATATATCGATCTGCGCCATGTGTACCAGCGCAACCAGGAACTGCAAGCGGAGATGGACCGGCTGCGGCTGGAGCAATCTTCCCTGGCGGAAGATGCGCGCCAGGGCCAGCGGCTGCAAAAGCTGCTTGGTTTCAAGCAGCAATATATCTATCAGACCGTGGCCGCGCAGGTGATTGGCGCCAGCGGGAGCGACCAATCGCGCGTGCTGTACCTGGACAAAGGGTCCGCAGACGGCCTGCGCGCTGACATGCCCGTCATCACCCCGGACGGCGTGGTCGGAAAACTCCGTGACGTTTTTCCGCACACTGCGCAGGTGTTGGAAATCAACGACCAGAGCAGCGGCCTTGGCATCATTCTGGAGAAGACCCGCCTGCGTGGCATTTTGCGCGGCAGCGCCACTGGCCAGCCGGAGATCATTGACATCCTGCCCGATGAGCGCATCCAGCCCGGTGAGCCGGTCATCACCAGCGGCGGCGACCAGGTGTATCCGCGCGGGTTGCCCGTGGGCGTGGTGGACCGCGTCGTCAATGACCCAGAGCGCACCCCCTACGTCGCCGTCCTGGTGCGGCCCGCAGCCAATCTTTCCAGTCTGGAAGAGGTGCTGGTCATCACGCAAATTGGCAATACCCTGCCCGCGACGGAGGCCGCCGACATCATCACCAGCGAGCAGAAGGCGGCGGACATTCTGGCGCAGCGTCTGCCGGGGGCGAACATCGCGCAGCCTGCTGCTGGGGCAAATGGAGTTGGTCCGGATGGACAGCCCCTCAAGGCGGCAGACCCCAACGCACCCCCGCCGCCGGTGCAACCACCCCTGCCACTGCACCCGGACCGCTTTACTCCGGGGGCGACGCCCCCTGCCGCAGACCTGGTCCCGGGGGCCTCCTATCAAAAGCAAACATTCCCGGCGCAAGCTGCGCCAGCCCCCGCTCCGCAGGCCACGCCCCCAACAGCAGCGCAGCCAGCCACAGGACAACCTACAGCGGTACAGCATACAGCAGCAGAACGACCAGCGCGGACTGTGACCTCCGGGCAGGGAGCGGCGGCGCAAGCGGCCAAGCCTGCACCCGGGCCTGGGAGGAGGCCTGTGCCCAAACCAACAACACCCAGCACGACCCAAACCACTCCGCAGGAGCCGCAACCCTAGACATGGCCCTCTTTGGAGACAATCCGCGCGAAGAGATGGACCGGCACCGTTTCCCTCTGCTTGTCTATCTGCTGGTCCCGCTGCTTGCGGTCCTTTTGCAGGCCTATCTGCCGCTGCGTTTTCCTCGTTTCGCGGTGCTGGATCTGCCGCTGCTGGTGACCATCTATTTTTCCGTCACGCGGCGCGCCCCCATCCACGGCACTCTGCTGGGCGCCGCCATTGGCCTCACCCAGGACGCGCTCACCCATCTGCCGCTGGGCATCAACGGCACCATCAAGGCCATCGTGGGGTATCTGGCGGCCTCGACCGGCCTGCGCATTGACGTGGAAAACCCTGGCACGCGCCTGCTGATGGTCTTTTTCTTCTCCTTGATGGCCAGCCTGCTCCATCAGTTCATCGTGCGGTACTTACTGGGGATGGAGCAGGAATGGCGCATGCTGCATGAACTGCTCCGCGCCGTTGTAAATGCGCCGGTCGCCGTTGTCCTGTTTGCGCTGCTGGACCGCCTGCGGCAGGGCGATTGACCGCGCTGTAGGCGGAGTATCCTGAAAACAAGCGCTGTTGCCATGCCTTTGGACCTGCATACAAACGAAAAACTCCCGGCCATCAAGCTCACCGCCTTTCAGTATCTGATTGCGCTGGTGTTGGCCGTCCTGCTCTCCGGCCTGTGGCGATTGCAGGTGCTGGGTGCGCAAAATTACCGGGCATTGGCGCAGGCCAACCGCGTCCGCAAGGTCCCCATCCTGGCCCCACGGGGCAAGATATTTGACCGCGATGGCCGCCTGATCGTGGACAACTATCCCTCCGTCTCCTGTTTTCTGGTGCCAGAGCAGGCCCGCGACCTGGATGCGGACCTGCCCCTGATCGCCAGCGGCCTGCACATGGACGTGGACCAGTTGCGGAGCACCTTGTCCCATTTCCGCCACACGCCCAAGTACCAGCCCATCCCGCTCAAACAGGACATCACCCCCGACGAGCTGGCCTTTATCGCCGCGCACCGCGATGAGCTGCCGGAGCTGGAGACCATCGACGAGCAGCGCCGCCTTTACCCCAGCAACGGGTTTGCCGCGCACCTGATTGGCTATGTGGGCGAGGTCTCTGAGGAGATGCTGGACGACCCGCGCTACGCCTTTTATCAGCCTGGCGACGTGGTGGGACGTTCCGGCGTGGAAGAATCCTACGATCCCATCCTGCGCGGACAGGACGGCTCGCGCGACGTCATCGTCAACAGCCACGGGCGCGAACTGGGCGTCCTTGGCACGGAGTTGCCCGTCCCCGGAAAGTCGCTCAAGCTGACCATTGACCTGGACGTGCAGGAGGCCGCGGAAAAGGCGCTTGGCCCGCGCAGTGGCGCCATTGTGGCCATTGACCCGCGCACCGGCGAGGTGCTGGCCATGGTCAGCCATCCGGCCTTCGACCCCAATGACTTCGCCATCCGCATCCAGCGCGCGGAGTGGAACAAACTGATCACGGACCCAGAGCACCCACTGTTGAACAAGGCCATCCAGGCGCAGCTTGCCCCTGGGTCCACGTTCAAGATCATCGAGGCCATCGCTGGCCTGCAGGAGGGCATTGCACAGACCTTGCAGGTGGATTGTCACGGGGGTGCGGTCTTTTATGGCCGCTACTTCAAGTGCTGGATTTCCGCCCGACACCAGGGCCACGGAGTCACAGGCATTAGCAAAGGCATTTTCCAGTCCTGTGATGTTTTCTTTTACACGCTGGCAGAGAAGCTCGGCATTGACAAGATTGCCGAGTGGGCGCACAAGTTCGGCTTTGGCCAAAAGACCGGCATTGACCTGCCGGACGAGGCCGCAGGCACCATGCCGTCGCCGGAATGGAAGATGCGCAATTACCACCAGAAATGGTTTGCCGGGGAGACCATCTCCGTTGGCATCGGGCAGGGGGCCATTGCGGTCACGCCCATCCAACTGGTGCGCGCCATTGCAGGCATCGCATCGGGCGGCGTGCTGAAGCGCCCGCATGTTGTCTTCCCCGATGAGGTCCCGCCGGAGCTTCGCGAATACTATCAGGAGCAGTTCCCTGGCTCCGGCGACCAAGTGGTGTCCATTGATCCGGCCAATTGGGAGATTGTGACGGACGCCATGGCGCAGGTGACCACCTTTGAGGGGACCGCCGGAATGGCGCACCTGGAAGGCATCGATTTTGCCGGGAAGACCGGTACGGCCCAGACCGTCAGCAATGCTTACCGAAAGAGCGTGGGCGGCGGTGGGGCAAAGCTCCGCGACAACGCCTGGTTTGTGGGCGTCTCGCCGCGCCGGGACCCGGAGATTGCTGTCGTTGTTCTCTGGGAAAATGGCGCGGAGGGTTACCTGAGTGCGCGTCTGGCCGCGCAGGTGATCGAGGCGTATGTGGACAAGCAGCGTCGCATGGCCAACAACCTGCATCCCCAGCCAGCACCGAGGCCGGCTGCACCCGCACCTGCACCCGCCAACACCACGGCAGCAGCCACAAGCAACAAACCGCCGCTGGAGATGGCCGCCGTGTGGGACGCACCCGCAAGCGGCCCGCCGCTCCATCCCGGAGCGCCGGAGGTCCCCTATGGCCCAGGTATGGTCCTGCGCGGCGCGCGTTTCCTGTTGCCCGCTCCAGGAGCTTCCCCGGCCCTGGCGGCACGCTCCCGGCAGTTACGATAGAAAGGAGGGCCAACACTTCCCATGCGCCGATTGATCTCTTTCCGCGATTTTGACTGGGTGCTGCTGGGCCTCGTTCTGCTGCTCTCGGCCATCAGCGTGCTGGAGATATACAGCGCCACGTTGCACACCCGTTTCATCCACTTTGACCAGAAGCAGATGCTGTGGCTGCTGGGCGGACTGGTGGGCATGTTTGCCTTTTCACTCATCAACTATCACCGTCTATTGGACATCGCGCACTGGGCCTATGGGGCCTGCCTTGTCGCTCTGGTTGCCGTCCTGCTGGTGGGGACGCGCGTGCTGGGCGCGCGGCGCTGGATACGGGTGGGCAGCATCCACTTCCAACCCTCGGAGTGGGTCAAGCTGGTGCTGGTCCTTGCCGTGGCGCGCTACTTTACCAACCTGGCGGGCCGGGACCTGACCTGGGGGGACATTTTCAAGGCCATCACGATGGTGGGACTGCCCATGCTGCTGGTCCTGAAGCAGCCCGATCTGGGCACGGCGCTCACCTACACTCCCATTCTGCTATGCGGGCTGTTTCTGGGCGGTATCCGCTTTCGGCAGGCGGCCATTCTGCTGTTGGCAGGCGGGCTGGCCATCGTCCCGGCATGGTACAAAGTGTTGAAACCCTACCAGAAGCAGCGGCTGACCAGCTTCCTGCAACCCGATAACGACCCGCGCGGCAGTGGCTACCAGATACGCCAATCGCTGATTGCCGTTGGGGACGGGGGCATCTGGGGCAAGGGTGCGACCAAAGGCACGCAGACCCAGGGGGACTTTCTTCCCATCCCATATACGGACTTCATCTTTGCCGCTTTCTGTGAGGAACACGGCTTCGTTGGCGCGACACTGGTGCTGCTGCTATACTTTTTAGTATTGATGCGTTTGATTCAGAACGCGCAAACCGCCGCTGACCTTTCCGGTACGTTGATCGTCATGGGGGTCGTAGCGGTATTGGTCTTCCAGATCGCGGTCAATGTGGGCATGGTCATAGGCTTGATGCCGGTGACCGGCATTCCTTTGCCCCTGATGAGTTATGGCGGTTCCTCGGTGCTGTTTACATTTCTGGCGCTTGGCATCGTGATGAACGTCCGCATGAACCGCTTTGTAAATTAGGCCCGGCTGGCTGGACGCCCCAGAAACGCGCAGCCAGAGCGGGGAAGGTTTTCGATATTGGCACCTGCCAGAGTGCGCCATTGGGCGCTGGAAGCGGGTGCAGCAGTTTTTCCCAGGTCAGACAGTTTCCAGGTTGACCGGGCAGGACATGCGGAGATGCATGTACGCGGAAGGGTAACGGCCCCACCTCCATCCGAGGCAGTCGTGGTCACAATTCCCCGTACCCCGTTCTCCGGCGTCGCAGACAGGATCGTTCGCTTTCCGTGCCACCCCGCAATTGCGGGGAACATCGTTTATCCACGGCCCCGGCAAGCACCTGGCCCGCAGCGTCCGCAGGACCGCACCTCCCTACTCCCGCCACCGTCTTTCCCGCTTGCTGGCAAGCGGATGGGACCTGTCCTGACATTACCCCGGAGGCCCCCGGCCCCCGGCAGATATGTATGAGGCAGCATGACCAAAGAAATTTATATCTCCAGCACCCCGCATGAGACCCGGTTGGCACTCGTTGAAGACGACCGGCTGGCGGAAATCTATTACGAGCGCGAGAACGAATACACGCTTGCTGGCTCCATTTACAAGGGCCGCGTCACCCGCGTCCTGCCCGGTATGCAGTCCGCTTTTGTTGACGTAGGTCTGGAACGCGACGCCTTCCTCTACGTGACGGACTTTGTGGAAGAGAACGAGGAAGGTGAGGAATATGTGCCCCTTCCGCAGGGCCAGGCCCAGCAAGAGGAGGGCCGCAACGCCCCTCGCAATGGCCCCCGAAACGAAAGGCCCAACGAAGGCCGCAACGAGACGCGCAGTCAGGCCCAGCCCCTGGCCACAGGCCCCGCTGCGGTGCAAGACGAGACGGACAATTCCCAGGAACAGGACCAGGGGACCCGTCGCTGGCGCGGTCGCCGGGGACGTCGCCGCAGCAATGACCGCAGCAATGACCGTGGCAATGACCGCACGGTTGCGCCCGTGTCTGTTCCAGAGAAAATAAATCTTGCCGGTGCAGAGGCCATTTCGGGGCCTGGACCAGAGGTCCGCGCTTCCGAACATGCCTCCTACGAGCGTCCCGCGTTGGAACGTCAAAGGCCGGGAGGCCAATCGGGGGGGCGAAGGGAACAGAGCGAGGCCCCTTACGGCACATCCAACCTGCCATCCAATCTTTCATCCAGCGCCAGCCCGCTGGTCTTGCCCGGCGAGTCGTTGTCAAAATATCGCCATGACGCCGGGACAGCTTCCCCTGGGCCGGCCTCCGTCGCGTCTACGCCCGCAGCGCCCATCCGCACGCCTTCCACGCCCATCCCAACTTTCCGGCCCTCCACCATGGTCGATGTGCCTTTGGATTGGGACGGTGGCCAGACGCTGCCGGGCGAGTCCCTTTCCCGCTACCGCAACGTTTCTCCTGCTAGGGCCGCCAATGTGCCCGCAAGCACCTCCGTTGCGGAGACATTTCCACCGGCCACGGAGACAATCGCGGGACCGGCAGAAGCGGCCTTTCCAGGACCAGCGGAACCAGAATCAATAGAACCAGAATCAATAGAACCAGGACCAATAGAAACAGGAACAGCGGAAGTGGCCGACGTGGTCCCCAGCGGGGCCGCGGATGTTGTTGTACCCGCAGTGACGCTTGCTGCTGGCCCAACTGCCGAAGCTGTTGCCGGACCATTTGCTGCTCCAGTGGCCGCACCGGAGACGGCGCCTGCTTCGGAGCCTGCAAACACAGCGCCTCCGGTTGCAGAAGCGGAAGATGTTCCCGTGTCTGCCGCCTCTACGGAGACAGCGGAGACGGAAGCAATCGAGGATGGACCGGACGGGGCCTCTGCCTCCTACCAGGCCAGTCCTGCCAAGCCCAGCGCCTTTCGTCTGGGGCGTGCGCGCACGCCGGAAGCAGTTGCTGCGCCTGTAACGGAACAAACCCCAGGCAGCGACGCCCAGGATGCCCCTGCGCCTGTCCCATCTGCCCCAGAGGACACGCAGCCTGCAATGCCCGCAGCAGTGCAAGGCCCCGCAGAGGTGGAAACGGTCAAGGGCGATGAGGACGACGAAGAAGGCGTCTCTGGCGAGGACGTTGGCGAGGACGCCGACGAAGACGCCAACGATGCCATGCTGCACGCCTTTGCTCCGGGGACTGGCCTGCTGGAAGAAGAACTGATCGACGAGGAAGAAGCGGAGGCCCCCGCCTCCCGCGCCCTGCTGGACGAGAATGAATTCGATGAACTGGTTGAGGAGACCCTGGATGTGCAGATGGATGGGGGGCTGCTAAGCGACATGGTGCGGGACGCCCATATTGAAGAGCGCATCCGCTACAAAGAAGACCAGAATGGACAGGCCGTCGAAGAAGAAGATGCGGACGAGGAAGAGCTGGGCGAAGAGGAAGACGAGTTCGCACCCGAAGCGTCCCTGGAGAGTGAGGACGGGGCCATTGCCGAAGAGACGCCCGAAGGGGCCGGACAGGAAGGCATGGCGCAGCCAGCGCAACCAAAGACAGGCTTCCGTGGCCGTGGTCGGCAAAGCAGCCGTCGTCGCCCGGGAGGGTACGCTGGACATGGCCGCCGCGCCACCGCGCAGACCACTAACATGCCTGCCATTACGGAGCTGCTGAAGGCCGGCCAGGAAATACTGGTGCAGATTGCCAAGGAGCCGATGGCCCGCAAGGGCGCCCGCATCACCAGCCACATTGCGCTGCCGGGCCGCTTCCTGGTCTTTATGCCGACGGTGGACCACGTCGGCGTATCGCGCAAAATCGCCTCCGATGAAGAGCGCCAGCGCCTGAAGCACATCCTCATCAGCGAAAAGGGCAACGTGGGCGGCGGGTTCATCGTGCGCACGGCCGCTGCCACCGCCAGCGAAGAGGACCTGCGCGCTGACATCCGCTTCCTGCTGAACCTGTGGGCGGACATCCGCCAGCGTTCAGAGAGTTCCAAACCACCGGCGTTGATCTATCACGACCTGAGCCTGGTGGAACGTGTCCTACGCGACCGGGTGAGCGAGAACTTCTCCACCATCTGGGTGGACACCGAGTCCGATTATGAGCGCGTGCTGCGCTTTCTGGAGCGCTTCCAGCCTTCGTTATTGCGCCACGTCAAGCTCTACACCAAGGAAACGCCGCTCTTTGAGCAGTTCGGCATCCAGGAGGAGATCAACAAGGCGCTCAGCTCCAAGGTCTGGCTCAAGTCCGGCGGCTCCATCGTCATCAACCAGACGGAGGCCCTGGTGGCCATTGACGTGAATACCGGCAAGTATGTCGGCAAGACGGCGCGGCTGGAAGACACCATACTGAGGACCAACCTGGACGCCATCCCGGAGATCGTCCGCCAGGTCCGCCTGCGCGACCTGGGCGGCATCATCATCATCGACTTTATTGACATGGACGAGCGCCGGAACCGGCAGAAGGTGATGCAGGCGCTGGAAGAGGAACTGCACTCTGACCGCGCACCCTCCAAGGTGCTCCAGTTCAATGATTTCGGATTGGTGGCCATCACGCGCAAGCGGGTCAAGCAATCGCTGGAGCGGACCCTTTCCACGCCCTGCGCTGTCTGTTCTGGCACAGGGATGGTAAAAAGCCCGGTCACCGTCTGCAATGAGATTTATATTGAATTGCGCAAGATGTACCGCCATCTGGAACGGGGCGACATCCTGCTGCGCGTCCACCCGGAGGTCGTCAAACAGCTCAAGCTGAACAATGGCCGCTGGATCAGCGAGATGGAAGAACTTTCCGGCAAGACCATCCTGGTCAAAAGCGACCCCAGCCTGCAACCGGAGCAGTTCGACATCCAGTGAGGCGTCTGCCGTATGGAGGACACAAAAGGACGACCTTTTCGCAGCCGTTCATTCAAGAACGGCTGCGCAGGAAATGCTTGGCTGTATGCAGTGTGAGAGTAGAACTGCCCTGATGTGGCTTGTCCTGGATTGACGACTGGACGGAAGACGACGGGCCGCTCAGAACAAGCTGCGCGCCGCGCGCGCAATCCCTTCCGCAGACATGGGATGCTGGTCCGGGAAGTTTGCAAGGTCCCGTGCGGTCAACTGGCCCGCCACGGCAAGACCGATCTCGCCAATAAGATTGCCAGCGTCGATGCCAACCACCCATCCGCCTACAAGGCGCAGGCTTTCCGGCTCAAAAAACAGATGGATGCCTCCATCCATTTCGCCCATTATCTGGGCGCGTGCGTCGTCGGCAAAATGATAGCTTCCCGTGACCAGACGCACCCCGGCCCGGGCCGCGGCTGCGCCCGTCATGCCCACATAGGAAGCACCTGGAATGGTGAAGATGGTTGTTGGGACCGGTGCGCGGTCAAAATAATCGCAAGGCACGTCTCCGGCCAGGATGTTATGCGCGGCCACCAGCGATTGGCGCACCGCCGCATGAAATAGAAGCACCTTCCCGTTCACGTCCCCACACGAGTAAATATGCGGGGCCTTGGTCTGCATGGCCTCATTGGCCACAAGATGGCCGGCAGAAGTAAATTCCACGTCGGAAGCGCTCAACCCCTCGGGGACCACGGGGTGCCTGCCTGTGGCAAGTATCACCTGCTCTGCCTGCACGGTTTTTACGGTGTCTCCCACCTGGTAGCGCACCTGAAGTCCCTCTTTCAGCTTTTCCACGCCCAGGACCTTGGTGCGGACAACGATTTGGATGCCAGGGTCCAACAGTGGAGTGAGCGTCTCCACCATCTCCGCGTCCATCCGCGTAAGGACGTGTTCGCTGCGATGGAGCAGCGTGACCTGGGTGCCGAAGGCCGCAAAAAAACTTGCCGTCTCCAACCCGATGTATCCGCCACCGATAATCACCATCGAGCGTGGCTGCGTCGTGATGTCCGTATGCAGTTTGTATAGGTCGGTGCTCGTAAGACAAAGCCCTGCACCGGGGATGGGAGGAATAGAGACCTCTGTGCCAGTTGCCACGATGATAGAACGCGCGCTGTAGCGTTGCTCGCCGCTGTTTGTCTCCACCAGTACCGTGTGTGCATCCAACATCCGCGCCCGCCCTTGGACAAGGGTGATGCGCGGTGCTTGCTCCAATTCCTGCGCATGTTGGGCATAACGAAGTTCTTGCACCTTGTTTTTGTGCGCCACGATTGCGGAATAATCCGCCACCGCAGCACCACGGATGCCGTAATTCTGGAACCGCCGGTGCCGGTGCAGATGCTGCGCCATCTCCCGCACGGCCTTGGATGGCACGCACCCTTCTGAGAGGCAATTCCCGCTCATGACGCCTTTGGTGTCAACCATGACCACCTGGCGTCCTGCCTTGGCCAGGCGGAAGGCCGCAGGATACGCACCGCCTCCCGCTCCAATCGTAAGTAGATCGACAGTCTGAGTTGCACCCATATTGTCCCCTTCTATTGTGTTGTTGGTGCTGTCATGTGGAGTAAGTACACGTTCAGAGTGGCTGTTGGTCACGCTGTTTGGATGATGGGCGAATCGAGCAGGCCGATGGCCATTGCCTGGAGTTCATCGGGGGCGATGGGCTTGGTGCGAAAGACCACGTTGTATTCCTCGTATTCTTCTTCGGCCTCGGCCATACCGCTTAAAACAATTACGGGGACCTGGCTGTTCAACTCCCGCAATTGGCAGACAAATGCGGTCCCGGACATCTCCGGCATGATGTGGTCCGTGATGACCATGTTGATCGCGCACTCCACATCGTTTTCTATAAAGCGAAGTGCCTCTTTGGCGGAGAGGAATGTTTTCACGGTGAAACCAACGCGCTCCAGAATGGCCTTGCGCGTGACAGCCTGGATGGGATTGTCGTCAACCAAAAGGACCTGCGGCATCATATCTTCCTACTCGTTCCCCAATAGTATGGATGAGGAAGGTCTAAGAAACGTTGTCCCTGGGGTGGTCCCCAGTTACTCTTTAGGTCCCCGTGTTCGTCCGGTGGAACAGCTTCGCCGTGACGCGCAGGAGTATGCGACGTGGCGCCAAGTGCGCGATGAGGGCCGTAAGGCGGTTCATTTTTCCAGTAATCACCCACGGTCTGTCGCGGTCCATGGCCCGCAGGGAGGCCGCAACCACCTGTGGCGCTGACTGTGAGCGCACAGAACGGAAGGCCGTGCTTTCCTGCGTGCCGCTCTGCGCGTTCTCAAGGAACCGGGTGGCCGTCGGCCCTGGACAAACGGCCATCACATGCACGCCGTAGGCGCGGGCCTCCTCATATAGGGCATTGGAGAAGCTGAGCACAAAGGCCTTGGTGGCCGCATAGACGGCAAAGTACGGGATGGGAAGGAAGGCCGCAGTCGAGGCGATGTTCAGGATTTTTCCCTGGCGGCGGGCCTTCATGGGAGCAAGAAAGAGGTGCGTCAACTCCACCAGCGCGGAGACGTTCAGGTCAATCATCTGCCGCTGGCGGGTCAGCGGAATGCTGTCAAACTCGCCCAGCGCGCCAAAGCCCGCATTGTTGACCAGCAGCGACACCGACATCCCTTCCTGTTGCCGCGCCCAAAGGAAGAGTTTCTGGGTTGCTCCATACCTGCTCAGGTCCAGCGGCAATATGCGCACATCGCAATCGGGATTGCTGGATTGGATGCTCAGGCGGAGCGATTCCAGCAACTCCTTGGAGCGTGCGGTCAACAGCAGATCGTACCCGCGCTGGGCCAACTGTCGCGCGAACTCTTCGCCCAGGCCGTAGCTGGCCCCGGTCACCAAAGCGCATTTCTTCTGCATACACGCGCTTATACCAGAGGAAGGGCCGGGTGCGCCAGTGGGCCTACGATATTTGGCCGAGCAGGACCATGGTCGCCACGCCCAGCAGGAAGAGCAGGCGGTATTGGAGTCCGCTCTGCCGGTTCACCTCCGGCAACAGGTCCGTGGCCGCCACGTAAAGCGCCACGCCCGCAGAGACGGGCAGGCCATAGTGCGCCAGCGTGGGCAGTGCGCGAATGGCGATGACGCCAGCCAGCGTGGAGGCGCCAAGCAGGGCCGCAGCCAGGACCGCTGGACGTTTGCCCTGTCCGCTGGCCAGCATGACGCTGGCAACGGTAAATCCCTCTGGCAGCTTGTGCAGCAAGACCCCGGCAAAAATCAGCCAGCCCAACTTGCCAGAAAAGGCGAAGCCGCTGGCGATGGCGACGCCGTCAAAAAAGGTGTGCGCCGCCAGGCCAAAGGTCAACGAGTAGGCCGTCCCGGCATGGATGAACTCATCGGTATGCGTCTCTTCGCCAAAGTGGAAGTGCGAGACCAGCGTATGCTCCAGCAGATGCACGCCGCAGAAACCGCCGAGTATCCAGAAGGGGGCCATCAGCGGGGCCAGATGGAAGCTCTCCGGCAGCATTTCCACAATGGCCACGGCAATTAGGAAGCCAGCGCCGAAGGCCACAAAGGCATGAAGGTAACGCTGCGCGCCGCTCTTCAACAGCAGAAGACCGCCGCCAAGATTGGCCAGCCCCGCCAATAGGCCCAGAAACAGGATGAGCGCGAGAGAGGTCATGGCTGCATTATCCACTGTGACGGACATGCATCACGTCCCCGTCCTGTACGATGTAGTCCTTGCCTTCCAGGCGGAGGGTGCCTTGTGCGCGGGCCGCGGCCTCAGAGCCAGCCGCCAGCAGCGTGTCCCAATGGATGGTCTCCGCCCGGATAAAGTGCTTCTCAATGTCTGTGTGGATGGCCCCGGCGGCCTGTTGCGCCCGCGTGCCCACGGGGACCGTCCAGGCGCGGCACTCGTCCTCGCCCACAGTGAAGAAGGTCATCAGTCCGAGCAGCTCAAAGCTCTTGCGTACCAGGCGATGCAGTCCGCTCTCCGTCAGGCCATAGCTTGCAAGGAACTCCGCCGCGTCCTCGTCGGACATCTCCGCCAGCTCTGCCTCCACCTTGCCGCAGATGGCCGTGACGCCAGTCCCCGGACGCAATGCGGCCTCGTGCAGCTTGTATTTTTCCGCAGCGGCCTCCAGGTCCACGCCCAGGGTGGTGCTTTCGGAGATGTTCAGCACATACAGCACCGGCTTCTGGCTGAGGAACATGAACCCGCGAATGAGTTTCTTTTCCTCGGCGGTCATCTCCAGCGTGCGCAGGGGCCGTTCGCTTTCCAGTTGTTCCTTGGCGCGCAGCAGCACAGCGTGTTCTTTTTCCAGGTCTGGGGTGTGCGCCTTCTTCAGGTCTTTTTCCAGGCGCTCCATGCGTTTTTCAATCTGTCCCAGGTCGTTCACCATCAGGTCAAATTCCACGTCCTGTATTTCGCGCAGCGGGTCCAGTGGTCCGGCCATCGGAATGGACGGGTCCTCAAAGGCGCGCAACACATGGACCAGGGCCTCCACATTGCGCAGGCTGGTCAGCAGGCCGACGTCTTTCAGGGACTCTTTCCCAATGGCGGCCACATCGGCGTACTCGACCGTGGCATAGACGGTCTTCTTGGGGTTGTAGAGCGCGGCCAGTTTGTCCAGTCGCTCGTCTGGCACGCGGGCCACGCCCACATGCACCTCTTTTGGGCTGGAATGGCCACGGCCTTCCAGGTGCGCCCCGGTAAGTATCTTGAACAGCGAGGTCTTGCCCACCTGCGGCAGGCCGATAATGCCAGTCTTCATGCGTGTCCTATGCGGGAAGAAGGAGAGAAACTTCCAAACTTCCATGATACAAGAGCGGAGTTACGGTTGGCGAAGGGGTGGGTTGGAAGGGGCTGGATTTAGACCGCCGGAAGGCCCATAAAACACACACAGGGGCCTTGGTCCATGGGGAGCGGACCGTCAAATAGCGCCAGCCCCGGTCCGCGCAGTGGCTTCCGGGCGGGCCAGCAGCACCAGCAACACCAGGCCTCCGAATAAGACGCTGCCTTCCACCCGCGTGGATTGCTGGTGCAGCCGGTTGAACTCCATCCGCGCAGGATTGTCCGCGCGCACACTGTCAATCGCGCCACCGGTCTGCATCCGCAATGTCTCCATGCGCGGCATAATGGAAAACTGCGAGTAGGCCGTCAACGCCAGCATGAAGACCAGCACCGCAAAGTATGGGGCCAGGGAATGCCGCGTCCACTGCATACTTCGCTCCACGGTGAGGAGGAAAACCATCGCTGCCCCGGCGACCAGTCCCATCCAGTGCAGTTCGAGCAGGGAGCCGCGCACCATGGTGCCCGCGATGTGTGCCCCGAAGGCCGGGTCCGGCAGCATCGGCATCAACACGCCAAAGGCCACCGGCGCAACCGCCGCAACAAAGAAAACCAGCCCGCCCAGCCAAACGGCCAAGCAGAGCAACAGCAAACTCCGCACCAGTGTCCGCACGGTCATCCTCTCCTTTGCATCGCTTTATAGGCAGACTGCCAGGGCCTTGACCCTTGCCTGTTGGATCATTCCACTCCATGCACGGACGCGCGCCCAATCAGGCGTTCAATGCGCTTGGCCGTGGGCGGATGGGTGGAGAAGAGATTGCCAAAACTCCCCCGGCCCAGCAACGGCGCAATGATGAACAGGTGCGCGTTGGAAGGCGAGGCCGTCATGGGCAAGCGCTTGGAGTATGCCTCCAGCTTTTCCAGGGCGCTGGCCAAGGCATACGGATTGCCCGTGGTCTTGGCGCCGGTGGCGTCGGCCTCGTACTCACGCGAACGGGAGACGGCAAGCTGGATCAATGTTGCCGCGATGGGCGCCAGAAAGAGCATGAGCAGCGCACCGATGCCACCACCGTCGCGGTCGCGGCTGCCGCGTCCGCCAAAGCCGCCGAAAAGCGCCGCCCAATAGCCCATGCGCGCAATCAAAGTGATGGCCCCGGCCAGCGTGGCGGCAATCGAACTGGTCAGGATGTCGCGGTTCTGCACATGGCCCAGTTCGTGCGCCAGCACGCCGGCCAGTTCCTCATCGTTGAGCAACTGCAGTATGCCCTCAGTGACGGCGACAGAGGCGTGCTTGGGGTTGCGCCCCGTGGCAAAAGCGTTGGGCGACGGGCTGGGGATGACATAAATCTTTGGCATAGGCAGGCCCAGCCGCTGCGTCATCTGCTCAACGACCTGATAAACGCGCGGCAATTGTTCCCGCGTCACCGGCTGCGCGCGGTACATGCGCAGCGCAATTTTGTCGGAGTAGAAGTAGCTGAAGAAGTTCATCGCCACGGCAATGGCAAAGCCAAACACCAGGCCCTCGCGTCCGCCGAAGCGGCCACCCACCAGGACCAGCACCAGGGTAAGCAGCGTGAGTAGAAATGTGGTCTTGATTGCATTGCCCATGTCTTGCTCCTAGTCTTGCTCCTAGACTTGCTCCCAAACCTTGCCAATCCTTGCATGTGCGCGGCTGTATACACCCGCAAATACTATTCTAGTCCCGCCAATCCTCCGGCGCGGGGCGTCCCCACGCCAGCAGAGAGCGCATGCTCCCCGGCCCAAACGGAAGAGGGCCTGTAGTGGTGGTCACGGACGGCCTTGGTTTTCAACACCGGCGATGCAGGGCCATGGCCGGGTGCGCAGCCATCCAATCTTTTTTGATATTGTAGGGCAAGACAGCAAGATAAAAGGAGGTCCTGCATCCATGGGCCAATCGCCAAGAGCATTCGACACAATGGACCGCGAAGACCTGCTGCGCGCGCTGGAAATGTTCGCCAAAAACTGGCTGGCCCACGACGGCTGCTGGTTCCTGGCCGCGGAAGAACGGCTCGGCATGGAGACGGCCATTGACCTGGACACGCGCTCCTGGGAGAGGTTCGCGGCCACGGAGGCGCGCCGCATCATGGCCACCTTCAACATCCCCGCGAATGGCGGCCTCCCTGCATTGGAAAGGGCGCTGGGCCTGCGCCTCTACAGCGTCATCAATACGCAGCGCTCGGTGTGGTCAGCGGACCGGCAACGCCTCACTTTTTTCATGGACATGTGCCGCGTGCAGCAGACCCGCCGCAGCAAAGGGCTGCCCGACTTCCCCTGCAAGAGCGTCGGCATCATGGAGTTTGAGACCTTTGCCCGCACCGTGGACCCACGCATCCGCACCCAATGCCTGCATTGCCCTCCCGATGCGCCAGAGGGGAAGTATTGTGGCTGGGAGTTCACCCTGGAGACGTAAGGCCCATGTCCGCGCCACATTCCGCGGAAGCCGCTATAATTTCCAGTCCGCCATTTTTTATTCGGAGCTGAGATGAAATCTTTCGCGCTTTCCCTTGTAATGGCAGCGGCGCTCACCGCGCCCTGCGTCCTTGCCCAGGCCCACGCCATGCCGACCCCACAAAAAATAAACGCCCAACACACCGCCGCCTGGAACGCCCTGGTGGATGCTTATTTTGACACGGTCTATCTGCCCTACAACCCAACGGCAGGCACCAGCGCCGGGCTGCACCAATACGACGCGCAGTTGGAAGATGACTCGCGCGTTGGCATTGACAAGGAAACAGCCGCGCTTGTTACCTATGAGCAAAAAGTGGCCGCGTTTTCTCCCGTTGGCCTCAGCGAGTGGGACGCAGGGGACCGCGCCTTCCTGTTGGGCCAAATTCGCAGCCAATTGCTGACCTTGCAGACCATCCGACCCTGGCAGAAGGACCCCGACCACTACTCCAGCGGCATCACCAACAGCGCCTTCACCATCATGGAGCGCAACTACGCGCCCGCCGAGGTGCGTTTGGCCGCGTTGGTTGAACGCGAAAAACAAATGCCTGCGGCGCTCCAGGCCGCCCGCACCAATCTGGTGGACCCGCCGAAGATTTACACGGAAATTGCGCTGGAGCAGCTCCCTGGCGACATTGACTTCTTCAAAAACGACGTGCCTGCGGCCTTTGCCGAGGTGAAAGATCCCAGGCTGCTGGCCCAGTTCCATGCCTCCAACGCTGCCGTGGTCGCGGCGCTGACCAGCTACCAGCAATGGGTGCAGACGGACCTGCTGCCGCGTTCGCACGGCGATTTCCGCATCGGCGCGGAGACCTTCCGCAAGAAGCTGCTGGATGACGAGATGGTGGACATCCCGCTGGACCAGTTGCTCCACATCGCTTACGCGGACCTGCACCGCAACCAGGAGCAGTTCCGCGCCGTGGCCCACGAACTGGACCCCAGCAAGACCCCGCAGCAGATGCTGGCCGTGCTGGACGCAGATTATCCGCCGCCCAGCCAACTGCTCCAGTCCTTCCAGGACACCTTCAACAATCTGGTGCAGTTCATCCAGACCAAGCAGATTGTCACCCTTCCCTCGCTGGTCGAACCTACGCTGGAAGACACGCCGCCGTTCATGCGCGCCACCACCATGGCCTCCATGGACCCGCCCGGCGCCTATGAAAAGGGTTCGCAGAAGGCGTATTTCAACGTGACAGTGCCAGCGGCCAACCTGCCCGCAGAACAGGTGCGCGAAAGCATGGCCGCCTTCAACATCGGCACCATCATCAGCACCTCAGTGCATGAGGCCTATCCTGGCCATTATGTGCAGTTCCTCTACATGCCGCAGGTCCACTCGCGCGTACGCAAGATGCTCTACGCCACTAGCAACGTGGAGGGATGGGCGCACTATTGCGAGCAGATGATGCTGGACGAAGGCTACGGCCAGCCTGGCTGGGGCGCAAAAGACGCGCGCGAGGCCAAGCTGGTCCGCCTGGGCCAGTTGACCGACGCCCTGTTGCGCGATGCCCGCTTCATCGTCGGCATCCAAATGCACACCGGGCAGATGACGATGGACCAGGCGGTGGACTTTTTTGTCGCCGAGGGCCATCAATCGCGCGCCGTTGGACTGGTGGAGACCAAGCGCGGCACCAGCGACCCCACCTATCTCTACTACACGCTGGGCAAGCTGATGATCCTGAAGTTGCGCAGCGATGTGCAGCAAAAGGAGGGAGCGGCCTTCTCGCTCAAGAAATTCCACGATGCATTGCTGGAGCAGGGGGGCGTGCCGTTGCCGATTGTGCGCCGCGCCTTACTAGGCAACGACACTCCCGTGCTCTGACCAAACAGACAGAGGGATAAAAACTGGAGACGGCGCCTCGCTTACACTATTGCTGGGAGGGGTGCATGGCGTCTTCTGTTTTTCCACGGGCCTTGCGCGTGGCAGGGTGCGGTCTTCTTGCGCTATTGCTGGGGCTGTGGTCCGCAGCGGGAGGGACGCACTGGCCCACTGCGTCGCTTGTGTTCGCGCAGATTGGGTCGGCGAACATCTATTCTGATACCGCCGATGCCAAGGCGGAAATTCGTGCGGCCCTGGCCACGGCTGCGCGGGAACACAAGCGCGTGATTTTGGATTTTGGCGGGAACTGGTGTGTAGATTGCCAGTTGCTCAACATTTACTTCCATGACCCTGGCAACGCCGGCCTGTTGCAGACAAATTACGTGCTGGTGGACATCAGCGTTGGGGAATATGACAGGAACCTGGACCTGGCGCGGAAGTACGGCATCCCACTCAATAAGGGCGTGCCGGCCTTGGTGGTGCTGGATGGCCAGGGACGCGTGCTCTACGCGCAGAGGAACGGTGAGTTTGAGAAGATGAGCAAGCTGGACAGCGCCGCGGTGACGGCGTTCCTGGAAAAGTGGGCGCCAAAGACGCACGCATCCTTCCGCAGCAAAGGCGCCAGTCCGCAGCAAAGGCGCTAGTCCGCAGCAAAGGAACCAGTCCGCAGCAAAGGCACTAGTCCACAGCAAAGGCCGTTGTAAACATGCTTGCCAGTGGACTTCCCGGTATTCCAGCGTTGCATGGAAGAGTGTGCGGCGTCTGGGCCAGACAAGGCCCATCTTACTCGCTGCCTACAATCTGGGCCGCCCGGCCATAGGAACCGAGGTTGTGGACATTGGCGTAACCCAGGCCCTTCAACTTTCTCTTGGCCGTGCTGCTGCGCATCCCTCCCTGGCAATGCAACAGCAGTACCTGCTTCTTGTCCTTCACGCGGCGCGGCAAGACGGCATGGATTTTGTCCAACGGGACATTGATGGCGCGCGGCAGATGGCCGGAGCTGAACTCTGCAGGGCTGCGCACGTCAATCACCAGCGCCCCGTTCTTCAAATGCTCCTGTGCATCTTTGCGGGAAATCTGGCCGACACGTTTCAGCAGCAAAAAGACGACAATGACTGCTGCTGTAATCAGGATGTTTGTCCAATGCATTCTTTTTCAACCTCTGGGGCCACTACGAAATGGCCGCTGATAGCTGCGGTGAAGGGGTGACGGCCCTTGAATGGGCAGTCACATCTATGATTTTACCATTGAAGGCCTTGTGGTTGAGGATGGGCCCAGTACGGCTGTGTTGCAAAAAGCGTGTAAGTTGGCGCGCGGCAAAGCCCAGCAGGGCCGATCTGGTAGCGTGCTGGATGGGGTGCTGGGCCTGCAAGGGCTTGTCCGTGGGAAGCGGCATGGAATAAAATAATTTCAATAAGGAGACAGCGCCTTGGACAAATATCGCGCCCTTCGGGCCTTGGCGCCAGGGATGGCCGGACTGGTGCTGGCCGCTTCTCTATCGCCAGGTTTTGGCCAACAATCTGCCAGCGGCCCAACGGCCACCATTCCCCCGCCCATTCTGCTGGGTGCAAAGCAACAATCCATCGCCGCGCCAATCCAATTATGGCCGAATGGCGCACCCGGCGCCGTGGGCGCCACCGGCCTGGACAAACCAAGCATCACAGCCTACATCCCAGCCAACAACCCCACCCATACGGCTGTTGTTGTCTGCCCCGGCGGCGCGTATGTAATGTTGGCTGTCGATAAGGAAGGCACACAGGTCGCCCACTGGCTGAATGCACGCGGTGTTGCCGCCTTTGTTCTGACTTACCGGCTGGGGCCGCGCTATCATCATCCGGCGCAGTTGATGGATGCACAACGGGCCATCCGATACGTCCGCGCCAACGCTTTGCGTTTCGACATTGCGCCGGACAAAATTGGCATCTGGGGGTTTTCAGCGGGGGGCCATCTGGCATCGACCGCGGGCACGCATTTTGACGCGGGAAATTCCGCTGCAAGCGACGCCATCGAACACGCCAGCAGCCGCCCGGATTTCATGGTCCTCGCTTACCCGGTCATCAGCATGCAGTCCGGGACCACGCACAACTGGTCAATGCACGCATTGCTTGGCGAAACGCCCAGCCCGGCGCTGGTTGACGGACTCTCCAACGAGACCCAGGTGACACCGCAGACGCCGCCAACATTTCTTTTCAGCACCACCAACGACGATGCGGTCCCGGTGATGAACAGTGTCCTGTTTTATGAAGCGCTCCTGCGCTCTGGCGTTCCCGCAGAGATGCACATCTTTGAGCAGGGCCGTCACGGCGCTGGACTCGCACAGGAAAACCCGGAGCTGCGCCTGTGGCCGGTGTTGCTGCAAAACTGGATGCACAAGAATGGATGGATGGCGGCTGGCGCGGAATAGCAGAGACCACCTGGGCCTGGTGGCGTTACCCGGACACCAGCGAGAAAGATGATTTTCCAGTGCAAGGCCCCGCGCACCAGGGCCTTGCACCCACGATTTTCTACAGGCAAAGCTTTGTATCGTGTTCTTGCATCAGGACGGCCAGGGCGGCAGAGGTCATCCGCGTCTTTGCGGAGTCTGCCCGGCTGGTGAGGATGACAGGAACAGCGGCCCCAAGGACAATCCCCGCCATTCTGGCCCCGCCCAGATATTCCAATTGCTTGGCCAGCATATTGCCGGATTCTAGGTCCGGGACCACAACAATATCGGCCTGCCCGGAGACCGACGACACCAGGTGCTTGATTTTGTTGGCTTCCGGGCTGACCGCCGTATCAAAGGCAAGCGGCCCATCCAGGATGCCCCCGGTGATCTGGCCGCGCTCCGCCATTTTGCAGAGTGCCGCGGCATGGATGGTGGACTCGATGTTGGATTGCACCGTCTCCACCGCCGAAAGGATGGCGACCTTGGGCTGGGGCACGCCGAGGACCTGGGCCAGGTCGATGGCGTTCTGCACAATGTCCACTTTGTCGTCCAGGGTGGGCAAAATGTTGATCGCCGCATCGGTAATCAGCAGATTGCGCGAGTAGGCGGGTGTTTCCATGACGAACACATGGCTGATCCTCCGCTGGGTCCGGAGCCCTGTTTCCCTGGCGATGACAGGCCGCATAAATATGTCTGTGTGCAGGCTGCCCTTCATTAAGGCGACGGCGCGACCGGAGCGGCAAAACGCCACGGAAAGCTTGGCTGCCTCCATCTCATCAGCGGCATCTGCAATTTCGCACTGCCCAAGGTCCATTTTTTCGGTATCGGCCAGGCGCAAAATCCTGTCTTTGGGCCCCACCAGGATGGGCCTGATAAGGCCAAGTTGTGCGGACTCGAGTGCGCCGCCGAGGGCAACATTGGTCAATGGATAGCTGACGGCCACCGGAATGGCAGGCAGTTTCTGCGCGCGTTCGACGAGCATGTCAAATCTGGAAAGCTGCTGTCCGTTGTTCATGGATGTGTAGGATGTCCCCCTGTGTATGTTCGTATCTGGAACCTGTTTATGGTCAGTGTATCGCTATGGCGGAAAATTTATGTGATGGTCGTCACGGCGGGATGTAATTTCGGTCTGTGACGCTTTTGTGTCATCCCAACAAAAGAATATACTGTTACCAGAAAGTCCGGTGGCTTGGTATATTGTGATGGCAGTCACCGGGACCAGTATATTGGGTCACTGGCCCAGCATCGGCGTTACTCTAGGGTTGTTCTATGGGGGGAGAGTGTCCTTATGAACATCGGCTCTGACCTATCCAAAGGCCCTATCGTCGTCGGGACGGATTTCTCGCCGATATCGAGGTCCGTAGTTGCGTATGCGGCCATGCTGGCCAAGGCGGAATTGAAGCCACTGTATGTGGCTTACGTTATGCCCATTGTCCCGGAAGACTCCGTCCCCCTGCTGGAAATACAGCAAACAGAACTGAGGCAGCATGTGGAGGAGGCCTCCAAGGCCCTGGGCGGGAGCGGCATCACCGCAAAGGGTGTGCTGGCCATGGGAAGTGCGGCCCATGAACTTCTACAGATTGCGGACAACCTGGATGCTGCCTGTATTGTAGTGGGCACAGAAGGACTGCGTGGGATGGACCGTTTTCTGCTGGGGTCCGTGGCCGAAGTGTTGATCCGCAAATCGGACCGGCCCGTGATCGTGGTTGGCCCGGAAGCGGCCCGGCGGACCGCAAAAACACTCCCTTGGAAACATCTGGTGCTGGCTTGTGATACGACGCGGGGCGTCACAGAAGCGGCCCGGCTCGCCGGAAATATAGCTTTTAGCCATCGTGCGCGGCTGACCATCTTCCATGTGCGACAGGGTGGGATCGAAAGCCCCACGGAAGACCAGTACGCGTCCCTGGAAAAGATGATGCAGCCGGAGGCGTGGCTGACCGTCAAGCCGCAATGTTTGATCCGCGCAGGCGACCCCGCAGAAGAGATCGTCCGCATGGTGGATGACAGCCAGGCGGACCTGCTGGTGATGAGCGTGCGCAAGGGCGGTGAATTGCTCACCCACCTTCCGGCAGGGGTCGTGGCCAACACTTTACGCTTTGCCCGCTGCCCAGCCATGATCCTGCGCAGCCTGCACACCACGCCCCCAGGAGGAGATGCCCGACTGATGGGCCACCACAGCCCTGCTGTTAGCTGACAGGGGGTGGGGGCCACGCGATGCTCTCTACGGACTTTGATAGTATCAACGCTGCAACCGGTAAGCAGGGAAATATGGTCGATAACTGTCACGACATGATGTATGCGGAAAGCTGCCTGACGTGCAAAAACAAGCACTCGGACTGGTTTTGCAATTTGTCGCCGCAGGCGCTGGCAGAGTATGACGCACTGGGGATGCATGTGATGATCCCGTCTGGCAGCACCCTTTTTTTTGAGGCGCAAGCGGCGCGCAGCGTGTACATCCTCTGTTCCGGCCACATGAAACTGACGACCTCCTCCAAAGACGGCAAGACCCTGCTGGTGCGGATTGCCAAGCCCGGAGATGTGCTGGGCCTGAGCGCCGCAATCTCTGGCACGCCGTATGAGATCACCGCACACGCCCTGGATCCGGTGCAGGTGAAGTCCTTCCAGCGCCAGGATTTCCTGCATTTTATTGAGCGCCACATTGAGGGCAGCATGCACACCGTGAAGATGCTCAATCAGGAATACCGGGACGCGCTGTGTGACGCGACCCGGCTGGCCCTTTCCACCTGCATCTCTGGACGTGTCTCCCGGCTGTTGCTCCAGCTTGCCTCCGGGCAGGCCGACCAGAAGCTGCGCTTTACCATGTCCCTTACCCATGAAGACCTGGCCACCATGCTGGGGACAACGCGGGAATCTGTCACCCGGGTCTTGAATGAATTCAAGCGAAAAGGACTGATTTCGATCAAAGGGACGTCCATTACCATTCTCCGCAAAGAGACCCTGGAACTGTTGATTTAGCAGGGGCCAGCGCCCTGCCGGGGGCCGATGGTGCAGCAACGGCTGCCCAGCGCCTGCGCTTGTTGCAAGCATACAAACTTCATTCTGTATGTGATGGCCATCACACAGGCCTGTGTGATGAAACACATGCAACCGTGCCCCCTCGATAGAAACTAGTGGATACCGAGGGACCAGTATGCCTGCCAGCCAAACCTCATTATGGGCCAGTCCACACCGTATTCTTTTGGCCACCGACCTTGTCGATCTTGGTTTTACCCTGCCCGTCGCCATCCAGCAGGCCAAGGACTACAAGGCCGAGGTACGGATTGCGCACATATTGACAGACACCAACGTCATGCTGGACGAACCGCCCCTTGGGGAACACCCCGAATCCGACCGGGTGCGGGAGGCCGCAGAGAAAAAGCTGAAAGAGGCCGTGGCCACGGCGGTGCGTGCGGGCATCCAGTGCTCCTCCCATTTGGCCGCAGGCAATGTGGTGGTGGAAATCACAAAACTGGCCGAAGAATGGCAGGCGGACCGGCTGATCTCCGGCTCGCATGGGACGGAAAAGCTCCACCTGCATACGCTTGGCTCCGTGGCCGAATCCATCTTCCATCGCATTGAGGTCCCCGTCATGGTGATTGGGCCCAAGGTGCAACTGACAGGAAGGCCGCCCAAGGAGCGGATGAGGATTGTCTTCGCCACCCCACTCGACCACGACTCCAGGCGGATGGCGGAGTTTGCCCTTTCCGTGGCAGAGAAGCATGGCGCAGAGATTTCGCTGCTGTACGTTGGCCCCAAGGTGGCCAAGGAACATCCCTCCGCAGCGCGCGTCAGCGAATATGCAAGGAAGATGCTGCAGGACCTGCTCAGTGTCAGGCCCCTCCACAAATGCAGGCCGGTGTGCGAAGTGGTGCATGGCCAGCCCACGGAGGAGATACTCAAGTATGCCAAGGAAAATTCTGCGGACATGATCATCCTTGGGACCTCTGCGCATTCCACCTTCAGCTCGCACTTTGTCCCCGGCACGGCCTATCGCGTTCTGTGCGAGTCCTCCTGCCCGGTCCTGGTCCTGAAACAGGAATCCATCTGGGTCAGCACCCCCAAACAAGAGACGAGGGCCTTCAGCGTCCGTCACACCTAGCATCTTGTAAGCGGTAAGGCCCATTTACCGTCCCCGGTCGGGCGCCTTCCCCGATACAAGCCCATGCATCATCCTTTTTTGCCGTAGGATGCTGCACTCGTGTCCCAAAATACATTTACATATTAAACATTGTCCCTATTGATATTTGCGCTCGACTTGTGTATGGTTGGGCTGTTCCCGCAGCAAGGGCAGGTGGAGCGTGTATGGCAGGCAGGCATCTGGGGCGCGGGCCTCCTGGCCCAGCACGCTATGGATGTTTTCAGGCCGTCCTCGTATGCTTTTGCTGCTTTGTGGCCAGGAACAATGAATTCCCAGGAGGTGTCTCTGTGGGGCCAAATCCGTTTCTAGGTGTCGTCTATCAGTGGGCAGGCGGACTGGCCTCGGCCAGTTGCTACCTGCCATTTCGGTCCATACGCAAGTGGTCGTGGGAAACATACTGGCTGTTGCAAGGTCTCTTCGCCTATTTGCTGGCCCCGCTTCTGGTGGCCTTCCTCCTGGTCCCCGGTGTGGCCGCGGTCCTGCAGCATACGCCGCTGCACACGCTCTTGCTTACCTATTTCTGGGGCCTGATGTGGGGCGTGGGGGCACTTACTTTTGGCCTGACCATCCGCTATCTGGGCATAGCGCTGGGATACACCGTAGCATTTGGTTTTACAGCCGCATTTGGCACCTTGATGCCGCCCCTCTTCCGGGGTGAAATGCCTGCCTTGTTGCACCATACGCCGGGGCAGATCATCCTATTGGGCATTGGCGTCTGCATGGTAGGGATCACGTTCAGCGGCATGGCCGGGCGCTCCAAGGAAAAGGAACTGGACGCGGCTGAAAAGCAAAAGACGGTGACGGAATTTAATTTTCCCAAGGGGATTCTGGTGGCCGTCTTCTCTGGCGTAATGAGCGCCTGCTTTGCCTATGGACTGGCCACGGGAAGGCCCATTGCAGCTTTGGCCCGCAATGTTTTGCTGGCGCATGGCCACGCCGTCGAGTGGCAGAACCTGCCCATTCTGGTCGTGGTCCTGCTCGGCGGTCTGACCACCAACTTCCTCTGGTGTGTTGTGTTGATGTCCCGCAACGGCAGTGCAGGGCAATTTTGGGGCCTGGGGGACAGTGCGCAGGCCGAAAAAATCGCGTCCCGTATCGCAGCGGCGGACCTGTCCATCAATTATCTGCTTTGTGCCGCGGTTGGAATTCTTTGGTACTTGCAGTTTTTCTTCTATAGCATCGGCCAGACCAAGATGGGAAAATATGACTTCTCCAGTTGGACGCTGCTCATGGCCAGCATCCTCATCTTCTCTACGGTATGGGGCATCCTGCTTGGGGAATGGAACGGGACCAGCCGCAGGACGAAGGTCTTTGTCGCCCTGGGGCTGGCCGTGCTGGTCTTCTCCACCATTCTGGTGGGTTACGGAAATTACCTCAACGTGCCGATGGCCCCTGCCGCGCGCTAAGGCCGTGGGTTCGTAGTGATTGCAAAGCGGCCAGCGTGGTCCGTAGATTGGCCCAACAGCGTTGGGCAAACCAGTAGAAACAATGCGGAGCGAAGGAGGATTTTTATGTTCAAGGTGCGGTCCCTTCCTTGGCGGGTGACGGGAAGCATGTCGTCCTTACCGCGATATTCTTAATGGAACAATTTCAAGATACACTGTACCACTCTCCGCTCTCCTTGCGCCACGGAGGGGCGGACTGCAGAAAATTATTTGCATCCCCCAGTGGACGTCTAATAAATTTGCAGTTTGAATAGTTTCGGATGTAAAATTCATTCTGGTTGATATATGCCCACAAAGTCCCCTTCTCCCAAACTCGTCTCCGATATATTACGGCGCGCCCTCATGGAATGTTTCCCCCAGGCCGTTGAAGAGGGGGCGCCCGAACAAGATGCGATAAGCATCTTCCATTCCCCTGAGGCCCGCCAGGTGAAAGAACAGATTGTGCTGGCCGGCAAAAAACTTTGGCAGCGGCAATACGTGGACGGCAATGGGGGGAACATCTCCGTCCGCATCTCCCCGCAATATGTGATTTGTACTCCGACCCTGCTCAGCAAGGGGGACCTGACGCCGGACGACCTCTCGCTGATTGACATGAACAACCAAAGGCTCTGCGGGGAACGGCCCCATACCAGCGAGGTCCTTCTCCATCTGGAGATATACAATGCCGTGCCGGAGGCAAAGGCGGTCATCCACTGCCATCCGCCCTACGCCACGGCCCATGCGGTGGCAGGGGTGGTCCCGCAGGGGGGCCTGGTCCCGGAGATGGAAGTGTTTGTCGGCCCGGTCGCCCTGGCCCCCTACGAGACCCCGGGCACAAAGGCCTTTGCAGAGACGGTGCTCCCTTATGTGAGAGACCACAACACGGTCCTTCTCTCCAACCACGGGATTGTTTGCTGGGCCGATACAGTGGCCCATGCGGAGTGGTATGTCGAAATCCTTGACACATACTGTAAGACCATCCTGCTGGCCTCCCAGTTGCGTTCCCCTTTGCCGGAGATACCTCCGGGCAAAATCAATGACCTGCTGGCCATCAAGAAAAAATTAGGGCTGCCCGATGCACGTTTCCACGACGCTACAGGCAAAGCCCCCTCTGCTCCAGCGCAAGCGGGCGCACCGTCCAAGGGGACTGTGCCCCTGGAAATGGGGAGGGACGCTAAGGAATTCGAGGGGCTCCTATCGTCCCTTACGGCCAGCGTCCTGGAGTTTTTTGCAAAAACCACACCTGGAAAGCAATAGGGCCTTGGTCCCACGTACCAGGCCCACAACCGAAAGATGGAGAAGAACACGATGGGTCAAACAGGAACGTCCCTTCCTCGGTATCAGATGCTGATTGATGGCGAGTTTGTCGCCACATCCAAAACGGCGCCGGTCGTAAATCCTACAACAGAAGAGGTCATCTCCGAGTTCCCCAGCGGTACGTTGGAAGACGTGAATGCTGCCGTACTGGCTGCGGAAAAGGCGCAAAGGGCCTGGGGCAAGCTGCCGGCCATCCAGCGTGCCGGGCACTTGCGCGAGATCGCCCAGGGCATCCGCGAAAACAGGCAGCACCTGGCGCGCACCATCACCGAAGAGCAGGGGAAGATACTGCCACTGGCAGAGGTCGAAGTGGACTTCTCCGCCGATTACATTGACTATATGGCGGAGTTTGCCCGGCGCTATGAAGGCGAGATCATCCAGAGCGACCGACCGGGGGAAAACATCCTGCTGTATAAGCACCCCATCGGGGTCATTGCTGGCATTCTTCCGTGGAACTTCCCCTTCTTTCTCATAGTCCGCAAGATGGCGCCAGCATTGGTAACAGGGAACACCATCGTCATTAAGCCGAGCAGCGAGACGCCAAACAACGCCTTTGAGTTTGCCAAGATCGTCGCCAAGTCGTCTTTGCCCAAAGGCGTTTTCAATCTCGTTTCCGGTAAAGGTTCGGTGGTGGGAGATGGGCTGGCCCGTCATCCCAAGGTCGGCATGGTGAGCCTGACAGGCAGCGTGGACGGTGGCATCGCGGTGATGCGGGCGGCGGCGGACAATGTGACCAAAGTGTCCCTCGAACTTGGCGGCAAGGCCCCGGCCATTGTGATGCAGGACGCGGACATTGACCTGGCGGTACGGGCCATCCGGGCCTCGCGGATCATCAACAGCGGGCAAGTCTGCAACTGCGCGGAACGGGTCTATGTGCAGGAGGCCATCGCCGGGGAATTTATAGAAAAGATGACGATGGCCATGGAAAAGACGGTGGTTGGCGACCCTCTGCAGGCAGGCGTTGAGATGGGGCCAATGGTGAGCAAAGGGCAGATGGATTCCGTTGACCATGCGGTCAAGACAGCCATCCAGGAGGGTGCGGAACTTTTGTCTGGAGGAAAGAAGTACCCGGACCGCAAGGGCCATTTCTATCCACCCACGGTATTGGCCCATTGTAGGCAAGACTCAAAAATCATGCAGCAGGAGGTCTTCGGTCCGGTCCTTCCCATTATGACTTTCAAGGACATGGATGAAGCAATCGAATACGCCAATGACTGCGAGTACGGGCTGACCTCATCGATCTTCACCCGCAGTCTGGACGTGGCCATGCGGGCGAGTAACGAATTGAAGTTTGGCGAGACCTATGTAAACCGCGAGAATTTTGAGGCGATGCAGGGCTTCCATGCTGGTTGGCGCAAGTCTGGCATTGGCGGCGCAGACGGCAAACATGGACTGGAAGAATACCTACAGACCCACGTCATCTATATGAATTACGACGTAAACAAAAAATAAAGGGGCAGGGGAGGGCATGGTTGCGTGGGCTGGCATTTCCTATGGGTCCGGCCTGAAAGGTTTGCATCGTGCTCTCCCACTCTGACCACGTTTTTTTTGCGGTTAGAGTGGGGCCCCAAGTCCCATCCTTTGGGGCCGGAGCAATAAGCAGGGGTCCGCACTTATATCAGGCCAGCACGGGGGCACAGGCCGGCGCCAAAACCGATGGACATTACGGGCCGTGTACAGGAAGTTTCCCAGCGGATTAGTATTTTTCTGACGTCGATATTTCAAGATAGAGGAAGAAAATGACAGTGGAGATGCATCGGCACATGCGCCGTATGGACAGCAGAGTGTTCGTGGCGCTGCTTTTTTTAATTGCAGCCCTTCCATCGCTTGCGCAACAACAGGCGAAACCAACGCCGCAGGCCCCGTGGATGGACCGTTCGCTTTCACCCGATGCACGCGCCGCAATGGTGCTGCGACAGATGACGCTCGATGAAAAAATCTCCTTGCTCCATGGCACGGACGGGTCTTACGCCAGCGGGCCCAACCCCCACCAGCGGGACTCCAATGGTGGAGCAGGGTACGTCGTGGGCGTGCCACGTTTGGGCATTCCCGGCATCCAGATGGCCGATGCGGCCTATGGGGTCACCCGCAGCGGGGCAAATGGACGTTATTCGACCGCACTGCCCTCGGACCTTGCTGCGGCCTCCAGTTGGGACCCGCAGGTGGCACGCGCCTATGGGGCGCTGATTGGCCGGGAGCTCCGCGCCCAAGGATACAACATGTCGCTGGGCGGGGGCGTCAATCTGGCCCGCGAACCACAGGATGGACGCACCTTTGAATACCAAGGCGAAGACCCCATCCTGGCCGGGACCATGGTGGGCGCAACGATGCAGGGCCTGCAGGCGCAGCACGTCATTGGCGACATCAAGCACTATGCGATGAACGACCAAGAGAGCGGACGTACATCGGCCAATGCAATCATCAGCAAGCGCGCCATGCGCGAGACCGACCTGCTCGCCTTTGAGATAGGCCTGCGCACCTCCCACGCTGGTGCGGTGATGTGTTCTTACAACCGCGTCAATGGCGACTATGCCTGCGAAAACAAATATCTGCTGACAGACGTGCTGAAAAAAGACTGGAAGTTCCCCGGTTTTGTGCTTTCCGACTGGGCGGCGACGCACAGCACAGTGAAGGCGTCAGCCGCAGGGTTGGACAACGAAGAGCCATCGGAAAATTTCTACGGCGCGGCGCTCAAGCAGGCCGTGCAATCGGGCAGGGTCCCCTTGGCGGAGCTGGACGACCATGTGCGGCGCATTTTGCGCACGGAATTTGCCTGCGGCGTTGTGGATGACCCGCCTGCGAAGAGCGTGGTGGACGTGGAAGGTGGGCTGGAAATCGCACAGCACCTGGCGGAGCAGAGCATTGTCTTGCTGCAAAACAATAACAATCTGTTGCCCTTGGACGCAGCCAAGGTGCGCAGCATCGCAGTGATTGGCGCCCATGCGGACGTGGGCATGGTTTCCGGTTCAGGTTCGGCCCAGGTAGACCCACCGGGCGGCAATGTTATTGCACCGCCAGGCCATAGGGCAACGGAATGGAAGGCGCAAATCTGGTTTCCCACCTCGCCCCTGAAGGCCCTGCGCCAGATGGACCCGCGGGCAAAAATCCAGTACAACGATGGTGCAGACCCTGTTGCAGCAGCAGTGCTGGCCAAAAGCGCAGATGTGGCCATTGTCTTTGCCTACCAGTGGGAAAGCGAAGGAATGGACCTGGACAATCTGACGTTGCCGGACCAGCAAGATGCCCTGATTGAACAGGTAGCGGCGGCCAACCCGCACACCATCGTGGTAATGGAGACCGGCGGTCCCATGTTGATGCCGTGGGCCGGCAAGGTGTCTGGAATCGTCGAAGCATGGTATGCAGGCAGCCGTGGCGCAAACGCCGTGGCCAATGTGCTCTTTGGCAAGGTGGACCCCAGCGCCAAGCTGCCAATTACCTTCCCCTTGAATGGGGCCGAGCTTCCCCCACCTGGAATTGTAACCCCCCCCGAGCAATCGACGGAGGCGTACGCATGGAAGAAAGCGCATGAGGCGGTCGCCGCAGGGGCCCCTCCAGCACAGACCTATCGAAACGTATATGCCAATGGCTTTGCACCTTTCCCCGTGGACTACAACAAGGCCGCGTTGCTGGTGGGCTACAAATGGTATGACGCCCAGAAGCTGCCGGTGCTCTTTCCCTTTGGACATGGCCTTTCTTATACGACCTTTGCCTACTCCAATTTGAAAGTTACGCCGGGCCAACCGGTCGCGGTCCACTTTACGGTGAAGAACACGGGAAAGCGCGCTGGGGCCGAGGTGGCGGAGGTATACGCGGCGCTGCCTGCCAGTGCGGACGAGCCGCCCAAGCGCCTTGTGGGCTGGAGCAAAGTCATGTTACTGCCGGGCGAGAGTAAAAAAGTGGCCATCACGGTCCAGCCTGAATACCTTTCCATTTTCAACGAGGCGAAAAACAACTGGGACCTGGTTCCGGGAGGGTATACCTTCTTTGTTGGTGGCTCCTCGCAAGACCTTCCATTGCAGCAAACATTCAATTTGAAGTAGGGGACACATGAAGGACACAGTTTGCAAATTGCCTCTTCTGTCCGTGGCCATTGTCCTTACCGTTTCTTTATTGGCTGTCGGGCCCCTTCTCTGGCCCCAAACCAGACTTGCGGTGGCCACACCGGTCACCAATGACCCACCTTTCTATGGGCCATACAACGGTGTGTTTCTGGCCGGTGGGGAAGGACTCAAGAGGCCGTTGCGGAAAAAGGACACGGTGCTCCATGCCGCCGTCCCATGGACACTTTCCTGTTGGACAAGGCCACAGGACGAGATAAACGCACCGACCTTGGTGGCCGGTATCGGGGAAACAACGGAGGAATATCCCCGCTACCTGGCGCTCGATCGTGGGGAACTGCTTCTGTGGATGGGCAAGGACAACGAACTTTCAGCCCCTGCAAAAGTAACTCCCGGAAAGTGGCATTTCCTTGTGGCCACCTACGACGGGACACAGTTTAATTTATACAGTGATGGCCTATTGGTGGCGAATGGCAATCTTGTCCTGGGCAGTGTGGGGCCGTTGTTGCAAATGGCCCCAGTGGTGCTGTCTGGAGGGGACGGGAATGGATTTGCTGGCCATCATTTTGGCGGGAAAATCGCCTCGCTCACGCTGCTGCGCCGGGCGCTCAGCGCGGACGAGGTCCGCCAACTCTACAACAAGCACGAGGACTTCTCGCTGGTGGAGTTTGAGGATGGGTCCAAGCCGTGGCCAATACAGACGAGAGCGTGGGCCGGCTACAGGGCGCCACAAGACCCATCAGAGATGCCATACAGCAAGGCGCCTTTTTCCCTGCCAATCGCCCAACCGTTGCCGCCTGCTGGCCCTGTGCTGAAGGTAACGGGCGAGAACCAGTGGACGCTCGATGGTGGATGGTATCTGACGCCTGCGCCGAAGGTGAAAGTAAGTGCGGCAGAAATTTCCAGGCCCGGCCTTCGTGTCGACGGATGGTGGCCGGCCACGGTGCCAGGGACCGTACTGACTACGATGATTGATCGCGGCGTATATCCTGACCCGGACTACGGCCTGAATAACCTTGCCATTCCAGAAAGCCTCAACAAGCAGGACTACTGGTACCGCACGGAGTTCACCGTGCCAAAGTCTGTGGATGGACGACATCTTACCCTCACCTTTCAAGGCATCAATTACAAGGCGCAGGTATGGTTAAATGGGGGCCCCCTTGGCGGGATAAAGGGCGCATTTATTCGTGGCGTATTTGACGTAACTGGCGCCGTAAGGCCCGGCAAAACAAACGTGCTGGCCGTGCTGGTTTCACCGCCGCCGCACCCGGGCATTCCGCAGGAGCAATCGGTCCGCGGCGGGCCTGGGACAAATGGCGGCATTCTGTGCCTGGATGGCCCCACATTTGTCGCCACGGAGGGCTGGGACTGGGTCCCCGCCATACGCGACCGCGACTCTGGCATTTGGCAGCCAGTGACTCTGACTGTGACGGACGCGGTGAAGATAGGCGACCCGCAGGTAGTGACTACGCTGCCCCTGCCAGACACCAGCCGCGCCGATGTGGACATCCATGTGCCGCTTGAGAACACATCGGGCCATGCCGTCCAGGGCGCACTTACTGCTTCTTTTGGGCATGTCTCAGTGGAGAAGTTGGTCACGCTGCCCCCTGGGACAACTACCGTAGATTTCACGCCTGCTGGGTTCGCGCAGCTTACCGTCCAACACCCCCGGCTTTGGTGGCCCAACGGATATGGAAGGCCGGAACTCTACCATCTAACACTTACCTTCACGGAGGGGAAGAGGGTCTCTGATGTAAAGCTGCTACACTTCGGCATCCGCGAGATCACGTATGAATTGAGCTTACTCGATAGCACCGGCCATTTACAGCGTGTGGAATACTCGCCAACAACGGCCCACCTGCTTGGGCAGAAAGTCGTGGACGTGACCCACCATGGCATCCGCCCGGTCCCTGTTGTCGGCCCACCGCCGCCCGGGCGCCCAGAGGCGGAGAGAGAACAATGGCGCATGTGGGTCGCGTCCTTTGCACCTGGAGGTCTGGCCTCGCCCGCCATACAGGAGAGCAGTGACATGGCGACCGCGCCGTATCTGGTCATCAAGGTCAACGGGGTGCGTATTGCCTGTCGCGGGGGCAACTGGGGCATGGACGATTCGCGCAAGCGCGTCTCGCGTGGGCGGCTGGAACCATACTTCCGCCTGCACCGCGACGCGCACATCAACATCATCCGTAACTGGCAGGGCCAGGACACGGAAGGGACGTTCTACGACTTGGCCGATGAGTATGGGCTTTTAGTGTGGAACGATTTTTGGGAATCGACCCAGGACGCCAACTTGGAGGCGGAAGACCCACAACTCTTCCTCCAGAACGCCCGTGACACGATTTTACGTTTCCGCAACCATCCGTCCATTGTGGTCTGGTGTGGCCGGAATGAGGGCGTGCCCCAGCCAATCATCAATCAGGGCCTTGACAAGCTGGTGCGCACACTCGATGGCACACGTTACTATTCGCCGAGTTCCAACCAGATCAACTTGCAGGGCAGCGGCCCCTATCAATACCAAGACCCAAGGCTGTATTACACACGGTTGGACCGTGGTTTTTCCGTTGAGAATGGCACGCCATCGATGCCCACTTTGGAATCATTTCGTAGCTGGGTGCCGGGGCCGGACCAATGGCCCATCGACGATGTGTGGGCCTACCACGACTGGCACCAAATGGGCCTTGGCGATGTTGCCCCCTTTATGCATGAGGTCCAGGCCGAATTTGGCGCGCCCACCAGTCTGGCTGATTTTGAGCGCAAGGCGCAGATGCTGAATTATGTGGACCATCGCGCCATCTTTGAAGGCATGAATGCGCACTTGTGGGCGCCCAACAGTGGACGCCTGTTATGGATGACCCAGCCGGCCTGGCCCAGCACGATGTGGCAGATACTTAGCTCTGATTACGACACGCAGGCCTCTTACTACGGGGTGATGGAGGCCTGCGAACCTGTCCATGTGCAGCTAGACCTATCAAATTACGAAGTAGATGTGGTGAACACCACGACCAATGCCCTGACTGGACTTACTGTCATCTCGGATGTCTACTCGCTGGACAATAAGTTACTGCTGCACAAACAAGGGGCGGCAAACGTCGCAGAGGACACGATGGCCCACGGCGGACGACTGGATCTCGCCCCGCTGTTCCCCTCTGTCGGTGTGGTCCTTGTCCATCTCCAGTTAAAGGACGCCAGTGGAAAGGTGCTGTCGCACAATCTCTACTGGCTGGGCGCAGACAGCGCGTCCTACCGGAAGCTCACCCGCTTGCCGAAGGCCTCCATCCTGGCAACGGCCACCGCCAACCGTTCCGGGGGGATGGTCGATGTCCATGTGCAGATACGCAACACCGGGGACACGGTCGCACTTGAAAACAAACTGACGCTACAGGACGCAAAGGACGGCACGCGGACACTTCCCGCCTACTATAGTGACAACTATATTTCCTTGCTGCCGGGCGAGGTGCGCGAGATAGAAATCCAATACCCTATCACGGCAGAGAAGGGCGCCCCCCAGGTCACAATCCGGGGCTGGGACCTCTCGACGCAAAAGATTGCCGTAAAGGAATGAGAAAAGCGCCGCTGGCAGCACCAGACCATCCATGGTGGTAGCGCCTGGCAAATCCGGGGTGCTCTTTGGGGCCGCCAGGGCGCAGTGGAGGGCCTGGCAGGGCACCCTGTGACGCCCCAATCAACAAAAAATGTCGGTCCGTGCTACCCTTTTCGGTTGGCCGTACCAAGGGCCAGTCGGTTGCGCTAGTACGGCGTGGCCATTAGGGAGCATTGTCCATGAGAATTGCATCGAAGTCCTCGCACCGTATTTTCCTGTCTATCGCAGCTTGTGTTCTTTTCGCGCCCGTTTCCCTTGCGGCCCATGCGCAGGCCGCGCCCAAGCAGGCACCTCCTGCAAAAGAGGTCCACGGCATCGCTGTCGCCAACATGGACCCTTCGGTCAAGCCTGGCGACAACTTTTTCCTGTATGCCAATGGCGATTGGGTCCAGCGCACGGTCATTCCGCCAGACCGTGGCGGGGTCGGCGTCTTTACCACGCTGCTGGACCTGAGTAACAAGCGCACCGCCGCGCTGATTGAAGAGGCGGCCAAAGCCAACGCGCCTGCCGGGTCCAATGACCGCAAAATCGCTGACCTGTATAACTCCTATATGGACGAGGCGGCCATTGAGGCCAAGGGCCTGGCCCCGCTGCGCCCGCACCTGGACGCCATTGCTGCCATCCACAACAAGCACGAACTGGCCCGCGCCCTGGGCGAAGGCCTGCGCGCGGACGTCGATGCGCTGAACAACACCAACTTCCATACCTCCAACCTTTTCGGCCTGTGGGTCGCGCCGGGATTCAACGACTCCGAGCACTATGCCCCTTATCTATTGCAAGGCGGCCTGATGATGCCGGACCGCGAATACTACCTGGCCGACAATGACCAGATGCGTAAGGTGCGCACCCAATATCGGGCGCACGTTGCGGCCATGCTGAAGCTGGCGGGGTATACGAACCCAGAGGCGCGCGCCGAGCGCATCATCGCCCTGGAGCACGCCATTGCGGAAACGCACCTCAGCCTGGCCGCGAACGAGGACATCCACAAGGCCAACAACACCTGGAAGCAGGCCGACTTTGCCGCCAAGGCCCCCGGCCTGGATTGGGCGGAGTATTTTCGTGGCGCGGGCCTCAGCCAGCAGGCCAGCTTCATCGTCTGGCAGCCGACCGCCTTCACCGGTGAGTCCGCGCTGGTGGCCTCCACGCCGCTGGAGACATGGAAGGACTGGATGGCCTTTCATCTGGTCGACACCTACGCCGGGGTGCTGCCCAAGGCCTTTGCCGAGGAGCAATTCAACTTCTTCGGCAAGACGCTTACCGGCATACCGGAGCAGCGTCCGCGCTGGCAGCGTGGCGTGGGCGTGGTCAACGGCGAACTGGGCGACGCCGTCGGACAAATCTACGCGCAGCGCTACTTTCCGCCAGAGGCCAAAGCGCAGGCCCAAGCGATGGTGAGCAACCTGATTGCGGCCTACCGCAAGCGCCTTGCGGCCCTCCCTTGGATGGACCCTGCCACCAAAGCGGAGGCACTGGCCAAGCTCACCACCTTATATGTTGGCGTTGGTTACCCGGAGACCTGGCACAATTACTCCGCGTATGACGTGAAGGCGGGAGACATCTTTGGCAACGTATGGCGCGGCAGCCTCTTCCGTTATCACCGCGACGTGGCGCGCCTTGGCCAGCCGGTGGACCGCAAGGAATGGTCCATGACGCCGCAGACCGTCAACGCCGTCAATCTGCCGCTGCAGAACGCGCTGAACTTTCCCGCGGCCATTTTACAGCCGCCGTTCTTTGATCCAAAGGCCCCGGCAGCGGCCAACTATGGCGCCATTGGCTCCATCATCGGGCACGAGATCAGCCATACCTTTGACACCGAAGGCAGCGCCTTTGATTCCAAAGGGCGCGTGCGCAACTGGTGGACGCCCGCTGATCTGGCGCATTTCAACGCGGCCACGGCCAAACTGGCCGCGCAGTATGACACCTACAAGCCATTCCCCGATCTTTCAGTGAACGGCAGGCAAACGCTGGCGGAAGACATCGCCGATGTGGCGGGCATCTCCGCCGCATACGATGGCTACCACGCCTCCCTTGCAGGCAAGGCCGCGCCCATGCAGGACGGCTTCACCGGAGACCAGCAGTTCTTCATCGCCTTTGGCCAGAACTGGGGGTCCAAGGTGCGCGACGCTGCGCTGCGCCAACAGGTGATGACGGACCCGCATGCCCCGGCGCAGTACCGGGCTGACACCGTGCGTAATATTGACGCTTGGTATGCGGCCTTCCACGTCCAGCCTGGAGAGACGCTCTACCTGGCCCCGGCGGACCGCGTGCGCATCTGGTAAAGGCCAACACGCAGTACGGAAAACCTGGCGCGCGTCCCTCATTTGCAGCGAGGGCCGCGCGCCGTCCCTTGTTTATTTGCGTTTATTTGCGATAGATCACGCCGCCCTTCATCACGAAGGAAACATGCTGCACGTCCGTGATGTCCTCCAGCGGATTTCCCGGCACGGCGACGATGTCCGCATAATACCCAGGCTTCAATTCGCCAATCTGGCCCTGCCAGCCCAGCAGCTTGGCGCCGTTCAGCATGTCCGCCTGGAGCACAGCCAATGGGGCCATGCCGTATTGCACCATCAACGCAAACTCCCGCGCCTGCGTGCCATGCGGAAACGGCCCCACGTCAGACCCCACCGCAAAGGGAATGCCTGCGGCAATCTGCTTTTTGAATTCACGCACTTTATAAGCGAGCATGGCGTGTTCGCGCGCGGCGGTCTTGGCGTCTGGCGCGTGGTCCGCGAAATACTCGAAGACAACAAAGGTTGGCAAGGCAGGGATGTGTTTCTCGCGCATCAGGCGCATCGTCTCGTCGCTGAGCTGGGTGGCGTGCTCGATCGATTCCACGCCGGCCTGCGCCGCGTAGAGCGTACCCGGTTCGCCCGTGGCATGGACGGCCACACGTTTACCCACGCGCGCCGCCTCAGTGACCGCTGCTTGCAATTGCGCCTCGGTGTACTGATAGGGCGTGTGCAGCACGCCATCCTGCATCTGGTCCGGCCCGGTCGCATACATCTTGATGAAGTCCGCGCCTTCTTTGAATTGTTCGCGGATGGTCTCCACAATCTGCTCCGCGTCATTGGCATAAGTCGCGTTGGGCAGCACATGCATCTCCGGGTTGTAGTGGAGCGCGTCCTCATGCCCGCCGAGGATGGAAATGGCGTTCCCGCTGACGCGCAGTCTTGGCCCAGGAATGAGTCCCTGGTTGATGGCGTCGCGCACAGCAGAGTCAGCAGACCCAGCGCCCTCGGTGCCCATGTCGCGTTCCGCGGTGAATCCGGCCATCAGGTCCGCCTTGGCGGCCAGCGTGGCCAGAATGGTCCGTTCTGGCACGCTTTCCGTCACAGTCTGCATGTTTTCATCCACGCCGGGATGCAGAAACAGGTGTACGTGGGCGTCAATCAGGCCCGGCAGCAGGGTGGTGTCGCCCAGGTCGAGCACCGTTGCCCCCGCGGGCCGTTCGACCGAACTTCCCACGGCCACGATGCGGTCCCCTTCCACCAGCACTTCACCGGGCGTGACCATGCGCCCGGTGCCCACCTCCAGCAATCGCGCTGCGTGGAGCACAATGGGATGAGGGCCGTTTTTGGTTGGGGCCTGGGCCACGACGGTGGAAACGCCAGCCGCCAGCAAGATGCCTGCGGCAAGAAATATCATGGAGGGTGTTTTTTTCATCGCACTTCTCTCGGAAGACGTTATTGATTGACCGCGCAAGCGGAACATCCATTGTAGCCACCCGGACCGCGAGCACCCAAACGGACCGCCATAAGGGAAATCCTGCTTTGGGGCACAATTCCTGGCAGCACAGTTGCTGCCACAGCAACGAAAGGGGACTTTGCATGACCACCCGCCGTGATTTTCTCTCTTCCAGCGCCCTTGCCGCCGCCGCGCTTGCACTGGACGCCAAGGCGCCAGCAGAAACGCAGACCTTGACGGCAGAGGGCGTCAAAAAGCTGCAACCGCCCAAGCGCCCCGTCATCATCACCCGCGTCACCGGCGATGAGACCATCCAGCAGGCATGGCAGATGCTGGTCGATGGCGGGGACACGCTGACCGCTGCCCACCATATATGCTTGGGACGCGAAAACGACCCCCATGACCACAGTGTTGGCTTGGGCGGCCTGCCCAACGAGGAGGGCGTGGTCGAGCTGGATTCCTGCTGTATGCACGGGCCTACGCGGACCGCTGGCTCCGTTGGGGGCGTGCGCAATATCAAGAACGTCTGTCTGGTGGCCCACCGCGTTGCGCAGCACACAGGACACGTCATGTTGGCAGGCGAAGGGGCCGAGCGCTTTGCCGTGGACATGGGCTTTCCCCGCGAAAATCTCCTTACCGACGATGCCCGCAAAATCTGGCTGCTGTGGAAAGAGAACAACTCCCAGATGGACTGGTGGGGACCGGGACTGGACAGTCCGGAGTGGAAAGACCCTTACGCTGACCGGCCCGCACCCCATCCAAGCATGGACCTGCATGGCCTGTCTTCGCTTCGTCCAGGCCCCATTCCGCGCCATCCCACGCCGGAGTGGGCCGCAACCATCCGTCTCCGCACACGGCAACTGACGCAGATGGCCGCCGACCTGGGCATCCCGCCCGAAGGCCGCCTCTACGCAGCGGAACAGGTCCTTTGGCCCACCACGGGCACCATCCACGTTTCCGCCATCAACACGAAGGGGGAAATCTCCGGGGCCACCACCACGTCGGGCCTGGCATGGAAGCTGCCCGGTCGTCTCGGCGATTCGCCGATCATTGGGGCCGGTTGTTATACCGACCAGGACGTAGGCTCGGCGGGCGCGACCGGCTCTGGCGAGGAGAACATCAAAGTGGTGGGCGCGCACACCATTGTCGAGCTGATGCGCCAGGGACTGCATCCTCGCGAGGCCGGGCTGGAGACGCTGCGCCGCATTGTGCGCAACTACAACGGCGACATGAAAAAGGTGCGCTTCATTGACATGGAGTATTACATTGTCCGCAAAGACGGGGCCTACGCGGGATGTTCCCTTTGGTCCACCAGCCCGATGGGCAAGCCACGCGTCTTTGCTGTGGACGATGGCGTTTATCGGGTGGAGAAGTGTGCGGCCCTGCTGGAAGGCGCGCCGCTGGAATGGCCACCATTTTAGGCCTGGATAGGTCTTTTCTTCCGGCTTGTGTGGTCGCGTGCTTGACATTCCCGCGGGAACGTCAAACCATGAAAATGATTGTTTGCCTTGCATCAGAAATTGTATTTCCATGGCGTATCACCAACGAGGAGGACCGAAATGGACCAGCAGTTTGCGCGACACCAAGGACAAAGTATCTTCAGCCACAGGCCCTGCAGACAGGGCCTCCGTGTCCTTGTCGTTGTGTTGTTCTTCGCGGGGGCACTGGCGCTTCCGGGGAAGGCGCGCGCGGACCAGAACTACTCGCAGCAAGTGTTTTTTGTGAACAGCCTGTCGCCGGAAAATTATTTTTACAGTCGCGGCAAGGCCACGGCCCCCAGCACCTTGACATTGGTGAAGGGCAAGCTGCCCGTTGAGACCACCACCTTTGTAAGTGGACCAAATGCCTTGGAGCTGCAATGGCGCACCATGCCGCAAGGCGGATGGGACGCGGCCCTGCACCTGTACCAGTGGAGAAATCGATATATCAATTTCCCCGGCCATGACTTGTATCTCTGGCTCTGTTCCCCGGATGGGTTGCCTGCCCGCGACCTGCCCCGGATCGCCTTGCAAGACGTGGAAGGTGGTTTCACGCGGCCCTTGGAGATGGCGGGCCTGGCCCAGGACCTACAGCCTGGGAAATGGACACGGGTGCGTGTCCCGCTCGACAAATTTACAACGGCATCTCTGCGTCCCTTCCAGCCGCACCGCACCGTCAAGATCGTTTTTTTGCCAGGTGCGATGGACGGGACCCAGCACACGCTCTACATCGACGACATACGGATTGAGGACAGCACGGCCCAGGCCAAGTCAGCGCCTCCTGCCGTAGAGGACGTGCATGCCAAAGGGTATGAACGCCACATCGACATCACATGGAAGCCGGTAGAAGACCCGGACCTGGCCCAGTATGTGATATATCGCTCCATGCAGGGAGGGCCATTCCTTCCTATAGGAGTGCAAAGGCCGGGAGTGGGGCGATACACGGACTATTTAGGTAACTCGCACGCAACGGCCACTTACAAAGTGGCGGCGCGTACCTCGAATTTGCTGACGTCTCCCTTGTCTTCTGCGGCCACGGCCAGCACCCACCCGATGACAGACGATGAGTTACTCACCATGGTGCAGGAAGCGTCCTTCCGCTACTACTGGGAGGGCGCCGGGCCGCATTCCGGGATGGCGCGGGAAAACCTTCCCGGAGATGATGATATTGTGGCCACCGGGGCCAGTGGCTTTGGCGTCATGGCGCTCATTGTTGGCGTGGACCGCGGTTTTATTACCCGCCAGCAGGGATTGGACCGGATGCTGCGCATCACGGGCTTTTTAGAAAAGGCCGACCGATACCACGGCGCATGGCCGCATTTTCTTAGTGACAGCACCGGCCACAGGCTGCCAGTCTTTGACATGTACGACAATGGCGCGGACCTGGTGGAGACCTCTTTTATGATGGAGGGCCTGCTGGCCGCGCGGCAATACTTTAAGGGCAATAGCGCGGCAGAGAAGGAACTCTATGCCCGCATCACGGGCCTATGGCAGGGAGTGGACTGGGACTGGTTCCGCGCCACCCCAAAGAGGGACGCCCTCTACTGGCACTGGTCCCCAGAGTATGCCTGGCACATCTCCAACCGGTTGACTGGATGGAACGAGGTGATGGTGACTTATCTGCTTGCCATAGCATCGCCCACGCATGGCGTGCCAGCCAGCTTGTATTACACGGGATGGCAGGGCGAAGGCATCCACAATCATTATGCGAATGGCAAGAGTTACTATGGGACCCGGCTGCCTGTTGGGGAAGGCACAGGCGGCCCGCTCTTCTTTACTGATTACTCCTTTATGGGGATGGACCCCCATGCCATGCACGACCAGTACACCAACTACTATGAAAACAACCGCGCCCAGGCAAGGATCAACCGGGCCTATTGCGTACAAGACCCAGACCATTGGAAGGGACTCGGTGCGGACGCATGGGGACTTACCGCTGTGGATGGGCCGGATGGATACTCAGCGTATGAACCCACACCGAAAATAGATGATGGGACCATTGCGCCTACCGGGGCCATCAGCGCCTATGCTTACACGCCGCAAGCATCACTGGTGGCGTTAAAGCATTTCTACCGTGACTTAGGCCCCCAGCTATGGGGCATCTATGGCTTCCGGGACGCTTTCAACCTGCAAAGGAACTGGTACTCCGGCATCTATATGGGGTTGAACCAGGCGCCGATGGCTGTCATGATTGAAAACCAGCGCAGCGGACTGGTTTGGCGGGAGTTCATGGCGGACCCGGACATCCGGTCCATGCTGCGTCGTGTGGAAGGGCTTTCCGCCGCTCCGCAGGCCATGGGCGCGAAGGGCGCTGGGGGCGCAGTTGGCACAGAAAAGCATTGACGCCGTTGTAGACCACGGTCGGCCCTCTGGGTTGTTTCGTGCAGGTCCGCCTGTGCGGAAGGAGACCGTTGTCCGCCGCCAGTCCCATTGCCGTCCTCTGCCATTGAAGCGCCTAGAGACGGGGTGTCTTTGTTTGCTGGTCGCAATGGTGTGCGGGCCTTTTGTAACGGCGCTGTCGGCGCAGGCCAGGCCATCCTCTGCGTCAGGGTTTGCGGCGCTTACCGCCAGGGCCAATGCTGCGCGAGACAGCGACCAACTGGACCAGGCCGTGGCCCTGTACAAACGGGCGCTGCTCCTTCGCCCGCAGTGGACGGAGGGATGGTGGTCGCTGGGGACCATCCAGTACGACCGCAACCACTACGCGGATGCGGCGCGGGCATTCCAGAAGGTGCTTCAGCAGGCCCCCCAGCAGGGCACCGCACAGCTCATGTTTGGGTTGTGCGAACAAGAACTGGGCAATGACAAGGTGGCGCTCCAGGAGATTGAGAAAGCCAAGGGCCAGATGCTTGCCGCCGACCCGCAATTGCTCCATGTCCTGCTCTATCACGATGGCGTCCTGCTGCGGCGTGCAGGCAGGTTTGAGGGGGCACAGGAAAGTTTGGGCGAACTGTGCGCCGAGAATGTGCAGAGTAAGGAGTCAGTCCAGGAACTAGGGATGGTCGCATTGCGCATCCGCGCCAAAGGGCCTGTTACCGGTCCGGACGCGGAAGTTGTGCAGCAAGTGGGCCAGGCCTCCTGTCTTTCTGCGCAGAAGAAATTTGCGGACGCACGACAGCTTTTTGGCTCCATTGTCCAGGCGCACCCGGATTTTCCTGGCATCCATTATGCCTATGGGAAATTTCTGCTGGACGCCAGTGACACGCCCGCCGCCATTGGGCAATTCAAAGAGGAGATAAAACAGGACCCCAGGGACGTCGTCGCCCGGCTGCAAATTGCCGCAGCAGAATACCGTGCCGATTCCGCCAGCGGATTGCCCTATGCCGAAGAGGCCGTGACGCTGGCGCCGCAACTCCCCTTTGCCCATTATCTGCTGGGCCTGTTGTTGCTGGACATGGGCAATTTCCAGAAGGCCATTCCGCAGTTGGAGATCGCCGAGCACGCCTTTCCGAAGGAGACGAAACTATATTTTGCGCTCAGCTCCGCCTACGCAGGGGCCGGACGCATGAAGGACGCCGCCCAGGCCCGCGCCAGGTTTGCGCAATTGCAAAAAGAACAGGCCAATCGTCCCCAGATGGAAGGCGCTGCTGTCGCGCCCCCCAGCGCGTCCCAGCAGACCTTGGGGCGAGAGGTGGGTGCACCTGGACCGCAATCACCTGGACCCTAATTAAGGTAAAGGCCTGCGTTCAGGAACGCGGTTCTTCGATGGTCAGTATCTGGTCCACGGCAATGTCCTTGAGCGTCTGCCGGACGCCGCTGGGCCAACGAATGTTGATCTCGCGGATGCGTTGGTTGCTCCCCAGCCCGAAGTGGACGCGGCTGTCGCTGGAGCAGGCGTAACCCACGGCCGTGGTCACCTCGTTCCACTGCTGGGTGCTGTCCTCCGCGATGATGTGGACCTGGGCGCCAATCCCCATGCGGTTGCTCTTGCTCCCCACCAACTTCAGCAATACCCAATGATGGCCGGTCTCGGAGACGTTGTGGAAGAGCTTGACCGGCCCATTCAAGACCGTCACCACCGCGTCAATCCGTCCATCGTTGTCGAAGTCGCCGAAGGCCACGCCACGGTGTGGCGCGGGTAGTTGGAAGTCCGCCCCGGCCTGCGCGCTGACGTCTTCAAACTTGCCATTGCCCAGGTTGCGGAAGAGTGTGTTCGGCTCAGGATACCGGCGCGTGGGTATCAGCAAAGAGATGTTGTCCATCACGTTGGAACGCGCGACAAACAGGTCCTTCCAGCCGTCATTGTCAAAATCAAAGATGCCATTGCCCCAGCCAGACATCTCCGTGGTGCTTTGCAGGCCGGCCCCCGCTGTCATGTCAACAAAATTGCCCTTGCCCATGTCCATGTACAGTGGGAACGATTCGCGGTCGACCGCCGTGTGCCAGATGTCCGGCAGTCCGTCGTTGTTTACGTCGCGGAAGTCGGACCCCATGCTGGAAAGTGGGGAGCCGTCTGGGGAGTAGGCCACGCCTGCCATCACGCCGACTTCTTCAAAGCGCTTTCCGCCAATGTTGTGTAGCAGGAAATTGGGCGTGGTGTCGTTGGTGACAAAGGCGTCCAGAAAGCCATCGCCATCATAGTCTGCAAAGGAGACGCTCATGCCCTTGCCCAGCAGGTCCGCAATGCCTGTCTCTTTGGAAACGTCCGTGAAGGTGCCGTCGCCATTGTTGCGGTAGAGCGTGTTGTGCAGCGGAGGATAATACTTGGGATGGCAGTAGGCGCGCACGCCATATTTCACCGTGCAGTAGGGGTCCTGGTCCACCTCCCACTTACAGTAATTCACCACAAAGAGGTCCAGCAGGCCGTCGTTGTTATAGTCGAACCAGCCCGCGCCCACGGCCCACATCTTCTTCCCGTACATTTGTGCGCCAGCGACCCCGGCCTTCTCCGTCACGTCAGTAAAGGTGCCATCGCCGTTGTTATGGAAGAGCTGGTTGCCCGTTACATTGGCCAAAAAGAAATCAGGGTGTCCATCATTGTCGTAATCGCCCACGGCCACGCCCATACCGTAGCCCTTTCCGGCCACGCCTGCCTTCTCCGTCACGTCGGTAAAGGTGCCATCGTGGTTGTTATGGAAAAGCCGGTTCCAGTAGACAGGGGACTCTTTTTCCAGCGAAGGAATGGCCGCCCCGTTCACCAGGTAAATGTCCAGGTACCCATCGCCATCATAGTCAAACAGGGCCACGCCAGAGACCATCGTCTCCACCTGGTTTTTATACGAGGTGGGTGAGTTGGCAGTCACAAAATGCAGGCCAGACTTCGCGGCGACCTCCTCAAAACGGATTTTCGATGCGCCTGCACCGGGGAGCGGCATCCCGCGCAGGAACGCTTTGGGTAGAAGGGAACTCCCTGTGGCCAGCAGGCCGGTCTTTACAAATTCACGTCGCTTCATTTTCTTTTTTGCTCCGGGCGCGTTTTCTAGCGGGAGTGTACAAGATACAGACGGCAATGGATAGTGCGGGCAGTGCGTCATCGCTGCGTCCCATAGGTTTTTGCTTCATATTTTTTAACTTGCAGGGCGCGTGGCCGGTGTGCGCTGCAAGCGGAGAACACGACGTAGGCCAGGGGCCAACACGGTGCTGCGCAACCGGTAATGCTCGCCGTGGATTGGACCGTATTGCTTTCTGTAAGGTATTGCAAATAAAGGGAAATCCAAGGGGGCGCAGGCGGTCCAAAAACGGCAAAAGAAAATACTTGACAGTTGTTTCATGGAAGCGTAACAATCCTTTACTTAGGGACATCGGTTGCGCAAAATGACACGATCGATTGCGCCCTTTTGCAGGCGGGGACAGAGGCGATGTGTCTGCTCCCGAAGTATGGGACGTTTCAAATTGAGGAGGTTTTTCGGTGCCAACAAATCGTACTACCAACCATGAACAGTGCAGCGCGAAGGCGCGGTCTCCGCGGGCGTTTTTCGTCCAGGGACTCGTGCTTCTCGTTGCCGTGTGCTTGTTCGTCCCACTGGGCCATGCCCAGTTCCGGGCAAGTTTGCAGGGCGTTGTGCAGGACCCAACCGGTGCGGTCGTCCCCGGCGCAACGGTCACGCTGACCAACAACGAAACCAACATTACCGTCACAGACACCACCGACAGCAAGGGCGTCTACACCTTCAACGCTCTGCCGTTCAGCCATTTCACGCTGACCGTGCAGGCCAAGGGTTTTGCTGCCAAGACCATTGATAACGTCAGCATCCTGCCGGAACAGGCCAACTCGCTGAACGTGCAAGTGGCCGTCGGGGCCACGTCGCAGACCGTCACCGTCTCTGGCACCGGCGAGCCGCTGCTGGACACAGCAAGCGCGACCCTGAGCGGCGTCATCAGCGCCAAAGAAATCCAAAGCATGCCCTCCTTCAACCGTGACGTCTTCCAGTTGGTGCAATTGGCGCCCGGCGTCTTTGGCGATGGGTCGCAAGGCTCCGGCGGCGGCACCTTTAATCTGCCCGGAACTATGGGCCCCGGTGGTACCGGCTCCACAGACGGCATCTTCAAAACGGAAAACGGCCCGCAGATCAACGCAAACGGCGGACAGTACGAAACGAATGGCATCAGCATTGACGGCATCAGCACAGCAAGCGCCGTGTGGGGCGGGACCTCCGTCATTACGCCCACAGAGGAATCTGTCAAGGCCGTCACCGTTTTGTCCAACAACTATGACGCCGAGAACGGACGGTTTGGCGCTGGACAAATCCAAGTCACCACGCAAAATGGCACCAACATCATCCACGGCAGCGCTTTCCTGAAGGCAGACCGTCCTGGACTGAATGCCTACCAGGCGTGGAACGGGCCGTTTTCAACACAACCAGGTACTCCAGCCTCAAAAGGTGTAAACAGGGACGACGCACGCTTCAACCAATTTGGTGGCAGCGCCGGTGGCCCGCTTTGGAAGAACAAGGTCTTTGCCTTCTTTGCGCTGGAAGCATTGCGCAATGATTCAGTCAACACGGCCCAGGGATGGTACGAGTCCTCGCAATTTCTCGGAATGGCCCCTTCGGGCAGCATCGCTTCGCGATTGCTTACGTTCCCCGGTGAAGGCGTCAGCTCCAGCGCCATTGTTCCTGAGACATGCGCCAACATCGGCCTAACGGAAGGGACGCAGTGCCGCACCGTTTCCGGCGGCCTGAACCTTGGCTCTCCGTTGACCACGCCCTTGGGCAACCAAGACCAGACGTGGCAGAAGAGCGGAATTCCTGGCGTTGGCAGCGGTCTGGCCAGCACCCCGACCATTGCCTATTACACAACGGTGAACCCATCGACAAACCACGAGACACAATACAACGGACGCGTGGACGCGAACATCTCCACCAAGGACCTGGTCTTCTTTACCCTGTATTGGGTGCCACAAACCTCCACCTTCTACAACGGTGCTGTCCGCAAGGCGGACTTTTGGAACCACTCTGCCACTAACGATGCTTTTAGCGGCGAGTGGGACCATACTTTTTCGCCGAACATGATCAACCAGGCGCGGGTCAACGCCGCTGGCTGGCGCTGGAATGAGGTCGCATCCAACCCGCAAGAACCGTGGGGCCTGCCGCCTGTGTCCATTGATAACATAGGGTCGGCTGGCATAGGGATGTATGGGGCCGCCGGTCCCAGCATCTTTGACCAGTGGACCTACAGCTACAAGGACGTGCTGACCAAGGTGCAGGGCACCCATAACTTGAAGTTTGGTGGTGAGGTCACCCGGCTCTACTACCTGAATGAGGCCCCGTGGTCTGCAAGGCCGTCCTACAACTTCCACAATATGTGGGACCTGCTCAATGATGCACCTTACAATGAAAGCGGAAACTTTAACCCTATCACCGGTTCGCCATCAGCAAATCGGCAGGACAATCGTCTGACCATGTATGCCGGCTTTGTGCAGGACGACTGGAAGGCGCGGCCAAACCTGACCATCAACGCTGGTATGCGCTGGCAATACTTTGGCCCACTCTCATCCAAAGAGGGCAACCTGAGCATCCTGCAGCTTGGAAACGGGACTGGCATGTTGACCGATGCCTCCTTCCGTCTGGGGAGCTACAGCAATTTGTCCAAAAACCAGAACGACAATCTGTATAACTCGCAAAAGACCAATTTCGGCCCGCAACTGGGCTTTGCTTGGAGCCCGCAGTGGTTCCAGAACAAAATGGTGGTGCATGGCGGCATCGGACTCAATTACAACCAGAACGAGATCGCCATTCTGGCCAATGGGAACTCCAATCCGCCGGACATCGTTGGCAAGACATTCACTGATTCTGTGATCAACCAACCGGTATCGCAGACGGAAATCCTCTATGGGATGTCCAGCAGTACATCCAACTTCAATGGTTTTGCGCCCAACCCGAATGCCATTGAGACGTTCAATACCAGCTTTATTCCAACGTCAGCAACGGCTAAAAACCCTATTACGGCGGTGGGCTTTCCGGCAAATGACCAGACAATCTACACCTACCACTACTCCTTGGACGCCCAGTATGATTTAGGTCGCCTATGGGTGGCCGAACTGGGGTATCAGGGCAGTGAGACGCACCATCTGCTGCGGCAATACAACTTGGACGAGTATGCTGCGGCACTGGGCATACCATTAAACCCCAGCCTGGGATATTATGTTGGCTTCTATGCCAATGACGCCAATGCAAACTACAACGCCATGTTTGCAGACTTGAAGCACCAGTTCAACCAGTCCTACCAAGTGGAGGCGCAGTACACCTGGGCCAAGAGCATGGACGATGGCTCGGGACCGTACTACATGGACCCCTATCAATGGGACCCCAAGGCAGCGTGGGGACGTTCCGACTATAACGTACAGAACGCCTTCAAGCTCTTTGGCATCTGGTCGCCGGTCTTCTTCAAGGGCAACAACCTGTTGAACAAGGTGGCAGATGGTTGGTCTTTGAGTGGCATTTGGAACTGGCACAGTGGCTTCCCATGGACGCCTACCTATAATACGCCGGGTTGCGGCCTCCTCTTCTGCGAGAGCGGCTTCAATACGCTACGTCCAGCCGCGTATCTGGGTGGCGCAGGGCACGACACCAGCAACTCCGCCTTTGAGTCTGGGCCTGGTCCTGGCGGCAAACAATTCAACAAAAACTATTCCAAGGGCGCGTTGGCCTACTACACCATACCGGTCACGACCCCTGGGCAACCCTTCGCAAGTGTTGTCACCAATCCTGCGCTGGGCCTGGCCAGCACGCCGGCCGTGGCGCGCGTGGCCCGCAACTCCATCAATGGCCCTGGCTACCGCGATGTAGACATGACCCTCCTGAAGAGCTTCGGTCTGCCGAAGGCGCCCGTACTGGGCAATAGCGCCATACTGGAGTTCCGTGTGGATGCGTACAACCTATTTAACACGGTCAACCTTAACGGGGGGAGCATCAGCAGCTCTATCAGCAATGATGGAGTCACCAGCAACCCGAACTTTGGCCAGGCACAGGCTGCGTTGGGCTCCCGCACCGTTGAGATGCAGGCGCGCTTCCAGTTCTAACCAAGCAACCGTGGTGCATCCCCAATTGCGGGGATGCACCACGCCAACCGCAACACGTACTACGTGGTCCTTGGTCCCCGTTTTGCCGTTTGCAGAGCGCCTTTCAGGGGCCTGCGGAAGCTGGCAGGCGGGGACCTTCTTTTGGCCGCTTTTCCTGGGCGTGGAGCGTAAACGGTATTGCCCAGAGTGGGCCTCTTGCGCGCCAACCAGAACAATCCTGTAACATTTGTATGACGATCCTGTAGCACTTATATGCATCTCCGATGCAACGAAGGGGCCATGTCAGAGAGCAAGCAGAAAGTCCCGCAGTCCGACCGCGTCCAGCAAGGCGCGCGTCCCCCGGTGGACCTGAAGGGGCTGGCGGCACACCTGGGCCTGTCCAAGACGACCGTCTCCCGTGTCATCAACAAATCCCCCGGCTCCAGCCGCATCCCAGAGGCGACACACAAGCGCGTGCTGGAGGCCGCCACGCGGCTGCGCTACGAGCCGAACATCATCGCCCGCGGGCTGCGCAAAAAGAAGAGCTTCACCATCGGCGTCATGGTGCCGGAGATCAGCGAAGGCTATTCCACCATGGTGTTGGGCGGGATTGAAGACACGCTGTTGCAGGAAGGGTTTTTTTATTTTGTGGTGAGCCACCGTCACCGGCAGCAACTGCTGGAGGGCTATCCGCAACTGCTGCTTTCGCGGTCAGTGGAAGGGATCATCGCCATTGACACGCCCATTGAGGGGCCGTTGCCGGTCCCCGTGGTTGCCGTCTCCGGGCACAGGCACCAGGAGGGGCTGGTGAACATCCAACTGGACCACACCAGGGCCGCGCACCTGGCCCTGGAGCACCTACGTGCGCTGGGGCACCGGCAGGTGGCCTTTATCAAGGGCCAGGTCTTCAGTTCCGATACAAAGCTGCGCTGGAAGGCGATCTGTGATGTGTCGGCCCAACTGGGAACAAGCATTGATCCGCAGTTGACTGTCCAGTTGGAAGGCACCTCGCCGGGCACGGAACCAGGGTATGCGGCCACGCGCAGGCTGCTCCAGACTGGCAGGCATTTTACCGCCATCTTCGCCTTCAACGATCTGTCCGCCATTGGGGCCATTACCGCCCTGCGCGAGGCGGGACTGAGGGTCCCGGAGGACGTTTCCGTGGTGGGCTTTGACGACATTCTGAGCGCTTCGACAAACAATCCGGGGCTGACCACGGTCCACCAGCCGCTGCATGAAATGGGCGAGATCGCCGCATCGATGCTGCTGGAAATGATCCGGGAGAGGGGCCAGGACATGCAAGGCAGACAACTGGTCCGCGTAGTGCCCACCTTTGTGGTCCGGCAATCCACCGGGCCGGTGAAGACGCCGCCCCCAACGGTCTGACGGACGTGCCAGGCGCTCGCGGTCGCGCGTCTTCCTTTTGCAGCGGCCTCTGTCTGCCCGATACACTGGGCAGGCGGAAGGGACCTTGGACACATCAGGCATGGCCAGTACACACACGGTGCAGGATGGAGGGTTGGACTGGGACGCCTTGCTGGGACGCAGCGTTGCGCCAATGGACATGGCATTCCTGGCTGCCCCCTTTGCGGGCAAACGGGTCTTCATCACTGGCGCGGGAGGTTGGATTGGGTCAGCGCTGGCCAGGGCGCTGGCCGCTATGCAACCAGGGTCCCTGGTGCTGCTGGATTGCGCTGAGCAGGGACTCTATGAAATCGACGCAGACCTGCGGGAGCTACGCGGCGGCGCACCCTACACAGCCGTGCTGGGGGACGTGTGCGATGCTACATTGCTGGCGGAAATTTTCTCCCGGCACCGGCCGGAGATCGTCTATCACGCCGCGGCCTGCAAACACGTCCCGCTGATGGAGCAAAATCCCATTGCCGCCGTGCGCACCAATGCCATTGGGACCTACATGTTGGCGCAGGCCGCGCTGCAATCAGGCGTGGAGCGGCTGGTGTTGCTCTCGACGGACAAGGCCGTCGCCCCGCGGAGCATCATGGGTGCGTCGAAAAGGGCCGCCGAACTGGTGCTGCTGGCCCTCCAGACGGCGGCGACGCGGATGCAGGCCGTGCGCCTGGGAAATGTGCTCGGTTCGCGCGGCAGCGTGGTCCCGCTTTTTCAAAAGCAGATTGCGCAGGGCGGGCCGATAACCGTGACTGCCCCGGAAGTGCGCCGGTATTTCCTTACCTTGCGGGAGGCGCTTGCGTTGCTTCTACTGGTCGCGCAGCCAGAACATGGCAGCGGGACTTTTATACCCGATTTGGGGGAGCAGGTCCGCATCCTGGACCTGGCCCGATTTCTGATGGAAGCTGCACCTGGCCCAGCAGGCCGTGAGGTCCCGATTGTCTTTACGGGCCTGCGTCCGGGAGACAAGATGGAGGAGGCGTTGCTGTCCGCAGGTGGGTCCTTTGCTGGGCCTACGGTCGGCCACGCGACACGACCTTTGCGTGCCGTGCAGGGGCCGCATCTTACGCGATGGGAATTGGCCGCTGCGATGGAGGAGTTGCAACAGTCCATCTGCGGGCGCAACCTGCCGAGCATCTTGCGAACTCTCCTGCGCCTTGTACCGGAGTATCAACCCAGCCAACTGCTGTGCGACAACGGGATGGCCCCTGTTACGACCCGATGAGAAACGAAAAACGAAAGATCGCCGTTGTCACCACCTCGCGCGCGGATTACAGCCATCTGTATTGGGTGCTTCATGACCTGGCAGCGCACCCGCAGGTGGACCTGAGCGTGATTGCCCTCGGCCCGCACCTTTCGCCGGAGTTTGGTTTGACGGTCCGGGAAATTGAGAAGGACGACATTCCCATTGCCGCCCGCGTGGAGTGCCTGCTTAGTTCTGACACAGACGTGGGCATGGCGAAGACCATCGGCGTGGCCGCGCTGGGGCTGGCGGACTTGCTGGGCGCAATGCGGCCCGACCTGTTGCTGCTGATTGCAGACCGCTATGAGATGCTGGCGCCGGCCTCGGTCGCGCTGGCCCTGCGTATACCCGTGGCCCACATTGAAGGCGGCGAGATCAGCGAAGGGGCCATTGACAATGCGGTGCGCAATGCGCTCACCATGATGGCGCACATCCACTTCACCTCTACGCACAAGGCGCGCGCGCGGGTGATTGCCATGGGCGAAGAGGAATGGCGGGTGCATCGTGCTGGTGCTCCCTCGCTGGACCATCTGCGCCGCAGCCGTTTGCCGGACCGGGACGAGCTGCAAGAACGCCTGCAAATGGGGCTTGTCCGGCCCACGCTTCTGGTGGCCTATCATCCGGTGACCCTGCTGCGAGAGACCACACAGGAGGCGGACGCGCTCTTTGCGGCGCTGGAAAAGGTCCCTGGCCAGATTTTGTTTTGCTGGCCCAATACGGACGCGGGCAGCCGCGCTTTGGTTCCACGCGCAGAGGCGTTTCTGGCCCGGCGCGGCAGTGGGAGGATGTTTGTGAATCTGGATGCCGTCACCTATTGGGGCCTGCTGCGTCAGGTAGACCTGCTGCTGGGCAATTCCAGCAGCGGGATCATGGAGACGGCCTCCTTTGCCTTGCCGACGGTCAACATTGGCCTGCGCCAGCAGGGGCGTGAGCGCGCAAAAAATGTGCTGGATGCGCCTGCCGATGTAGACGCCATTTTGCAGGCGGTGGAGACGGCAAAGAGTGAGGGCTTCCGCCGGTCGCTGGTGGGAATGACCAATCCCTATGGCGACGGGCACGCTGCGGAGCGCATTGTGCAGGTGCTGACGTCCACTCCGCTTTCGCAATCGCTGCTCCTCAAACGTGCGCGCGATCTGGCCCCGTCCGCCCCCCAGCCGGAGTAACCTGAGTTTGCGATGGTCCCACTTTCTGCACCCGACATATTGGAACCTGAGATTGCAGCCGTGGTGGAAGTCCTGCGTGGCACGCGGTTAAGCATCGGCCCGCGCACGGATGCCTTTGAAGCAGCCATGGCGGCCTATATTGGCGTGCCGTATGCCATTGCCGTAAGCTCCGGCACTGCCGGCCTGCATCTTTGCGTGCGCGCGCTGGGCATTGGCGAAGGGGACGAGGTGATTGTCCCTTCCTTCGCCTTCATCGCCGTCGCCAACGTGGTCCGTTATGAGCGGGCCACGCCTGTCTTTGTGGACATCGACCTGACCACGCTCAACCTGGACCCAGAAAAGGTGGAGGCGGCCATTACGCCGCGCACCAAGGCCATTCTGGTGGTGCATACCTTTGGTGTTCCCGCGGAGATGGCGGCCCTTCTGGAGATTGCGCAGCGCCATCATCTCCGCGTAATAGAGGACGCCTGCGAGGCGATTGGGGCCGAGTACGACGACAAAAAGGCCGGCTCCTTTGGCGACGCCGCAGTCTTTGCCTTTTATCCCAACAAACAGATCACCACCGGGGAGGGAGGCATGATTGTGACGCGCGACCCGGCGCTGGCCCGGAAAATGAGGGCGCTACGCAATCAGGGCCGGTACGAGACGGACGACTGGTTCCAGCATGAGGAACTGGGATACAACTATCGCATTTCAGAGATCAACTGTGCGTTGGGGCTGGAACAGCTCCGGCGCATTGGGCCCATTCTCGCTCGACGCGAGGCCGTGGCCCGCGCCTACACGGGTTTTTTGCACGCCAACGTAGACCTTGTCCTGCCGCCGCTGGGGCTTCCCCGCAGGCGCATCAGTTGGTTTGTCTATGTGGTGCGTCTGCACGGGCGCTTCACGCAGGCGCAGCGGGACGCGGTCTTGCGCGGACTGACGGCCCAGGGGATTGGCTGTGGGCGGTACTTTGCGCCCATCCATTTGCAACCCAGTTATGCCGCATGGCGGGGCCCCGCCTGCCTGCCAGTGACGGAATTCCACGCTACGCGGACTATCGCGCTGCCATTTTTCAACCGCATAACGGAGACGGAGATTGGGCAGGTCTGCCTGGCCCTGGACACGGCAATGCAAAAAGTAGACGGTAAGGAAATGCAATGTTAAGGGCATCGGACGCAGCGGCGCGCCCTCGAAGAATTGCAGCTATAGTAGGGACAAACATCCCCAGAAATCCGGTCCCAATGCCAAGGAAAAACCCAATCACGATGACCTCTCAATCTTCCAAGCGTGGCAGTCCCCGTAGCGTTGCACGCAACATGGCCGGGACACTGGCCGCAGTGCTCCTGTTGTGCGCCTGTTTCTGTGTGCCAGGGATGGCCCATGCCTCCACCAGCTCCACCAAGCCCGTCGCCAACAGTGGAGCAGCGGAGTTGAACAATCTGGGCACGGCGTTGGCCAACCAGCAATTGCTGGACCGGGCCGCAGAAAAATTTGCAGCGGCCTACCGGCTGGACCCGAAGATGGCCACCGCTGAGGTCAACCAGGGCACCGCGCTCTTTTACCAGACGCAATATACCGAAGCGGAAAAGGTGCTGCTGGACGCCGCAACCAAGGTCCCCCAGGACCCGCATGTGTGGTACGTCCTGGGCCTGCTCTATCGCAGCACCTGGAAAAACCAGAAGGCCGTGGAATGCTTCCAGCGGGTGCTCGCCATTGACCCAACGGACGCGGACACGCATTATTTTCTGGCCTCTTCCTACACGGACCTGCACGAGCTGGGGCCGGCCATTGCGGAGTACAAGGCGGCCCTTGCACGGGACCCGCTCTGTGTATCGGCGGAGTTTGGGTTGGCCCGCGCCTTGCAGCTTGCGGGCAACCCCGCTGCGGCGCGTGGACACTTCGCGCGTTTCCAACAATTGACGAAGGACAAGGTCTCTTCGCCGCTTTCGCACACCTATGGCGATGAAGGGCCGCTCTCCAAGGTGCAGGAGGTGCTACCCAAGGGGCCAGCCATTGCGCCCATGGTCCCCATTACTTTTACCCCGCTGCCCGTTACGGAACTGGGTGCAGCAACGGCGATTTCCGCCAATTCCACCCAGTTGGGCGGAGGGGCCTGCATCCTGCGTCCAGAGGCAGGCGGCCCGATGGACCTGATTGTGATGGGCAACGGCCCCCATGCTGTCCGCGTCTATCGCAATCCCGGCAATGGCAGATTTGCCGAGGTCCCAGCAGCGGAGATGGGCCTGGACGAGGGCGGCAGCGGCGTGGCCTGCGCCGTGGGAGACTTTGACGACGATGGGCTTCCTGATCTGGCCGTGGCCTTCACGGACCGCGTGGTCCTCTTCCGCAACCTGGGCCATGGAACGTTCGCCGATGTGACCAGCAAGGTGGGCATCCGGCAGCTCAACCGCCCCGCAGGATTGACCTTTGTGGACTATGACCACGATGGCGACCTGGACCTGTTTATCACTGGCCAGCCGAAAGCGGAGCAGCCGAGGTCAGGGCAGTCGGGAAAAGTCCAGGCAGGCAAGGGAGACGCGGGTCCCGTTGCGACCTCCAATGTGCTTTGGCGCAACAACGGAAACCAGACCTTTACCAACTGGACCGCGCAGGCGGGGCTGGGTGGCGCAGGCGTGACGGTATCGGCGACGCTGTCAGACCTGAACAATGACGATGCCGTGGACCTTCTGGTGACGGGTGCTGGCGCTGCTCCCACTTTCTACGCCAATCGGCGGGAAGGCCCCTTTGATGTTTCTCCGTTGTATACCCATGCGGACCTGCCGCCCACTGTGGGCGTTTACGTCTTCGATTTCAACAAAGATGGATGGATGGACGTGGCGCTGACCCACGCGGGCGCTCCCGGCGTCACGTTATGGCGCAATGTGGGCGGTAAACACTTTGAGCGCGTCCTGCTGCCGATCAAGGGCGCCACACGTGGCTGGGGCGTGACCGCTGTCGACATCGACAACGATGGCTGGATTGACCTTGCCGTCTTGATTGAGACGGCGCGCGGGCCGGAGCTGCGCGTCCTGCGCAATCTTGGCCCCAAGGGATTTGAGGACGTGACCGCGCGGCTGGGGCTGGACAAAATCAAGCTCGAAAACCCGCGTTCCCTGATTGCTGCTGACGTGGACGGCGATGGCGATGCGGACCTGATTGCCACACAGTTGGACGGCCCGCCGGTGGTGCTGCGGAATGATGGCGGCAATCGCAACCACTCCTTGCGCATTGCGCTGCAAGGGCTGGCTGACAACAAGATGGCCATTGGCACGAAGGTCGAGGTCTTCTCCGATGGCAACTGGCAAAAGTGGGAGGTCGCGGGTGCTGCGGGCCTTCTGGGTCAGGGGCCAGATGAAATTCTGGCCGGGCTGGGCAGCACGGACCACGTGGACATTGTGCGCCTGCGCTGGCCCACGGGCGTGCCCCAGGATGAAATCAGCGTGGGGACAAAGAAGTCCGTCTCCTTTGTGGAACTGGACCGCCGGGGGAGTTCCTGTCCCACGCTCTTTGCCTGGGACGGGCAAAAATACCGCTTTGTAGACGATGTGATTGGCGCGGCGGTCATTGGACATTGGGTCTCGCCAACCAGCACCAATACGCCGGACCCGGATGAATGGACCAAGGTGGACGGCAGGCTGCTCCGCGAGCGCAACGGCTTTTTCAGCCTGCGTTTTGGCGAGCCAATGGAGGAGGTCAATTACCTGGACCAGGTGCGTCTGGTCGCGGTCGACCATCCCGTGGGGACGGAAGTCTATCCCAATGAGCGGTTCCTGAGCGAGCTGCCTTTTGCGCGGCAGAAGACCATCGTCAGCGCGGCGGCCCATCCTCCGGCAGGCGCGTGGGACGACCACGGGCGCGATGTGCTCGACCTTCTCCGCTACCGTGACAACAAGTACCTCATCGACTTCACCAATCTGCGCTATGCCGGTTTCGCCAACATGCACACGCTCACCCTTGACCTGGGACCGTGGACGCCGCAAGACCCGCTGCGCCTTTTCCTGCATGGCTACATTGAATATTTTTCTGCCAGCTCCATGTATGCCGCTTGGCAGGCGGGACTCAAACCGGTCCCTCCGTATGTGGAGGCGCAGATGCCGGACGGCGCCTGGGAGCGCGTGCTGGACGACATGGGTTTTCCGGCAGGACTGCCGCGGACCATCGTGGTGGACCTGACGGGCAAGCTGCCGCCGGGTGCGCGGCGCATCCGCATCACGACCAACCTGCAAATTTATTGGGACCAGGTGCTGGTCGATAATGGGCCGGACCTGCCGCACCGTCTCCTGCAAACGGAGCTGCCGCTGGCCAGTGCGCAACTCGCCTTTCGCGGCTATCCGCAGCAGATTGAAGGCAAGAAACCGGGCGACGCCCTGACCTATGACTACGACCACAACAGCCAGACCGGCCCCTTTCTGCGCGCACGTGGCAATTACACCCGCTATGGCGACGTGACGCCCCTGTTGCAGAAAATTGATGACCGCTTCGTCATCTTTGGCACTGGAGAGGACATGGACCTGGAGTTCTCTGCCGCCCCGCTGCCCCCGCTGCGCAATGGCTGGACACGCGATTATTTCTTCTATGCCAACGGATTCGTCAAAGACATGGATTTTTACGAGGCCAGCCCCTACACCGTGGCCGCCATGCCATTTCACGGTATGAGCACCTATCCCTATCCGGCCACGGAGCACCCGGCAATTGGCCCGTCCCAGATGCAATATGAACTCGAATGGAATGGCCGGTTTGAATCGCAGGCGGGCGCGCACCATTATCGTTTCCATTACATTCCGCGCGTGATGCTGCCGCTGACGGTGCCGCCGCAGCCTGTTACACAGCCCCAGCCAGCACAACCGCAAGGGACGCAGTCAAAAAGCACCTCCCGCAATTCCGCCACGCCTGCCGGAGCGGACGCCGATGCGGCCACAGGAAACAGCGGCGGTACGAACGCGGCCAGCGTTGTTGGAAGCAAGGCGGGCCAATGAGCGAGTTGACCCTGCTGCCAGCCGTGGACCTGCTGGCCATGTTGCGGGCGGCGAAGATTTCCCCCGTAGAACTGGCCGAGGAGTATCTGCGGGAGATCGGGCGGCTGGGTCCGCGCTTGAACGCCATCGTTGACTTTGATGCGGAGCGGGTGCGCGCGCAGGCGAAGACTGTCGGCGCTTCGGGTGCGCCGTCCGGACCGCTCTTCGGCCTGCCGATGACGGTGAAATCGTCCATTGCAACGGCGGGCCATCGCTGCGAGATGGGCAGCCTGCTGCATCGCGGCACCGTCCCCACGGAGGACGCGCCTGTGGTTGCCCGGCTGCGGGCCGCAGGCGCGGTGCTGCTGGGGACGACCAATTGCCCAGAGTTCCTGATGGCATACGAGACGGACAATCGGCTGTATGGCCGCACGGCAAACCCGTGGGACCTGGAGCGCACGCCGGGCGGGTCGAGCGGGGGCGAGGCTGCAGCCATTGCCGCCGGGATTTCCGCCGCTGGCCTGGGCAGCGACAGCGGCGGGTCCGTGCGTGTGCCTGCGCACTTTACTGGCATTTGTTCCCTGAAGCCCACCCCCGGACGCATCCCCGGCAGGGGCCATCTTCCGCCCTGCGTGGGACCATTTTCGTTCCTGGGGGCCATTGGCCCGATGGCCCGCACGGTGGCCGATGTTGCCCTGCTCTTTCAGACGCTATCGGGGGCAGACCCGCTGGACCCTGTGGCCGCGCCCGTACCGCTGCGCACACCTTCGATGGAGGAAATGCAGCGCATTCCCATTGGATTTTTTGAGGACGATGGCCTTGTGCCCGTCAGTGAAGAAACGCGGCAGGCCGTCCAGGACGCGGCGCAGGCCCTGCGCAGGCAGGGCTTCCAGGTGCGGCCATTCCGTCCCAAAGCATTGGAGCGGGCGCGGCAGTTGTGGTGGACCTTCTTTGTTGGTACGGGCGCCATCTTCCTGGCGCCGGAGGTCCGCGGAAAAGAAGCATGGCTCAGTCCTACATTCCAGGATTTTCTTGCGATTGCGCAGACGGGACCGGCCCTCACAGCGGATGCGTTGCTCCAGGCCTGGGCGGAGTGCGACCTGGTCCGCAGCAAGCTGCTGGCGGAGATGCAGGAATTTCCCTTCCTGCTGTGTCCGGTCTGCTCCATTCCGGCCTTTCGCCACGGCGAACGCGCTTGGAGCGTGCAAGGGCAGAGGGTGGAGTATCTGGACGCCATGCGCTATACGCAATGGTGGAACCTGCTGGCCGCTCCCGCAGCGGTGGTCCCCGTGGGCAGGTCGCCGGAGGGACTGCCCATTGGCGTGCAGGTAATGGGACTTCCCTATGCGGACGAAGGGGTGCTGGTCCTGGCTGCGGCCATCGAGCGGGAGTTTGGATACCAGCCCCCTCCGCTGGCCAAGGACGGGTAGCAATGGAAACGGGGGGCGTCCCTTTGACCACCGGACCGCCGCAGAAAAGACGCCCCTCCATGCGATATACTGAGGTTTCTCCTAAAAGCCAATCTCGTGGGACTGTGCGCCATGTATTTTGGGTCTGCCATCAAGTCGTTCAAGGGGCCGCTTCTCGTGGTCCTGTTTCTGGCGTTAGGTCTGGTCACCCTGGCATTGCAGGCCCCATCGGCGAAAACACCCGGAACAGGGAAGGCCCAGCAAGCAGGCCCGAAGATTGGGTTTTTGGGGTCCCCGTTACTGCTGCCGGGAGAAATCAGCAGGCGCTTCCCGCAAGGGAACAGCATGGTATTTTTAGCCACGGATGCACAATCGTTTTCTCCAGTCGGGCCCCCAGTACCGCTGGCCCCGCAGTTCTTTGCAGTGGCCGGCCCCCAGGTCTCCTTTGATGGCTCCCGCATCCTCTTCGCTGGGCAGAAAGAAAAAGGTGCTACCTGGCAAATCTGGGAGATGGCCCTGGACGGGGCTGCACCACGTCCGATCACGCACTGCACCAGCGATTGTCTCCAGCCAGCATATTTGCCCCGGGACCAGATTGTGTACACGGCCTTTACCGGGACGGGGCCGCAGCGGTCTTCCGCCATCTACGTTTGCCAAAGGGACGGGACCAAGGCGCATCCAATTACCTTTGGCCCGGGCAATTTCCAAGTGGAGACCGTCCTGCGCAGTGGGCGCGTCCTTGTTTCCGCTGCATCGCCGTTGCTGGCAGGCGGCACTGGAGGCAATGGATGGGGCCATCGCGCACTGTATCTGGTCAGGCCGGATGGCAGCGGACTGGGCCTCTTCCGTCAGGACGCCACAATGGACCCCATCAGCACAGGCGCAGAAGAACTGGACAATGGTGCGGTCCTCTTTGTGCAAGGGAGGGGCGCGGTTGTGCCCCAACCCATTGGCGGGGGACTGGCCTGGGTCCCGCAGGGGGCGTTGCGCCCGGTGCAGTTGACCGCGCCGCCGTCGCTGTATGAATCGGCCCGGGAACTTCATGCGGGGACGCTGATTGTCTCCCGGCAAACGCCCGGTCTCTCTGCTGCGGACCGCACTTTTGACCTATACACCTTTGACCTTGCCAGCCAGACGCTGGGCAAGCGCCTGTACCATCAGGCGAAGCTCTCCAGTATCTCTCCTTTTGTCATCGCGCCGCACCCTGCGCCGTTGTATTATCCGAGCATCCTGCATCTGGAAGAGAAGACCGGGCGCGTGCTTTGCCTCAACTCCTATGTTTCCGCTGACGCCCCACATGGCCGCATTGCAACGCCCATTGCGCAGGTGCGGGTGGTCGCATTGGAGCAGGGGGGCCGGGAGCAGACGCTGGGCAATGCCCCGGTGGAAAAGGACGGCTCCTTTTACATAAAGGTCCCTGCGGACACGCCCATCCGCTTTGCCTTGCTGGACGCCAAAGGCAGGGTAATACGCGCGCAAAAGAGCTGGATTTGGGCGCGTCCGGGCGAAGACCGGGGTTGCCTGGGCTGCCATGAGGACCAGGCCCTGGCGCCGGAGAACCACTGGCCCCTGACGCTCAGCCGCTTTGACACGCCGACCCCTGTGGGCGTCCCCGCGCAGCCGCAGGAAAAACACCCGGAACAATGAGGAAGCAAGGATGACTCTCCATCGACAAATCGCGGTCTTAGTAGCAGCCGGGGCGCCGCTTTTGGCCTGTTGCGGACTTTTGGGGCAGACCACCCCGGCGCAGCCGCAGAATATCGTACAGCCGCAGAATATCGTACAGCCGCAGAATATCGCGCAGCCGCAATCACAGCCCGCACTGGCGCTCCCGCAGTTTGAGGACGTCACCGCGAAGTCCGGCATCCATTTCCGGCATTCCTTCGGGGAAAAGGACCTGAGCACCATCATGGAAGGCACCGGCTCTGGTTGCGCCTGGATCGACTACAACAACGACGGCCTGCTGGACCTATACGTGGTGAATGGGCGGCATGTGGATGGTTTGACGGACCACTCCGCGCCGGACGGCGTGGACGCCACCAACCATCTGTATCGCAACAATGGCGATGGCACCTTTACGGACGTGACGGCGGAGGCAGGCGTGCCGGGCAAGGGCTTTGGGGTGGGCGTGACCGTGGGCGATTTTGACAACGACGGCCACGAAGACATCTACGTGACCAATTACAACTCCGCCATTCTGTACCACAATAACGGCAACGGGACCTTTACGGATGTGACGGCCAAGGCGGGCGTGGACAATCCATATTTCGGCACTGGCGCGGCCTTCCTCGATTATGACCGCGATGGGCGGCTGGACCTTTTCGTGGGGAACTACCTGAAGTTTGAGGCGAATTACCGGTACTTCTATTCCGCCGAGCATTATCCGGGGCCGTTGAGCTATGCGCCGGAGGTAAATAGGCTCTTCCATAACAATGGGGACGGGACCTTTACCGACGTCTCGCACAAGGCTGGCATTGACAAAGAGCCGGGGCGCTATGGGCGTGACCGTGGGGGACTACGACAACGATGGCTGGCCGGACATCTACGTGGCCAATGACACGATGGAGAGCTTTCTCTACCACAACAACCACGATGGGACATTTACAAATGTCGCCTCGGACCTTGGCGTGGCCTACGGGCAAAACGGGGAGGCGACCACGGCCATGGGCCCCATCTTTGGCGATTATGACAATGATGGCTGGCAGGACCTCTTTGTCTCCGATGCGCGCTATCATCGGCTCTACCATAATCCCGGCAAGGCAGGAGGCATGTTCGAGGACGTGACGGACCGGAGCGGCGTGGGCGCGGTCTCTGGCCAGTATGCCGGATGGGGAAACGGATTTTTTGACTTCGATAACGATGGCTGGAAGGACCTCTTCATTGTGAATGGCGGGATGACCTGGGCCATTCCGATGGAAGCGGTCCTGCTGCGCAATGACGGCAAGGGTGGGTTCACGGACGTTTCCACGCAGGCCGGGAGCTTCTTCAAGACCAAAGATGTGGGCCGCGGCGTCTGTTTTGGCGATTATGACAACGATGGCTATATCGACGCCTTTATCACGACGCTGAATGGGGATGGCATCCTGCTGCACAACACGCCGCCGCCATTGGGCAAGCGTAACCATTGGTTGACCCTCAAGCTGGTGGGGACGCGCAGCAACCGCGACGGCTATGGCGCCAGCCTGGAGGCAATCGCGGGCGGCCAGCACCAATACGTGCAGACGGTCTCGCAAAGTGGGTATCTTTCGCAGAGTGACCCGCGCCCGCACTTTGGACTGGGACAGCACACGCAAGTGGACAAACTCATCATCGTTTGGCCCAGCGGGACCGTACAGACGCTGAAGGACATCAAGGCAGACCAGGTCCTGACCGTGACGGAACCTGCGGCGGCCTCCGCATCTTCAGCGTCCGTCACCCCCGCTCCAGCGGCAAGGAAGGCCCCATGAAGCGGCATTCCATAGCGCGGAGACAGAGGACGCATGGCTGGGGCCGAATGCTTTCTGGGATGGTGGCTTTTGCCTGTGTGTTCCTGCTCGCCTCCGTTTGGCGCCGTCCGTTCGTGGTGGCCTCTTCCGCCGCGCCGGGGCAGGTTGCGGCTGGTTCCATCCTGCAATATCTAAGTCCCTTGGCGATGCAGCTTTCCCCGGATGGCCACTGGCTGTATGTGGTCTGCCAGGACGCGGACCGCGTGCTCGCCGTGGACACGCGCACCCGGCAGGTGGCGCGGCAGGTCCGGGTCGGCCATCGGCCCCAGGGCATTGCCCTTTCTCCTGACGGAGGGACGCTGTATGTTTCCAGCGAATGGGACGACAGCGTCACTGAGATTGATGCGGAAAGTTTGCGCCCCCGCCGCACGCTTGCCACGGGAGCGGGACCGGTGGGCGTGACCACGGACCGCGCTGGCAAGGTGCTGTTTGTGGCGAACACTCTGGGGGATGACATCTCGCTGATTGACTTGGCGACGGGGAGCGAGATCAAACGGCTGGATGCCGGACATTTCCCTGAATATGTTGCGCTTTCCCGCGATGGCAGCCACATTTACGTTACCAACCTGCTGGTGCGCGGGCCGTACAACCAGCCACCGACTTCTGAGCTGACCGTGGTCGATACCGCCCGGCAAAACGTGACAGCGCGGGTCGCCATTCCGGGCGTGATTCAACTCCGGCACATCACCGAATTGCCTGCCAGCGCGGGCGGGGGCCTGCTGGTCCCGTTCATGCGGCCCAAAAACCTGAACCCGCTGGTGCAGGTGCAGCAGGGTTGGTATCTGACGCATGGCATCGCGGTGGTCCGGCCAGCTTCTTCCGACGCAAAAGGACCGCAGAGGTTCCAGGTCTCTGAGGTCTTGCTGGACGATGTAGACCGGTACTATGCGGACGGCTTTGGCGCAGCCGCCACGCCGGACGGGCGCTGGGCCTTGGTGACGGCCTCCGGGGCCAACATCGTTTCCATTGTGGACACGGCCAAGCTGAATCAAGTGCTGCGCCATGCGTCTCCCTCGCAGCCGGAGGCGCTGGCGGACCGCCTGGACCTTGCCCGCCAGTTCGTTGTCCAGCGTTTGCGCACGGGGCGCAATCCCACGGCGGTGGTGGTCTCGCCAGACAGCCGGTACGCTTATATCGCCAACCGCATGGACGACACCATCAGCGTGGTCGATTTAGGGACGATGCAGATGGCCCCGGCGATTGACCTGGGGGGACCCAGGGTGGTCACCCGTCTGCGCCACGGCGAACGCCTTTTCTTTGACGCGAGTTATTGCTACCAGGGGCAGATGGCCTGCGCCACCTGTCACCCGCATGTCGGGCTTTCCGATGGTCTGGCGTGGAGCCTGGAGACCCCGCAACTGGGCCGCGACGTGGTGGAGAACAAGACCTTGCTGGGCGTGGACGGCACCTCGCCCTTCAAATGGAATGGCAAGAACCCAGACCTGGAGACGCAGGACGGGCCGCGTTCCGCCCACTATATCTTCCGCTCACAGGGCTTTGGCCCCAAAGAGGTAAAAGACCTGGCGGACTTTATCCTCTCGCTCCGGCTGCCGCCCAGCCCGCACCTGGCGCGGGACGGCCAGTTGACCGAGGCGCAGGCGCGCGGACGGGCGATTTTCTATCGCACGCGGACCAACACCGGCGCCCTGATTCCGCCGCAAGACCGCTGTTACTTCTGCCATGCCCCGGTCTCCCATTACACGTCCAGGGTACTGATGGACGTGGGGACAGCGACCCCATACGACACCATCCATGCCTTCGATGTGCCGCAACTGGAAGGGGCCGCCATGAAGCCCCCGTACCTGCACAACGGCGAGGCAGGGAGCCTGGAGGAAATCTGGACCAAGTTTAACCCGGAGGACAAACATGGCATCACTTCCGACATGGACAAAGTGCAGTTGAACGACCTGATCGAGTACTTGAAGACGTTATAAAAGAAGGGGGCAGGGCATGCGACTTACGGAATTGAATGGTGCAAGCGTCCCTGAAACGAAGATGAAAATGGCGCAGCAGTTACGAAGACTTGCGGCGCAGTGGGGTGGTTGGCTGGGCCTCTGCCTGCTGCTCATGGCCACGGCAGGCGTAGCAGGCGCAGAGGTCGCGGCAACCACCGCGTCCCCGGTCCCGCCGCTCTATACCCAATGGACCAACTACACACCAGAGAACGGCTTTCCAGAGGGCGAGGTCTTTTGCGTGACGGTGGACGGGCCGCGCGTCTGGGCGGGGACCAAACATGGGCTGGTGCTGATTGAAGATGGCCGCGTGAAAAAGGTGTTCACCACCGCCGACGGCCTGGTGGCCAACATGGTGATGGGCGTGGCCGTGGACAAGCAGACCGGGAACGTATGGATTGCGGCCTTTGGCGGGGCCAGCGAGTATTCTGGAGGGAAGTTCCGCAATTTCACCAGCCTGACCAGTGGGCTGGCCAATGACCTGGTGTATGGCGTGGCCGTGCAGGGGGAAAATATCTGGTTTGCCACCACTGCCGGGGCCAGTCGCTTGAACACCTACGATGGCAGTTGGTCCATTTTCAACGAGACAAACGCGCCTTTCAATGAACCATGGACCTATGGCGTGACCGTCAGCGCCAAGAAAGTGTACCTGGCGGTGTGGGGCGGCGGGGTCCTGGTCTACGACATTGCCGGTAAGTATTGGAAGCCATACGTGGACCCGGACGGCGAAATGGAAATCGTCCTGTATCGCAACCAGGGGCTGGTCCATATCATTGTCAGCAGCGTTTCTTACAACCCGGACACAGACATGTTCTGGGCCTCCACCTATTTTGGCCTCAGTGGATACGACGGGCGCTACTGGCACAACTACCTGACCAAGGACAGTGGGTTGGTCTCCAACTTTATTAACGTGGTCAAGTCGCGGGGCAATGAAGTGTGGGCCTGCACGCAGGGAGGGTTGAGCGAGCTGGATTACAAAACAAACACCTGGGTCACCTATCGCCCCGACAAAAAGACCGGGCGCGGTGAGGTCCTGATTACCTATCCCGACGGCAAGAAAAGCAGGATGGAAACACCCACCACACTGGCGCACAATTACATTCTGAACATGGACTTTGACGGGAAGGACATTTGGGTGGCCACGGCCCAAGGGCTAAGCCACGGCATTCGCCAGCCATAATTTGCACGGACCGTTACTAACATAACAAGAGGAGAATTTTCTGTATGGGCAAGACAAAAACAAGCGCGACTGGGACAAGGGCCGTGACAGGGGCCACCAAGGGCGCCACAGCCAAGGGCAAGACGCACAAGCCGGTCTCCAAAAAGGCCATCAGCGCGCCCCAGGCCCTCAACGAGGCCTATTGCTATAAGAAACCATCGTCGTTTTCGCGGGGCCTCAGGCTGGACATCAAGGGCGTGACCATCCTGCTGATTTCCGGCACCGCCAGCGTGGGTGAGCAGGGCCAGACGGTCCATCCGGGGGACTTCCGCGCGCAGACCTGGCGCACCTACCAGAACATTACCGCGCTGCTGGAATCGGAAGGCGCTTCCTGGAAGGACGTGGTGCGCACGACCTGTTACCTGCGGGACATTGAACGCGATTACGAGGCATTCAACGAAATCCGCACGGAGTTTTTCAAGCAGCAGGGGCTGGATGTGCTGCCGGCCTCAACGGGCATCCAGGCCATCCTATGTTGGCCAAGCCTGCTGGTGGAAATGGAGGCGATGGCCATCTTCGAGTCTGAGGAGCGGCCACACGCCTCTGCGCACAGCATTGGGTAAGGGCGGAACAAGCCGAGGAGGATTGTGGGCATGAAGATACAAAGCTATACGGTGGTCCTGTTTAGCATCCTGACCGGGGGCGTAGCTGGCCTGGCTTGGGCGCAGGCCGCACCACAGTCCTCTTCGTCGCCAACGGCGACTGCCATGCAACCGCCTGCGCAGTCTGCGGGGCAGGCAACCGGGCAGGCGTCCACACAGCCCGCTGCCGCTCCTTACGCCAACATGCCGTTGCAAGCGGTCCCATATCGCCGTTTCCACAAGCCATACCAGGAATGGTATGTAGAACCAGACACGCTGGAATACGACGGTGCGGCGCGCAGCGCGCCGGATGGTAACCTGGCCCAATTGAAAACCATCAACATTGGCTTTCTTGGCCCGTTGGACAAGGACAACTACGACTCGCAGTATGGGATACCCATGCTGCACGGGGCGCAGATGGCCATTGACGAGGCCAATGCCAAGGGCGGGTATCATGGCAAACCCTTTGCCCTGATGGTGCATGATGATCTGCCCCTCTGGGGCGCTTCCTCCATGGCCATTGTGGACATGTATTTCAAGGACCAAGACTGGGGCATGCTGGGGTCCGTCGATGCCGCCTCCACCCACATTGAGCTGCGGGCCACCTTGAAGCTGGAACTGCCTATCATGGACACGGCGACCACCGACACCACCGTGACAGAGACGGGCATCCAGTGGCTGATGCACGATTTTTCTGACGACCGGCAACAGGGCTACGCCTTGGCGGACTACATCTTCAACCAACGCAAGCTGAAGAAAATCGGCATGTTGCAGGTAAACAACCGCTATGGCCGGGAGGGTGACAAGATATTCTTTGACACCGCGCGGCGCATGGGACACCAGCCGGAGCTGCTGCTGAAATTCAGCCCCACCGACACGGACTTTACCTCGCAGTTGCGCGCCCTAAATGCGACCGGGATGGACGGGCTGGTCATTTGGGCGGAAGCGCACCAGGCCGGGCTGATCTTGAAACAGATGCGCGCCATGGGGATGCGCCAACCGGTCTTTGGCAGCAGCCGCATTGCCTATCCGGAGGTGGTGCGGACCGCCGGTCCGGCGGCGGAGGGCCTGGTGGTCGTCACCCCCCTGGACCCCACGCGGACTGACCCACAGTGGCAGCAGTTCCGCCAGCATTACCTGGCGCAGTTCCATGAGGAACCAGATGCTTATGCCTCGTATGCCTTTGACGGAATGAACATCCTGCTGGGCGCCATCCAGACGGCAGGTCTGAACCGGGGCCGGATCATGGATGCGTTGCACGCTTATGAGATGAAGCCGTATCAGGGCGTCAGCGGTACGGCATTTTTCGACTACGCGCTCAACAACATCGCGCCCGTCAATTTTGCCCAGGTGCACAATGGGCAGTTCGTCTACTGGCGGGAAGCACGCACAGACTGGAAGAGCAAGCCGGTGGCCGCCAAACGATGATGCGACCTTTGGCCCACCAACGGAAAATGGGCTGTCCCTGCGACAGGCACAGCTTGGCTGGGCCATGCACCCACTTTGCCGCAAGAAATGCTTTGCCCATCGCCGTGGCCCTTTTCTTGTGTGCGATTGCAGGCAGGCCCCCTGCGGCCAGGGCGCAAGGCCAGCAGGACCAGCAGGTCAAGCAGGAAAAGCAAGGCCGGACGGCATCTCCACCGCCCTATGACTCCATCGCTGCCAACAGTGTGGGCTACGATGGGCCAGGGCGCGGGCCAGCCTACGACCTGCCGGGGACGATCATCCATATTGGCCTTCTGGCCCCGCTCCACGGCCCGCACCAGGCCGAGGGCGCGGCGATGGCTGCTGCTGCGCAAATGGCCCTGCACGATGCGGGCCAGCGTCCCCTGTCCGGCGGACGCCGCGTGGCGCTCGCGTTGGGCGATGAGAGCGGCCCTGCCTGGGGACACGTCTCGGAAGAGCTGCTGCGCCTTGTTGCAGACGAGCAGGCCGTGGCCGTGGTCACCTCGGCCAGCGGCGATGTGGCCCATCTGAGTGAGCAGGTGGGCAATCGAATTGGCGTCCCAGTCCTGACGCTTTCCTCGGACGCGACGACGACCCAGATCGACATCCCCTGGATTTTCCGTCTGGGACCGGGCGATGCGCAACAGGCGCAGGCCATGGCACAGGAGATATACCGCAAGCGCGATCGCAGCCCGGTCCTACTGGTCACAGAGGACGACCATGATGGGCGGGTAGGCGCGGAAGCGGTGCGGAAGGCCGCAGAAAAGCTGGGCGCGCCTGCGCCGGACATGCTTGTACTCAATGCGCTCCAGCCGGATTTTGGCCCTGTGCTGGCCCGTTTGCAGGCGCGGCCTTCGCAGGCCCTCATTTTGTGGACACAGCCGGAGACCGTTGGCGGGTTGTTGACAGCCATCGGCAAAGGGGACGCCCGCACGCCGATATATCTTTCGCAAAAGGCCGCCCAGTCCGGTTCCGGGCTTGTGCCTGCCCCCTTCGACACAGCGGACAAAGTGGACACGGCGGGCCTTTGGACGACTGCTTCTGACGGGGAAGACGCCGCTGCATGGAAGGCGTTTGCGCGTCGCTATCAACAGACAACAGGGAACGTCCCCAGTCCAGTTGCTGCTAGGACATACGACGCCATCACCCTTGTTGTGCGCGCACTGCGGACAGCCGGCCCCAACCGCGCCCGCGTGCGCGACCAGATCGCCAGGACCAGGGACTTTCCCGGCGTAGCAGGGGCCATCTCCTTTGACAATGAGGGGAACGACCGCACGGGCGTGCATCTTGTCCGCATGGTCCGCATGGTCCGCAAAGAAAAAGGCCCGGTCAGGGCACTCCCAGTAAAAAAGGAAGGGAAATGACAGAAGTGATGCAAGGCCCTGGCCCCTACGACGAGGTTTATGACGTGATTATTGTTGGCTCCGGCGCGGGCGGAAGCATGGCCGCCTATAACCTGACCAAGGCCGGCGCCAAATGCCTGATGCTGGAGGCCGGGGGATGGTACGACACGGCCAGGGACTCGAAATGGCTGGAGTGGGTCTACGATGCTCCCCATCGTGGCGAGGGCAATGCCGCGCACCCGTACAGCGGATTTGAGGCCATAGTCGGGGGCTGGCGGATTGACGGCGAACCATACACCAATGCACCGGGTAGCGATTGGATGTGGTTCCGGGCGCGCATGTTGGGAGGTCGCACCAATGCCTGGGGACGCATCTCCCTGCGCAACGGCCCCTATGACTTTCAGCCCTACAGCCGCGACGGCAAGGGCTTTGACTGGCCCATCACGTATGAAGACCTGGCCCCCTATTATGACAAGACCGAAGAGCTGATTGGCGTCTTTGGGTCTGCTGAGGGCATGGAAAACTTGCCCGATGGAAAGTTCCTGCCCCCGCCCGCGCCCCGTTGTTATGAGCTGCTGGTGCAGAAGGCATGCAAAGACCTGCAAATCCCCTGCATCCCGTCCCGGCTGGCGGTGCTCACGCGTCCGTTGAATGGGCGGTCTGCCTGCCATTATGTGGGGCAATGCGAGCGCGGCTGCCGCATGGGGTCCAATTTTTCCTCGCCCACGGTGTTGCTGTTTCCGGCCAGGGAAACGGGCAATCTGGAGATACGCTGCGACGCCATGGTGCGCGAGGTGCTGACCGGCCCGGATGGAGGGGCCACCGGCGTTTCGTACATTGACAAAAAATCTGGACAAGAGGTCCAGGTGCGCGGAAAGGTGGTTGTGCTGGCGGCCAGCGCTGCGGAAACGGCGCGTCTGTTGTTGAACTCCCGCAGCCCACGCCATCCCAACGGGCTGGCCAACTCCAGCGGCATGGTGGGCAAATATCTGATGGACACCGTCATGTCCGATGTGAATGGATTTTTCCCCGCGCTGATGGACCTGCCTCCGCACAACGAAGATGGCGTGGGAGGGATGCACCTCTTTATGCCTTGGTGGAAGTACCAGCAGCCCAACGGGCTCCCTTTTTCACGCGGTTACCACATCGAATTTGACGGGGGACGCAAAGGGATGCCGGGGGTGGGCGTGCTGAGCGGCGCCGAGCAGCTATTGGGCGGCGGGTATGGGCCGGAATTGAAGCAAAAGGCGCGCAGAATGTATGGCTCCTTCATCAATTTTCACGGGCGCGGGGAGATGGTCCCCAACCAGCAAAGTTACTGCGAGATTGACGACAAGGTCGTGGACCAGTGGGGCATCCCCGTGCTCAGGTTCCATTTCCAGTGGGGCGAGGAAGAAATACAGATGGCGCGCCACATGCAGCAGACCTTCCAGGAGATCATCGAAAAGGCCGGTGGCCAGGCCGTCGCCTTCTCTGGACCAAGAAGCCAGGGTGGTATTTCCCATGGAGGGCAGTGCATCCATGAGGTCGGCGGGGCGCGCATGGGCAACGACCCAAAGACCTCGGTCCTTAACCCACATTGCCAGGCGTGGGACTGCAAGAACCTTTTTGTCGCGGACGGTGCGCCGTTTGTCAGCCTCTCGGACAAAAGCCCCACGTTGACCATCCTGGCACTGGCATGGCGCACCTCGGAGTACATTACGGCGCAGGTGAAGGCGCAAAATATCTAGCGGCGGGGCATTCCGTTCGTGTGAGGAGGCATGGTGGAAGAAAAACAAATTGCAGACCACAAGCTCCGTTTCCAACGGCGCTCCCTGCTAAAGATGATGATGGCCGCGCCCGTGGTAGGGCTGGCGCCGATGGCCTCCTTGGCTGCGGAATTGGCAAAGGCCATGCCGGTCCAAGTCGGCGGGGGAAACGCCAGCGGGGAAGGCCCGGACGCTTACCGGCCCAGGGTCTTCGGCCCACAGGAGTGGAAGACGGTGCGGGCGCTCAGTGATTGCATCCTTCCGGCGGATGATAGCTCTGGCAGCGCTTGCGATGCGGGCGTGCCAGAGTTCTTGGACGACTGGCTGGACTATCAGCGCGGCGACCTGCTGACGGAGGTCCACTACGGATTGGCGTGGTTGGATGCGGAAGCGCAGCGCCGTTTCCAGCGTGCATTTGCTGAGTGTTTGCCAGAACAGCAGACGCAGATACTGGACCGCATCGCGTGGCCGCAAAAGGCCACGCCGGAGGACGCCCACGCCGTTGCATTTTTCAGCAGTCTGCGCAACCTGGTGCTGGGCGGCTATTTCACCAGCGAGATGGGGATACGCAATTTGCCGTATATCGGTAACGAGCCGCAGACCGGATGGGAAGGATGTCCCGCTCCAGTGCTGGCCAAGCTGGGCCTGGCCTGAAGGGACGGTGTGGTCCGCGGGACGTCAAGGCCATCTTCCGCCTTGTTTCCCCTCTTGGGCGAAGCGGTCCCATAAAGGACCTTGGCAGTTGAAGGCTGGACTGATTGGAATGAATGGTCGGGACGGGCAGATTTGAACTGCCGACCCCTCGCACCCCAAGCGAGTGCTCTACCAGGCTGAGCCACGTCCCGACGGTCTGCGTTTTTATAACGCTGGGGTCTTGTTTAGTTTACACCGCCCGCCGCCACCGCATCAGTGGGTTGGCGGAACGTACTCCTTGGGCAGGGCGGAGCCTTCGCCAAAGAAGAACTGCTGCATTTGTTCCACCAGGAACTCCTGGGCCTCGCGTGTCCAGGGTTGCAGTCGGTATTCGTTCAGCAGCATCTTCTGCATGTCCACCCACTCGCCCCAGGCCTTTTTAGAAACGTTGTCATAGATTTTTTTGCCCAGATCGTTGTCAAAGGGCTGCTCGTCCAGCCCCTCCATTTGCGTTTTGTACTTTGCACAAAGGACCATGTGCGCCATGCGGGTCAACTCCTGAAAATATATGGTTTGTCCAGCCGTGCCCTATGCTGAAGGGCGCAATCCAGGCCGAAACTTTATTGTACGGCAGGCGGCCATTTCGGGACGGAGCGGGGTGGCTTTTGCGTGCGCGCGGTCCGGTGTGGACCGCTGGAGCGGACGCAGGCGGCCTGGCGACGTACAATCATTTCTCGTGCTGGGTGCAGAGGAACTCGACCGTCTTTGCGTGGTCTTGGTGGCCACGCGCAATCCCCTCAACATGGGCGCGGCAGCGCGCGCCATGGGCAACTTTGGCTTCCAGCGCCTGCGTGTCGTGCGTCCGTACGATCCGGCTTTTCGCGAGGCGCGTTCTGCCGTTGGCGCTTCTGAAGTGCTGGCCCGCGCGGAAGAGTTTCCCAGCGTGGCCGCAGCCGTGGCCGATTGCACGCTGGTCATCGGGACCACGGCGGTCGGCCAGCGGCACTTGCAGCACCCGCTCCGCGACCTGGCTGCAGCCGCCCCGCTCATCCGCGAAGGGCTTTGCCGCCCAGGGCCGGCGACGGGCCGCGTCGCCCTGCTCTTTGGTCCGGAGAAGACCGGGCTGTCCAATGCAGACCTGGGCCACTGCCATTGGCTGCTGCGCATCCCCACGCGCCCGGAGCACCGCTCCATGAATCTGGGGCAGGCCGTTGCGCTCTGTTTGTATGAGATGGTGCGCCAGGAGGCTGGTCCGGCGGGCCCGGCGACGGTGCAGCCGGGAGCGCCCACCGCAGCCACAGCAAGCGCCCTGGAGCGTATTACCGCACTGCTGTTGGAGGTGCTGCGGGCCAGTGGCCACCGGCGCGGACGCCCTGCGACGGAGACCGAGGAGATGGTGCGCGGCCTGGTGCGGCGTCTCCATCTTTCGGCACAGGATGCAGAAGTATGGCCTGGCATCCTGCGCCATATTTTGTGGAAATTACGGCACTGAAAAAGCCACGCATACCAAATGCGTGTTTCCAAGGTGCGCCAGCCAATGCTTATGGCAGGCGCACCACGATGCCTGTGCTGATGACCTTAGGATTGAAGCTGGACCCTAAATAAGAAAGCCCCCCGTAGCTGAACTCGACCAGTCGCCAGTCAATGCGCGGCAACACGGTCATGTCCAGGCCGCCAACGAATTGGTACTCAAATTTATTGTCGCTGGACTGTGCAATGCCCTGGCCGAATTGGTAGTGTCCCATGCCAATCAGGGCCTCTGCATACGGCTGGAGCGGCACGACGTGGGGCGTGAAGACCAGCCGCGGGCCTACCAGGCCGCTGTCCAGCTTGGTTTGCCCAGTGCCCAGTATCGACCCGCGTGCATCCACGCCAGTGCTAAGAAAGAGCAGATGGCCCTTGTCGTAATATCCGCCAAAGGTCGTGCCATAAATCCAGTCCGTGTTGGGGACGTTGAGCTTGGCAGTGCTCAGTTCCCCGTAAAGGCCCACCTGCGCGGTCGCGCTGAAGGTGGCCATACAGAAAACTAGAAATAACAGGGGGAGAAACCGTGGTGCTTTCATCTTCGGGGAATGCCTCCATCCACTTGTATCTAGACCGTGCAAAAACAAATACCGCACGCTTCATCTTTCAGATGCGTCAGCGCCGCTTGCGTTTGTCTCGTTTTGTTTTTTTGGAGGACGGCCGTCCCTTGTCTTTTTTCTTTGCGGGAGATGCCCCGTGTTTTTTCCCTGGCGTCTTTCCCGCCTGCCAGAGGGGGGCCTCGATCACGGCGAATTGCAGCTTGTTTTCCACTCCGTCAATGCGGTCCAGCACCACCTGTACGCGGTCGCCGGTGGAATAACAGTGGCCGGAGCGTTCGCCCATGATCTGCCGGGTGTTTTCGCGGTAGGTATAGCGGTCATTCAGCAGGCTGTCGATGGGGACCAGTCCTTCCACAAAGAGGTCGTCCAGCTCCACAAAAAGGCCATAGCGCGTCACGCTGAGCACGATGGCGTGGAACTCCTCGCCAATGCGGTCGCGCATGAAGCGGACCTTCTTCCATTCGATCAGTTCGCGCTCGGCATCGGCGGCGCCTCGTTCGCGCTCGCTGCTCTCCTGCGCAATGGCGGCCAGTTCCACTTCCGCGATGGGCGGGGCAAGCAATGGAGTAACAGGCGTTGCACTGGCTGCACGGGGCGTCTGCTGCGGCTTCCGCTGCATGGTGGCAGGGCCAGTCTGCATCCACGGCGATGGCCCTGCGGGACGCGGGAACGCGATGCGCCCGTCCACGCCTGCAGCCAGCAACGCCTTGGCGATGCGATGCACGATGAGGTCAGGATAGCGGCGAATGGGCGAGGTAAAGTGCGTGTAGCAGCGCGCGGCCAAGGCAAAGTGGCCAACATTTTCCTCGCTATATCGCGCCTGCTTCAGCGAGCGCAGCATCAGGTAGGTCAGGATGCGCTCCTCCGGTTTGCCCGCCAGGCGCGCGGTCAGCTTCTGGTACATCTGCGGCGTGACGGGGATGTCTTCCGGTATCTCCTGGATGCGCTTTTGCCCGCCGCCACCCCGGTCGTTGCGCCGCATCCGTTCGCGGCGGTCGCCACGCAGTTCCACACGGCGCACCGGCAGCGCCCCAATGCCCAGCGAATAACCAAAGCCGGCGGCAATCTCCTCAAAATTGATGATGCGCTTGGGGTCCGGTTTTTCGTGGATGCGGTAGAGGCTGGGCACGCCAAGCGTCTCCACCCATGTGGCGACGGCCTCATTGGCGGCCAGCATGAATTCCTCAATCAGGCGATTGGCCCAACTGCGCTCAGAGCGGACGATGCCGCTCATCTGGCCGTGTTCGTCAAACTCGATCACCGGCTCCGGCAGGTCGAAGTCAATGGACCCACGCCGTTCGCGTTGCGTGTTCAGCAGGCGCGCCAGCGCAATCATGCGCTCGAACTCCGGGACCAGGTCAGCAAACTCCGCGCGCGTGGCGGCGTCGCCCTCCAGAATGGCGTGGACCTGGGTGTAGGTCATGCGTCGCGCGGAGCGGATGACGCCCTCGCAAATCTCCGCCGAGCGCACCATGCCGTCGCTGGCGATTTGCAGGATGCAGGAGAGCACCAGACGGTCCTCGTTGGGGCGCAGGCTGCAAATGTCGGTGGAAAGCTCCGCGGGCAACATGGGGATGGCGCGGTCCGGGAAGTAGACCGAAGTGCCGCGCAGGCGCGCCTCCAGGTCGAGCGCCGTTTGCGGGCGGACGTACTCGGAGACATCGGCGATGTGGACCTGCAACTCGTGGTCGCCATTTTCCAGCATGCGCACAAAGACAGCGTCGTCAAAATCACGCGCTGTTTCGCCGTCAATGGTGACAATGGGCAGGTGGCGGAAGTCGCGGCGATGGGCAAGGAACGCCGGATTTTGCGTGGGAGGGACGGCCACGGCGCGCGCTTCCGCCAGCACGCGGTCTGGGAACAGATGCGGCAGATGGTGCTTGCGAATCAATATCTCGACATCGACGCCAAAGGCGTCGCGCTCGCCCAGGACCTCAATCACGCGCCCACGCGCGGCCCGCGTTGGCGTGGGCCAGTGGGTCAACTCGACATCGACCACCAGTCCTTCCAAGTCGTCATACTTGTCGGCAGCCAGGGCCTCCCTGCCCAGCACACGGTGCGGGGTCGCGGCCATGGGGGCCGCTGGCAGTTCCATTCCGTCGGGGACCACAATTGGCTGGGTGATGCGTTCGTCGATGGGGACAACAAAATTTCCCGGCGTAAAATTACCAGCACTGCGGCCCGTGTAGGGGCGACGTTGCCCTCGCGCGTAATGGAAGGTGCCCACCACAGTCGGATTACGCCGCTCCAACACGCGCGCAATCCGTCCAGCGCGGCGGCCATCGGCCCGCACTGGCAACAACTCCACTAGCACGGTGTCGCCCTGCATGGCGCCCTCCAGCGCATCGGGCGGAATGAAAACGTCCTGCTCCTGACCGGCGCCGCGTTGCAGGGGGCGCACAAATCCATAGCCATCGCGGTGCAGGTCCAGGCGTCCGCTCAGCAGGGCGTCGCGCGATTGCGCCGTGCGGGCGATGGCCCATTGCTCGCGGTCCACCTTGGCAAGCGCCCCGCGTGCGGTCAACCGGGCAAGCTGCTCCAGCAGCAGACGGCGTTCGCGCCCGCCGCCCAGGCCCAGTTCCCGCACCAGTTGCTTGTAGTTGGCGCGCTGGCCGGGGGAGTGTTCAATGCGCCGTAAAATCTCGCGGTCGGTCATAGTGTGGCCTGTGGGATGGGAAGAAACAGCATTGGTTCTTATAGTACCTGTGGCGGGAATTGTGGTGCGCCCGGCCCGGCCATTATCATTTTTGCCTCTGACCCGTTAATATTTGGATAACTCGACAGGACTGCGCAGCTCACTGGCGTTACGATGACAGAAAGAGATTCGATGACAATTCAAGCCGCCGCACCGAAGGGCCCCGTCCCCAGCGGTATGGTCAATTTATGAAAGGACTACTAAAGATGATGTGGAAACCGAACCAACCTGGCAGCAGCCCCATGACCCCTCCTTCTCCTCCTGAACCGGTGCGTCCGCTGCCCTCTGTGCCGCCGAGCAGTGAGCCAACGCAGCCCCGGCCAACCGCAGGTCCCAGCACTGCTCCCACAGGCGAGCAGGCCACCATTGGCAAGTCCCTGGTCATCAAGGGGGAAATCTCCGGCAGCGAGACGCTCTACATTGATGGACAGGTGGAAGGCTCAGTGAACATGCCGGGCAACCGCGTCATTGTAGGGCGCAACGGCAACGTGTCGGCAAACATTGCCGCGCGGGAAGTGGTGGTGCTGGGCAAGGTGCTGGGCAACATCCACGCCAGCGACCGCGTAGACATTCGCAGTGAGGGTGCGTTGACGGGCGACGTGATTGCACAACGCATCAGCATTGAGGATGGGGCGTTTTTCAAGGGCGGCATTGACATCCGCAAGCCTGGCAACGGCACTACAGCGGGCAGCAGCACGGCCAAAGAGGCAGAGAAGCCACGCACGCTTTCCTCGCCAAGCTCCACGCCCGTGGTCGGATAGGCGCCGCACTTCCGTCTGGTGCAGCAGAAAGCTCCTGGCCCTTGGACCATACCGGGGGCCAGAAAGCGTATGTCCGCCTGCGCGTTGACGCTTGCCCGCCCGGAAGCCGACTGCGTTTTTGGCGCATTGCGTCCACTGAAAAAAACCACATGGCTGGTCCGTCGTCGGCCACGCACACACAGAAAGCCTGGGCCGCTCCCAATGCTGATAGGATTTGTCTATACAGCTTTTTCCTGGCTGCGTGGACCCTATCGTGCTTTCCCATTTACGGCCCGTTGATTTTGTCATCATCGTCGTTTACCTGGTCGGCATCACGCTCTTCGGGCTGCATTTCCGCAGGCCCCAGCGCACGCTCGAAAGCTACTTTCTTGCCGACCATACGGTCCCCTGGTGGGCCATCGCACTTTCCATCGTCTCGGCGGAGACCAGCACCCTGACCATCATCAGCGTGCCCGGCCTGGCCTTTGCGGGGGACTTTGGTTTTTTGCAGATTGTTTTTGGCTATCTGCTGGGGCGCATTGTTGTTTCTTTTCTTTTTCTGCCCCGCTATTTTCGCGGGGAGATGTTGACGGCGTACCAACTGATTGGGCAGAGATTTGGCGGGCGTTTGCACTGGCTGACGGCGCTTTTGTTCCTATTGACGCGCGCGGCGGCGGAGGGCGTGCGCGTCTTTGCCGTCGCCATTGTGGTCCACATGGCCCTTGGCACAGGAGATATTGCGTCCATTGCCGTCATCACCGCGCTTACGTTGATTTACACCTTTGAAGGCGGACTGACGGCCGTCATCTGGACCGATGTGGTGCAGATGTTTATTTATTCTGTTGGGATTTTGGTTGCGTTGTGGACCCTGGCCCACGCGCTCCCCGGCGGCTGGCCGGAGATACACCAGGTGGCCGCTGCTGCGGGCAAGTTCCACATGCTGGATTTCTCACTCAACCTGACCACCACGTACACCTTCTGGGCGGGACTGATTGGCGGGTGCTTCCTCACCATGGCCAGCCATGGTACGGACCAACTGATGGTGCAGCGGTTGCTGGCGGCGCGTAACCTGCGCGATTCGCAATGCGCCCTGCTCTCCAGCGGCGGATTTATCCTGGTGCAGTTCTTCCTTTTTCTTCTGGTGGGCGCGGGCCTGTTTGTCTACTATACACAGGCCTTTCCCGGCCTGCATTTCGCCAGCGCAGACGACATCTTCCCGGCATTTATTGTCACCCGGATACCGGCGGGATTTTCCGGCCTGATCCTGGCCGCCATTCTGGCCGCTGCCATGTCCAATCTGAGCGCCGCGCTGAACTCCCTTTCCTCTTCCAGCATCATTGATTTTTATCTGCGCTTTCGTCCCCACGCCAGTGAAGCGCAACGCACGCGGCTCTCGCGTGGCAGCACGCTGGTGTGGGCCTGCGTACTGTTCGCGCTGGCCATTGCCTCGCGCAGTGGAGGGCATGTGGTGGAGCTGGGCCTCTCTATTGCTTCGGTTGCCTACGGCTCGCTGTTGGGGGTTTTCATGTTAGGAGTACTGACGCGCAGGGCCAATGAGCGGGGCGCCATCGTCGGGATGCTGACGGGACTGGTTTTCAATCTGTTGCTTTGGCTGCAACCGCATGCCCTGCATCTTTTGCTGCTGGGCCATGCGGTATTGCTGCCAAAGGTCGCCTGGACATGGTACGTGGTACTGGGGGCGGCCTGCACCTTTGCCGTGGGACTGCTGGCCAGTTTCTTTTTCCAGCCCGGCCCCCGTTCCCGTTCCGGGGACGCTGCGCTTCCATAGGCGAAGATTTTTATTCTTCAAGGACATGGTTTGAAAGGAGTACGAAAAGAGCGATGCACAATTTGACATGCAAGGACCGTCTTCCATCCGCACGCGAAAACAACCCGTCTTCCCAGCATGGCGCCACCTTTCACCGCATGGGCCGAAGGGCCTTCGTCCTTTGTGCCGTGCTACTGCTCGCTTGCGCGCCCCTCGTGGTTGCCCAGCAGAAGACCGCTTACGACTTCAGCAACATGGACCGCGTCCTGGCCACGGCGCTCCAGCAGCACCTTGTTCCCGGCGCGGTGGTTGTAGTGGGGCACAATGGCCATGTGGTCTTCGAGAAGGCCTACGGTGAGCGCTCCCTGGAGCCGCAGCGGCTGCCAATGACCAAGGAGACCATCTTTGACATGGCATCCCTGACCAAGCCGCTGGCGACCACCACGGCGGTGATGCAGCTCTATCAGCAGGGGTATTTTCGTTTGAACGACCCAGTGGCGAAATATCTGCCGGAGTTCGCCAGCCAGGGCAAGCAAAGCATTACCATCCGCCAGTTGCTGACGCACTACTCCGGTCTGCCAGAGGACGTGGACCTGGCGCACCCTTGGTCTGGCAAGCAGGAAGGGCTGCAACTGGCCTTTTCTGTTGCACCATTGACGCCGCCGGGGACGGCCTTCCGTTACAGCGACATCAATTTCATTGTGATGGGGGCGTTGGTGGAGAAGCTCTCCGGCATGACGCTGGATGCGTACACCGCGCAAAAGGTCTTCGCCCCGCTGGGCATGGGGCATACGCGGTTTTTGCCGCCAGCCGATTGGCATTCGCAGATTGCGCCCACCCAATATGACGAGCAGCACCAGATGCTGCAAGGGAGCGTCCACGACCCCACAGCGCGGCGCATGGGCGGGGTGGCCGGACACGCCGGACTCTTCAGCACGGCGGACGATGTGGCCGTCTTTGCGCAGGCGCTTCTGGACCGGCTGCAAGGGAAACCGAGCAAGTTCCCGCTGGACCGCCTGACTGCGGAAAAGATGACCACCCCGCAACAGCCCGCCACGGGGACGGCCCTGCGCGGTCTGGGCTGGGACATTGAAAGCCCCTTTTCCGGCAATCGCGGCGAGCTGTTTCCAGTTGGTTCCTTTGGGCACACGGGCTTTACGGGCACCTCGCTTTGGATCGACCCGTGGAGCGACAGCTATGTGATTTTCCTTAGCAACCGGGTGCACCCCAATGGCGGGGTGAGCACCATCGCCCTGTATGGATTGGTGGCCAACGCCGCCGCACAGGCGCTCCGCCTGCCCATACCAGAGGCAGGAAAGACCATTGCGCACCTGACCGGCTACAACGAATCGCTGACGGGAATGCGCCGGTTCGTGGCGCGTAATGGGAGTGTAAAGACCGGCATCGACGTGCTGGAAGAAGAGAACTTCGCCCCACTGGCTGCGCTGGCAAAGAAGCATGGCGGCAAACTGCGGCTGGGGCTGCTGACCAACCAGACCGGCGTGGACAGCACTGGACGCCGCACCATCGACGTGCTGGCCAAGGACGCGCCTGCCCGGGTCCCTGGCCTTTCGCTGCAAACGATTTTCAGCCCGGAGCACGGTATCCAAGGCGTGCTGGACACCACCCAGGTCCCCGGCGGCACGGACCGTGCGACCGGCATTCCTGTCATTAGCCTGTACGGGGCCACCGATGCCGAGCGCAGGCCGCCATTGCATGCGATGCAGCAGTTGGATGCGGTGGTCATTGACCTGCAAGACGCGGGCGTCCGCTTCTACACCTATGAGACCGTAGTGGGATATTTCCTACAGGCCGCATCCCAAACGGGGACGGAGATCGTTGTGCTGGACCGCCCTAATCCGCTGGGAGGGTCCTTTGTGCAAGGGCCGGTCTCCGACGCAGTCAAGCCGACATATACCAACTTTATGCCGCTGCCTGTGCGACACGGGATGACGTTGGGTGAGCTGGCCCAGTATTTCAACGGCGAGGACGGGATACATGCTCCGCTGACCGTGGTGCCCATGCAGGGATGGCAGCGCGGCGATTGGTACGATTCCACCTCGCTGCTGTGGACCAATCCTTCCCCGAACCTGCGCAATTTGGAGGAGGCGGTCCTTTATCCCGGCATTGGCATGTTGGAGACCTCGAACATCTCCGTGGGCCGGGGCACAGACACGCCCTTTGCGTGGATTGGCGCGCCCTGGATCAAGGCCACAGACCTGGCTTCGGCGCTGAATCGGCGCATGGTCCCAGGCATTCGTTTTGTGCCGGTACAGTTCACGCCACAGGGTACGTATCCTTACGCCCATCAATTGTGTCAGGGGGTGGGCTTTGTCCTCTTGAATCGCAACGTCGTGGATGTGCCGGAGTTGGGCATGGAGCTTGCCGCCATGCTGCACAAGCTGTATCCCACGCAATACAAGCTGGCATCCATTGCGCCGTTGGTGCGGAACAAGGCCACGCTGGACGCCTTGGACAAGGGGGACGACCCGCAGAGCATCGCCAACCTGTGGCGGCAGGACATCCAACGGTTTGAGGGGAAACGCAAAGCGTATCTGCTCTATGAGGCACAATAAGGCGGCGGGAGGCCCTGCGGACAAGGGCGGGGGACCAGGTCCCGTGGCTGGGCCACAGCAAATTTTTTACAGAAATAGAGACAGCGGGTGCTGGCGTGAGTAAAATAAGAGACTACCTGCAGAGAACGCCTCTTGGCTGATCTCTTCATAGGACACGGGAGTTCCATGACAACAGACATGCTTATCACCTGCTCCGACTGCGGACAGGAATTCACTTTCACCGCTGGAGAACAAACATTTTTCGCAGAGCGTGGCTATTCGCAGCCACGGCGCTGCAAACCATGCCGCGAACAGGGCAGCCAAGGCGCACCACGCGGGGGCGCGGAATCCGGTGGAGGAAGGCAAACGGAAAGCACGACTGTTGTATGTGCGAGCTGTGGCCAGCAAACCACGGTGCCCTTCGTCCCACGCGGGGACCGTCCGGTCTACTGCAAGGCCTGTTTCCGTCCCAAGACGGGCGGGGGCGGCGGAGGACAAAATCGGGGTGGTCGGGGTGGTCGCGGTGGCAGCGGTGGCAGCGGTGGTGGTAGAGGCCGCTATTAGGGCCATTTCACACTGACCGGTCTAAGTCGGGTCTTGTTGTGTGCGGCTGTTCCTTGGTGGGACGGGCGCACGCAATGGGAGTTTTCCGCTTAGATTGAGAGTGGAACTGCCCAAATTTTCGGGGCAGGCGCGAAGATGACGCGAGGGTGTGTCTCTCTTCCAAACATACCTGACCCATGGCCAGGCACAGACATTCGCACAGTCCAACTTGGTCCAATCTAAAACCAACCCAGGAATGCGGCGGATTTTGCTCCGCCACATTTATCTGGAAGAAAAGGCCCCATCGACGCGGTGGGGCCTTTTTCAGGCTGGGATTGCAAGGTCCCTGTGCGTCTGCCGACGCGCTGCGCTGTAGCGTTTTGTTGTGCTTCGGGCAAAGGAGTGCGTTTTTCCTGCACCTTTTCCCGTGCTCCGCTTGCGGGACCTTGCCGCCCCGTAGGGGAGCGCAGCCAGACCCGGTCCCCGCTCCTGCTGCGTGATGGGCCTCTCCGCTGGCAACGCATGGACTGCGCCTTCCACCAGATGCAGCCGGTCCATGTTCAGGCCCAATGTCCGCTCCATGCGGCGCAGGTCCCCCTTTTCCTCTGGGGTAAAGAAGGTCGATGCCATGCCGCTGGCAGAAGCGCGTCCGGTGCGGCCCACGCGATGTACAAAATCTTCCGCCACCTGCGGCAGGTCGAAATTGACCACATGCGCGATGTTGGGGACGTCAATGCCGCGTGCGGCCACGTCGGTGGCCACCAGGACACGATACCGCTTCTGGGTAAAGCCCTGCAGGGCGCTGTTGCGCTGCGATTGCGAACGGTCGCCGTGGATCACCGCCGCACTCAAACCGGCCTGCACCAACTTTTTGCCCAGACGGTCCGTGCCATGCTTGGTGCGCACAAAGACCAGGCAACTGCCCTTTTCTGTTTGCAGCAGATGTTTCAGCAGGTCGACCTTTTTGTCTGTCTCCACGGAAAAGGCGCGCAGCTCAATGTGCTCGGCTGGTTTCAGCTTGTCCCCGACTTCGACCCGCACCGGGTCCGTCAGGTATGCCTGTACGATCTCGCGCACCGGGGATTCCAGCGTGGCCGAGTAACACAGCGTCTGGTGCGGCCTCGGCAGCAGGGCGGCAATGCGGCGGATGGCTGGCTGGAAGCCCATGTCCAACATGCGGTCCACTTCATCCAGGATGAAGATTTCCACGGCGTCCAGGCGGACCAGGCGGCGCTTCAGCAGGTCTTCCAGGCGTCCCGGCGTGGCGATGACGACGCGCGCGCCGTTGCGGATGGCGCGTATCTGGTCGCCCTCCGCCAGGCCACCCACCACCAGCGCCGTGTCGCGCTTATGGGTCGCGGGCGACAGCTTGCCATAGGCCGCATGGACCTGCATGGCCAGCTCGCGCGTGGGCAACATGATGAGCGCGGCCACGCTGCGCGGGCCGGGTTTATTTTGCTTGTCCTGATGGCCCGGCTTGCCGAGTTGTTCCAGCACCGGGACCAGGAAGCTGAGCGTCTTGCCGGTCCCGGTCTGCGCCGTGGCCAGCACATCGCGGCCTGCCAGTGCAGGAGGAATGGCGCCCGCCTGCACCGGGGTCGGGACGGTAAAATTCAGTGCCGCAATGGCCTTTTGCAGCGATTGCGAAATGGGTAGGTCCAAAAACTGTTTCACGTATTTCCTTTGATTGGAATGACAATAAAAATGCGCACGGGCCTTTGGGACGCGCCGAGTGGGCAACGAATTGACAAGGATGGGAGCGCGCACGATCATCGGCGGCGCTGGTAGGGCGCGTTTACGGGACCGTCCCTGGACCTTCCAGGGACCTCCAGACGCTATTTCGCAGGGTCCAACGGGGCGCCAAGCAAACAGAGAGACCCGTCTGCAAGGGCACGGCTGATCGTATCTTCGGTCCTGGTCTGCGCAATATGCAACCGCTTGGCCGCCTTGGCTGTAAGCTGGCAGAGCGTAAAACGGTTGGGCACTCGACCGAGTGCCAGATACACCTGTTCAGAACGCATCGCAAATTCTCCATTCGGAACGTCCAGCCCGATGGGACCAAAAATACTGGCCCATGCAGTCACGGAACAGATGTTCTATTCCAAGGATACCCTGTTTCCCTCCTCTGTGCCAGAAAAAACCAGGCCAGATGCCAGGTCTCTCGGTCAAGAGACCTGGCATCTGCGTACCTGGTCCTGGACGTACTGGGATGGCCCGTCCGTTTCACGACATCCTCTGCTCCCCTTCAAAGCGCCAATGTATTCAGGGGCCACTGGGGCCAAGTATTTTCCCGTGGCAATGCGCTATTCGGCGGGTTTTTGTGCAGACGTGGGCTGTGCCGTTGCCACCTGCGCAGGGGCAGGCGTGGGCGCAGGCGGTTTGGGCGCAGTGGGCTTTTTCTGGGCCTCGGTCTTCTTGCTGGGGGCCAGAATGGCGTGCAGCGTGGTGCCTTCCATGCGCGGCATGAACTCCACCACCCCAGCGTCCCCAACGTCCATAATCAGCCGGTTGACAATCTGGTATCCCAGTTCGCGGTGGGCCATCTGGCGGCCACGGAAGCGCAAGGAGGCCTTCACCTTGTCCCCATCCCGCAGAAAGCGCACGGCCTGGTTCTTCTTGGTCTGGTAGTCGTGCTCGTCCACCGTGACGGAGAACTTGACCTCTTTGATGGTGATGACCTTTTGCTTTTTACGCGCGGCACTCTCGCTTTTGTCGCGCTCGTACAGGAACTTTCCATAGTCCTGTATACGGCAGACCGGTGGCACGGCATTGGGCGATATCTCCACCAGGTCCAGCCCGCGTTCACGGGCGATCTTGAGTGCTTCAAAGGGTGGAAGTATGCCTAATTGCTCACCGTTTTCGTCGATGACGCGGACCTCGCGCGCACGTATACGGTCGTTGATGCGGATAAATGATTTCGCGGAACGCTTGTCGATGGGTCGCCTCCATATCGGCGGGAATACACTCCCGTCCGAAGCCGAGTATAGCATTGGCGCGTGCGAAATGGTGCAAGGAATGCTATATCGCGGTAGTCGGAGTGGGAAGATATGGTCTGCATTCTGAGGAAAGGTCCACCGGGTGGGCCAGCAACCGGCCCGGCGTGGGCGGCCCTCCCGCTGTCCCGTTGGCCCCGGCATCCGTGGCCTTCAGTACATCGACCAGCAGCAACGCATTGGCGGGAATGGCAGCGTCCAGGCGGACGGGAACAAAGTTGTCTGAGACGGCCTCGGTCTGGCGTAGTTTGCGCAAGGTGGAGCTGGTTTCCAGTGTGACCACGCTGAGCCGCTGGCCCACCAGCGATTGCCGGAAGGCACGGTTTTTCTGCTCTATCAAGCGGCGCAGCGCGGCCATGCGCTCCTGTACAGCGACGGAGGGGACGGGGTGCCCCCGATGCAGGTCCCATGCAGGTGTGCCCGGTCTGGGGGAAAAAGGGAAGAGATGCAGATAGGTGAATGGCTGCGCGGCGATAAAGTCGTAGCTCTCCTGGAACTCGGCGTCGCTTTCGCCGGGAAATCCCACCATCACGTCCGCGCCAATGGCGGCCAATGGCTGCGCGGTATGGATGGCCGCCAGTTTTTCTGCATAGTGCCAGGGGCGGTAACGCCGGTGCATCCGGCGCAGCACGGCATCTGACCCGGATTGCAAAGGCAGATGGGCGTGGCGGGCCAGCCGTGGATGCTCGCCTTGCCCGTATTGGGCCAGCAGGGCAATCAGGTCCGTGTCCCAATCCATCGGCTCCACGGAACTAATGCGCAGGCGCGGCAGGGCGGTCTCTTCCAAAATGGCGGCCACCAGATCGGCAAAATGTTCTGGCGTGGACAGGTCGCGTCCCCAGCGGCCCAGGTTGATGCCGGAAAGCACCAGCTCCTTGCCGCCGCTGGCGACAAATTCCTCCACGGTCTGCAGTACTGCGGCCCGTGGCAGGGAGCGGCCCGGCCCGCGCGTTGTGGGAATGATGCAAAAGGTGCAGCGATTGCCGCAGCCCTCCTGGACCTTGAGGTTGGGGCGCGTACGTTCCGCCTTTGGCCCTCCCATCCCCAAGCCAACGGCGGGCCAGGAAGCTGTCGCAGGGGTGTTTCCGGCAGCGGCAAACATCGGAAAATCGCTGTGCGCAAAGAGGACGCTGCGGAGGCCTTCGGCCCCGGCGGTCACGCCGGCAGGCGGAATGGTGCTGAGTGCGGCCAGCGGAACAAAGTCCCGGTCTGGAGTGGTTTCCGCAACGCCCTGCGCGGCAATCGCGGCCACCTGGTCCTTATGGCTATTGCCGACGACGGCGGCAACTCCGGGCAGGGCGCCCACCTCCTGCGGCGCGCGCTGCGCGTAGCATCCGGTCACTACAATGCGCGCCCCAGCATTGGCCCGCTGTACCCGGCGGATGTAGGCGCGGGCGTCCCGGTCGGCCTCGGCGGTCACCGTGCAGGTGTTCACCACCACCACTTCGGCCCCGTGCAGAGTGTGGGCCGCAGCAATCCCCATCCGCTCCAGACTGGCGGCAATGGCGTCGCCATCGGCCTGGCTGGCCCGGCAGCCAAAGTTTTCCACATGGTATCCTGCCATATCGCCAGTGTAACAATGGGTGTGCGCCGTGGAGACTGCAATCCCGGACCGCTGGCCCGGCAGCGTGGTATTTTGGAGGAAGGAGGGGACCCATGAAACGCAGAATTCTGTTGGTCGATGATGAAGTGGCCATTCTGCTGGCGCTGAAGGCCATTCTGGAGATCCACGGCTACGAAGTGGAAACAGCGGCCTCCGCGCGCGAAGCCAAGGCCAAGCTGCGCACCTCCACCTTCCACATGGTCATTTCCGACATGCGCATGGAAGACGACGAATCCGGCTATGAGGTCCTGCGCGCCGCCAAGAAGGCCCCGTATCAGCCCGCTGTGGCCCTGCTGACGGCCTTCCCGGTCACCGACGACGGCTGGCGCGACGAGGGCGCCGACCAGATGCTGGTGAAGCCGATGAACACCAAAGAGCTGCTCCAGCAGATGGAGACGTTGTTGGCGCGCCATGAAGCGAAAAAGCAACCAGCCACTGTTCCCGCACTGGCCGCCGCCGCCCAGCCCAAGGCGCTGGGACGCGCCAACGGACGCAAATCTTCCTCGGCCCACGCGCAATAGATACATGCGACTGGGAAACACTTGGCCACTGCCACTGCACCCAAAAGCGCAGGGCGGCCAGCCTGCAAAATTTGTTCCAGCAGACCGCTTTACCCCAGCAAACTGCTGACAATCTCCGCTGCGCTGGTGAGGGCCGCGTCCAGTTGGGATGCGTCTTTGCCGCCGGCCTCGGCCATATCAGGCCGTCCGCCACCGGAGCCGCCGACCCGCTGCGCCAGCAGGCCAACGATCTTGCCTGCCTGCACGCGGCTGGTTAAATCTTTGGTGACGCCGACGATCAATGCTACCTTGCCTTCCTCCTGCGCGCCGCCGAGGATGACCACGCCGGAACCAAGCTGGTTGCGGAGGTTATCCACCAGCACGCGCATCTGGCCGCGATCGAGCGCATCCACGCGCTGGGCGAGCACCTTGACGCCCTTGACTGCAACGGCCTGCGCGGCGGCCTGCTTCATGCGGACTGCGGCGGACTTCATGCGCGCCTCGTCCAGTTCGCGGCGCAGGCGCTTAAGTTCGTCTTCCTGCGCGGTCAGCTTTTGTTCAAGCGCGGCGGCAGGGGAGATGGACCCATTTTTTCCTGCGATTTGTTCGGCCAGCTTGGTGACGGCGAAGCCGCGCCGGAACTCCTCCAGCGCGCCGGTGCCGGTGATGGCCTCAATGCGTCTTACCCCGGACGACACGCTGCCTTCGCTGATGATCTTGACCAGGCCGATCTCGCCGGTGGCCGCCGTGTGCGTGCCGCCGCAAAGCTCGGTGGAGAAATCGCCGACCCGCACCACGCGCACGCGGTCGCCATATTTTTCGCCAAAGAGCGCCATGGCGTGCAGCTCGTTCACGGCCACGTCAATGGGCACGTCCTCCTGCGTCTCCACGCGCGTGTTGGAGAGCACCTCTTGGTTGATGCGGTCCTCAATCTCCTGCAACTCCTCGTCGGCAACGGCGGCAAAGTGGTGGAAGTCAAAGCGCAGGTGCGAGGGCGCGACCAGCGAACCGGCCTGCTTGACGTGCGTGCCCAGCGTCTCGCGCAGGGCCGCGTGCAGCAGGTGCGTGCCGGTGTGGTTGCGCATCGTCGCCGCGCGGAATTCGCTGTCAATGGCTGCGTTCAGCTTGTCGCCCAGGCGGATGGGCTGCTTGGCCGTGACTTGGTGCGCGAAGACGCCCTGCACCGGCTTGGTGCAGCCCAGGACTTCCGCGACGATGACGTTGCCGTCTTCGGAATAAAACCAGCCACGGTCGCCCACCTGTCCGCCGGAATCGGCATAGAAGGGCGTGTGGTCGAGGACGATCTCTGCCGCATCACCGGGCTGGAGAGCCTGCACGCCGACGCCATTTTTGACGATGGCGAGGACCTCACAGCCCGTCGCACTGCGCTGTTTGTAGCCCTCGAAGATTGTTTTGGGTAACTCGCGATAGGCCGGGCTGGCGGTGGCTTTTGATCCACCTTTCCACGAGGCGCGGGCGCGGGCCTGTTCTTCCGCGCGGGCGCGCTCGAAGCCTTCCATGTCGAATGCGATGCCAGCGTCGCGGGCTGCGTCCACCATGAAGTCGAGGGGAAGGCCGTAGGTTTCGTAGAGGTGAAATGCCTTAGCGCCTGAATATACAAGGTTTTTCTCATTGGCTTGCAGGGCGCGTTCCTTCTCGGGAGTTATTACTGTAAATATCTCCTGGCTATCTAGGACATCCGTTAAACCTTTTTCGTGTATATATTTCTGTGCTCTTATGTCTGCCTTGATGATTTTCTTAGGTGTCTTTGCTGCTTCAAATTCTTTATAGATTGACTCACTTACTTCGCTGAAATCCCGTTGCAATAATGCTAGTCCCAAACCAATAACTCTGGAAAACTGCTCTTCTTCGGCAATAACAACCTTGGCGACGCGCTCAGCGGATTCCTTCAACTCTGGATATGCATCTTGCATTTCATCGCGGACGGCGAAAACCATTTGATACATGAAGGGTTTTTCTTGGCCTAGCTGACGGCCGTGACGAATGGCGCGGCGAAGAATTTTCCGCAAAACGTAGCCGCGACCTTCGTTGGCAGGTAGAACTCCGTCTGAGATTAAGAATGTTGCAGCTCGTGAGTGATCCGCGATGATGCGTAAGGAAGCCGAAGAATGCGGGTGCCCCACGTCTGGATTTTCAGACGTGGGATTCGAGCCAACCAACTCTGCCGCGCGTTCAATCAGCGGCACAAACAAATCAGTCTCGAAATTTGAGAGCTTGCCTTGCAGGACGGCGGCGAGGCGTTCCAATCCTGCGCCAGTGTCCACGCAGGGTTTGGGCAGCGGTGTCAGAACGCCATCGGCGCTGCGGTCAAACTGCATGAAGACGAGGTTCCAGATTTCGACATAGCGGGCCTCATCTTCGCCAAAGGGAAGGTCCTTGCCGGGTGTCTCTGCTGCTTCCACGCCCATGTCGTAATAGATTTCGCTGCAGGGGCCGCAGGGGCCGGTCTCGCCCATCTGCCAGAAATTGTCCTTCATGCCCAGCTCAAAGATGCGGTCCTTGGCCACGCCCACATCGAGCCAGAACTGATAGGCCTCATCGTCCCGCGCCACGCCATTTTCGCCCTTGAAGATGGTCACATACAGCTTGTCCACGGGCAGGCCGTACCACTGGGGCGAAGTGACCAGCTCCCACGCATAGGCGATGGCGTCTTTTTTGAAGTAGTCGCCAAAGCTGAAGTTGCCGAGCATCTCAAAAAATGTGTGGTGGCGGCGGGTGAAGCCGACATTTTCCAGGTCGTTGTGCTTGCCCCCGGCGCGGACGCACTTTTGCGAGCTGGTGGCGCGGGAGTAGGCGCGTTTTTCCAGACCAAGGAAAACGTCTTTGAACTGGTTCATGCCTGCGTTGGCAAAGAGCAGCGTGGGGTCGTTGGCGGGGACCAAAGAAGAAGACGGGACGCGGGTGTGGCCTTTGCTTTCAAAGAAGCGAAGGAACATCCCACGGATTTCAGGACCGGAAAGCGTGCGCATGGTGCTTCTAGTCTAGCAACTGCGCCTGTTCTCTCCCACCTGGACGGCCATCCAGCGAGTAGGCCCGCCGGGATGGCGTTACGGTGGGGCACCCTGCGGCAGTGGGGCACACAGGTCCTTATACGCAGCCAGCACCGACTGGATTCTTCACTGCGGTCGTCCCGCTGCGCGGGCAACCTTCGTCCAGAATCCTGTGGGTCCCATGTCTCAAAAACGAGACATGGGGCACCCAGATTGTCATTCTGCCCGCATTCTCGTTGGGCAACGATGGGGCGTTCGTATTATTCTTCGTCCAATCTTTCAGTATCTTTTTCAGTATCGGGGCCGGTGTCCATGTTTTCCAGGTCCGCCAGCACATCTTCCTTGACGTTCCACTGCTTGAGCACCTGGAAGATGGTTGCGGTACGGAAACCGGCGCGCACCAACATGCGGACGATGCGGGCGGTCTCTTTGTCGTTCTGCGGCTGGCGCAGCCGCTTGCGTTCCAGAAAGCGCCGGAGCTGCGTTTCCTCTGGGATGTCGTCGTAGAGGGCGTCCAGCGTTTTGCTGATGATCTCCCGGTGGACGCCGCGCTGGGCCAGGTCCTGCTGCACGCGGCGTTTGCCGAATTTCTCGTTTTCCTGGCGCAGGCGGGCGTACTCGTTGGCATAACGGGTGTCGTTCAGATAGCGCCGTTCCTTCAGCCGCGCGATGACCGCCTCCACCTTGGCCTCGCCGCTCTCGCCCGGTTCCACGCGGGCGCGCAACAGGCGCTTCAGTTCAGCCACGGTGCGCATTTTGCTGGCCAGGCTGCGCACAGCGGACTCGTACAGCGCGGCCTCGTCGAGCGGCTGCTTGGGCTTGCGCGCGCGTGCGGAGGAAAATTCCATAACTGTATCTCCATTCATTTTCGTTGCGCGCTTGGGCTTGCTTGCGCGTGCGGAGGAAAATGTCATGGGCGGGGAAAGAAACTCCTTGTTTGGATGGTACTCCGGCCCCTGCTTGCGCCGTGCGGAGGGATTTCCAGGCAGTTCCAGCAGCGCGGCATCCTTGTCTGCTGGGAGTATCGTCTATGTTCATAGGGGTGGATGGTCCTGGCGGGAGTGCCTGTTGGGCCGGTCAGCGCTAGACCATCAGGTAGGGAAAAGGATGAGGTGTACTGTGGGATGCCTGCAACGTTTGCATCTGTCTCTGCTGGCGCCGATTGCCGCGTGCGTTTTGCTGCTGGCGCTGCCCGCAGGGGCGCAGAACAGCACATCGGCCATGCCGCTCGATTCTGGCTTTGGCCCACTGGACCCATCGCAGCCGGTGGGGGCCACGCCGCAGCAGATCATTGACCAATTTGCCGCCAAAGAAAGCGCCTTCAAGCGGGCGCTGGACAATTACACCTACCGGCGCACGGTCCAGGTGGACACCCTGGACGACGATGGCAAGCCGGATGGCGAGTATATGGAGGTGGACGACATCATCTTTTCCCCGGACGGGCACAAGGTGGAGAAGGCCGTCTATGCGCCGGGGAACACGCTGAAACGCATCGTGATGGGACCGGCGGACTTTAGCGACATTGAGCACCGGCTGCCCTTTGTGCTGACGCAGCAGGAGATTGGCCAGTACAACGTCACCTACGTGGGCAAGGAGCGCGTGGATGCACTGGAAACTTACGTCTTTGATGTTGCGCCCAAAAGGATGGAAAAGGGCAGGCGCTACTTCCAGGGGCGCATCTGGGTGGACCAGCGGGACCACCAGATTGTGGTGACAAACGGGAAGAATGTGCCGGACATCCAGCGGAAGGGCCACGAGGACCTCTCCCCACCCTTCATCACATATCGCCAGCAGATTGACGGCAAATACTGGTTCCCGGTCTACACCAAGGCGGAGGGGACGCTGCATTTTGAAGGCGGGACCGGGTATATTGCGCAGGACGTGCCTGTGCGCGAGATCGTGCAGTATGCCGATTACAAGAAATTTGGGTCGAGCATCAAGATCATTTACCAGGGGCAGCAGCTCCCCAATGGCAGCCAGCCGCCTGCTGGTCCAGCGCCAGCAGGCGCGCCCAGCGGGACGACGCACCCTTAGCGGGGCAAGGCGGCGGCCTTCTCCAGTTTCTTGGCCTGGAAGCGCTCCACGGACTCCACCACGCACTCGCGGGCGCGGGAGGCGTCGCGCCAGCCCTTTACTTCAACGCGCTTGCCTTCCAGGTCCTTGTAGATGGCGAAAAAGTGGGTGATCTCGCGCAGCATGTGCGGATAGATGTCGGAATAGTTCCAAACATCGTTGTAGCGCGGGTTGCCTTTGCCGACGGCGAGCACCTTTTCATCGGGGACGCCCTGGTCCAACATCTCCAGCAGTCCAATTGGGCGCACCTCCATCAGGCAGCCGGGGAAGCTGGGCGCATCGACCAGCACCAGCACATCCAGCGGGTCGCCGTCCTGGCTGAGGGTGCTGGGGATAAAGCCATAATCGCCCGGGTAATGCACCGGGGAGTACAGGTTGCGGTCCATGCGGAAGACGTGCAATTGCTTGTCGTATTCGTATTTATTGACGCCCCCGCAGGGGATTTCGATGATGGTGTTGAAGACCTCTGGCGACTTTTTGCCGACAGGAAGCTCAAGATAATTTGTCACAGGCACCTCCCAAGCTGCGCAACCCTTGCATGCTGTCGGCAGCAACTACTCCAGTATAATCTGGAGTGATGAAGGCCCATGTTTACGTCACGCTGCGGAGCACCGTCCTGGACCCGCAAGGGCAGGCCATCCACGGCGCCTTGCGCAAGATGCAGTACCAGGGCGTTGAAGATGTCCGGCAGGGGAAATACTTCCAGCTCACGCTGAGCGACTCGCTGACCCTGGCAGAGGCGCAGGGCGAGGTGGAGCGCATTGCCCGCGAAGTACTGGTGAACCCGGTGATGGAGGAGTACACCTACCGGCTGGACCTTCTGGCCCTATCTGAAACGGCCACGCGCACGTAGAATACTGCGTATATGTGTGGCATTGTTGGATACGTTGGCAGCAAGGACCCCGTCCCGGTCATCATCGAAGGGCTGCGGAGGCTGGAATATCGTGGCTATGACTCGGCTGGCATTGCCGTGGCCGGTGGCAAAAACGGCATGGAGTTGCGCCGCGCTGCGGGCAAGCTGAAGAACCTGGAAGCGGTCCTGGCGCAGCAGCCCGTGCATGGGACCTATGGCATTGGCCATACCCGCTGGGCCACGCATGGCCGCCCCACGGAAGAAAACGCCCATCCCCACCGCGACTGCACTGGTCGCATTGTTGTGGTCCACAACGGGATCGTGGAAAACTACCTGCTGCTCAAGCAGGAGCTGATGGCGCAGGGACACAAATTTGTAACAGAGACAGATACAGAAATCATTGCGCACCTGATAGAGGCGGAGTTGCAATCGGCAGAACGCCAGGGCCATGCGGTCCCGCTGGAAGAGGCGGTGCGCCGCGCCGTGCTGCGCCTGCAAGGGGCCTTTGCCATTGGTGTGCTGTCATCGGATGAAGCGCAAAAGATCGTCGCCGCACGCAGCGGACCGCCGTTGGTGCTGGGCATGGGCGAGGGCGAGTATTTTATGGCCTCAGACGTGCCCGGCATCCTGCACCACACGCGCGACCTCTACTTTATGGCCGATGGCGAGATGGCCGTGCTGACGCTGGAGGGCGTCCGCCTGACAGACTTCTCCGGCGCTCCCCTGGAGTGCAAAGTGCAACGCATCACCTGGGACCCCATCCAGGCGGAAAAGGGCGGCTACAAGCATTTCATGCTCAAGGAAATCTTTGAGCAGCCACGCGCCATCCGCGATACTACGCTGGGCCGCGTTTCCATGGACACCGGCAAGGTCTTCCTGGACGAGATGCAGATCACGGAGGCGGAGTTCCGCGCCGCCACCAAGGTCAACATTGCCGCCTGCGGCACCAGTTGGCACGCTGGGTTGGCGGGGAAATACATGATCGAACGGCTGGCGCGCCTGCCCGTGGAGGTGGACTACGCCAGCGAGTATCGTTACCGCGACCCGGTGACGGAGCCAAACGCAATTGGGCTGCTCATCACGCAATCGGGCGAGACGGCGGACACCATTGCCGCGCAGCGCGAGATGATTGCCAAAGGCTCCAAGACACTGGCCATCTGCAACGTGGTTGGCGCCATGATCGCGCGCGAGGCGCAGGGCGCCCTCTACACGCACGCGGGGCCGGAGATCGGCGTGGCCTCCACCAAGGCCTTTACCGCGCAATTGACGGCGCTGTTTGTGCTGGCGCTCTATCTGGCGCAGCAGCGCGGCACCGTGCAGGAAGCGGCCAGCCTGCAACTGGTGGATGAACTGGGCCGCGTCCCAGGAAAAGTGGAAGAGATATTGAAGCAGGTGGATGCGCCGTGCGAGATGCTGGCGCGTTCTTACTCCACCGCGCGGGATTTTTTGTTCCTTGGCCGCGGCATCCACTACCCCATTGCGCTGGAAGGTGCGTTGAAGCTGAAGGAAATCTCTTACATCCACGCCGAGGGCTACCCGGCGGGCGAGATGAAGCACGGCCCCAATGCGCTGATTGACGGGTCCCTCCCCGTGGTGGTCTTGGCCACGCAAGACAGGGACGACCCCAGCTCGCGCCTGCGCTACGAGAAGACGCTTTCCAATGTGCAGGAGGTGACGGCGCGTTCCGGCAGGGTGATTGCCGTGGCCACCGAAGGCGACACCCAGATCACACAGCTTGTGGAGCATGTGCTGTACGTCCCCCATGCGCCGGAGTTGTTGTTGCCCATACTGGAAGTGGTGCCGCTGCAATTGCTGGCCTACCACTTTGCCGTGCGCCGTGGTTGCGACGTGGACCAGCCACGCAACCTGGCCAAGTCCGTGACCGTGGAATAAAGGGGGCCACGCCCGCATGACATTCCCTGCCGGGGTGCCCAACGTCTCGCTTTTGAGACGTGGAATGCAGCATCCCTCCCCAAGATCGTCATTCTGAGCGAAGGGCGGTCGCCGCAGGCGAACGACCGAAGAGAAGGACCCAGGGAACACTGGCTACATCGACGAAGCGAATATTCCCTGGATTCTTCGTCACGTTGTTCCTCAGAATGACACAACGTCTGAGCAGCGCCATGTATTTGTGAACGTGGACTGGCAGATGGCCCTGGTCTCCGGGCAACCCCCACATCGCAGAAGCGAGACGTGGGGCACCTGAATAATCCCTACAACCCCAGCATGACATTCCCTGCCCACGCGCCTAAAATGTTTTGTTCGATGCATTCGATTTTATTTTGAGAGGAAGACAATCCATCATGGGCACCATTCGGCAGAACGACCTGATCCAAAGCGTGGCGGACGCGCTCCAGTACATTTCCTATTACCATCCAGTCGATTACATCACCAACCTGACGCGCGCCTATGAGATGGAGCAATCGCCCGCGGCCAAGGACGCCATGGCGCAGATCCTCATCAACTCCCGCATGTGCGCCGAAGGGCACCGTCCCATCTGCCAGGACACGGGCATCGTCACCGCCTTCCTCAAGGTGGGCATGGACGTGCGCTGGGACGCGGAGATGTCCGTTGAGGAAATGGTGAATGAAGGCGTGCGCCGCGCGTATCTGAATCCTGACAACAAGCTGCGCGCCTCCGTGCTGGCCGACCCCGCCGGGGCACGCAAGAACACCAAAGACAATACGCCCGCCGTGGTGAGCGTCTCGCTGGTAAAGGGCGGCAATGTGGAGATAACGCTGGCGGCCAAGGGCGGAGGGTCCGAGGCCAAGTCGAAGTTTGTCATGCTGAACCCATCGGATTCCATTGTGGACTGGGTGGTGAAGACCGTCCCCCTGATGGGCGCTGGCTGGTGCCCGCCGGGCATCCTTGGCATTGGCATTGGCGGGACGGCGGAGAAGGCCATGCTGATGGCCAAGGAATCGCTGATGGGCCCCATTGACATGCAGGACCTGATTGCGCGTGGGCCATCCAACCGGCTGGAAGAACTGCGTCTGGAGATTTACGACAAGGTGAACCGCCTGGGTATCGGCGCGCAGGGACTGGGCGGACTGACCACCGTGCTGGACGTGAAAATCCTGGATTACCCGACCCACGCCGCCAACCTTCCCGTTGCCATGATCCCCAACTGCGCGGCCATGCGCCACATCCACTTTGTGCTGGATGGCAAAGGCCCCGTGGCGCTGGAGCCGCCGTCGCTGGACGCCTGGCCGAAGCTGACCTATGACGTGTCCGCAGCGCGCCGCGTCAATCTGGACACCGTTACGCGTGAGGAGGTGGCCACCTGGAAGCTGGGCGAGGTGGTTTTGCTGAACGGCAAGCTATTGACAGGCCGCGATGCCGCCCACAAACGCATGACGGAGATGCTGGACCGGGGAGAAAAGCTGCCCGTCGACTTTACCAACCGCTTCATCTATTACGTTGGCCCGGTCGATCCCGTGAGGGACGAGGTGGTTGGCCCGGCTGGCCCCACCACCTCCACGCGCATGGACAAGTTCACCCGCCAGATGCTGGAGCAGACCGGCCTGCTGGGCATGGTGGGCAAGTCCGAGCGCGGACCGGCGGCCATTGCGGCCATCCGCGACAACCGGGCCATTTATCTAATGGCCGTTGGCGGTGCGGCGTATCTGGTCTCGAAGGCGATCCGCGCCTCGCGCGTGCTGGCCTTTGCGGACCTGGGCATGGAGGCCATCTACGAGTTCGAGGTGAAGGACATGCCCGTCACTGTGGCCGTGGATACCCAAGGCAACGCCATCCACGAAAGCGGCCCGAAGGAGTGGCAGGCCCGCATCGCTGGCATCCCCGTCCTGCAGTAAGGGGCTGCCGGCCTAGTCGTTTTTCCGGGGGCGGACTTCTGGGCGGCGCAGGGTGTCCAGCACGGCGCGCGCTGCGTGGAGCCATCCGCCCATCTGCCGCAGTGGGGGCAGGATGCTGTCCCGCACCAGGCGCGTCCCGTGGGCGATCGCGTCCAGCACCTCAGTCACCATGCCGTCCACGCGCTGGACCTGATTACGGGTGCGAAGGGTGATCTCTGCAACTGCGGCATTCATATTGTCCGCCTGGTCGCGGACATGTTCGCTGGTGGCCAGCAGATTGTCGGTGATGGCGCGTACTTTGGGGTCCGTGTGCTTCAGCAAGGCCTGGGCGTTTTCCACCAGGGCGCGGGCAGAGCGTAGCAGCGGCGTGATGTCCTTGCGTATCTCGTCGATTTTTTCCGTCGCTTTACGTTCCGAACTGCGCACCGCGAAATAGATCGCCAGCAAAACGCAGGCCTGCAACAGCACCCCTGCCGCTGTGGCTGCGACGAAAATCAGCATCATGTACGGATTGCTTGGAGGCATGGCTTTCCCTATCGTCCCCTTGCGCAGGGCGCTTGTTAGGAGGGGTTTCCCGTGCTGGAGCGGAAGGCCTCTTTGCCTGCTTCCACGGCGGCGGAAACACGACCTGACGTTTCACTGACCGTCTCGCGGCCTTTGCTCAGCAGGTCGTCCCATTGGGCGCGCCCACGGTCCACCAGGTCCCTGCCGCGCTCGGTAAATTCGTTTACCTGCGCCTTGCCGCGTTCTGCCAGGGCGCTGGCCTTTTCCTGCACCTCTCGGCCACGATTGACCAGGTACTCGCGTCCTTCCCGCGTACCTTGTGCAATGTCTTCCCGCGTTTCTTTGCCAGACTTGGGGGCAAACAATACCCCTAGCAAAGCGCCGAAGGTCAGGCCAGCAACAAACCAGCCGATATTTGCGTTGCCCTTTGCTTCTGTTTCTTCAGTCATGGAAATTTCTCCTTTGCCGCACCAGTGGGACATCTTCAATGAACGGATGGTAGCAAAAGCCGGATGGATGGGCAATGGCCCAATTTTGCTCCAAGACGGGCCTTGCTGTACAGGCACGTCTTGACGCCCTGCAACATTTACCGCCGGAACAGCGTCCAACAGCGCAGGAAGCAATGGGGGCGAAGGCCACCTCTCGCAGCGTGATTTTTTTATTTCTGCGCCTTGGCGGAGGGCCTTCTTTCGCTGCAAACAAGTGCTTGCAACGCTTACACTGGACACAACGAACGGCTTCCAGAAAAGGGGACTGGTCATGCATCGCAGATATTTTCCATGTTTCTTGTCCATAAGCGCACTGGCGGCGGCCATGCTGTTCAGCACAGGATGCCACAAGCAGCAGGCCCCGACGGCCCAGCAATCCACGCCGGCCAACGATGCGCAGATCACCACGCAGGTGCAGGGACAGATTGCCGCAGAAAATGCGCTCCAGGGCCTGCCGATCCAGGTGCAATCGGTCAACGGCATTGTTACGCTATCGGGCAGCGTGAATGATGATGCGGCCCGCGAACTGGCGGCCAACGCCGCCGCCCAGGTCGCCGGGGTAAAGACCGTGGTGAACAATCTGGTCGTGCAGCCAGAGCGCGCCGCGGCCCCCATGCCAGAGCAGTACCGCGCTCCTGCTCCTGCTCCGGTGCACCACACCCGTCATTCCCATGCTGCCCAGCCGCCTGCTCCACCACAACAGTCCGCAGACAACAACGTGCCGCCGCCCCCTCCGCCGTCGGTCCCGCCTGCGGGCAACTCCATGAACAATGCGATGGACCAGGTGCAGCAGGTGCCCCCGCCGCCGCCCACTGCGCCGCCGCAACCCGTCCCGCAAGTGCTGATCATTCCGGCGGGGACTGACATTCCCGTCCGCATCTCCGAGACGCTGGACACGGGTAAGACCCAGTCCAACACGCCCTTTCACGGGGTACTGTCCTCGGACTTGATTGTGAATGGACTGGTGGCCATTCCTCGTGGATCGAACATCCTTGGCCGCGTGATTGAATCCAAGGACGCGACCCATTTCAAGGGCAACTCAGAACTTTCGCTGGAACTTACCCAGGTGACAGCGCAGCGGAAGCAACTCACGCTGATTACAGACCCACTGGTCCGCCAAGGGCAGGCCCGGGGCAAAAATACTGCGGAGAAGGCCGGCGGAGGGGCGTTGCTGGGCACCCTGATCGGGGCGCTGGCTGGTGGCGGCAAGGGCGCCCTGATTGGGGCGCTGGCCGGGGCCGGCGCAGGCACCGCAGCCAATACTGTTACACGCGGACAACAGGTCAACATCCCATCGGAGACCATTCTGCACTTTCAGTTGAAGGACCCGGTCCAGGTGACAGTCATGGTCACGCCAGGACAGGGCGGACAGTCTTACTAATCAGGCAGCGTAAAGGGCCAGGGAAAGACGCACGGGGCCGTTGTTGTCGTGGCTTTGTCAGGAGATGTGGGGCCTTGCTCTGGCTGGCGGGCATGCACCCAGGGACGTACCTGCCATTGGGGTCTGCATGGATTGCTGGGCAGGATGCTTCCCTCCTCTGATACGGGGGCAGGAAGACTATAGTAGAAACAGCGGGTACTTCTGCCTGCACGCGGCTTATCAGTGCGTTATTCAACATGCTGACGGGGCGTTATACCAACGAAAGTAGATACAGGGTGCCTTGCATGACTCGACCGACACGGAACAACGTCTCTGGATTTCTGTCCTTTACGCTGCACGCCCATCTGCCTTATGTGGTAAACCACGGGACCTGGCCACACGGCCTGGAATGGTTGCTGGAGGCCGCGGCGGAGACCTATTTGCCGCTGCTGCGGATGCTGCATGATTTGCAGCGGGACGGCATTGCCCTCAAGGCCAACCTGAACATTTCGCCCATCCTGCTGGAGCAGCTTGCGCACCCCGTTTTTCGGGAGGAATTCCCCCAATACGTCCAGCGCAAGATCGTCTCTGCGCGAGAGGACGAGGCATATTTCCACCAAAATGGGGAACAGCACTTTGCCGAGACCGCGCGTTATTGGGAGAAGTTTTTCACCCAGGCGCTGGAGGACTTTCAGGCACTGGATGGGGACATCATTCGCGGTTTCCGGGAAGCGCAGCAGGCCGGTTTGATTGAGATCATCACCTGCGCGGCGACCCACGGATACCTGCCGTTGCTGGGCACGGACGAATCTGTCCATGCGCAGGTGGAGACCGGCGTGGCCACGCACGAACGCCATATTGGACGCAGGCCGCGTGGCATCTGGATGCCGGAGTGCGCCTACCGCCCGTCCGGTTTGTGGGAGTTCCCCGTTGTGCCGCAGGGCAGCAGCAGGCCCTGGAACGGCTTCCAACGCCGGGGAGTGGAAGATGTGCTGGGGCAAAGCGGCATTGACTTCACTTTTGTGGACACGCACCTGATTGAGGAATCCATCATGTATACGCCCTACGACCTGCGCGCCGGAGGGGCCGTGGGCGTGGCCGCCGCGCTGGAGTTGGAGACCGGAGAGCCGCACCGTTCGCTCTATAAGTCCTATTATGCGGACGGGCCGCACGCGCACCAGCACCCCGTTGCTGTCTTTCCCCGCGACCCGCGCACCGGCCTGCAGGTCTGGAGCGGAGACGCTGGCTATCCGGGCGACAGCAATTACCTGGATTTCCATAAAAAACGCTGGCCCGGAGGGCACCGCTACTGGCAGGTCACGCACCCCAAGATTGACATGGCCTTCAAGACCCCGTATTACCCGGAAAAGGCCGCCGCGCGCACCCGCGCCCATGCGGAACACTTTGTCAGCCTGGTCTACGACGCCCTGAGGCCCAGCTTTGGAGGCCCTGTACCGCCCATCCTGACCTCGCCGTTTGATGCGGAACTTTTCGGCCACTGGTGGTATGAAGGGATGATGTGGCTGGAACAGGTGGCGCGCGTTATCGCAGAGAACAAGGTCCCCATTGCGCTCACCACCTGCTCGGAATATCTTGACCAGTACCCGGCGGACGGGTATTTGGCACTTGAAGAAGGGTCGTGGGGCAAAAACGGGACCAACGAAGTCTGGCTGAATACAGACACGCGCTGGACCTGGAAGTATATTTACCCCGCAGAGGTGACCGTGCGCGAAGCTGCCGGTACCGCGCAGTGGCGTGGCAATCCGCTGGGAGAACGCATCCTGAAACAGCTTTGCCGGGAACTGCTGCTGTTGGAGTCCTCGGACTGGCAGTTCCTTATCACCACGGAATCAGCGCGCGATTACGCAGAAGAGCGGTTCCTGAAGCACCTGGAGTCGTTCCGCAGCGTAGAGGAGGCCTGGCAGGCGTTCCTCTCCACCGGGGCCATCTCAGAAGACCAGGATGCGCAGCTCGCGCAGATTGAAAAACAGGACAGCGTGTTCGCGCACATTGATCCGTCCCTGTGGGCGCAGCACACATAAGCTCCATGCAATTGCCCGCAGGCCATCGGGCTGTTTCCATACGCATGCTGGCTGGAATCAGAGGATCCAGCCGCCGCCGACCACTTCGTCGCCATCGTAAAAGACGGCGGCCTGGCCAGGGGTGACGGCGCGCTGCGGTCCGTCGAAGGTGGCGAGCACCTCGTCCTTGTTATCGGAGGGGGCAATTGTGGCCCAGGCCGGTATGTGGCGATGACGGACCTTTATCTGCACACGCATGGGCGCTTCCAGCGCAGGGACGGAAATCCAATTCAGATGGTTGGCGCGGAGCGTCTTTGACGCGAGTTCCTCGTTGCTGCCGACGACGACCTGACGCTCTGCCCCGTTGATCTGGATGACGTAGAGCGGCGTCCCCGTCGCCATGCCCAGCCCCTTGCGCTGGCCCACGGTGAAGTTGTGGATGCCTTCATGCTGGCCAAGCACAGCGCCCGCTGTGGTGACCAGTTCCCCGCTGGTATCGGGCAGGGGGATGTTCTGTTCGGCAAGATACGCATCCAGGAACTGCTTGTAATCGCCGCCGGGAATGAAGCAAATCTCCTGCGAGTCCCGCTTCTGCGCCGACGCCAGTCCCTGCGCCCCGGCCAGGGCGCGCACCTCCGGTTTGGTGTAGTTGCCGAGCGGGAAAAGGGTGCGGGCAAGCTGTTCCTGCTTGAGGCCGAAGAGGAAATAGGTCTGGTCCTTGCTGGCGTCCGCCGGGCGCTTGAGTATCCAGCGGCCACGCTGCGGGTCATACTCGTTGCGCGCGTAGTGGCCGGTGGCGATGCGCTCGGCGCCAATCTGTTGCGCGGTGCGCAGGAGTTGGTCGAACTTTAGATGGTTATTGCAGAGCGTGCAGGGCACCGGCGTGCGACCGAGGAGGTATTCGGCCACGAAGGGGCGCACCACCTCCTGCTCAAATCGCTCCTGCTGGTTGACGACGTAGTAGGGGATGCCAAGCTGCTCGGCCACGCGGCGCGCGTCGTACACGTCATCGAGCGAGCAGCAGCGTCCCTCGACCTGCTCCGGCACGCCGGGGTGGCCTGCAAGCCTGCGCTGGTCCCAGAGCTGCAAGGTCAGGCCGACAAGGGCGTGGCCCTCGGCCTTGAGCAGCGCGGCGACAGTCGAGGAATCGACGCCGCCGGACATGGCCACGGCAATGGTTTCCGGTGCGGACATACAATCATCAATCTTCCTGGCAGAAATGTTGCAAGCGCGTCCTACAGGGCCACTGGGACGGTCGTTTGCGCAGCGCGATAGGACGGCGACAATTCGCGCAAGCGGGCCACGGCCTGCGGGACGACCTCAATGGCAAAGTCCACGTCTTCCGCTGTGGTCAGCTTGGAAAGGCTGAAGCGCAGACTGGCGCGCGCGCGCGCTGGGGGCAGTCCCATGGCCGTCAAGACGTGCGAAGGTTCGCTGGCCCCGGAGGAACAGGCCGAGCCGCCGGAGACGGCCAGACCTTTCATGTCTAGTGCAATGACCAGCGCCTCGCCTTCCAGATGGTCGAACCAAAGATTTGTGGTGTTGGCCACGCGCGGTACGGCGCCACCATTGGTCCCTGCGTGGTCCACGCGGGCCAGGATTTCGCGTTCCATGCGGTCGCGCAGGGCGGCAATCCGCTGGGGGACGCCCTCTTCCAGGCCCTTGCGGGCAATCTCCGCCGCCTTGCCCAGGCCGACGATTCCGGGGACGTTTTCGGTCCCGGCGCGGCGTTGGCGCTCATGGCTGCCGCCGAAGATCAACGGGGTGATGTGGGTGTCCTTGCGCACAAACAGGGCGCCGGTGCCTTGTGGCGCGTGGATTTTGTGGCCGGAGAGGGAAAGCATGTGGCAGCCAAGGACGTTCACGTCGACGGGCACTTTGCTGATGGTCTGCACGGCGTCGGTATGGAAGAGGACGCCGACTTCAGCGGCAATTTTCCCGATCTCCTCCACCGGTTGCAGGACGCCGGTCTCATTGTTGGCCATCATCACGCTGATAAGGCGTGTGTTGGGGCGCAGGGCGCGGCGCACCGCCTCCGGCTGCACCACGCCATTGGGGTCCGAAAGCAGGTAGGTGACTTCGCGGCCAAGTTGCTCCAGGTGCTCCCCGGAATGCAGCACGGCGCTATGTTCCATGGCCGCGGTGATGATGTGGTCGCCAGGTTGGGTCGCGCCAAAAAGCGCCAGGTTGTCGCTTTCCGTGCCGCAGCTTGTAAAGACGATCTCCGCCGGGCGGCAATGCAGCAACGCGGCCACGCTGGCGCGGGCCTGCTCCACCGCTGCGCGCGCCCGCTGGCCATAGGAATGCACCGAGGAGGCGTTGCCAAATTGCTCAATAAAATACGGCAGCATGGCCTCCAGCACTTCTGGCAGCAGCGGGGTGGTGGCGTTGGCATCCATGTATACGCGGCGCATGGGGTGTATCTCCTGTCTCACATAATTGTAAGGCTTGGAGGGTGTCGTATGCGCTTTGCTGCACGGGGAGGGCCGGTTTTGCAGCCCGGCATTCTCTGTGCGGCCAGGGCCGCGCCTGCTCTGCGCCCGCTCTAATCTGCGCCGACGGCGGAATGCACCAGAGTGAGGGTGGAGGGGACGCGGAAGGGGCCAAGCGGGACCGTTGGATTGATATTGCCAGGGTCGCAGAGCGATGCCAGGGCGCTGGAGGGGGTGGGGCGTCCCAGAAGAAAGCCCTGTACGGCATCGCAGTCATTGGATTGCAGGGCGGCCAACTGGGCCTCGGTTTCCACGCCTTCAGCGGTCACGCTGAGGTTGAGGCTGTGGCTGAGGGCCACGATGGAGCGGACAATGGCGTCGGCCTGCGCGTCCTGGCCCAGGGCAAGGATGAAGGAGCGGTCAATTTTGAGATGGTCGAAGGGGAAGCGGCGCAGATAGCTGAGGCTGGAGTATCCGGTGCCGAAATCGTCCAGGGTGATGCGCACGCCCAGGGCCTTCAATTCATGGAGCGTATTGAGGACCGCATCCAGGTCGCCCAGGAAAAGGCTTTCCGTGACCTCCAGTTCCAACTGGCTGGGAGGCAGGCCTGTGGTCTCTAATACTTCCGCTACGGTCTCCACCAGGTTGCTGTGTTGCACCTGGATGGCGGAAACATTTACTGAAATGCGATAGGGACGCGACCAGTGGACGGCCTCCGTGCAGGCGGTGAGGAGCACCCAGCGACCAATAGAAAGGACCAGGCCCGTTTCCTCAGCCAGAGGGATGAAATCCACCGGCGATATCCAGCCACGCTGCGGGTGTTGCCAGCGGATCAGGGCCTCAAAGGCGACCAGATGCAGGTCCCCGGTGGCAAAGAGCGGCTGATAATTCAGAAGGAACTGGCCTTTTTGCAATGCCTCTTGCAGTTCAATCTCCAATGCTCGATGGTCCTGCAATTTGCGGTCCATGTGCGGTTCATAGAAGCAGAAGCTGCTGCCGTGATACTGCTTGGCGCGGTACAGGGCGAGGTCAGCATTCTGGAGCAGGGCCTCCGCTGTGGTCCCATCCTGGGGGTACATGGCGATGCCGATACTTGCGCCAACAGAGACCGGATGGCCGCTGATCGAGACCGGCTGCTGGATGATGCTGATGAGCCGCGCCGCCAGCATGGCGGCGTTTTGTGTCCCCTGGATGCGCGGCAGGACAATGGCGAACTCATCGCCCCCCAGGCGTGCCACGGTGTCAGTGTGGCGTGTTGTTTCCTGCATCCGCGCGGCCACCTGGACAAGCAGATCATCTCCGGTGGCGTGGCCCAACAGGTCATTGACGGACTTGAAGCGGTCCAGGTCAATATAGAGCAGCGCCACGGTCTCTCCCGCGTGGTCGGCCCCCGTGATGGCCTGTAGCAGGCGGTCTTGGAAGAGCAGCCGATTGGCCAGGTTGGTGAGTGCGTCGTGGTGCAGCAGATGTTCCATGCGCTCCTCCGTCCGCTTACGTTCGGAGAGGTCACGGACCGCAAGCACCGTGGCGGGCCTGCCAGCGTATTCGATAGGATGGCTGAGGACCTCCACCGGACAGGGAGTGCCGGTGCTGGTGTAGAGTTCGACCTCCAACGGTCCCGGGGCCATGTTGCGGAGGGCCGAAGCCAGGGCCGCGCGGCACGAAGGACTGGCCAGGTGCGTGATTGGGCGTTTGCGGAGGGAATGCGCGGAAAGTCCCAGCAAGGTGCAGAAAGCGAGGTTGGCATCCAGTATCTGCTCCTCGCGGCAGAGCACCATGCCTTCAAACGCGCCTTCGGCAAGCTGGTGCAAACGGACCAGTTCGCGGCTGGAGGCCCTGCGGGCCTGGTGGTCCACAAGGACGGCAGCCAGACCAGAAAAGACAAGCAACAGGCTGAAAATGGTTGCAGCAAGAGGGAAGGCCCTGTCTGCATACGGATGGACGGCAAGCATGGCAATGGAATGCGTGGAAAAAAGGGTGCAGCCGAAGACGATGGCGGCAGCCAGTTTCCACGCGCGCCGCAGGCCGGCGACAGTTGCAGAAACGCCCCACAACAGGCCGCCAGCGGACAGGCAACCGATCAGGCCCACAACCATTGCAAGCAGCAACAGTCGCAGGTCCTGGTCGTGGACGATGGAGTGATAAAAATTCACCATGCTCAAGTACGCCGTAGACAGTTGGGGGGCCATCCAGTATTTTTATCGGCCAGCCCTTGCGAAGATTTAGATTTTTTGTACTTTTTTGCAATTGATTGCATATTTTCATGCCCCGTCCGATATGGACCCGTTCCCGGCCCGGCCTTCTGTGCCGTCTGGCGTTGATGGGTGTGTCTTGTTGGCAGGGGCAGGCCATTGGAGGTGTCTTGCTGACAGGAGAAATGTTTCCTGCGTTATGTGACGAAAGTACCGTGGGCCGCGGAAAAATATTTTTTTCCAGACAGGAGGTCCCGGTGCATACTGAAAGATACGTCGGTCCCGCCTTTTTGGTGGGCCAATCTGGGCCTGCAATGTCCTTGCAGTTTTGGGACTGGAAGTATGGGCCTGGCTGGGTGCTTTTGCTACTGCACGCACGGTGTTTCCAGACCTGCCCATGTTGAATTACTCCGCACTCCCGGACCTGATTGCCCTCGCCGCATTGGTGCTCGTGTTTTGGTCCATTCTGCATCGGCGTGTCGGCCATCATTTGGATGCATGGCTGCTGGGTTGGACATTCCTTCTGCTGCACTTCGCCGCGCAGTTCCTGGACGTGGGCAATGATGCCTGGGAAAACGCCACATTCATGGTCAGCATGCTGGCGCTGGAGCTGGCCGGCTTCGCATTTATCCGGGCCGTCTCCCGCTATGACTACTTCATGCAGCACCGCTACTACTTTATGGGGGCGGTGGTGGGCCTGTTGTCCTACACCGTGCTGGCCTGCTGGAACGTACAGTGGAAGCCACCGTATTATGGCGCCATCGCCCTGATGGCAATCTGCACGGGCGCGCTGAATTATTATGCCCTGCCCGTACGTTCGCCCCGGGACCGCATCCTTAGTCCCCTGATATCGCTGGTGTTGGTACTTGTGCTGGCCGTGCAGACCTATCGCAACCAGACATGGTACGGCATTGACACGTCCCTGACATGGCTGTATCTGGTCTGCGGCATCCGCTACTGGCAGCGGTTCCAGCGGAAGACCACGGGAGTGCTGGTGGCCACGGGTGGATTTCTGGCGTGGGGACTGGTCTTTCCGCTGGGCAGGCTCCAAGACATATATGCCCCGACTTGGCATGTCCAGGGCGAAGTGTGGAACATCCCCAAATACATTGTTGTTGTGGGCATTTTGTTGACGTTCCTGGAAGAGCAGATGGAGCGCGCGGAACATTTGTCCTTGCATGACGCGCTGACCGGCCTGCCCAACCGGCGGCTTTTTGAAGACCGCCTGGAAAAGACGCTGGAACGTGCGGACCGCAATCGCTCGCGGGCGGCGGTGCTGCTGCTGGACCTGGATGGCTTCAAGCAAATCAACGATGCCCACGGACATGCCGCCGGAGACGCCTTTCTGCGCGCTGCCGCCTTGCGTCTGCAATCCAAGGTGCGCAAAGCAGACACCATTGCCCGCACCGGAGGGGACGAGTTCACCATCATCGTCTCCGATATGAATGAGGCACAGGACGCAGAGACCCTGGCACGGAAGCTCCAGCGGGAGATGGAGATGCCCATTACCGTGGGGGCCTTGCAGTTGCAGGTGAAGGGAAGCATTGGCATTGCGGTCTATCCAGACGACGCCCAGACAGCGGATGACCTTTGCGCCTTGGCGGATGCCGCCATGTACGAGGTGAAACGCGGCGTCAAACCTGCCCCATCGTCCCACTCTGCTGCGCCCAACACTGCCGCCATAGCGGAGAACTGACGGTCTTTGTTCCTGTATTTGTGTCCAGTTCTGGTTGCGAATGGCCTTCCGGCAGCATGGCGCGCCAATGATTTGACATGGATTGTGGTGCATGTTTCCAGTGCGTACTGTTCCTGTGCCCGGTGTTGCAGGATGCAGAAAGGCGCTTGTCAGACCTGGGCTAAGAGGAAAAACAGGCAAGTCACACTCCGGTGAAAAAAAAGACGGCACGAACGTTGAATTGTCCGTGCCGGGAGGCCAGTGACGCAACTTGCGGGGAGTGGTCCGGTGGAGGTCTGTACCGGATTTCCCCTTACACAAACTATGATGCCACAAAATTGGGTGAGTTGCACGTAAATATTGAAAAATTCATAGAAATATTTTTGATCGCCAATGGTTTTTCATAGATTTTGACTGCGCCTGAAAAGAACAATCTTTTATAATGTGAGAGTTGCAAGGAAATAGCATCCGCCTGGGCAGGGATGGATGTCATACTGGAAATGTTTCTAAAGGGGGTGGAGATGGATTCAGACGAGGAAAACAGAGGGGGAGTGGAAGTGGGCGCCTTCCAAAATATTGATTTTCCCACAGACAAAGAGAGCAACAGGGCTGAAAAGGCCCCCGGTGTACGCTGGAAGACTGTGATGCTGGTGGTTGGCTCGGCCATGGTGGGAGCAACGGCAGTGGCATTATGGGACCGCAGGGCGCTGAGAAAAATACAGTCCCAGGCCCCGGCCCGCAAGCAAGAAGGCGATGAAGGCCCAGGGGTGCACCAGGCCGAGGAAGAAATTTTTTAATGCAATATGCTCCCAAGGGCGCTCGAATGGCCCTTGGTGCGGGAAAAAGCAGGCCAGCGCAGGGACGGGAGGGGGTGGCGTAGTTTTCCAGAGAATGCGCCGGTTTTCAACAGGCCCCGCGCTTGCATGTCCTGCATGGTTGAGGTAATCTGATTTTGGCGCGTTGAAGCGTTCGCGTTTCCGCCCACTCCTCCTACGGGGCCAGAGTGCAAGATGCAGGCCCCGACTCGTGGTTCACCCAATCGTGGGTCCCAGTGGTTAGAGGAAGGTCCCCGCGGAATGCGGGCGGCAATCTTGAAGATTGCTGAGAGGTTTTTGTAAATATATCTGCGCATTGTGCATGGGCGGACCTGCTGGGCGGCTTGGCAGCCCGGAAACAGGCTGTGTGTAGGAAGGGCGGGACAGTAGAAGCCCCCATGAAATGCTGCAACGGGTTTTTTGGAGAAAATCTTTTGATGTGTGCTTGACAAGCGGCGCACAAAATTGATAATCTGAAAAACGTTGCGCCAAGTAGCGAAAGCGGCTTGGAAGTGCGCAGCAAGTTCGAGGACACGCCGACGGAACGTCGGTGGCTCGATCCAAAAGACGACATCTAGGTGTTGGTCTCAGGATCTTTGAAAACTTAGGTTGAACGTGCCAGTCGTGAGATGACAATGAAGTTGTGGTCTGGTCATTCTCACAAGGTAAGTCCCTGCAGGTCTTTGACCGTGCAGGGCGGCATTTGGACCTCGACCTCCGTCGAGGGAAGAATGCATCAGGTTTCAAACGAGAGTTTGATCCTGGCTCAGAATCAACGCTGGCGGCGTGCCTAACACATGCAAGTCGCACGAGAAAGGGTAGCAATACCTGAGTACAGTGGCGCACGGGTGAGTAACACGTGACTGACCTACCCTCGAGTGGGGAATAACCTAGGGAAACTTGGGCTAATACCGCATAACACTTACGAGTCAAAGCAGCAATGCGCTTGGGGAGGGGGTCGCGGCCGATTAGCTAGTTGGCGGGGTAATGGCCCACCAAGGCAATGATCGGTATCCGGCCTGAGAGGGCGCACGGACACACTGGAACTGAAACACGGTCCAGACTCCTACGGGAGGCAGCAGTGGGGAATTTTGCGCAATGGGGGAAACCCTGACGCAGCAACGCCGCGTGGAGGATGAAGTCCCTTGGGACGTAAACTCCTTTCGATCGGGACGATAATGACGGTACCGATAGAAGAAGCCCCGGCTAACTTCGTGCCAGCAGCCGCGGTAATACGAGGGGGGCGAGCGTTGTTCGGAATTATTGGGCGTAAAGGGCGCGTAGGCGGTCTGGTAAGTCTTGTGTGAAATCTTCGGGCTCAACTCGAAGTCTGCACGGGAAACTGCCGGGCTTGAGTATGGGAGAGGTGAGTGGAATTTCCGGTGTAGCGGTGAAATGCGTAGATATCGGAAGGAACACCTGTGGCGAAAGCGGCTCACTGGACCATTACTGACGCTGATGCACGAAAGCTAGGGGAGCAAACAGGATTAGATACCCTGGTAGTCCTAGCCCTAAACGATGATCGCTTGGTGTGACGGGTATCCAATCCCGCCGTGCCGAAGCTAACGCGTTAAGCGATCCGCCTGGGGAGTACGGTCGCAAGGCTGAAACTCAAAGGAATTGACGGGGGCCCGCACAAGCGGTGGAGCATGTGGTTTAATTCGACGCAACGCGAAGAACCTTACCTGGGCTCGAAATGTAGTGGACCGGGGTGGAAACATCCCTTCCCCGCAAGGGGCCGCTATATAGGTGCTGCATGGCTGTCGTCAGCTCGTGTCGTGAGATGTTGGGTTAAGTCCCGCAACGAGCGCAACCCTTATCCCCAGTTGCCATCATTTAGTTGGGCACTCTGGTGAAACCGCCTCGGATAACGGGGAGGAAGGTGGGGATGACGTCAAGTCCTCATGGCCTTTATGTCCAGGGCTACACACGTGCTACAATGGCCGGTACAAACCGCTGCAAACCCGCGAGGGGGAGCTAATCGGAAAAAGCCGGCCTCAGTTCGGATTGCAGTCTGCAACTCGACTGCATGAAGCTGGAATCGCTAGTAATCGCGGATCAGAACGCCGCGGTGAATACGTTCCCGGGCCTTGTACACACCGCCCGTCAAATCACGAAAGTGGGTTGCACTAGAAGTCGGTGCGCTAACCGCAAAGGAGGCAGCCGCCCAAGGTGTGATTCATGATTGGGGTTAAGTCGTAACAAGGTAGCCGTAGGAGAACCTGCGGCTGGATCACCTCCTTTCTAAGAGAGAACGTCATGGCACTCAAACGCGTCCGCGATGGCGGACTACGGCGCCAATAATTTGGGGCAGTAGGGCGTTTGGGATGTTGCCATGTACACCCCTCGGTTCCTGTCCCTGACAGGGGCAAGGGAGCCTGAACTAGACCCTCTCTTCCTCATGGTTTTCCACGATGGTCCGAGACGGCGTAGCCGTTTTGCATGTTCAACCTAATGTCCTCGAAATTTTCTTTGGTTTTGATGAGTTCGAGCGCGGGTCTGCAAATTTGTAATGCGGGTAGAACTCGCAGCGTGGGCCTGTAGCTCAGTTGGTTAGAGCGCACCCCTGATAAGGGTGAGGTCGGTAGTTCGAATCTACCCAGGCCCACCATACTGTCGGGGCTGTAGCTCAGCTGGGAGAGCACCTGCTTTGCAAGCAGGGGGTCACCGGTTCGATCCCGGTCAGCTCCACCATCATTCCTTGGTTGCTGGGACCTGGGGCTTGATTGGCCGTCCAATAAATGGCCAAAAGACCGAGGTCCGGGCAAGGTGTGGATGCAAGGGTTGTATCTGCGCGGTTCGGGGCGCCCTAGGGCGTAGGTGTCGCAAGACACATTGGATGTTTGACAACAGGATAGATTGGGTAGTTGTAACTACAAGGCTGAGCAATGCGCTGGATTCATTCCAGGGTGTTGTGAGGTTGAGTGTCTTTAGATATATACAAGAAGCATGGAGGGGAAGGTCGGCATTGCCGCCCGGAGCCAACATGCGGCGGATAGAATGTCTCAGCGGCAAGTTGCTGCGTGAGAGTCAATTCTATGGACAAGCTACTAAGGGCGCACGGTGGATGCCTTGGCAGAAACAGGCGATGAAGGACGTGGTAAGCTGCGATAAGCTCCGGGGAGCCGCAAACAGGCGTTATATCCGGAGATCTCCGAATGGGGAAACCCACGACGGTAAAACCGTCGAACGGCCCGCTGAATACATAGGCGGGCACGAGCGAACCCAGGGAAGTGAACCATCTCAGTACCTGGAGGAAAAGAAAGAAATCTCGATTCCGAAAGTAGTGGCGAGCGAAATCGGAACAGCCCAAACCCGTTGCATTACGGTGCATCGGGGGTTGTAGGGTCCGCAACAGTAGAGTTACCAATCTGGCCGCTAGCCGAACCCTCTGGAAAGTGGGTCCAAAGAGCGTGACAGGCGCGTAGGCGAAAGTGGTCCAGACTCGAAGCGGATACCTGAGTAAGGCGGGGCACGTGAAACCCTGCTTGAATCTACGGGGACCATCCCGAAAGGCTAAATACTCGTTTCTGACCGATAGTGAACCAGTACCGTGAGGGAAAGGTGAAAAGTACCCCTGCGAGGGGAGTGAAAAGTACCTGAAACCGTGTGCCTACAAGCAGTGGGAGGGCCATGCTCCGCAAGGAGAATGCCTGACCGCGTGCCTATTGCATAATGAGCCGGCTAGTTATTCTTGTCAGCAAGGTTAAGCGAAAGCGAGCCGTAGCGAAAGCGAGTCTTAATAGGGCGACAAAGTTGGCAGGAATAGACGTGAAGCGGGATGATCTACCCTTGGCCAGGTTGAAGGTGGGGTAACACCCACTGGAGGACCGAACCGGTGTTTGTTGAAAAAAGCTCGGATGAGCTGAGGGTAGGGGTGAAAGGCTAATCAAATTCCGTGATAGCTCGTTCTCTCCGAAATAGCTTTAGGGCTAGCCTCGGATGATCTGCGATGGTGGTAGAGAGATGGATGGACTAAGGGGCTTTCCGGCTTACTGAATCCAACCAAACTGCGAATGCCATCGACAGCAGTCCGGGAGTCAGACAGTGGGGGCTAAGCTTCATTGTCGAGAGGAAAACAGTCCAGACCGTCTGCTAAGGTCCCAAAGTTACAGTTAAGTGGGAAAGGAAGTCGGAACGCCCAGACAGCCAGGAGGTTGGCTTAGAAG
>JBMFGT010000002.1:0-233468 GCA_049977205.1 Acidobacteriaceae bacterium | reverse complement strand
CACGCCGCAATGTGACCATAGCGACTCCACGCGCCACCCTGCCGGGTACCAACTGCTTTTTAATGTGGTATAAAACTGTGGTATCCGTATGAATGCTGAAACTGTAAACTGCTGAAACAAATAGCTATTTACGTTAACTATGATTCCCACTCTCTCCGCCAGCCGTTTCTTGTCATTTCCATAAAAATTTCATTCCGTCCGGCCCCGACCCACGGGGACGCCCTGTTTTGCCCTGTCCACTGTCATCAGGAACAGGCCAGAGGGATTGGCGGGGGTGGCTGGACCAGGTCCGCGATGCGGGGCCTGTCCTGTCATTTTTCCTTATGGGGCATCATAATTCCTGTATTTTTGCGGCCCCTTTGCGGGATAGGATACGGGGTGGTAGCCTGTTGTGTTCTTTTATTCACACGATGGAGCGTGATATACATGCAGTCCAGCTATAACGGTGTTGCCCTGCCCAAAGAGGGCGAGGCCATTCAGTACGTCAACGGAAAACTCATTGTCCCCAACCAACCCATCATTCCCTTTATTGAAGGCGACGGCACAGGCCGCGACATCTGGCGCGCCTCCAAGCGGGTCTTTGACGCCGCTGTAGAAAAGGCCTACGGCGGTAAGCGCAAGGTCCAGTGGTTTGAAATATTTGCTGGAGAAAAGGCCTTTGCTAAATTCCAGAGCTGGCTGCCGGACGACTCCGTAAACGCGGCGCGAGACCTACGCGTCTCCATCAAAGGGCCGCTCACCACGCCCATTGGGGGCGGCATCCGCTCCCTGAACGTGGCGCTACGACAGGCGCTCGACCTGTATTGTTGCGTGCGTCCGGTGCGCTATTACCAAGGCGTGCCCAGCCCGGTGAAACACCCGGACAAGCTCGACATTGTCATTTACCGTGAAAACACGGAAGACGTTTATTCCGGCATTGAGTTCAAGCAGGGGACCTCGGAGGTGAAGCGGCTGCTGGACTTCCTGAACAACGACCTGCTGAGCGGGACAAAGAAAAAGATACGGGAAGATTCCGGTATCGGCATCAAGCCCATCTCCATTACCGGGACCAAGCGGCTGGTGCGCGCTGCCATCCGCTTTGCCATGGAGCATGGCCGCAAGAGCGTGACGATTGTCCACAAGGGCAACATCCAGAAATTTACCGAGGGTGCTTTCCGCGAATGGGGCTATGAGGTCGCCACGGAAGAGTTCCGTGACGCCGTCGTTACCGAGCGCGAGAGCTGGATACTGGGCAATCTGGAAGACCACCCCGGCCTGGGCGTGGAGGAAAACGCCGCGATGATTGAACCAGGACTGGAGTTTGCCACAGAGGCTTTCCGCAAACAGGTCTACGCGGAAGTAAAGCAGGTATTGGATGACATCGGCGCCAGCCATGGCAACGGAAAATGGAAGCAGAAGGTCCTCATCAACGATCGCATTGCGGACTCCATCTTCCAGCAGGTGATTGTCCGTCCGGGAGAGTACAGCGTGCTGGCCACCACCAACCTGAACGGCGACTACATCTCTGACGCCTGCGCAGCGCAGGTCGGCGGCCTGGGCATCGCCCCCGGCGCCAACATCGGCGATGGCTACGCGGTCTTTGAGGCCACGCACGGCACGGCCCCCAAGTACGCCGATAAAGACGTCATCAACCCCGGCTCCGTGATGCTGTCGGGCGTCATGCTCTTTGACTACCTCGGTTGGAACGAGGTCGCGCGCCTCATTGAAGATTCACTGGCGCGGACCATCCAGCAGAAGTTTGTCACCTATGACTTTGAACGGCAGATGCAGGGCGCCACCAAGGTCAAGACCAGCGAGTTTGCCACACGCATGATCGGGAACATGGACGAAGTACTGGCAGCGCGCTAACGAACGTTGAACGACCACAGAAGAGAGGACAATCATGAGGAAAAAGGTATCAATCGTCGGAGCAGGAAACACAGGCGCCACCACGGCCCACTGGATCGCGGCAAAGGAACTTGCCGATGTTGTACTAGTGGACGTGATTGATGGCATCCCCCAAGGCAAGGCATTGGACCTGTTGGAGGCCATGCCGGTTGAGGGAACGGACGTAAATATTGTTGGCAGCAACGACTATGCCGCCACTGCCAACTCGGACATTGTTGTCATCACTGCGGGCATCCCGCGCAAGCCGGGCATGAGCCGCGATGACCTGTTGCAGACCAACTTCAAGATCATGTCCGATGTGGTCGGCAAAGTTGTGGCGGCCTCCCCGGAATGTGTCCTGATTGTCAGTTCCAACCCCCTGGATGTCATGGTGCAGACGGCCTTCAAGCAGTCGAAGTTCAACCGCGAGCGCGTCATTGGCATGGCTGGGGTGTTGGATTCGGCCCGCTTCCGCACCTTTATTGCTGAGGAACTCAAGGTCAGCGTGGAAAATGTCTCCGCGTTTGTCTTGGGCGGGCACGGCGATACGATGGTGCCACTGCCGCGCTATTCCACGGCATACGGCGTGCCAATTACGGAACTGATGGACAAGGCCACGATTGATCGCCTGGTGCAGCGCACGCGCGATGGCGGGGCCGAGATCGTCAAATACCTCAAAGCGGGCAGCGCCTACTATGCCCCTGGCTCTGCGACCACGGAGATGGTCGAGGCCATCCTCAAGGACAAGAAAAAGGTGCTCCCTTGCGCCACCTATCTTGATGGCGAGTATGGCATCCGCGGCCTCTGCGTCGGGGTACTGTGTAAGCTGGGTTCGCGCGGCGTGGAGCAGATCATTGAGCTGAAGCTGACAGCAGAAGAGATGGCCGGTCTGCAGAAAAGCGCCAACTCAGTCAAGGAACTTTGCGCCGTCATTGGCGTTTAGGCATGTTGTCCTGCATCGGGAGGGGGCGGGGACACCCCGCCCTCTTCCCCACTACAAAGGTCTACGCCTTGCGCTGCTTCTCAAACAGCGCAAGGTTTTTCAGTTGTCTAAAACATGTTCCATAGGTACTGGTTGTAGACGTCGTGGTGATACTGCACCTCTGGCACCTTGACAAAAGTCCCCAGCAAGCGGGAACAGCGGTCCGCTGAGGCCTGCTTCAGGTCAGCATATCTGCCCTTCACGTCCGCCCCCAGCAGCAGGGTGGTCCACTCGGCGCTGCGAAAATCCTCCAACGCCGTATAAATGTTGTCTGGCAGATACCGTTCCGCCTGGCGCAGGTTTTTGATCTTGGACGTATTGCCATGCAGTCCGGCGTTGAAAATGGAGTAGAGCACCAGATAGGGGTTGGCGTCCGGGCTGACCGAACGGACCTCCACGCGGGAACTCTTCTCATTGCCAATCGGGATGCGCACCATGGCCCCACGGTCCACGGCGGAGGCCTTGATCTGGTTGGGCGCCTCAAAGTGCGGGTCCAGCCGACGGTAGGCGTTCACGCTGGCATTCAGCAGCAGACAAAGATCATTGCCGTGCGTCAGGATGCGGTCCACAAAGTTCCAGGCAAACTTGCTGATTTTTTCCTCGCCCTTGGCGTCCCAGAAGAGGTTTTTACCGCCCTTGCTGACGGAAACATTGGTGTGCATCCCGCTGCCGTTGACGCCCACCACAGGCTTGGGCAAGAACGACGCGGTCAACCCCATATTGGTCGCCACCTGACGGCAGATCAGCTTGTAAAGCTGTATCTGGTCGGCGGCCATCACCACTTCCCCGTAGCCATAGTTGATCTCAAATTGCGATGGCGCCACCTCTGGATGGTCCTTCTCGTTCTCAAAGCCCATCGCGCGCTGCACCTCTGCTGTTGTGTCAATAAAGGTGCGTAATGGGTCCCCTGGCAGCGAGTGGTAATAGCCCCCAGTATTCACGTACTCAAATTTGCCGGTCTCGTGATAATGCCGCTCCGCGTCCCTTCCATTGAACAGGAAGCCCTCGATCTCGTTGGCCGCGTTCAGCGTGTAACCATCCTGGGTGAACATCTTTTCGGCAAACTGCTTTAAGACGCCACGGATGTCCGCGCTGTACTGGCTGCCGTTTTTGTCGATCACCTCGCCGAAGACCAGCACCTTGCCGGAACCGAAAACATCTGCTGGCGCCCAGTAGAAGGCGCTCCAATCAATCCCCAGACGCAGGTCGCTCTCCCGCTGCGCCGTAAATCCGCGGATGGAGGAGCCGTCAAAAGTCAGGTTGTCCCAACTCTTGACCAGGAACTTCTTGTCGTAATCCAGCATGTGCAGGCGGCCCTCCAGATCACTGAAGAGCACGGTGACGGCCTTGATGCGCTTTTCATCCACAAGGTACTTGAGCCGTTCCTCCTGTATTTTGTGGGGCGAGACGCGGTTTCTCCTCTGCTCTTTTGCCTGCAGGTTCAGTTCTTCCAGCTCAGCATAAGAGAGCGCCAAGTAATCACGAAGTTCGTTGGGCATGGATCTCCTCTAGGGTTGATGAAAAACGGTTGATGGAAAGCCACGGGACAAGTATTGGGTCCCGCAACGCGATGCCATGCTACTTCCCTGCTGGCCGTGGGGCAATCGGCCCCGTGTTTCAAGGGTACGTCCATACACGCGCAAATTGAAATAAAATCCCTTTATCCCGTCTATAGCTTTTCTTTATCCATCCGTAGGCATGGGACGGACACAAGGGCGACAATAAAAAGATGGACTTTGAACAACTCAAGGCGTTTCTGGAAGTGGCACGTTCCTCCAGCTTTTCGCGCGCGGCGGAGAAGCTCTTCCGCACGCAACCCGCCATTTCCACGCAAATCCGCACCCTGGAGTCGGAGATTGGTGCGCGCCTCTTTGATCGCACCGGGGGCCGCGTCAAACTAACAGCCGGGGGCAAGCTCTTTTTGCAATACGCCGAACAGGCGCTGGCGGCCAAACGCAACGCCATCCGCGCCGTGGCCGACCTGGAACGGGTCCCGCGCGGCGACCTGGTGGTCAGCGCCAATGAGGCCACCTGCCTCTACATCCTGCCCCAGGTCTTTGCCCGCTTCAAACAGCAGTACCCGCTCGTTGCCGTCTCCATTGCGCGCAATGAACGCGCCGCCACGTTGGAGGCGGTGCTCTCCCAGGAGGTGGATTTCGGCGTTGTCTCCATGCCCGTCCAAGACCCACGGCTGGATGCACTGCCCCTGCACAAAGATGAGCTGGTTGTCATTACGCCGCCCGGCCACGCGCTCGCCCGCAGCGGCAAGGCGCGCTTGGAGGAGATTGCCCAGCACCCCTTGCTTCTGCCCAAACAGGGCCGCACGCGCGACGCGATTGATCATCTCTTTTCGCAGCACCAGCTCCGGGTGAATGTTTCCATGGAACTGGACTCCAGCGAACTGCTCAAGCGCTTTGTCGCCGCCGGGGTGGGCGTCGGCTTCCTCGCCCGTTCCAATACCATCGCCGACCGCAAGGCGGGAACGCTGGGCGTGGTCAACCTGGCGGAGGCCCGCATAGAACGCGACCTGGCGCTGGTCCATCGCAAGGACAAATTGCTCAGCCGTGCGGCCAATGCCTTTATTGAAATTGCCCAACAAGTGTTGCAAGCCAGGCAGGCCCCTTCCAGCAAGATTGCACAATCCCAGGAGAGGCCCCCCGCTTCCAGGTGATGGCGACAGGCCCTGTCTCTATTTATGCTGCAAAAACCCACACAAAAATCCCTTACTTACCTTATTCTGTAAAGGCACGATAAATTCTTATGGGCCGCGGGGCAGGAATGCGGTCCACTTGTGTTATTTTGAAGCGGGCGGCAATGCGTCAGGCCGTCAACCGGAGGAACAAAAATTGGGCAAAAGCATGGTCCCGAGCCGTCTCTTTCTCACCAAGGGCGTCGGGAAGCACAAGGAACGTCTTACCTCATTTGAGCTGGCCCTGCGCGACGCCGGCATCGCCGCACAGAACCTGGTCCGTGTTTCATCCATCTTTCCACCACAAGCCAAATTGGTCTCTCGCAAGGACGGACTGAAATACCTGAACCCCGGCGAAGTGGTCTTTGCCGTGGTCGCGGAAAATTCCACGCGCGAACCGCACCGTCTGATAGCCTCCAGCATCGGCGTGGCCATCCCTGCCGACCGCGACATGTATGGCTATTTGAGTGAGCACCATAGCTTTGGCGAGGCCGAAGACCAGGCCGGCGATTACGCTGAGGAGTTGGCCGCCGAGATGTTGGCCACCACCCTCAATGTGGACTTTGACCCCGACAAAAGCTGGGACGAGAAAAAGGAGATATACCGCATCTCCAACAAGATCGTCCGCACGGCCAATATGACGCAGTCCGCCGTGGGGGACAAACGCGGCCTGTGGACCACCACCATTGCCGCTGCCATCCTGATCTTCGAGTAGGACTGGATACCATGCAGTACCAAACCAACCCGCGTCACGGGCAGGACAGGACCTAATGGGCCGCGAAAATTTTCGTGTCGCCTTGGTGCAGATGTCCTGCTCGGCAGACCCCGACGCCAATCTCGACAAGGCCGTAGCGCGCATTCGTGAAGCGGCGGGGATGGGTGCAAACGTCGTTTGCCTGCCGGAACTCTTCCGTACGCAATACTTCTGCCAGCGGGAGGACCACGCGCTCTTTGACCTGGCCGAATCCATCCCCGGCCCCAGCACAGAGCGGCTGGCCGCCGTGGCGCGCGAATGCAAGGTGGCCGTCGTTGCTTCCCTCTTTGAGCGCCGCGCAGCAGGCCTGTACCACAACACGGCGGCCATCCTGGAAGAGGACGGATCGCTTGCTGGGACGTATCGCAAGATGCACGTCCCGGATGACCCGCTCTATTATGAGAAGTTTTATTTCACCCCGGGCGACCTGGGTTTCCGGTCCTTTGATCTGCACGCTGGCCGCATCGGCGTTCTCGTCTGCTGGGACCAGTGGTATCCGGAGGGCGCACGCATCACGGCGCTGCGAGGTGCGGACCTTCTTCTATACCCCACGGCGATTGGCTGGCACCCTGCTGAAAAAAAAGAATTCGGCGTGGCCCAGTACGGCGCATGGCAGACCATCCAGCGCGCCCATGCCATTGCCAACGGCGTGTATGTGGCCGCAGTCAATCGCGTTGGACACGAGCACGGCGATGTGCGCGGCAATCGGGTTGCAGGCGCTGGGCTGGAGTTCTGGGGAGGGTCGTTTTTGGTGGACCCCTTTGGCCGCGTCCTGGCCCACGCCTCACACAACGCAGAGGAGATATTGATGGGTGAAATTGACCTGCGCCTGATTGAAGAGACGCGCCGCAACTGGCCCTTTCTGCGGGACCGCCGCGTGGACGCCTACGCGCCCATCACCCAGCGTTTTCTCGATACATAAGCAATGCCTTCCTACCCCTTTACGCAGAACAATACGCCGCGCCCGCTCGGCTACCGTATGCCAGCCGAGTGGCACGCACATGCAGCCACATGGATCGCATGGCCGCACAACGCCAGCGACTGGCCGGGGAAGTTCCAGCCAATTCCCTGGGTCTACGCAGAGATAATCCGCCATCTGACGCGCGTGGAAGATGTCCACATATTGCAAGAGGACGCGACCGCGGAGAAACGCGCACGGAGAATCCTGGCGCGGAATGGCGTGGACTTTTCCCACATCCATTTCCACCACTGGCCCACGGACCGCGTCTGGACGCGCGATTCCGGGCCGATCTTTCTAAGCAGGTCCGCCGCACATGGCGCACGCGGCCAAGGCCCGAACGATACGCTACCGTCCCTTGCCATCACCAACTGGAAGTTCAATGCTTGGGCAAAATATGACAATTGGCAATTAGACGATGCGGTCCCAGGCCGCGTTGCGCAGTCCCTCCATTTGCCGGAGTGGACGCCAGAGGTCACGCTTGCCGATGGGACGAAACATCGCGTCGTGCTGGAGGGTGGCAGCATCGACGTGAATGGCGCGGGTGTGCTGCTGACAACGGAAGAATGCCTGCTGAGTGAAGTGCAGCAGCGCAATCCAGGCATGACACGCGAGCAGTTAGAACAATGCTTCCACGATTATCTTGGCATAGACCAAGTGCTGTGGCTGGGCCGTGGCATCACAGGCGATGACACGCACGGACACATTGACGACCTGGCGCGGTTTGTAGACGAAACGACAATTGTGACCGTGGTTGAGACAAATAAGTCGGACGAAAATCATGTGCCCTTGCAGGAAAACCTTGACCGGCTGAAGTGCGCGCGGGCCCTGGATGGCAGGCCTTTCCGCATCGTCGAACTGCCCATGCCTGCGCCGGTCGTTTTTGATGGCCAGCGCCTGCCCGCAAGTTATGCAAATTTTTATATTGCAAATGGCCTGGTGCTGGCGCCCACCTTCAACGACCCCAACGACCGCATTGCGCTGGACACACTGGCGTCCGTGTTCCCCAGGCACGAAATCGTCGGCATCCATTGCGTGGACCTGATCTGGGGCCTGGGCGCGCTGCACTGCATGACGCAACAACAGCCCGCGTAGACTACCGGTAATGGACCAAACATCCACCTGCGTTGCATCGGTCATGGAAGACCAAAAATATCTGCGCGTTGCGCTGGAGCAGGCGCAACGTGCCGCCGATGCGGGCGAAGTGCCCATTGGCGCGTTGGTCGTAGGTCCCGATGGGACCATCCTGGCGCACGGGCAAAACTGCGTCATCCGCGACAGCGACCCCACGGCCCACGCGGAGATGGTGGCACTGCGCGCTGCGGGCAAGGCCCTGGGCAATTATCGCCTGGAGGGATGCACGCTTTACGTCACCCTGGAACCATGCGCCATGTGCGCCGGTGCCATGGTCCACGCACGCATTGCGCGGCTGGTATTTGGCGCTTGGGACCCCAAAGCTGGCGCGGCTGGCAGCGTGCTCACGGTCATCAACCATCCCCAGCTCAACCACCAAATGCCGGTGACCGGCGGCGTTCTGGCCGATGAGTGCGGCATGTTGCTGCGCCAGTTCTTCCGCGGACGGCGTTCGTGTTGCGGCCCATCCAGCAAATAGTGGACGGCCCCAAAAACATCTAGGAAAACCCTGGTCCAGTCCTACTGCTGTCCCTCAGGGGCTGGAGCCCGCTATTATTGCAGGTGCTTCCGGCGGGACCAAGTCCCGCCCCTTCAAAACGCTGACTTGTTCAGAGGTCCTCTAGAAAGAAAGACCGCGCGGAAACAAAATCCTTGTTTTTCTATTAAGATAAATCAAACGGGGAAATGTTTACCCACAGAAAGATGACAGGCAATGGCCCGGCTGTCCTCTTTTGGAGGAAGACCCCATGAGGGCCAAGGAGACGACCATGTTACGACCAAAGTTCCTGTTACCCCACCTTGGAATGGTGGCATTCACTCTTGCCCTGCTGGCGCCCAGCAGCAACAACCTTGCCCAGGCACAGCAAGCAAAGCAACCGCAATGGGTTGGCACCTGGGCGACCGCCCCCATGACGCCATCGGACGAAGACCAGGAGCCGTTCTGCGACGTTACGTTGCGCGAGATTGCGCACATCTCCGTAGGTGGGGACCGGATACGCGTCCGGTTGACGAATGAATTTGGCGTGTCCCCGCTGAAGGTCTCTGCGGTACATGTTGCCCTCAGCGCAGGGGGAAGCGCGGTCCAGCCTGGGACGGACCGGGTACTCACCTTTGACGGCCAAACGAGCGTGCAGGTCCCTGCTGGGGCCATCCTGCTGAGCGACCCGGTGGACCTGGAAGCCCCATCGTTTTCCAATGTGGCCGTCAGCCTTTATCTTCCCACGCAATACATCCGCAACGTGAGCTACCACTCCAGCGCATTCCAGACAAATTATCAGGCCCAGGGCAATGTGGTGGCTTCGCCGACCCTGGCAAAAGTGACGGAACTTGGGTCCTGGTATTTCTTCGATGGGGTGGATGTGGTCGCCAAAGACAAGAATGCAGGGGCCATTGTGGTGCTGGGGGATTCCATTACCGATGGGGCCTATTCCACTAACAATGAGAACCATCGCTGGCCCGATTTCCTGGCCAGACGCTTACAGGAGAACAAGAAGACCGCCGATTTATCCGTCCTGAACGAGGGCATCGGCGGCAATCGCATCCTGAATAACGGGTCTGGCCCGGACGCGCTCGCGCGCTTTGACCGGGACGTGCTGTCGCAAAGCGGCGTGAAATATCTGATTGTGCTGGAAGGGATCAACGACATTGGGCGTCTTTACTTCCCTTGGCAGTCCTCCGCCAAAATCAGTGCTCAACAACTGGAGCTGGCCCTGGCGCAAATAGCGGGCCGTGCCCATACGGCAGGAATCAAGGTATTTGGGGCGACGATGACGCCCTATAAGGGGGCGGGATATTACACCGAAAAGGGCGAACAAATCCGCGAAGAGGTCAATCAGTGGATTCGCACCAGCGGGACTTTTGACGGCGTGATCGATTTTGACAAGGCAACGCGCGATCCTATGGACCCAAAGCAATTCCTGCCCCTGTACGACCACGGGGACCATCTGCATCCAAGTGACGCCGGATACAAGGCCATGGGCGATGCCGTTAATTTAGACCTGTTCCAGAAATAAGATCCCAGGACATCAACAGTCGTTGTAGGCGAAATAACTCAAAGGTAAAGGGGACGTATGACACATAGCTTGTTTGTAGATAATCGTAGAATGCTTTTGGTCTTTTTCTTTCTTCTTCTTTTGCCCACAATGCTCCTGGCCCAGTCGCAGGGGCCTGCCGCTACCCCGCCGATGGGCTGGAACAGTTGGAACCATTTTGCAGAGAAGGTCACCGATGGCGATGTCCGCGCCGCCGCCGACGCCATGGTATCCAGTGGTATGCGCGATGCTGGCTATGTGTACGTAAACATCGACGACACTTGGGAGGGCCAGCGCGATGCGCAGGGTTTCATCCATCCCAACAAGAAATTCCCAGACATGAAGGCACTGGCGGATTACGTCCATTCCAAGGGACTGAAGCTGGGCATCTACTCCTCTCCGGGGCCAAAGACCTGCGGGGGCTACGAAGGCAGTTATGGGCATGAGAAACAGGACGCCCAGACCTATGCCAAGTGGGGCGTGGACTATCTGAAGTACGACCTATGCAGTTATGGCGACATCATGCGCGCCCAATCGCATGGGGACCCACAGGTGGCCTGGAAGATGATGCAGCAGGCATACGAAAAAATGCACCAGGCACTGCTCAAAACGCACCGGCCCATTGTTTACAGCCTGTGCCAGTATGGGGTGGATGCAGTGTGGACCTGGGCGCCCAGCGTGGGCGGCAACCTATGGCGCACCAGCGATGACATCAATGATAGTTGGACCCGCATGACCATGATTGGATTTGAGCAGGCTGGACTGGCCAAGTATGCCGGGCCTGGCCACTGGAACGACCCGGACATGCTGGAGGTGGGCAATGGCCACATGACGGAAAATGAATACCGCGTCCACATGAGCTTGTGGGCCATGCTGGCCGCGCCCCTGCTGGCCGGCAACGACCTGAGCAAAATGGATGGTGTGACCAAAAGCATCCTGCTCAATAAGGAAGTCATTGCTGTGGACCAAGACAAACTTGGCAAGCAAGGGGACCGTGTCTCTGCTGTCGGCCCATTCGAGGTCTGGATGAAGCCACTGGCAAAGGGGGAGAAAGCGGTCGCGCTCTTCAATCGCGGCAACTCCGACCATGCAATGCGCTTTTCCCTGGGGGATGTTGGGCTGACGCACCCTGTCCATGCACGGGACCTATGGGCGCACAAGGACCTTGGGTCGATACAGGACTCCTACACCGCGAACGTGCCCAGCCACGGGGTCGTCTTGCTGCGGCTTACGCAGTAGGACATAGGGCATTGCTAAGGAATCCCTAAGCAAGTCAGCGTCTTGAAGGGGCGGGACTTGGTCCCGCCGGAAGCACCTGCAATAATAGCGGACTCCAGCCCCTGAGGGACAGCAGTAGGACTGGATCAGGGTTTCCTTAATCCTTTACGCGCACGGTTGGTATCACAGACATTCCAGGGCGGAGCAGGTGGTCCTTGTTCTCGTCCGGGTTGGTAAAGTCAATGCGCACGGGGATGCGTTGCACGACCTTCACATAATTCCCCGTCGCATTCTCCGGTGGAAACAGGCCCAGCATGGAGCCAGTCGCGCCGCCAATCTGCGTGATCTTACCGTGGTATTCCCGATTGCCGTATGCATCTACGGTAATGACAACGGGCTGTCCGGCGCGCATGTGCGTCAATTGGGTCTCTTTGAAGTTCGCCGTCACCCACACGTCCTCCAGCGGGACCAAGGTCATCAGGGTCTGGCCATCGCTGACGTTCTGTCCCACCTCCACGGTCTTATTGTTCACAATGCCTGATTCCGGCGCGGTGATCACGGTATAGCTCAGGTCCAGCCGCGCCTGTTCGACGGCGGCCTGTGCCTCCTGTACTTGGGCGGCAGCCTGGTCGGCCCGGGCCTTTTGTGCGGCCACTTGTTTCGGGCCAGTCAGCGCCGCGCTATAGCCTGCCTGGGCCTGGGCCAGACGCTCCTTGGAAATGTGTACGCCCTGCTGGGCCGCCGATAGATTGGCCTGGGCCTCCTGTAGCTGCGCTTTGCTTCCAGCGGCAGCCGCCACTGCGGCATCATATTGCTGCTTGGAGATCACGTCGCGTTTCACCAGGGGCGTATAGCGTTCGAGGTCTAACTGGGCCTTGGTGTTGTTTGCCTCGGCCACCAGTACCTGCGCCTGGGCGGCGTCCAGTTGCTTTTCTGCCTGCGCAATGGAGTCCAGTGCGCCCTTTACATCGGAGCCAGCGGAACGTAACTGCGAACTGGTGTTGACGTCCGTAATGGGCACATTCACTAACATGGCCTCGTAATTGGCCTGGGCGCTGGTCAGTGCCGCCTCGGCCTTGTCCAGCGCCGTCTGGAAATTCCGCGGGTCTATCTGCACCAGCACCTGGCCCTTCTCCACGCGCTGATTGTCTTCCACATTCAGCTTGATGATGTACCCCTTGATGCGCGCGCTTACCTGCACCAGGCGTCCATCAATCTGGGCGTCATCCGTGTCTTCGTAATACGTGGAGTGCCACCAGAAAAGGGCCGTCCCCACCAGCAGCAGGGCCACCGCGCCCAGAATGAAAAAGCGCTTGCGCGATGATGACTCAGCAGGCTGCAATTCGGTCTCTTCTATCTTTACTTCCGCCACGTTACTTCCCTCTCAGATAGTCCTTGTACTGTGTCTGCGCCAGGCCGATGGCCCGCGCCAACGATAGTTTGGCCAGATTGTGTTGGTATAGGCTGCTGACATATTGGTCATCCGCCTGGGCCACGGAGGCCTGCGCCTGGGAGACGGCCAGATTGTCTGCGACACCGGACTGGAAGCGTTCCTGTGCTTCGCGCAACGTCTCCTGGGCCAGTTCCACATTGCTTTGCGCCACCTTTACCAGCTTGGCTGCGGCCTGGATGTCCAAGATGCTGTCCTCAACATCGGCGCGGACCTGGCCTTCCAGATTGTTCTCCTCCGCCTGGGCCAGCCGCAAGTTTGCGTCTGCCACGCGCGCATCGCCGCGTAGTTTTCCCTCTTCAAACAAGGGGGCCGTCACCTGCCCGGCAACATCCAGGGTCCCATAAGAATTGTTTGGATTGACGCCGATGGCCCCGTAGTCCATTTCAAAGGCGATTTGCGGCAACCGCTCCGCGCGGGCGGCACGCAGGGACCTCTGTGCAGCGGAGACCTGTTCTTTTAACGCCTTCAGGTCGCTGCGTTGTTCCAGCGCTTGTTGCATTGCCTGCTGCGCATCCACATGGTCCAGGGCCGCATACGGGGCACTGTCCGTAAGGACAAATTGCTGGTCCAAGGGGAGTCCAATGGCGCGCGCCAAGGCAATCTTATCTTTTTCATATTGGGCCTGGGCCGCAATCAGGGACTGTTCCTGCGTCTGGTAATCCACGCGCGCACGCAACTCATCCAGCCGGGGGGAGACGCCCGCCGCATGGTTTTCCACCGCCTGGTCCAGGGAGATTTTGGAGGTGGCCACTTGCGCCTGCACGCTGGCCACACGCGCCGCATCCGCCAGACAAAGCAAATAGGCATTGCCCACCGTCACCACCACCAGGTCCCGGGCGTCCTCAACAGAAAGACGGCCCGCCTGGAAATTGTGCTTTGCCGCCAGATAATTTTGGATGGAGGGGACATTCAACAGCGCCTGGTTGATCGTGATGCGGAAGTCCGTGTATCCGTATGGGCCAATCACGGCGGGCAGGGCCGGACTGCGCAGACCTTCCGCTTGCAGGTTGGCCTGCTGCACCACGTCCTCTGCGCCCCCTGTCACCGATGGGACCAGGGACTGCAAGGCCTGCAATCGCTGTCCGCCAGCACTGTGTGCATTTTCACTCTGCAAAATCAATCCGAGATTGTAGCGCAGTCCGCGCTGGATGGCGTCGTCCAGGCCCAACGGCAGCACTTGCGTGGAGGCCTTTTGTTGCACCACGCTGCCTTGAAAATTACTCTCCTGTCCTGTCGTCTGCCCATGCAGGTGCGCTGTCGCCACAAGCAAAAGACAGACCGCTGCGACGGACGTGGACCTGTTCCAAACTTTCTGCACCCTGTTCGTTACCATACGATTTGCTGACGGCAAATACCTTGGCGGCATCCTTATAGATGTTTGCAGGGCGGCACACGATGGAAAATCTTCCATTTTTGCCGCAAACTGCTTTCTGTTACCTTGTGTCCCTGTCGAAGCGCACTCTACCGTTCCTTCTTCATCATATCCGATGCGGCTTGCTCTTTTTTTCGTCTGCACTCTCCTAATGGGAGCAGCCACAGGCCCCCCTGGCAACACGCCGGACCACCGCTGCAACGAGGGACGCGCCATGGACGTATCGTGGACGTACCCTGGGCGACAACACCGGCAGGGCGGAATTTGAGACACTAACATGGGGAACGATGTATATGGCCGTTCGCGCACCTGCTGCTGCAATCCGCTACTTCAACCGCGAAGGGTCCTGGCTGGACTTTAACCGACGCGTTTTGGAAGAGGCCCGTGACCCCACCAATCCCCTGTTGGAGCGGGTGAAATTCCTGGCCATTACCGCCAGCAATCTGGATGAATTTTTTGAGGTCCGCGTTGCGGGACTGCTTCAGCGCATTGAAGATGGTTACGCGGAGCGCGGCCCCGATGGGCTGTTGCCACAGCAGGTCTTGGACCGCATCACAGAAGAGACCCACGCCTTTGTAGACGAGCAGTACGCCTGCTGGAAAAATGAGTTGCTGCCTGCACTGGCGCAGGCCTCCATCCGCGTGCTTCCTTGGAAGAAGCTGGGCGCGGAGGCCCGGGAACATGCCCTTCATTTCTACCAGAATGAAGTGGACCCGCTGCTGACGCCCATTACCATTGATCCCAGCCATCCCTTCCCACGTGTCCTAAACAAGGCATTGTGCCTTGCCCTGCTCCTGCGCAGCAAGCGCAGGGGCAACTCCGGCCCCATTCTGGGGGTGTTGACGGTCCCCCGCGCCCTGCCCCGTTTGGTCCCGCTCCCTTCTGCGCCCGGCGCCTACGACTACATCTTTTTGCATGACCTGATTGGGTCCCAGTCTGCCTCCTTGTACCGTGGGTATGAGGTGCTGTCCACAGCGGCCTTTCGCGTCACGCGCAACAGCAATCTTTACCTGCAAGGGGAGGAATCGCGCAGCCTGCTGGAGAGCGTCCGCGCGGAACTGCACAACCGGCGCAAAGGGGACGCTGTACGGCTGGAGATTGAAAAGGACGCACACCTGGAGATCATCGAACGCCTGCGCACCAACTTTGAGCTGGAGGAGTTCCAGGTCTTCCGCACCGATGGGCCGGTCAATCTTTCCCGTTTGATGAACCTGAGCACGCGGACGCCCGAAGCGAAATTGAAATATCCGCTTTTTACGCCGCGGGAACTGCGCCTGCACCGGCAATCCGAGGACATCTTTGACGAGGTCCGCAAGCACGACATCCTACTGCACCATCCCTACGATTCGTATGATGCCGTGGTCGGTCTTATCCAGGCCGCTGCGCAAGACCCCAACGTCCTTTCCATCAAGCAGACGCTCTACCGCACCACCTCCAATTCCGCCATTTTCGAGGCCCTGCGCGAGGCCGCGCAGAGCAAGGAAGTGACCGTCGTCGTGGAGTTGATGGCGCGCTTTGATGAGGCCTCCAACATCCGCTGGTCGCGTGACCTGGAGGACGCCGGCGTGCAGGTCTTTCACGGCATCGTCGGCATCAAGACGCACTCCAAAATGGCGCTGCTGGTGCGCCGCGATGCGGACGGCAGCATCCGCCGCTATGCGCACCTGGGCACCGGCAATTACAACGCGGAGATGGCCCGCATCTACACCGACATCAGCCTGATGACGGCCAATCCGGCCATCACCAGCGCCGTCCACTCCGTCTTTAATTACCTGACCGCGCACTCGGAATCCGACGACTACCGTCCCCTGCTGGTGGCCCCGCTGAACCTGGCTGAGAGCTTCATCCGCCTGGTCCAAAGGGAGACTGAAAATGCGCGTAAGGGCCGTCCCGCGCGGATCATCGCCAAGATGAACTCGCTGCTGGAGCAGGGCGTGATTGAGTCCCTGTATCAGGCTTCGCAGGCCGGCGTCTCCATTGACCTGATCGTGCGCGGCATCTGCGCCCTGCGTCCGGGCGTCAAGGGCCTGAGCGAAACCATCCGTGTCCGCTCCATTGTGGGGCGTTTCCTGGAACATAGCCGCATCTATTACTTCCTGAATGATGGAGAGGAAGAAATATACTGTGGCAGCGCCGATTGGATGCAGCGCAACCTCTTCGAGCGTTGCGAGGTGGTCTTCCCGGTGCTGGACCCGCTGCTGCGCCAACGCCTGCGCGACGACATTCTCGCTGCCTATCTGGCGGACACGCGCAAGACGCGCTGGCTGATGCCGAACGGCCAATACATCCGCGCTGCAAATCCATCGGACAGTCCCCTTGCGGCGTTTTCTGCGCAGGAGTATTTCCTGCTCCAGGCGGAAGGCAAAGCCCCCACTGCGGTCCCGCCCCCGCCCGCACTGCCGCCGCTTGCCGTCAAAAAGACGCTGCCCCGATTGCAGAAACATCGTCAACCTGCTTCCAATGGGAAAAAACCTCTCCGGTCGTGTAAAGGCGGCAAGACCGCGCAGTCGCCCGCAAACATTGCGCCCCTCGATAGGACTGCTCCCACGGCCACGCGACCTCTTTCGTAAGGCCCTCCAAAAAACATAAGGGCCAGGATTGATTGGCGCCCCTGCATGGTTTTTGTTTAGAATGTCGCATGGCCAAAAAGCCCGCGATCTTACTGGTCCTTCTCGCTATGGCAGGCGCACCCCACGGCAGCCGCGCCCAGACCTCCATTGCCACCAATGCGCCCGCAGGCCAGCCGCTTTCCACGCGCGTGGTTGCTTATACCATCGACGCCAAGCTGGACACCAACAAGAAAACGCTGGACGCCACCGAAACGCTGACGTATAAAAACCTGACCGGCCAGCCGCTGGACACTTTTCCCTTCCATCTTTACCTGAATGCCTTCCGGCCACAATCGACATTTTCCTATGAGACGCACCTGGAAGGTGGCATTCGCGCTGTCGAGGAGAAGTATCCGCCAGAGAAGATTGGCGGCATCACCATCCGCCAAATCAGCGCCGATGGCTATGGGGACCTGACCCGGGCCATGCAGTTCACCGCGCCCGACGATGGCAACATGCAGGACCACACGGTGATGCAGGTCCATCTGCCCAGGCCGGTCGCTCCGGGCCAATCGATCACCTTTCATCTGGCGTTTCACGATAAATTCCCCGTCTCCATTGCGCGCAACGGCTACAAGCGCGACTTCATCATGGGCGGCCAGTGGTTCCCCAAGGTGGGCGTTTTCTGGCACGGGGCCTGGAATTGCCACCAGTACCACGCCACCACGGAGTTCTTTGCGGACTTCGGTACCTTTGACGTGAAACTGACCGTCCCCAACCGCTATATCGTCGGCGCGAGCGGTGTGCAGATTGGCGAGCAGCAAAATCCCAACGGCACCAAGACGCTGCATTTCTATGGCGAAGACATCCACGACTTTGCTTGGGCCGCGTCGCCGCATTTTCTTGTTGCGGACGATACCTTCCAAAGCAGCATGGGGCCGGTAAAGCTGCACGCCCTGGTGCTGGCCAGCCACGCCAACCAGGCGCAGCGCTATTTGGCGGTATTACAGGGCACCCTGCAGAAATTCAACGATTGGTATGGACCTTACCCCTACAAGCAGATCACGCTGATCGATCCAGAGCCAGGTTCCGAAATGTATGGCATGGAATATCCGACGCTGATTACAGCAGGTACAACTTGGTGGCTGCCAAAGAGCATCCTGGGCCTGGAAATGGTCACCGAGCATGAATTTGGCCATCAGTACTGGTACGGCATGGTGGCGACCAATGAGTTTGAGGAAGCATGGCTGGACGAAGGCATCAACTCCTACACTGAAGTCAAGATCATGGGCGCACTCTATGGGAAAGATACCTCCGTCGTGGACCTGCCCATGGCCACCATGAGCGATCTGGAAACGCAGCGCCTCAGTTACCTGGGGACCCCAGACTATGACCCAATTACGCGCTTTGCCTGGAAGTTCTACTCTGGCGCCAGCTATGGCGCCATCACTTACGGCAAAACAACGACGGTGCTGACCACGTTGGAGTCTGTAGTTGGGGAACCAACCATGCAAAAGGCGTTGAAGGTCTACTTCCTGCGCTATCGCTTCCAGCATCCCACGGGGACGGATTTTCTTGCCACCATCGCGGAGGTCTCCGGCAGGACCGACCTGCAACCGTATTTTGACCAGGCCATCTCTGGCACGCGCATTCTGGACTACGCTGTTACCCAGGCCAGTTCTGAACCGGTGGATTGGTGGAAAAAGACACCGAAGCATTACAAAGGCCCGTGGCGCACGGTGGTGGCCCTGCATCGCAAGGGAGATTTTATCTTCCCAGTCACCGTGGAGATCAAATTCAAGGACGGCTCCCGCGTGCGTGAAAACTGGGACGGCGTGGACCGCTGGGGCCGCTATACCTACGTGAAAAACTCCAAGGTCGTCTCCGCAGAGATTGACCCGGACCACGGCGTGCTGCTGGACAAAAATTATTTCGATAATAGTTATGTGGTGAAGCGGAACGGAACGGCAAGCTGGAAACTGGCCAATTATTGGATGTTTGCGGAGCAATGCTTTGCGCAATTTGCCGCCTGGGTGGTTTGAACAAGGAAAGCGCCGCAGCAATCACAGTAGACAGGCCAACAATGTCCATCCACCAAAAAGGAACGCAAAACATGCTGGACCCAATTTTTTCTGGTCGCGATCGCTCTCCGCTCAATGCGGGACTGCATCTCCTACTGCACAACAAGCGCCTGCTCCTATGGTCCTACCTGGCAAACATGCTCACCGGGCTTGGGATGGGACTGGCCTACCATGCACAGGTCAGCAGCATATTGGACCACAGTTTGGCGGCCCAACGCATTGCCGGACGATTGGACCTTTCCTATCTGGTTGAATTGGCGCAGCACACCAGCCGGAATGGCGCAGGCGTTCATAGTTTGTTCCCACTGCTTGCCATTGTCTATGTTGTTGTTTCCTTCATTCTGGCTGCTGGCGTATACACCGTTTTTTCTGCTGGCGAAAAACCGACCCTGGCTGTCGTGGTGCGCTCCGGCATTGATTACTTTTGGCGTTTTGTCCGTCTCGCGCTGTTTGCGGCGTTGGTCTCCGCACCCACACTGGGCGTCCTCTTTGCGTTGCGCAATGTCCTCCTGAAGCACGCAGACAAGATTTACGTGGAACGCTCGTTTTTCTTTATCTCCACGGGCACGTTCCTGGTGGTTGCGTTGGTTGCTGTTTTTCTGCGTCTCTGGTTTGATATTGCTGAAGCGACCGTCATCCGGCTTGGCATGGAGGGGGACCGTCGCGTGCGGCGCAGCATCTTTCCGGCCTTCCGTCTACTGCGCAGGCGGTGTTGTTATAACTATTCCAGTTACTTTTTGGTGGGAGCGCTCGGCTGGCTTGGGTTCAGTTTCTTCCTCTGGCTGTGGACCATCGCCGTACCTCCCCGGATGGTGGTGCTGGCCTGGCTGGTAGGACAGCTTGGCATCGGGTGTGTACTTTTTGCCCGCATCTGGCAGCGTGGGTTGGTAACGGCCATTGTATTTTCCGCCCCGGCATCCCAACCATTTCTGGCCGCATCCCATCCAGTGGTGTCTACGCAGGTCCCGCTCTCCGCGCCCGATGAGGAGAAGCCAGAAGATATTTCTGGGCCGGCTGCGGCGACCCAGGCAGGCCCTGACGCACAGGCCGTATAGGCGTGGTCCGTGTAGGATTGGAATGCAGGTGACGATCGTCCAACAAGGCCGGTCTTTGGGGTCCTATGAATCTATATTTTCTGCGCCATGCCAATGCCGGACAGCGCCGCTCCAACCCAGAGTTGGACCAGAAACGTCCCCTGGACAAAGAAGGCAAACTGCAATGCCTGATGCTTGGCGAGGCCTTGAATGCTTTGAAGGTGCAATTTGATTACATCGTCTCCAGTCCCTTCAAGCGCGCCATGCAAACGGCCTCCCTGGTTGGCACGGAAACCGGCTATGAGCAGTCCATTGTCATTGCACCCATGTTGTCCCCATCCGGGACATGGAGGCAGTTCCAGTCCCTGCTTGCAGGGTTGGCCGGGCACGAAGAGGTCCTTTTGGTCGGCCACAATCCCAACCTGACGCAGTTCCTCAACTCCACGCTTTGTCCATCGGCCACCATCGCGCCCATCCGTATGCGCAAAGGGGCCATCGCCAAACTGGACATGGACCGGCAGACGGGAAGGCTGCAGTGGCTGCTCGATCCCAGGTTGGTGCGCGCGGTTCAGACCACCTCAGCGAAAAGCCCGCGTCCGAAGACCTCCCGGAAATAATCCGCCTCCTTGCGCAGTGACCACAGTTCCAGTTCTGCGCCTGTGCGTCCTGGCGTCAGCTCCAGCAGTACGCGTTTGGGATAGACCCGCGTGCGTACGCGCAGCACATCACTGACGCGGTCCTGGTGCAGGGCCACGGCAATGCGCAACAAGACGACCGCCCGCTGCACATGTGGATGGTGCTGTAGGGGCACAAAGCGCATCATGCGGTCGCTGGCTGAGGGGCGCGATTTTCCCAGATAGCGCGCAATGGCCGCAATAATGGCCCGCTGCTCCGGCGTAAAGCCATACAATTCTGAGTTGGCGATGATGTATTGCGTGTGCCGGTGGTGTCCCTGGTAGTTCATGAACTTCCCCGTCTCATGCAGCATGGCCGCCGCTTCCAGCCACAACTGGTATTCTGCGGGCATTCCGTGGACATTTTGTAATGCGCCAAAAAGCTGTTCCACATGGGCGCGGACCGGTTCCAGGTGTCTGGGGTCGCCCCCATAATGCTTGCATAGCTCCAGCACGCTGGCCCAGCGTTCCTCCTCAAAACGATGGTGCGCACTGGTGCGCTGCTCTGTCTCCGCGTGCATCAACGCCAAAATGCCATCGCGCAGGCCAACCGGGGAGTAACGGAACCCAGACAGGTGCAGCCGCTCCAGCAGGGCCGTATACACATGTGCGCCAGCCACTATGATTTCCGAACGGCGCGGGCCAATGCCGGGGACCATGGCGCGTTGCACATTCGATATGCGCGTCAATTTTTCTGTCAGCTTGCGGACCAACTCGGTCTTTGTCCGTTCCGTGCCAGCGCGATGTTTCCCTTTTCCGTTGGCGCGTATGGCTTCAGAGAGCGCGGCTGCCGTGCCGGAAGTGGCAAAGACCATTTGCACGCCGTGGCCCACCAGCTTGCGCTCGGCACGGCGCAATTCGCGCTGCATGAACTGCCGCATGTGCGCAATTTCTTCTGCCGTTGGCGGGTCATGCCGCAGAAATTCGCGCGTCAACCGCACAGCGCCCAAGGGCAAGCTGACCATCTCGCGGATCCGCCCCTGCTCTGAGAGCGTGACCTCGCAGCTCCCGCCCCCTAGATCAATCAACAGGCAGCGCCCACGCGCCTCCGGCTCGTTGGAGACGGCCCCCAGATGGATCAGCCGGCCTTCTTCCAGCCCGGAGATGATCTCCACATTCCACCCTGTCGCCGAATGCACCCAGGAAACAAAGGCCTGCTGGTTCCGTGCGTCGCGCATGGCGCTGGTGGCCACCACGCGCAGCCGGTCCACCGCGTGCATCTGCACGGCCTTGTGGAAGCGCCGCAGGGTGCGGATGGTGTTCGCCATGGCCTCCGGCGACACCATGCCGCTCTCAAAAACGCTCTCGCCCAGCCGCGTCACTTCGCGGTCTTCGTGCAATGTCCGCAACCGATGGTTGCTCACGCCAGCTATTTTCAGCCGACAGGAGTTGGAGCCGATATCGACAGCAGCGTAGGTTGTCATGCTCTCCTGCAAAAAGTTTTCTATGGCTTTGAAGATATACCAATCTGCATCGGAATTATGCCCTGGCTGGACAGACTGCTATGCTGGGACTGGTATTTTATTCGACCCATGCAGCCTTCCAAAGCATTTCCAGCCACGCCCCAGGTCCCTTCCTCCCAAGGGCCGGCCCGCAACGCATTTCCACTTTCCCTTACGGCGGAGTGGACCATCCTTGGCCTGCTCTTCCTTGTTGTTTATTTTGCAGCGCTGTTTTCCCCTTCCTTGCTGGACGACGCTGACGCGACCCACGCCCAGGCCGCACAACACATGGCCCTCAGTGGCGACTATGTCACCCTGAAAGTGGATGGCGTCCGCTATCTGGAAAAGCCGCCCCTGCCCTACTGGCTTGTCGCCATCGATTACCGCATTTTTGGCTTCAATGTTTTCGCCACGCACCTGCCACAGACGCTGGCCGTACTGGGTTGCGCGCTGCTGGCGTTCCTCTGGGCGCGGCGCGCCTACACGGAACGCGCTGCCTTCTATGCAGCGCTGGCCTTCCTCACTTCCATCGGCGTATTTCTGTTTACGCGCTGGTTCATCCCGGAATCCATCCTTGCGCTGCTGATTGCCCTGGCCCTTTATCTGTTTCTGACCGGGCTGGAGGACCATCGTCCCGCGCGCATCGATTGGACCTATGCCATGCTGGCGCTGGCCATGCTGGCCAAGGGACTGATCGCACCCGTCTTCTTTTTGGGCGCTGTTCTGCCTTACCTCTGGCTGACCGGGGAACATCGCCGCTGGCGGGAGTTCCATTTGCTGCGTGGCACGCTACTTTTTTTGCTGATCGCCGCGCCTTGGCACATCCTGGCCGCCTTGCACAATCCAGACCAGGGCCGTCCCGTTGGCAATGTGCCTAGCTTTGGCAATGTGCATGGCTTCCTCTATTTTTACTTCATCAATGAGCACGTCCTGCGCTTTCTGGGCAAACGCTATCCCCACGACTACAACAAGCAGCCGGCCTATGTTTTCTGGCTTTCCCATCTGGTCTGGCTTTTCCCATGGAGTCTTTACTGGCCAGCGGCACTGCATCGCGCCTGGCGCAAATGGAGGGACCAGAAACACTCTGCCCCGGCAAGCGGCCTTTCCGTTGCGCGTTTTCGTCACTTGGATTTCCGCGGCAGGACCACCCTGCTGCTGGCCTTGTATGCGGCCTTCATTCTGTTCTTCTTTTCCCTTTCCACCAATCAGGAATACTACACCTGGCCCGCGTATTTTCCTTTACTGGTGCTGACCGCAGCGGCCCTGGCTGGCATGGAAGAGGAACCTGCTGGCAACCACGACGGAAAGGCGGGCCTGGCGGTGCACGGTGGTCTGCGTTGGTTGGGCGGCGCCCAGGCGCTGTTTGCACTGGTGGGCACAGTGGCGGCAGCGGTGCTGGGCTATGCTCTGTGGTCTTCCCGCCATCTGCCGTATGTAGCGGACATTGGTTCCTTGCTGGCGCATCGTGACGTGGGCGGATATTCGCTTTCCATGTCGCATTTCTTTGACCTGACCGGGCCTTCTTTCGCAGCGTTGCGTCTGCCTGCCGCGCTGGCGGCCATCGCATTGTTGGTAGGGCCGCTGCTCGCCTGGCTGCTGCGTATGCGCCAGCGTCACCTGGGGGCCACGCTGGCCACGGCCTTGACGGCCGCTACATTCCTGGTCGCCGCGCACCTTGCCTTCGCCCGCTTTGGCCCCATGCTTTCCTCCCGCGTCCTTGCGGACACGGTCAACCGTCTGGCTGGGCCGCAGGACGTACTCATGCTTTACGGGGACCAGTCCTATGGCTCCTCGATCATTTTCTATACGCAACGTCCTGCCTATCTGGTCAATGGACGCAGCACATCCATGCTGTGGGGGTCGTGCTACCCCGATGCGCCGCATATTTTCTTGACCGATGCGGAATTGCTCGGCCTCTGGGGCCATGGTCCGCGCAAGTTCCTCTTTGTCCCTGGGGATGATCGCGCCCATGTGGAGACGCTGCTGCATGGGAGCTTCACGCTGTTGCAGGAGTCATCCGACAAAGTGCTGCTGACCGACCGGCCCATGCCACAGTCGGGCAAGACAGGTGCCAGGGCCCTCTTCCAGTCCGCCCCATAGATTGGACAGCGGTCTTACAACACCTTGAACAAGGTCGGCTGCGCGTCGAGGCTGGCGATCATGTCCAACAGCGAGGTGTATTGCGTTTCCGTCTGGCTCAGGTCCGTGGCCACTTGCGCGGTATTGGTCTGGACCACGGCATCTTCTGCGGACTGCAACTGGGCTGTCTGGCCCTGTGTGTAGGTACTGGTGGATTGGAGACTGCTCAGGCCATTGTCCAGGATGACACGCTGATTGGAGACGGTCTGGAGGGAGCCGCTCAAGTTTGCGATGTCCGTAGCAACGGTGCTGGTCCCCGCACCTGTAGAGAGATCATGGATGACAGCGCCCAGGGATGCCAATACGCCGCTGCTGCCCGATCCGAAGACCTGGTCGCCAGCAAGATTTACCTGGATTTTTTGCCCGCTGGGCGTGACAGCATAAATGATGTCTCCATCGCCGTAGTAATTCACCGTGGCAGGCGAGGTGCCTGTATTCAAGGAAAACGGGGCCGTCTGTGTTTTGCTCCCGCCAAAAACATATTGCCCCTGATAGCTGGTGTTGGCCAACGAAAGTATCTCGTTCTGGATGCCGGACAACTGGTTTGCGATGGCCTGAACATTGCTCGTGCTCAGCGTCCCATTGTTGCCTTCCGTGGCCAGGGAGATGGCAGAGGTCAATTGCGTCACCACGCTGCCCAGGGCCGTGTCCGTCACCTGCATCTGGCTCTCCAGCGTGCTCGCGCTCTGCACAAAGCTGTCGTTCACGCTGATCTCGGAGCGCAGCAAATAGTCCTGCGCTGCGGCCACCGGATTGTCGGAGAGATTGTTGACGCTGACGCCGGTGGAAATCTCATTGGTGTACGTCTGTTCATTGGCCTGCGTCTGGTTGACGGCCGACACCAGGCCCTGCACAAAATTCGGATCAATTTGCATCGCGGCCCATACGTCCTTTCCAGGAATTCTCCCGCGTTATGTGACAGCGCTCTCCACACCCAGATTCAGCGCACTGACCACGATCGTGTTCAGGACGCTGTAAAACTGCGCCGCCGATTGGTAGGCCTGCTCATACGTTTGCAGGCTGGAGGCCTCTTCATTTAGGTTGACGCTCGAGAGCGCGCTCTGCTGCGTTTGCAATTGCTTCAGCGAGGCCTGCTGCGCCGTGTTCTGCGTATTCAGTCCGGCCACCGTATTGCCCAGGGACGAGATAAAGGAGGCATAGAAGGAGGTCGTTGTTTGGCCGCCGACAATGGGCTGGCTTTGCAGCTTGGCCATGGCCACTGCATTGGAGTTGTCTCCCGGCCCCAGTCCCGCGCCAGCCGAGGCAATCTGCGATGGGTCCGTAATGGCCACAGAGATGCCCGCCGCGGAACCAGCGACGGTGGTTGGGATGTTGAACAGAGGCACGCCAGGGTTTCCATTCTGGTCTGTGCCAGCGGTCTGCACGCCATTGATGCTGGTGGCCAAATCGTAGGCAAGCGTGTCAATGGAGTCCTGCACGGAGGGGATGCTCTGGTCGCGCGTGGCCAGGATTCCGGCCAACTGGCCGCCCCCACTCGCCTGCGCCGCGGTAATGTCCGTCGGACCGCCCGGCGCGCTGGTAAAAACATCCACATTGCCGTTGACGTTGCCCGTGGTCAACTGGAAGGCCTGTCCTTCCGAGACCAGCAAGGCCCCGCTGGTCGTCGTCAGCGTCAACCCATTGTTCTCCGTCTTGATCGCGTCCACGCCAATGTATTGCGAGAGCTGTTGCAGGTCGTATTGCCGCTGGTCCTCCAACTGGCCGGCGTCCGCCTTGGGACTGGTGCTGGAAATCTGCTGGTTGAGTTGTGCAATCGATGTGAGCAGAGGGTTGATTTGCCCCACAACCAGGCCCACCTGCTGGTTCAAGGAACTCGTCTGCGTGTTTAACTGCGAGGCCGCACTGTTGAATGCCGCCGCCAAGGAATTGGCCGCGCTCAGCACGCCCTGCTGCAAGGCCGTGTCCGTAGGGCTGGTCTCCAAGCTGCTGACGGAGTTGAAAAAGCTGGTGACCAGGTCCCCTATCCCCGTGTTGCCTGCGGAGGCCCCCGAGGTGCTGGTTGTCACTTGGTTGAAAATCTCCTCCACCTGCTGCATCGCCGTGTATTCGGTGTTGGTCGCCTGCTGGGCCTGCGTCTGCTGGTCAATGCTGGCGTTCAGGACCAGGTTGCGCTGGGACTGCGCCGCCACCATCTGCGCTCCCTGGCCATAGCTGATGCCTTGGATGGTGACCGCATCATTGGCTTGCCACACCGGGTCCTCGACCGTGTAGCCCGGTGTGCTGGCGTTCGCCGTGTTGTTGGCGGTGATGTTCAGCGCCGCTTGGTCCGCGTTCAGCGCACCCGCCATGATCTGTAACGCGGAATCTATGGTTGCCATGCCGTCTTCCCTGCAATTTCCCTTCTACTGCCTCGGCTTGCCCGGACCGATTGCATCCCAATGGTCCCGGCCATGGACCATGGCACGGGCCATCTCTACAAATCCATCTACAAATCAAGGCCGCAAAGACGGATGCCACGCAGACGGACAAGCTGCGCCCTCTTCGCCTGCCTCCCACATGGCCCCCACCGGCGATGTCCGCTGCAACAGGAGCAGGTTCCGCTTTGTCTCCCGCAGCAGGGCGCCCAGCACACGCTGGCAGGGCAACACCGCCTGCAACTCTGCCGGGGAGGGGGGGGTGCCCTGGTACACCGCCAGTTCATTCCGTAATTGGTCCAGCCGGTCAGCGTCCAACGCCGTCAATGCCTGGATGGCCCCTTCCACCAACTGCTTCATCTTGTCCTCCTAGGACACGCGCCCAGTCACGCGCCCCGACACGTGCCCCGACACGCGCTGGAACGCCGCACTTGCATTTTCAGGGCGGCCCCATGCGCTGCGGGTAGACCTACAGGGGCCTATCCCATCATGCTCTGCATGATCCGGTCGGCCACATCCGACGCTGGCACGTTGTATGTGCCCGCTTGCAGCGCCGCCTGGACGCTGTTGACCAGCCCCATGCGGACATCCGAGTTGGACAGGTCGGTTGCGCTGGTCGCTGCCGCCGGGACGGCGCCCTGGGCCGCGGCCAGGCCACTGGCGCTCAGGTCTGCATGGTCGGTCTTCTCCAACGCCTGGGAATGGGCCGGGGCCGCTGCCTGGGACGGATGGTTGCCGCCCACTGACTGCGTTTTGTTGCTCTGGCCAGCCTGGTTGCCCGGCGTTGTCCGGGTGGGGTCTGGGAAATTGTTAAAGATGCTGGAAAGGTCCATGAAACATTCCTCCACTCTTCCTTGCATCGGCGCGGAATAAAAAAACTTTAGTACCGTGCGACGACAAATTCTTGATTGACAGTGACTCGGCAGGTCCCTCCTACCGTGGGAGCAACCTTGTCCCTGGTTTTTCCGTTCCTGTCGGCGCTCTTTGTCCCAGCGGGCCGACATCTGCCTTGTTCCCCACTCCCATCGTCAGAGGAAGGGCGCATCCGCCACAGGGGCCCCCACTGGACTTCGGGTTGGCTGCTGCATGGGCCGCTTTGGCAGCCGCATTGGCAGCTTCCAAGGGCGCCATCTTGGCAAGCACCTGGCGGGCGATCCCCAGCCCACCGGCGTTGGCCAGGGCCTCAGCCATGGCCTGCGTACCCATGCTGTCAATGGTCCCCAGACTGCCCCCAATTTCCCCATCGTCCCCGCCGGACCCATCACTTCCTGCAAAAAGCGGGTCTTCTTTCATGGGCTTCAGCAGCTCTTGCAAAAAATTCGCCTCGAACTCCACCGCTGCCTGTCGCAGCCGTGGACTGGGTGTTACCGCGGCCTGCGTCTGCAAAGGCCCTACAGTCAAACCAGCAAGGTGCATTCTGTTTCCTCCGGGATCGCTGCTTCCATTCCCACCAGTCCTTCGACTGGCCCTCGGTCTGCCTAGATCACCACCAGGTCCGCTTCCAGCGCCCCGGCCTGCTTCATCGCCTGCAAAATGGAGATCACATCTGTCGCGGTGGCCCCGATTGCTTGCAGGTTGCGTACCAGATCGTCCACCGTCGCCCCCTGCTTTAACTGAATGCGGTTCACCGGCTGGTTGGTGGCCTGTACCTGGGTCTGCGGCACCACCTCGGTGGTCCCGGCGCCAAAGGCATTGGGCTGCGAGACCTGGAACTCCGTGACCACATCGATTGCCAATCCGCCATGCAAAATGGAGACCGGCAGCAGCCGGACATTGCCGCCAATCACCACCGTCCCGGTGCGTTCATTCACCACCACCTTGGCCCGCGGATAGACATGGACCGGCAGGGCCTGCACCCGCGCCAGCAGCATGGGAACATCTTCCCCCTGGGCCACATCCAGACGTACCTGACGGCTGTCAAGGGCGTGCGCCGCTTTGCGTCCCAATGCTTGATTGATGGTGTCCGCCATGCCGATGGCCGTCTCAAAGTCCGCGTCATGCAACTCCATGGTCAGCGTACGCATACTGGCCAGCGAGAACGGCACGGCCCGCTCCACGATCCCACCCTCTGGGATGCGCGCGGTGTCAGGAAAATTCACCTGCCGGGCGTTGCCGTTGGCGGCGATCGAGTACCCCCCCACCACCAGCGGCCCCTGCGCCTCGGCATAGATTTGTCCGTCCGGGCCGTAGAGCGGCGTCAACAGCAACACGCCCCCGGTCAGGCTGCGCGCGTCCCCGGTGGAGGAGACCGTCACGTCGATCTTGCCCCCCGGCTGGATGAAAGGCGGCAGCGTCGCCTCCACAAAGACCGCGGCCATGTTCTTCACCATGATCGTGGTCAAGGGATACGGCACCACGATGCCCAGCCGTTGCAGCGTAGACAGCAGTGTTTGCAGCGGAAAGTAGGTCATCTGGCTGTCGCCGGTGTTCTGCAACCCCACCACAATGCCGTAGCCAATCAACTGGTTGTCGCGGACCCCATTCACGGAACTGACATCTTTGATCAGGGCCTCGTGCTCCACCGCATGTTCCGCCACCGGCGGAGTGGCCGGGGCGGCAGGCGTCGTTTCCGCCTGCGCGGCGGGCCAGCCGGGCAGCAGGAGCAGGACGCCCAGCAGCAATATCCAGGCCAGATGGTCCCATCGGCGCAACTCCCATTGCCGCGTCCCTGCCCGTTTCTGTGTAGCCGCCCTGCCCTGTTTCATGGCCCTTCCCGCCCTGTCCCCTGTCGTCATACAAAGTTTCCCTTAGAAAACCAGGATTTTCTGCAATGTCCGCACCACCCAGTTGGGCCGATACGTATAGTCGTTCACAATGCCTTTGCCCACCACCTGCACCTCCAGACCGGAGATGGCCGTGGAAAGGATCTGGTTCGACGGACTGACGTCCTCTGGCCGCACCAGGCCGCGCAGAAGGATGGTCTCCGTCTGTTGGTTGAACTCCAATTGCCGCGCCGCAGAGATGACCAACATGCCATTGGGCAGCACGTCCGCCACCTCGCCGCCAATGGTCGCGTCCAAATTATTGCTGGTCACGCTTTGGCCCTGCGCGTTCAACGCGGAATTGGCGCTGGCGCCCAGCAGGTTCTGCGCCGCGCTCCCCGGTGACAACTTGGAAAGCAGGGAGGTCAACTGTGAGTTTGCCGAGGAAGCCCGCTGGTTCTTCACCGTGCCCTGGGTGGATGCGTTCAGGCTCTCCGAAACCACAATCGAGATCAGGTCATGCGGGTGCATGGCCTTCACGTCTGCAGCCAGAACAGTCAGCCGCCCGGTACTCGACCAGATGGAGCCTTGCGTACTGGCGGATGGATACATGGCGCGCACCCGCTGGATGTATTCGGCCATGTCCGTGCTGGCGGGATTGTCCTTGATCTGCGCCGAAGGGGACTTCTTGCTTTTTGCCCCGGCGCTCTGCGCCATCCAGCAGAGGGACAATAGCAGGCACCCAGCCACCAGCTTGTTTGTTTTCCTTGTTTTTTTCATGGCATTAACTCCACCGAACCAGGGCCGCGCACCACCCCGGTCATCGTTATGTTCTGGTTTGCCTGGGGGCCACTGCGGCGTAGATGGACCACCTGCCCGGCGCGGCCATATTCCAGGGCCACCGCTGCAATCTCCAACCGGAGTTGTGGCTCCTGGTTCCATACCAATACACGGTCCCCGGCCCGCACCAGCACCGGCGAGGGGGCCGGACTGCCCGTATTGCTGGTGCGATCGGAAGAAAGGTAAGGGGCGGAAGCAAGGACCGTCCTTCCGCTGCCTGCGCTGGGGGCCGAAGGCATGACGGAATGCGCCATGGACGACCTGGACGGAGAGCCCGGCGACGCAACAGCCGTCGGCAAGGACGCCGCCCTCTGCGTCGGCAACTCCGCAGGACTGGAAATCGCCGCATCCTGCGCTGGACGGCGCGCTGCATGGAAGTGGTCCAGCAAAACGGCCACCGGGGGCCGTTGCGGATGCACGCAGTCCACCACCAACGCCCATTGCCGTCCCAAAATCGGATCGGCCATGGCCCGTTGCACCCTAAACCCCGTCCGCTGCGCGGGGCCATCGGAAAGGGCCATTGCTTCTTTTGTCGGCCCCAATGGAGTACTGCCTGGCTGCTGGCGTAACCACTGCTGCACTGCGGCCTCCGGCGTCCTTGCCGTACAGGGGAGCGCAAGCGCATTTCCTGTCACAACGAAAACGACCAAGAACAGCCATCGGAAACTGTGTCTGTGCAGCATCTCCCTTGCCTTCCCTTCCTTGCTTTCCCGCTGCGTAGGCACCCCCATTCCCTTGCCCCTGCGCAGCCATTCGCCACTTACCGGATGAGGCTGTTCACCTGCTGGTACATATTGTCCGCAGCGGTGGCCACCTTGGAGTTGCTCTCATAGGCCCGCTGCGCCAGGATCATGGCCACAAATTCCTCCACGATGTCCACATTGGAGTTTTCCACGTACCCCTGCTGCAAGGTGCCCGCTCCGGTGGTGTCGCCGGGATTGCCCAGCACCGGCTGCCCGGAGGAGTAGGTGGCCTCAAACAAGTTGTTGCCCACACTGTTCAACCCGCCGGGGTTGGGGAAGATGGCCAACTGTATCTGGCCCAACTGGGCCGGATTGGTCTGCCCCGGTAGGGTCGCATTCACCACGCCGTATTGCGTGATGGTGACCGAAGTGGCGTTGCTGGGAATGCTGATGGTGGGGATCAGCAGGTTGCCATTCACGTCCACCACCTGCCCTTGGTTGTTCAATTGGAAGTTGCCGGCCCGTGTGTAGGCGATCATCCCGGTCGGGGTCTGCAACTGGAAAAATCCCGTGCCTTGGATGGCCAGGTCCAGCGGGTTATTGGTCTGGTTGAAGGAGCCTTGCGTCTGGATGATCTCCGTGGCCGAAGACTGCGTCCCCAGGCCCACCTGGAGACCCGCTGAAACGGTCTGCGCACTCTGTGCCGCCCCCGGCGTAATCAGGTTTTGGTAAATCATGTCCTGGAACTGCAGGACGCGGCTGCGAAACCCGACCGTCCCCGAATTGGCCAGGTTGTTGGCGATGGTGTCCAGGTTGAGCTGCTGGGCGCTCATGCCACTGGCTGCGGTATATAAAGCACGGATCATCGGTGGTCCTCCTTTACGGGTACGTCTTCCTTGTCTCTCGGTCTTCCTTATTTACTCTGTCTTCCTTGTTTGCCCTGTTTTGTTGTCCGTCTGTTTTACACGCGCGGCAGGTCCTGACTGGCGTGCAGGTCCAGATCGTTGCCAAAGACCGAGAGCGCCTTCTGCATCATCTCTGCCTGGCGCTGCACCAAAATCAATTGCAGGGTGCCCCGCACCACGTCCTGGTTGGACCCCTCCAACATGCCCTGGTGCAGCGAGGCCGTGGTGCTCGCCTTGGCCGCCTTGGCCGGGGCCGTATACTGGCTGACGCCATCGGGCACCAGCGGCGTGCCCGCTGGAAAGTCCACCATGCCAATCTTGGCCACGACCGCCCCGCCCACGGAGATGGTCCCGTCCGAGGCAATCGTCACCGGCCCCGTAGGGATGGTGATCGGCTTGCCTTGCGTGTTGAGCACAGGCTCTCCCTTGCCATTGACCAGGACGCCCTTGGTTGAGCGCAGGAAGGACCCATCGCGGGTGTATGCAACAGTTTTGTCTGGACGCTGTATCTGGAAAAAGCCGGGGCCTTCCATGGCAACATCCAACGGATTGCCGGTGTCCGACAATTGCCCCTGGCCCAGGTCCACGCGATTGCCCCCCAGCACGCCAAAGTTATTGACCGCCGTGTTCAGTTGCGAATCCAACGCGTCCGGCCCGGTCAGGGTGTTGCGGAAAAAGTCCTGCTCCGCGCGGAACCCATTGGTGTTCGTGTTGGCCAGATTGTTGGCCGCCGTGTCCAACGCCTGCATCCGCGCCATCAATCCGGTAAAGGCCGCATAGTATCCACTGTCCACAGGACGCACCTTCCTAACGCAGGGGAAGAATGCAGCAGAAGGGCCGGAAAGGGGAGGAAGGGATTAAAAAAAACTCACAATGGGAAGAAAAATGACACGGGAACGGGCCTTTGCCTTGGACCATTTTCCCCAACGAACACGTCCTCGATGCCAGGCCCCGTTGCCGTATCAAGGCCGCCGTTGCCGCACCGGAAGAAGGGCCTTGTTGGGGAAGAAAGAAAGGCCCGGCCTACTTTCTGGGTGCTGGCAATCTCGCCCGAATCAACGCCCCTGCCGGGGGAAAAACTGCATCTATGCCGGTCTTTGCCCTTCAGTTGGGCGATAGTGGCAGAGAAGGTCCTCCACCTGGTGCAGGCGCGGAATGGGGGCAGCCAAGGGGCGGGCCTGCGCAGAGCGCCCGGCCTGTCCTGGCGCCGCTGCCGCCGTCTGCATGGCCCGAATGCCGGGAAACGGCGTGCGCCACATACGCAACCAGAAATATTGGTGCATACGCACCAGACGGGCCTCATGGGGACGCACCCGCTCAATGGCCGCAGTCAATATCTCTACAACGGCGCTGGCGCTGCCCGCCTCCGTCAGCGTGGCCTTGGGAAAGGAGGCCGCCATCATGCGCTCATGCGCGCGCAGATATTGCGAAGCGGTCACCACCCCGGTCTCCACGCGCAGGCCACTCATCCGTTCCACTGCCAGGGCCGCCGCGGCATCAATGCGGTCTTCAAACCCCATATATAAAACCCGTCCTGAGGCCACGCGCACCGGCAGTATCCCGAAGGTGTCCAACAACAGGCGCGGGACCAGGGTGGCCACGGACTCCGGCTGGTGGCTGGTGACAGAGAGGACAGGGCTGCCCCACTGGATGCCCAAGGCCCGCGTCACCCGCTCTTCCGGCAGATGGCACTGCCGCATCAACCATGCCCCGATGCGTCCCTTGCCCACGGTACGCTGGGCCTCCAGCGCATTGCGCAGTTGTTCTTCGGTGATCCATCCCTGCGCCAGCAGGAGCAGGCCCATGGGAAGACGGTGCCGGTGCGGCTGCGCGGCCCTGCCTGTTTCCCCTGCCATATCGGACATCTCCCTGGCCACTGCGTTTTCAACCAGGGCCTGCATACATTCCGGGCTGCAGGCCCACTCCCCTTCCAGACGGGGCGCCTGACGGCGGCGCCACAGCCGCAGCCAGTTGGTCTCACAACGCGGGTTCATACATGTGGCGAAAAATGGGAGCGCGCCGCTGGGCGCCTCCTCCTCCTGGGGCCTCCCCATGGGCGTAAAAACAGGCCCATCTTCCATCGGAAGCAATTCCCTGCCGTGCCGCAGGCGTTCCCGCTGCTCCCAGGAAAGGTTGCGGTCCCAGTGCGGCCCTGCTTCCCGCTCATTGCCTGCCAGGCGTAAACGTTCCCCAAGCGGGCCACCCTGCGTCCCCTCAGGAAAGTCCCTCCCTTGCTCCGGCCCGCGTGGGGAACGGCGCAGGCGCGCGGTGCGTAAGCTTAAAAGAGGCATCGGATCGTCTCCAGACGGCGGCGCGGTTCGGCCACCTCGGTCACATGCAAGCCAAAATTTCCACCCACCAGCACCACTTCCCCACGGGCCACAATGCGGTCGCCCACCACCAGGTCCACCGGTTCCTGCACATGCCGGTCCAATTGCAGCACATCGCCCGGCCCCAGTTCGAGCACCTGCCGCAACGGCATCTCCAGCGCCCCAAAACGCAAGGTGGCCTCCAGCTCAATGTCCAGCAGAAGGTCCAATCGCTCCGGGTGGGTGCGGAAGGGACTGGTCTCCTCAGCGCCGCCCCCTGGTCGGCGCCACTGGGCGCGCGCCTCCGCAGCCTCGGCCCCCCGGTCCTCCGCAGCCCCTGCCACAGAGGGCGAGGGGGCGTGTGTCCTCCCCTCGTGTGGCTTCCCCTGTTGTGCCCCTTCCATCTCGCGCAGGCCTGCATCCATGGCCTCTTCCATCTGGGAGACATCCATCCCTGCCGGGGCCGTCTCCATGCGCGCCAACAAGGCAAGATGCAGGACGATATCTCCGGCGCGCACCTCGTAGGGTGCCACCTCTGCTCCGCCCTCTGCGCCAGGAACAAGGACCTCGCCCTCGCCAGCCGGGCGGACCTCACGCAGGACCACCGTGGTTTCCCCCTCCCCTTCGGCCAGCAGTTGCCCGGACAGTCGGGACGCGGTCTCCTCCAGTAGGTCCCGCCACTCGGCCAACATGCCCTCATCCAGGGCCTGTTGCGCATCCAGCGGCTGGCGCCGGGCCAGTTGTACAAACTGCACAATCTGCTCGCCGGTGGCCACGGCCCGCAACAGGCCACGCAGGGCGCCGTCCAAGGTCATGCTGCTGAGTACCTGCGCGTCCTGGTGGTCGGCAAAGGCCGTACCTTGCGTCACGGTCAATGCGGCCCCGGAGCGCTCTTCGAGCAGGCCCTCAAACTGCTCCATCCAGCGTTGCATCCACTTCTGCATCCTGTGTCTCCTTTCCAACTCCACTGCAAGACCTTTTTCTTATTCCGTCGCCTGGTTCAGCAGCGGATGGTTGCGGGCCACCACCTGCGCCCCGCGGTGTTCCCCATTGCGCACTGGGACGGCCTGAAACAGGGACATCCCCGCGATCCGCAACTCCGACACCGTGGAAGCGGCCACTCCCAGCCGCAATACCGTGCCGGGACGCATCGCTTCCAGCTCTGAGGCCGGGACGCGCACGGAGGGCAATTGCAATGCGGCCCCCACGCGCACATGCCGCACCCGTTCTTCCATGCGGGCCAGCATCTCTGGGGAACGGCGCCGGTTTTGGCGCCCCCAGTCGGTAATCAGGCGGCGCAGGATGGTATTGGAGACCACGGAGGGAAAGGCCAGATTGAGGATCCCCTGCACCTGCGGCATGCGCATCTCAAAGCTGACCGAAAGGGTCTTTTCCGTGACCGCCATCAGCCGTGCAATCTGCGTCTGCATCTGCCGCTTCTCAAAGTTGAAGGTCAACCCAACCGGCTGCCAGGCGGAGCTCAGCTCGCGGCTGATGATCTCCACCACGCTGGACAGGATGGATTCTTCAATGTCGGTCACCTCGCGCACCGTGGCGGGCTTGCCTTCGCCCCCCAGCAACAAATCAATCATGGGCAACGCCAGGTTCAGGTCAAGCTGCAGGACGCAAATCGCCCCCAGCGGTTCCAAACGCACGGAACAGACATAGCAGATGTCAGGAAGCCCCTGCAGAAACTCCGCATACGGCAATTGCTCCGCAGAGACCAGATTGACCTGCAAGCGGCTGCGCAAAAAGGCCCCCAGATTGTGCGTCAGGTTGCGGGCAAATATGTCATTCAGCAAGCTGATGGCCCGCATCTGCTCGTTGTTGATCTGGCCGCTGCGCGAAAAGCTGAAGGGCTGGATGTGGGGATTGGCATTTTGCGGCCTTGGTTGCGCATGTTGCGCGGTCTTGCTACGGGCCTTTACAAAGAGAGCATCAATTTCATCCTGCGCCAGGGGCTTGTCCATATCGCATCCATTCTTCATCTGTTACATTCATTATTTTGTTCTTATTGCTGTGAATAATAGAGTTACATCGTGTCATCAGCCTGACTACCATGGTCGATACAGCGGGCGGGGCTTCTCCGCTACCGACCGCTCTGGCTGTCGTCCTCGGCCCACGGACCGCCGTGCAGGGGCCTTGGCCCCAGCCGTCCTTGGCCCCTGGGCCAGCATGGAACGCAGCCGCAGGACCGCGGAGGAGTGGACCTGCGAGATGCGCGACTCAACCACGCCCAGCGTCAGGCCGATCTCCTTCATGGTCATTTCCTCGTAGTAGTACAGGGTCAGCACCAATCGTTCCTTCTCTGGCAGTTCGCTGATCGCCGCCGTCAACTTCTCCCGCATCTCGCTCTTCAGGCAGCGATAGAGCGGGTCTTCTTCTGGACTGTTGGGGACGTAGGCCAGCTCTTCTTCGCCAGAGTCCTCCGTGTGCTCCACATGCAGACTGCCAATTTCCAGCCCTTTCAGGTCCCCGAGCAATTGCTGATATTCGACCAGAGAGAGGCCCATCTCGTTGGCGATTTCATTCTCTGCGGGCGTCCTTCCCATGCGCGCCGTCAAGGTGTGCATGGCCTCCTCAATGGCCCTGCCCTTGCGTCGCAGCTCGCGCGGACTCCAATCCAGCGTGCGCAGGCTGTCCAGAATGGCCCCGCGGATGCGGAACTGCGCATAGCTGCGGAACTGCACGTTCTTGCCGGCATCAAATTTATTGAAGGCGTCCAGCAACCCTACCATCCCCGCGCTGACCAGGTCGTCCATTTCCACATGCTGGGGCAGCCGTTCATGGATGCGCCGCGCAATATAGCGGACCACCGGCAGGTGTTCCAACAGGAGCGCTTCGCGTGCCGTCGCGTCCATCTCGGCGTAGGGACGTGCGGGCACACCCTCCCCATCCGAAGTTGCCTCTTGCAACAGGGCGGACACCTCCCCTTCTGTGACATTTTCCAGGCTGCCTGCTGAGACGCGGACTGCGGCGCTGGCCGTCCGGCCACTGGCAGCGACTGCCAGGGCGGAAACATCCAGTCCACCCATCCCATCGCCCCCATCCATCCTGCCCCTGCCCATCTTGTCCATCCCATCTGTCCCAGTCGTCCCATCGCTTCCTGGGGCGGACGGGAGGCCCCCGCCTGCCAACAGCGGAGACATCCCCTGTCCCCCCTTCTTGCCCAATGGAGCTGCTTCCGGTACGGTCCTCATATTTCCCTTCCTAAAAATCCTGGTCAGGCCGGTTGTGCTTCCTGCATCCGCACTTCAGCAAGAGGTACTTCCCTGGGACGCAACTCCTGGCGCACCTCGTTGGACCCCAGGCCCTTGCTGCGCACCTCGCTGGCCTGCATCTCATTGCTCCGGGCTTCATTTGCCCGCACTTCGTTCGCCCTCACCTCGTTTGCCCTCACTTCGTTCGCCCGGACCACGCCCAGGGAACGCACCCGCACCTCAGCGGGCAGTTCTGCCGGGGCCAGTACGGTGATGCGCGGCAGGACAGGCTCCAGCCAGCGGCGCAAGTAGAAACGGGCCGGACTGGAACAGAGAAGCACGGGCATGGCCGATGGTGGCGCCCCTCCGGTTAGGCGTTTCAAAGAGTCCACAATGCGGCGCAGAAACTCCCCTGCCCCCCGCACTGGCTGGGACCCATCGCCCAACATGCGCACCGCCCCTTCCGCATCGAGCAGCGCGGTGATCCCCTCTTCCAACGCCGGTTCCAACACAAAGGCACGCAGCACCCCTTCGCCATCCAGCAGCGGCTGCACCAGGGAGCGGCCCATGGCCTGGCGGACGGTCTCCACCAGGTGCACCACATTCTTGTTGCCCTGTGCGGCCTCCAACACCACCTCCAAAATGGACCCCAGGTCGCGGATGGAGACCTGCTCGCGCAGCAATTGCTGCAAGACCCGCTGCACCTCGCCCAGGGTCATCAGCTTGGGCACCAGTTCCTCCAGCAGCTTGGGGTGCGACTCGCCCAGACCGTCCAGCAGGCGCTTGGTCTCCGCGCGCCCCAGCAGACGGTGCGCCTCGCGGCGAATCACCTCGCCCAGGTGCGTGGCGATCACGGTGGTGGGATCGACCACGGAATACCCTGCGGCGATGGCCTGCTCCTCGAATGCGGGCTGGATCCAGCGTGCGCCCACGCCAAAGGCCGGTTCGTGGGTCTCCAGCCCAGGGATGGGACGGGCCTTGGGGTCGGCGTTTACAGCCAACAGGCAGTTGCCTTCGGTCTGCCAGCGGGCAATCTCTACCCCGCGCAGCGACAACACATACTCGCGCGGCTTCAGACGCAGGTTGTCCGTAATATGCACCGGCGGCACAATGAAGCCCAACTCCGTGGCCAGATGGCGGCGCAGGGCACGCACCCGTTGCAACATCTGTCCGCCCTGCTTTTCATCCACTAACGGGATCAACTGGAAGCCAATCTCCAGACCCAGGTCGTCCATTTGCAGAAGGGAGGCCAGGTTTTCCGCCTTGGCCGCCTCAGCGGGTTTGCCCTCTGCGGCCCCGGCTGCCGCAGCGGCCTCCGCATCGCCCAGCATGGGCGTGTCCGGCATCTTGTAGGCCATGTATCCCAGCCCCAAGGCCAGCAGCAGAAACGGCAGCTTGGGCAGGCCTGGAATCAAGGCCAGGATGGTCAACAATCCAGCGGCAATCCAGAGCGTGTTCCGCCGCCGGAAGAGCTGCGTGCCAAGTTCTTCGCCCAGCGAGCCAGCCGAAGAAGAGGCCCGCGTCAGCACCACAGCGCCCGCCACGGAAACCAGCAGGGAGGGGATCATGGTCACCAGGCCGTCGCCGACCGTAAGGATGGTGTAGGTCTTCACCGCCTCGCCAATCGCGATGTTCTGCTGAAAGACGCCAATCAGCAGCCCCGCCAAAATGTTGATGGCGGTAATCAGGATGGTGGCCAGGGAATCGCGCTGGTTGAAGCGCGCCGCACCATCCATCGCCCCGTAGAACTCGGCCTCGCGGGCAATCGCCTCGCGCCGCTTGCGCGCCCCCTGCTCGTCGATCAGGCCGGCGTTCATGTCGGCGTCAATCGCCATCTGCTTGCCCGGCAGGGCGTCCAGGGTAAAGCGCGCCGTCACCTCCGCGGTGCGCACCGCGCCGTGGCTGACCACCAGGAACTGGATCGCGATCAGCGCCAGAAACAAGACGAAGCCAACCACATAATTCCCCCCCACCACAAATTGCCCAAAGGCCTGGATCACCTGTCCGGCGGCCTGCGTGCCCTCGTTGCCGTGCAGCAGGATGCGGCGGCTGGAGGCCAGGTTCAACGACAACCGAAAAAGCGTGAGCAGCAGCAACAGGGTGGGAAAAACAGAAAACTCCACCGCCCGGCGCAACTGCACGGCGGAAAGAAAGACCAACACCGACGCGGTGATGGAGAGTGTCAACAACAGGTCCAGGGCAAAGGCCGGCAGAGGCACCATCATCACCAGCACCATGCTGATGGCCGTGGCTGGCAACAGCATCTCCTGCATCCGGCGCGCCGCCTCCGGTGACAGCCATTGGGCCAATAAGGCCATGTGCGGCGCTGCGTCCGGGGCCTGCTTGGCCGCGCCTCCGGCGGTGGGGTGTTGGACCACTACTTGCGTGCTCACGCGTCCTCTCCTTCTGTTGGCAGATCATCTTGCCCTTGCTCTGGCCCTTTCGTCTGCCCTGTGTCCGGCATTTCTGGGCCTGCTTCTGGATTGTCGGCCCCTGTATCTGCCGCCAGGGCCGGGAGGTGCAGCCAGGCCGCAGCCGTTTCGTGCTGCGTGGCGGTGCTGGACCTCTGGGTGGGTTGCTGTTGCTGCCGGGCGCTCTTTCTGGCACGGCCCTGGGCGCGTTGCCGGTCTTCCTCGCGCATCTTCTCCTGCACCCGCTGGCGATAGAGGAAGGCCAGGATGGCCGCCACCGCCGCGTACAGGTCCTGCGGAATGGACTGGCCTGGTTCAACGGAACGATAGAGCGAACGGGCCAGGGGAGGGTTCTCCACAATGGGCACCCCGGCCCAGCGCGCCGTCTGCTTGATCTGTTCCGCATACAGGTTGCGTCCTTTGGCCAGCACCTTGGGGGCCTGCATGGTCTCAAAGTCAAACGAGAGCGCGACGGCGTAGTGCGTGGGGTTGGTAATCACCACGCTGGCCTTGCTGACGTCGGCCATCTGCTTGCGGCGGCGCAACTGGCGCTGCAAGGAGCGGATGCGTCCACGCACCTGGGGATTGCCTTCGGTCTGCTTGTACTCCTCGCGCATCTCTTCATGGCTCATGCGCAGGCGTCGCTCCCAACTACGCCACTCCACCAGATAATCCAGGGCCGACCAGCCCAGAAATATCACGCTGGCCACCAATAACATGTGATATTGCGCATGGAGCAGCGCCGGGATGCGGCCCAACGACAGCACCGGCAGGGAGAAGACGTCCTGCTCCATCGAATACATCCCAACAAAGAGCACCAGCCCTGCCGGGACCAGTGACTTGCCCAGACGCGCCGCCGAACGCAATGAGAAAATGTTCCCCAGATTGGTCACGGGATTGATGCGGTCCACCTTGAAGGCCAGCGCCTCGGCGTTGAATTGCAGGCCTCCGCCCTGGGCCACTCCAGCCACCAGTGTGGCCGCCAGGGCCGCGCCCAGCACCAGGGCCACCGGCACCCATATCTGGACCACGATGCCGCGCACCAGGTCCCCCATCACCGCCCCTTCACCCGAAGCCAGGTCTGCATGGGTGCTATAAAGCAGGGCCTGCTGCAACACGCCGCGCCAACTGATGGCAAATGAACTGGCCAGCGCCCCCAGCGTCAGCACCCCTGCCAGCGTCCCCAGCGCACTGGTCAACTCCCGGCTGCGCACGCCATCGCCTTTTTTGCGCGCCTCCTGTTTGCGGTGCGGTGTCGCTTTTTCTGTCTTCTCGCCAGCCATCTTTTTCCATCCTGTTGTGTTGCGCGGTCCACCACGGGCCAAGCACGAAGGCGGCCCCGCCTGCCCCGTCCATCGCAGTACGCCTAACGGTGCGGTGCGGCGGCCAACACCAACTGCATGGCCTGGTCCAGCAGTCCTGAAAAGCGCGCCTCAATGTAGCGGGGCCAGACGCCAAGGGAACCGACCAGCACCGCATACCCCACCAGGGTCTTTACCGGGATGCCCACAAAAAGCACGGGCAACTGCGGGGAAAGCCGCCCCATCAGGGCCACCGTCAACTCCACCATCAGCGTGGCCGCCAACACCGGGGCGGCCAACTGCACCGCGGCCAAAAAAATGCCCCCGGTCATGGCCATCAGCACCACCCCTGTCCGTCCGGCCACAAAGGCCTGTCCTGCCGGGACCACCACAAATGAGCGCATCAAGGCGGCAAGAATGCTGCGGTCCAACCCAGCGGCAAAGAGCACCAGCACGCCGATGAGCGAAAGCAACTGGCCCAGCACCGGCGTCTCCACCGGGGAATTGGGGTCCAGCACATTGACCAGGGAAAAACTGAATTGCAGGCCGAGCACCTGTCCGGCAAAACCAATCATTTCGTTCAACAGGCCCAGGGAATATCCAAAGAGGAAGCCCACCCCCAGCTCTCCGGCCACCGACGACAGTCCCAAGACCACTGGCTGCGTGCTTTCTGCGGCGGCAATCGGGGCCAGCAGCACCGTCAACGCCAGGACAAAGCCAATCTTGACCTGCCTGGGAATGGCCTGCGAAGAAAAAATGGGGGCAAAGACCATCAGGCCGCTGATGCGTACCAGCACCAGCACGGTCGCGGTCAGATATTGCCCCCAGTCCTGCATGGATGCCCCCCGTCTGTCCCATTGCTTTGGCCCTGCTTGCCTGGTTGATTTGGACCACCCTTGTGTTGCCGGTTTTTCTTTACCCCAGATAGCGGTGCAGGTCCGTCCAGAGATGGATGGTGTACTCGACCAGTTGGCGTAGCATCCACGGCATGCCCACCACCGAACCCAAGGCGATCACGGCCAGACGCGGCACCGTGGCGATGGTCTGCTCCTGGACGGAGGTAAGGGTCTGCAACAGGCTAATCAGGACGCTGACGAAAGCGGCGGCCAGCAGCAACGGCGCACTCAGCAGCATGGCCTCCAGCAGCAGGCGTCGGGCGAGTTCGGTCACTTGGTCCGGCCCCATCTTGTCCCTCCATCCTTAAAAACTTTTCATCAGCGAACCGGCCAGCAGGTTCCAGCCGTCCACCATGACAAACAGCAATATCTTCAGCGGCGTGGAGATAATCACCGGCGGCAACTGCAACATGCCAATCGAAGTGGTGATGGATGCGATGACCAGGTCCACCAGCAGAAAGGGCAGAAACAAGACCGCCCCAATCTGGAAGCCGGCCTTCAGCTCTGACAGCATGTAGGCCGGCATCACCACGCGCATTGGCAGGTCTTCCGCTTTGGCCGGGCGCCCCGGCAGGGTGGCCGAGGCAAAGATCGCCAGGTCTTTTTCCCGCGCGTAGCGCAACATGAAACGCTTGGGCGGCACGGTGCCGCGCTCCATGGCCTCCGCGCCGCTGATCTGCCCCATGCGAAACGGCTCCACGGCGTCGTGGTCCACCTGCAACAGCACCGGCTGCATCAGGAACCAGGTCATCACCAGCCCCAGCCCCATCAGCACCTGGTTGCTGGGCGCCGTCTGGGTGCCCAACGCCTGCCGCAAAAAGTGGAAGACCACCAGCAGCCGCACCATGGGCGTCATCGACAGCAGCAAAGCAGGCAGCAGGGTAAGAAACGTAAGCAGAAAAATGATCGTCCACGGCACGGTGCCGTTTCCGGCGATCTCCAGGCCGTTGGCGTTGGGCAGCAGCACGGGCCTGGGGGCGGCCAATATCAAGGCAAACATCATCCTGCACACTCCCCGGGGACCTGCGTGCCGGTCGCCTTGTCTTGGGCGGGAGACCCCCGATGGTCCTGCGCCGCTGCTGGCACGGCAACAATTGCCGTCACCGTGTCGCCCCCCCCGCCAACCAGATAGCGCTGGCCCTCCACCTCAACCAATGCCAAGGTCTTGCGCCCGCCCAGGGCCAGGTGCGCCACCAATCGTAGTGTGGCCCGCGGCGTCGTCGGGGCCTTTCCCGCCAGGCGTCCACGCAACCACTGCCAGCCATGCAGCGCAAGGGCCACCAGAGGGGCCTGCGCCGCCCCGGCAAAGACACGATGCCTTTGGCCTGCGCGCACGCCCGGCCCGTCCTCGTCCCCAACGATGACGCGCGCAACACTTTCCATTTGCAGGGACGTCGGGACCAGCCCTGCCCTTGTCCCTGGCCCCGTCCCTGGACGCTCCCCTTCCGCATCCATGCAGACCAATGGCAGGCCCATGCCCAGTGAAGGCCCTGCATTTCCTGTCCGGTAACTCCATGTCCATGTCGCAGGCATTGTATTTCCCTGTCCTGTTTCCCTGCCCCGTTTCCCAGCACTGTTTTCCAGCCTTATGGCCTTGTCCTAAGCCCTGTCCTGTTTCGCCAGTCCAGCCCCCACTGCTTGCTGTGCCCTGGCCCCATTGGATTCGCACCCCATTACAGCAATCGCGTCAGGCGCACGGACATTGTCTGGTCCACAACTTCCACGTCCACCCAGGCCAGTTGCACCGTACCTGCCGTAAGCGGTAGGTCGTCCCCATTGGGCCATTGGGTGACAACAACGGACCCCACTTCCAGCGCCAGCATGTCCCGCACACGAAATTCCGGGACCGGCAACTCCACCGCCAAAGGGATGGGCAGCCAGTCCACGACCGGCCAGGCAGGACGGGGAGCGTCCGCAGGACCTTCCAGCATCTCCACGGCGTGCTCCGTTTGCCCCTTCGTCGCCCCGGCAAGGGCGCCCCGTGTCCGGGAGAGGTCGGTGTCCGTACCCGCTTTTTCCGTTTCACTGGCGCTCATGGCCTTTCCTCGTATGTGCCCTTCGCGGGACCTTGGGATGACCTTCAAAATCGCAGTGCTTCGGGATGGCCATACTATCGGTGGATGTGCAGCAGAGGGGCCGAAGAGGAATGAGGAAGATTAGAAAATCCTTGGAAAACCCTTGGCAGACCTGTTGGTTGTTGCCTTGCAGGGCCGCGGGTTGGCGGCCACGCAAGGCGTCCTGGTCATGGAGGATGGTCCCCTTTACCGGATCATGTTGATGGTTGCCTGCTCGATGGTGTCGAAGGTGGTGATCGATTTGGCGTTGGCCTGGTAGGCGCTTTGCGCCACAATCAGGTTGGAGAACTCGGTCGAGATGTTCACGTTCGATTGCTCCAGCGCGCCACCTTCGATGGTCCCCCGTCCGCCAATGCCCGCCACGCCCACCGTCGCCTGGCCAGAGGCCAGCGTGGCGGCATAGTTGTTGCCTCCCACCTGCTCCAGGCCCTGCAGATTGTTCACCGTGGCCACGGCCAACTGGCCCACCGACTGGGTCTGTCCGTTGGAGAACTGCACGGAGACCGTGCCATCGGGGCCAACGGAAAAGCCCTGATAAGAGCCGCTGGCGTAGCCATTCTGCGCGGTGCTGGCCACCGCCGAGCCTGACGCCACCTGGGTCAGTTGTGGATTGCCATTGGCATCAAAAAGGTCCCAGGTAAAGCCCATATTGCTGGCCCCATCTGCCAGACCGGCAAAGCTGGTGACAGGCAAGGCGCTGTTGGGCGTGGCTGGCGGTGCAGCGACCGCCGGGGCCACCAGTTGGCCACTGCTGTTAAAGGTGAGTGTCCCCGTGTTGTTGGTGGCCGCGCCGGTATAGTCCCCGGCAGGCAGGGAGATGTTGTAGTCCCAGGTGTTCGTGCTTGCTTTGGTAAGGGTGACCGTGGCCACATGGCTGTTGCCAAGCGAATCATAGACCGTGACCTGCGCTGGGACCACCGTGCCCACGGCTGCGTTCGAATCCAGGTTCATGTTCAGGGAAAACTGGCTGGTGGCGTTCGGGCTTTCCGTCGCCCCCACAGGGATTTGGATGCCCGTGAGCGGCGCATTGGTGTTGACCACGCCGTTGGTCGCCGGATATCCCATCACCTGCAACCCATCGGCGGTAATCAGGTTGCCATTCTGGTCCGTTTGGAAATTCCCGGCACGGGTATACTCATTGGTCCCGCCATTGTTCACCACGAAAAATCCGTTGCCCGTCAGCGCCACATCGCTGGCCACGCCAGTGGTGTTGACGCTGCCCTGGGTAAAGTTGGTGCTGTTGGCGGCCACCTTCACTCCTTGCCCGGAAAGGACCGGGTCTTTGGACCCGGATGTGCCGACCTGTTGATAGAACAGGTCCTCAAAAGACGTTGTCTGTGACTTGAATGCTGTCGTGCTCATGTTCGACAGGTTGTTGGCAATGGTATTGAGCTGGGTCGAATCTGCCTCCAGCCCGGTAAGTGGAATTGAGAATGAAGCCATGAAGCCCTCCCGATGGTAATTTTGAAATTTTGCCTGTCTCTCGCCGCACCTCCCCAGGGGACGGCGCTTGCTCTGGCATCGGCCAGACCGGAAATTGTGCTTCAATGGACGCCGCCTCCATAGGCCCCCGCAGGAGGAGTGGGGAGCAGCGTCCCCGGAGTGCTGACGCCCGTCATGGTGGCCCCGGGGATGGACATCTCAATGGCGCGCAGCACCTCCGGCTGTACGGCCACATGCGCCGGGGGCAACTGCGTTGCCGACACATGCGACGCCAAAGGCGTGCTCCTTCCCAGGGCCTGCGCCACGGCCTGCGCCGCGGAACTGGACATCTGCCCACTGCTGCCCAGTGGCAGTGCTGTGGGGCCGGCCTTTGCCTGCGCCGTCAATGGCGGTGCCGTGGACGTTGTGGCGCCCTGCCCTGTGACGGTGTTCGTCGTCGAACTGGCCAGTTGGGCCGTGGGCGAAGTGTTGCTGCTGGTGCTGGGAGTGGTGTTGGCATTGATCTGCACCAGTTGCTCCAGGTTGTTTACGTCCACCAGTTGCGTGATGTATTGCATGGGGTCCGTCTGCGTGGTCGGGTCCTGGTTCTGTATCTCCGTCACCAGCAGGGAGAGAAAATCGTTGGCCGTGATGACGGCGCTGTTGGCCGCCGCTGTACTGGCCGCCGAGGAACTGCTGCTGGAGGAGGTTGGCGTTGGACCGCTGGCCGCCTTGCTGCGCAGGCCAGAGTTGGCCGCCGCTGCTGCGTTCTGCGTTTGAAGAAGGGACGTCAATGGCAACTGCATGTTTTTTTACCTTTCCAGGGGCCACCGAGGCCCCCACTCCGTACGAATTTCTGGCCCATCTTTTTCCGGGCACTGTGCCCACGCCTGCCCGAAAGGCCTGCGCACCCATCAGGCGCGCACATTCAAGGAACGCCAGCCTTGTAGCGATGGCGTCGCCGCCCCACCTTCAAAAACAACCTCCTGTTTTGAGGAAGAGGGACTGCTGTTTGCCGAAGAAACGGAAGCAGTGGAGGGCACATCGGTAACGGCCCCGGATGCCGACGGGCCAGGCCCGCCTTGTGGTTGGCCCCCTCCGCCGGGAGCATTTTGTCCGCCCTGGCCTGCATTCCCCGCCAGTTGACTGGACACTGAAAGATACGCAACACCTGCCCGCTGCTCGTGCAAAAATCCTGCCATCTCTGGCAAGGAGGCGGTCAACGCATCGTGACTGGTTGTGGAACCCGCCGCGACCTGGGCCGTCAGATTTCCACCGAGCCGTTCGGCCCGCACCTCCAGCCAACCCAGCTTCGGGTCACTCACGCCGACGGCAAGCTGGTTGGGCGCAACGTGTAGTAGATGGGGCGCCTCTCCTGCCGCTGCGTGGTCCAGGGCGGCAAAGGCATCGCTGGCCGATAGGCCGGGCGCGCTTGCGCCACCTCCTCCGCTTGCAGGGCCAGCAGCGCCCATTCCGCCTGCCACGGTCCATGCCTGACCATTGACCATGGTTGTCCCCAAAGTACCCGCGCCTGCCAGAGGGTGCGGCCCATTGGTTGTGGCCCCATGGGTGCCCGTCGACACATTTTGTGCGTTTTCCATAGGCCCCGCAGAAAAATCTCCGGCCAATTTCCCGCCCATTCCGCCGGGCGCGTGACTGCTTCCATTCAGCCCATTGGCCCCTTGCAACCCATCGTTGGCCCCTGCAAGAAGGCCAACCGGGTGTCCGGCGCCTTGGGAAACAGGACTGTCCGCCTTCCCAAACACTTTGTTCCCTGCGGCACCTTCCACACCGGAGATGGCAGAAGGAGCGAAAGAGGCCCCGGCGTTTTCTGCCTGGGACATCGGGTCGGTACTGGCGGCGTGGGCGCTCGCCTGCGCCCCCTCTGCAACGTCCTTTCCACTCAATGCGGCCACGGGCACCGGTCCTCCGAATGGACCATGCTTTGTGGCCTGGGCATCTGGCCCAACCAAAGCAGGCGCGCCGGTCGTCCCATCCTTTTTGGCCTGCACCTCAATCAGAGGATTGCCCGCGGGGGCCCCATTCTGCTGGGACCATCCCGCAGCAGCCTTTCCTGTCTCGTACAACACCGCCGTCAAGGTTGTTGCCTGCCCCGTTCCATCTCTCTGTGTTCCCAGTGGTGTCGTACCGTCGATCGCGGTGCTCCCAACAGCCACTCCACGCTCGTCCGATGGGGCCGATGCCGCATCCTGCGGCACCACTGGCACACTCACGGGTGCGGCGAAAGAACAAAATGACGCAGAAGAAGATGTTGCGGCGGAGGGCACATGCTTGTCATTCGACGAAGCAGGGGCCGCAAGGCCCTTTCCCCTGGTTCCAGAGTTCCCCGCATTGCCGGCGCCCATCTTACCGGTGGAGGCCCCCTTGTCCGCTGGGGAGAGCGTCGCCATCAAAACAACTGGAGGGGCATCCTCTGTCCCCGCGCCGGGCGCTCCTGTGCCTGCTACTGCTGAGGACTGTAAGGTAACAGGCCCCCTTTGAATCGACACTTTAGAAAGCGCAGCCGTATCCAGCGACGCTCCCAGCGATGTGCCTGCCGGAAAAAACAAAGAAGACGCAGTACGGCCTGTCCCCGCAACTGCACCCGTAGAGGTAGGGGATGTCCTTGAAAATTTGGCCCTGATAGCGGAGGTGTCCGTAGCGCCCCCTTGCGCGCTTTCCTCTGCGCCAGCACCTTGCGCAGGGCCCCCGGATGCCTCCTGCATCGCCTGCCGGACACTCTCAGCAAAGCCCGCCGGATTGCCTTGGCCTGCCGCTTTGGGGGGACCGCCGGGGGCCGACATCCACAATGGGCCAGTTGCCGCCCCACCTGCCGCACCTGTTGCCAGGCCCGTGCATGGGACTGGTGCTTGTCCCGGCGTCGCCCCCAATGGAGGAGGTTGGACCACCGGCGCTGCAATCTGTGAAAGTTGATTCAAAGGAGCGTCTCCTCGGCCAAACTAGATGCAGGCCAAGGGCCAGAGCAGCGGGCAAAAGAGGAAGAAGGGATAAATAGCCGCTCAGAAATCGTCCTTAGTCCGCTTCGTCCGCACGGCCCTTGTCGGGCAGCTTCCCCCTTGCAACAAGGTTGCGATTGGCCCGTTCCTGGCGCATGGTCTTTTGCTGGAACCAGGAGTCGGCCTCGGCCTGGTCGCGCCGGTCCTGCCCCATACGCTCAGCATTGCCCTGGGCCTCCAGCAATTTTTCTACCTGGCGCAGTTCCCGGCGGCAGATTTGATACTGCTCCGCCAGCGGGGCCACGCGATTGGCCTCCTGGATGCACCACTGCTCTAATTGCATCTGCTCCCAGGAAGAAAATTCCAGCGCGGCCTCTGCCAGCAGCCAGTCCTTCTCGCCGGGCAGGGCCGCTTGCTGGGACTGCCCCGCCTCCGGTACAAAGCTGCCAGCCAGTTGTTCGCGCTGGTCGTGTACCTGGCGCACCGCATGGGTGCGTGCCGACTGCGCCTGCCGCAGCCGTTGCGTCTCCCGCTCCAGTTCCAGACGGGCCTGTTCTTCGGCCAGGTGGCGCAGGCGATGGATGCGTTTGAGTGGACTGGCCAAGATTTTCCCCCTAAAAGACCGCCCCATGTCTCAGGACTGAAAGTCCGGCAGGCTCAGAGCGGCAACGCCTGCAATTGGGCCACGGCCTCTTCCAGCGTGGTCCGTTCCTCTGGCCGTTGCTCCATAAAGCGGCGGATGTTGTTACGGGCCGCCAGCGCCCGGTCCAGTTCCGGGTCGGCCCCCGGCTTGTAAGCGCCAATGCGCACCAGGTCTTCTGAGCGGGCATAGGCGGCCAGCAATCGCCGCAGCAGACCGGCCCGGTCACGGTGCTTCCCGGTGGTCACTGCAGGCATTAAACGGCTGATGGAATCCAGCACGCTGACCGGCGGATACCATCCCTCGGCAGCCATGGCGCGGGAAAGGACCACATGGCCGTCCAGCAGGGCGCGTGTCGCGTCCACCAGAGGGTCGTTCAGGTCGTCACCCTCCATCAACACCGTGTAAAAGGCCGTGATGCTGCCGTTGGCATAGCGTCCAGCGCGTTCAATCAGGCGCGCCAGGCGGCGAAAGACCGACGGCGTATAGCCACGCGAGGTCGGCGGCTCGCCCGCCGCCAGGCCCACTTCGCGCGCGGCCATGGCATAGCGCGTCAGGGAATCCAGCACCAACAGCACGTCTTTCCCCTGGGCCGCGTAGTATTCGGCCACCGCCGTGGCCGCCTGCGCCGCCCGCATCCGCAACAGCGGGGACTGGTCTGAGGTGGAGACCAACACCACCGAGCGCTTGCGTCCCTCGTCGCCCAGATTGTCCTCCAGAAATTCGCGCACTTCGCGGCCCCGTTCCCCCACCAGGCCCACCACCGTCAGGTCGGCGGCGGTATTGCGCGTCATCATGCCAATCAGCGTGCTTTTGCCCACCCCGGAACCACCAAAAATCCCCACCCGTTGCCCCCGTCCCACGGTCAAAAGGCCATCCAGTACGCGCAGGCCCGTGCCCAGCGGCGCGGTGATGGGCACGCGGTCCATGGGCTGGGGGATCAGGCTCTCCAGCGGCCAGCTCTCTTCCGCATGGGGGGGCGGCGCGCCATCGAGCGGCTGGCCCAGCGCGTCCAGCACCCTGCCTAGCAGTCCTGGCCCCATGTCCATGCGCGGCGTCTCTCCCAAGGCGGCCACGGCATCGCCATAACGAATGCCGTCGGGAGGGTCCAGCGTCATGGACAGCACATGCGAACCGCGAAAGCCTATGACCTCGCCCCCATGCCGACGGCCTTCCCGGTCCAGGATTTCGCAACACTCCCCCACCGAACAAAACGGCCCTTCTGACTCAATCGTCTGTCCCGTGGCTTCCACCACATGGCCATGCCAGCGCCAGGCCGGACGGTTCTGCAAGCGGCGGAAGTAGGCCCGCAACATGGATTGTCCAGCGTCTGGGCCGTCCTTTTCGGCATCTTCAGGGGTGCCCTCTGCCTCCTTTTGCGCAGGCGCAGCCGGAACAAAGACCGGCTGATAGGAAGCAAACCCCTCGGTTGCTCCCTCGTCCCGGTGCGGCTCCCAGATGTCCTCTTCCAATACTTCTGCTGTGGCCGGTGGTCTTGGAGCTGGCGGGGGGGCCGGGGCATGGCCCTGCCTTTGCGACAGGGGACGGTCGCCTGTCACCGGCGTGGCAGGCGCCGGACCTTCCACCGCTTCAATGCGAAACGTATCGGAGATGAAGCTCTCAGCCATACAGCCCTTCCTTTGCCGGACGTCCCTGTCCGCAACGGCCCCGGTCTGCGGTCACGAACGAGGAGACGCCCCGGCATTGCTGGCCGGAGGGCTGGCCGAGGGATGATGATGCAAAAGATCAAAGAAGCCCTTCTCGATCTCCTCCAATTGCGCCCCCACGCCCAGCTCAATCGTACCCAGACGGGTCTCCAGGACACATTCCCCGGCATCCAGGGAGAGGTCCCCCATGATCTCCGGCTGCATCCGCGCGCTGGCGTGCAGGCGGAACATCTCCTGCCATGCCATCACTTGCGCGGGCGCCACGCGCAACACCACCCCCGTGGTGTCAGCCAGTTTGTCCAGGGCCACCCGCACCGCCCCAGAAAGAAACAGCGGGTCAATCTGGGCCTGCCGGTGCAGCACCCGCGCAGCAATGGCCAGGGCCAGCCGCACCACTTCGCGCTCTACCTCATGGAAGTAGCGTTCCCGCTGCTGGCGGAACTCCTCCACGGCTTCCACGATCTGGCGCTGCATCTGGGCGCGCCCTTCGGCAAAGACCGCTTCGGCGGCCTGATGGCCTTCGCGACGGCCCTCCTCTTTTGCAGCAGCCACAGCACGGCTGGCGGCAGCGCCCTGCTCGGCCAGACGCGCCTCCCAGGCGGCGCGTTCCTTGTTCCACTGTTCTTCCGTGTCCATCCCCACGGAGGCGGGGCCTGCCTCCGTCCCTCTCCGTTCCATCGCCACTGGCCGCAGCCATTCTTCCACCAACGGCTGCACCTCGGCGGAAGAGACGCCCCTGGGCGTGCCTCCCGTCGCGTGGCCCGGCATTCGATATTCCAAACGCTCCATGCTGACAGCGGCCTTTCTTTGCGCGGCCCCGTGGAAAACAGGGTCCGTCGAATATGTTTCCTGGGGCATGGTCTTTGCTGCCTCCTTGCTGTTTGGGGGGTGGACATTTTCCTCGGCATCTCCAGGCCCCTTTATCTCCAGGTCCCTTTGCCATGACCGGCAGAGGCACCGATTAGGAAGGGTCTGATATGTCCATCTGGCACTCCCTCAGCGGCCAAAGCCGCATTTATTCTGCATCCTTAACGGACGGGCTAAAAGCCTGTCCCCTTCATAACGGGGACTGAATCAGCCTTTCCCTGAAACCATGTGGCCCTCTTCTTAGGAAAGCTCTGATCCAGTCCTACTGCTGTCCCTCAGGGGCCGAAGCCCACTATTATTTCAGGTACTTACGGCGGGACCAAAGTCCGCCCTTCAAAACGCTGACTTGTTCAGGGATTTCTTAGACCATGAAATCGTCTTCCTTGCCCGTGGTCAGCACCAGCTTGCCTTCCGCTTCCAGTCGGCGCGCCAGCCCCAATATCTCCTGCTGCGCCTGCGTCACATCGCGCACGCGTACCGGCCCCATCACTTCCATGTCTTCCTGGAGCATCTCCACAGCGCGGGAGCTGAGCGCCTTGAACAGGTGCGCCCGCAGGTCCTCATTGCACCCCTTGATCGCCAGGGCCAGTTGCTTCTTGTCCACCTGCCCGATCAACTCCCGGATGCTGGCCTCCGGCACGGTGACCAGGTCCTCAAAAGTAAACATCAGATTGCGTATGCTGATGGCCAACTGCGGATTGTCGGCTTCAATGTGCTCCAACACGGCCTTGGCCGCTGACGGCTCCAGACGGTTGAGCAGGTCGGCCACGGCCTTGTAGCCAGAGTAGGACTTGCGCCCCATGTCCCCCAGCGATTCCAACCGCTTGTGCAGCACCAGGGCCACCTTCTGCGCCATCTCCGGGGAAAACTGCTGCATCTCCGCCAACCGCCGCACAGAATCCACCCGCAGCGTGTCCGCCAGTTGTTGCAACACCTGAGAAGCGCGCTTGGGGTTCAGGTGCGCCAGCACCAGGGCCACCGTCTGCGGGTTCTCCCCTTCCAGGAACTTGCTCAACTGCTGCGGGTCCACCTTTTGCAACAGCGCCAGGTCACCATGTGCGGCCTCCTGCACCCGCTTCACCTGGCTGAGCAGGTCGGTCGCGCGCTGTTTTCCAAAGGAGTCCACCAGCAACTTGGTCGCATACTCCAGCCCGCCATGCACCATGTATTGTTGTGTCTCAATCAACTCATAGAACTCTTCCAATACCTCCATCGCCAGTTCGGGTGGGACGTCCCGCACATTGGCGATCTCCTCAGTGAGCCGTTGCAGTTCGCCTTCAGAAAAATGCGGATACATGGTCCGCGCCATCTCGTCGCCAAGGGTAATCACCAGGATGGCCGCCTTGCGAATGGGCGGCACCTTGAGTGTGGGACGGGCCGCCCTGGACTCCGCTGGGAGCATAGGTGGTGGTGGTGGTGTTTGTTCCGCTGCAAGCTGCGCGGGTGGTGCTACGGTCGTCGCCATCGGTCCCCTTTCTTCAGGTCGCTTCTCCTTGCGCCTGGAGTGCTAATTCTCTGGTCCTGGCGTATGCAGCCAGTTCTGCAATAAACGCGTGCTCTGCACCGGTTCCTTGCGCACCGATTCGGCCACCTTGTCAAAGAGCAACTGGGCGCGGGCCTGCCTGCGCTCCGTGGACAACTCCGCAGTGTTGTCCAGCATGGCCGCAGACCCGGCATGGGAGGCAAGGGCCGCCGGTTGCGCCCCTGCAGGCAGGGTGTGGATGGGGGAGGTCCATTGCTGCATCTGCTGGAGCACAGGACGGACAATAAACACCAATCCAAGGATGAAGACCATCGTCAGCAACGCATAGCGCAAGAGCGCAGAAGGACCGCCAACCTGTCCCATGAGTCGCGCTGCAAGGCCCGACTGGGGCTGGCCATCGTTGGCCAGGAAACTTAGGTTCTCCACCGTCACCTGGTCCCCGCGCTGGGTATCAAAACCCACTGCGGCCTGGGCCAGCAATTGCAATTGGTGCAGTTCTTCCGGCGTGCGCGGCTGCCAGTGGACACCCTTGCCTTTGGCCCCCATCACCATGCGGTCATTGATGAGGATGGCCGCGGTGATGCGGCGCACGCGCCCCGGCCCCTCCACATGATGACGCACCTTTTTGGAGACCGCATAGGTGCCGCTCTCCTGACGGGTGTTTTCCGCCGTGGGCGCCTGCTGCGGATAGACCGGCGGCTTTACATCCGGTGGTTTCACATTGGGCGCATTGCTGGCCGTGCCTGGCACGCCGGTGGGCTGCGCCTGCGCCCCGGAGCTGGCCTCCGTCCGCTGCATGGAAAGCGTGGCCACATTGGCTGGATCGTAGGTCTCGTCCAGGTCGTCCTCGCTGCCACTTTCAAAGTCCGCGGTGACCGAGGCGCGCACATTGCCTTCGCCCGCAATGGGACTGAGCGTGGCCAGCAGCTTGTCTTCCAGGGCCTGTTCGTAGGCGGCCTGTTGTGCTTCTGTGCTCTTTGGCCCCAGCGACTGCCGTCCATCGGCATCGACCAGCGTCACCTGGTCCGGGCGCAGGGTGTCCACCGCGCCCGCCACCAGGTTGCGCACGGACGCGGCCTCGTCCTCGCCCAAATGCCGCCGCAATTTCAACACCACGCTGGCCTTGGCCGCCCGCTGCTCGTCCGTAAAAAGCGAATCATGGGGCAACACAATGTGGACACGCGCGGTCTGCACGGCCTCCAGCGAGCCAATCGTCTGCTCCAGTTCCCCTTCCAGGGCGCGTTGGTAATTTACCCGCTCATCGAACTCCGAGCCGACCCAGTTTGGCTTGTCAAAGATGGCAAAGCCCAGCCGCCCGCTGGAAGGCAGACCTTTGCCGGCCACCTCCAGGCGCGCCTTGTTCAGGTCGCTGGCCGGGACGCGGACCGTGGCCCCATCCGGCGTGACCTCGTAGGCGATGCCCGCCGCCGCCAGTTCCTGCTCCACCTGCTGGGCGTCCCTGGCATCCAGGCCGCTGAGCAGCACCCGCATGTCCGGCTTGAGCGCCAGCCACAACATCCCGCCCACGGCGGCCACCAGTAGGGCCACCGAGGCCACCATGCCGAGCTGCTGACGGGAAGAAAATGCACCAAAGCGTTCCCGAAAAGCACGCGCGCCCTGGTCCACGCGTGTTTCCACGCGCTTTACCAAAGAGGTCGATGGTGTTGTCTGGGTCTCCGTCTTCTGCCCACTCATTGCGGGTCCCCTGTCCTCTGTGCCGTGTCCACTACTGTATTGACGGCCATTTTGTCGTTCCGCACAATTGCCCTTTCGTGCTTTGTCGCTGTACGTCTTTGCCCTGTGGCCAGGCCTAGAACTGCATTCCCATCAACTGTTGATAGGCCCCCACGGCCTTGTTGCGCAGCGCCAGCATCATCTCAAAGGCCAAGTCCGATTTTTCTGTCGCGATCATTGCCGTGTGGATGTCAACGCCCTTGCCTGCCAGCATGTCACTGACCGTGTTGGCCGCCTGCGTGTCCAACTCCTGCGTCTTGGCCACCGCCTCGCGCAACACCCCGGAAAAGGGCGTTTCGTAGGTGGGGCTTACGTCTACACTGGCGCCCACTGCACCGCCCAGCAGACTGGAGGCAGACCCGGACGCCTGTGCTGTCTGCTGCGTAGCGTTGGCCATGCTGTTGCTGAACGTCTGCACTGCCGATGAAAGCCCTGGGACCATGCTCATAGGGGACCTCCCCTGTGCGATGATTTCTTTGCCTCGCACATACGCTTCACTTCAAAATGTCCATCGTGGAAGTAATCATGTTTTTCGACGCTGTCACGGCAGAGACATTCAACCCATACGACCGCTCCGCACCCATCAGGTCCACCATCTCGCTGAGTGGATTGATGTTTGGATAAGAGACATAGCCATCTTTGTCCGCATCGGGATGGCCGGGATCGTACCGCCGCAAGGGCGCTGCCGTGTCGGACACCACAGCGGAGACCTTCACTCCAGGACTGGCTGCGTCCTGTGTGGAAGCGCCCAGCAGTCCACCCTGCGACAGGGCCGCGCCCTGGCCAAGCAGCGCCTCGGCAAAGCTGCCGGGCTGGTCCACTGCCGCCGAGGTAAAGACCACATGCTGTCGTTGGTACGGCGTCCCCTGCTCGGTCCGCGTCGTCTCGGCATTGGCCATGTTGGCCGCCACCACCTCGGCCCGCACCCGCTCGGCCTGCAACGCCGAACCGCTCACGTCCATCACGCCAAAAAGGTTCATTTCCTGCTCCTAACGCCCGCTCCCTATCTCTTGACTCCTGCGTCCCTGCCCCTGACTACCCACGTTACTTCTCCTGGATGGCATTGCGTACTTCCGCAAACTGCTCATTCAGGAACTCAATGCCGGCCTTGTACTGCAACTGCTCCTCGCCCATTTGCAGGCCTTCGCGGTCCATGGACACATTGTTGCCATCGGGCCGTTCCAGCAAACCATCGACCGCCTGGATGTGCGGCGCGTAGGGCAGTCCGGCCTGCGGCGTACCGGCGCCCTCGGCCTGCCGCGCGCCCAGCGCATCGGCGGCGGCAGCGGCAAATTCCTGGGCAAAATCCAGGCCCATCGTGTGATAGTGGGGCGTATCAATGTTGGCCGCATTGCTGGCCGTCAGCTTGAAACGCAAGCTGGTCAGGTCCAAATACCGGCTGAGCACATCCGCCAATGGTGTTGTTACCTGCATCGCTCCCCTCCCAGCCCCCGGATGAAAACGCCTTCCCCTGAAAAACGAAGGTCCTTGCTTTTCAGAATGGGGCCCTTGGTTCTTCCGTACCCTGCTTGTAAGCAGAAATACGGCCAGTCCCAGCCCCCCTACGCTAAGAGGGACCTCAGAATCAGGCAAAGCATATCTCCCCGGCGGTGATCCAGGGCCGGTCCTCTGCCAGGATGTAGGCCCGTTCGACAACGTGGGCGAGTTCCCGCACATTGCCAGGCCAGGTATGGGCGCGCAAACACTCCATGGCCCCGTCGTCAAAGCGCTTGGCCGGTTCGTTCTGCGCCAGGCGCGCCAGAAAATGTTCGGCCAGTAGAGGGACGTCTTCTGGGCACTCCACCAGCGGGACCGTGTGCAACGTAAACACAGAAAGCCGGTAAAAGAGGTCCTGGCGAAAACTGCCCTCCTCGGAACGGCGGGCCAATGGCTGGTGCGTCGCCGCTATGACCCGCACATCCACCTTGATGGGCTGGTTTTCGCCAATGCGCTGCACCTCTCCCGCCTCCAGGAAGCGCAGCAGCTTGGGTTGCAGGGCCAGGGGCATCTCCCCAATCTCGTCCAGCAGCAGCGTCCCCCCGTGGGCCGCCTCGATGCGTCCCATGCGCGCTTGCACCGCCCCGGTGAAGGCGCCACGGGTATGGCCGAAAAGCTCGGCCTCCAACAACTGCTCTGGGACCGCTGCACAATTCAGCACAATAAAAGGGCGGTCGGCGCGTGCGCTCAACTGGTGCAAGGCCCGCGCCACCAGTTCCTTGCCGCTGCCGGTCGGCCCTTCTATCAGCACAGTCGTGCGGCGCGGGGCCACCAGACGGGAACGCTGCGCCAACAACTGCATCGCCGGACTGTTGCCCACCATCTCTGGCAAGGCCTGGACCCTGGCGCGCGCGCCTTCCCTTTCTTCCTGGTGCAAGGCGGTGTCTGCCCCGACGCCCCCGATTGTTTCCATCTCCGGCGCAGGGGCCGGGGCCTCCCCTGTCCTGTTTTCGTCCACAGGAGAAAGCCCCTTCAGCCAAGGCGCCTGCAAGGTGTTTTTTGCGCCAAGAAAACTGCCTGCTGGAAGAAATCCGTGGGCCTGCGGGGAGCGAATGCCGCGGGGGGCCACGCAGGCAGTCAGGTCCCGGCAGGTCGTCCTGGCGGCCTTCTGGAATTTCCCAGGCAAGTCTCCCTCCTCCTGCACGCGATGCAAGGCAAAAAGAAGCTCATTTCTGCGGCTGCTGTGCGCCGGGCCTGCAGACGGACCGGCCCCATCGATACAGATGAGGTCCAACGTCGGATAGAGTTGGCGCAGATAGGAGGCCAACTCCTGCGCTTCCAGGTCTGGCAGCCAGGAATCCAGCAGGAGCGCCTCACTGGGCCTTTCTTCCAGATAGGTCAATGCTTCGGCGCCGCCAGCGGCCTCCCGCACCTGCCAGCGCATCCCGGTCAGGGCCTCGGAAAGGCGGTGACGGAAGGGGGCGTCGGCGCTGACCAGGATCGCAGTGCGCGCAATCTGCGCGCGTACCTGTGTACGAACGTGTGTTTGCATAAGACAACCTCAGCAGAAAATCCACCTACACCCCTACCGGGGCCTAGGCGGTCGTAAAAAGCGGTCCGCGCAGGACGTAACCGTTCCCGCGCACCGTGTGGATCAGTTTTTCGCCGTGTGCTTCATCGAGCTTTCGGCGCAGATAATTGATATAGACATCCACCACATTGGTGTTGACCCCCGGATGCATCTGCCAGACATGTTCCAGCAGATGGGCGCGGGAGACGCATTCCCCATGGTGCTCCAGTAGATACGCCAGCAGCGCAAATTCCTTTGCTGTCAGGTCCACGCTTTTGCCGCCGCGCGCCACCGTGCGGCGCACCCGGTCCACCTCCAGGTCCCCGCAGCGCAGCACGGCCCCGGAGTCAAGGGAGACGCGCCGCAGTAACCGGCGGCTGCGCAACTGTAGCTCTTGCAGGGAAAATGGCTTGGAGAGAAAATCATCCGCACCCAGCTCCAGACAACGCAGACGGTCCGCCAGCGTATTGCGCGCGGTCAGCACCAGGACGGGCGCCTCGCTGTTCCGGCGCACCTCCTCCAGTACCTCCATGCCGTCCTTGCAGGGCATGTTCAGGTCCAGCACCAACAGGGCATATTGCGCCCCGCGCCAGGCGGCAAGGGCCGCATCGCCATCTTGCACATGGACCGCGGTACAGTCCTCTGACTGGAAACTCCGGGCCAGCAACGCGCCCAGCGCCGGGTCATCTTCTGCGATCAGTACACGCATTGGGGGAGGTCCTTCCTTGCCGCTTCCTGTGTCGGCCCATCGTCGCAAACGAACGGCCAAACCGCCGTTGCATTCCCTGTGTGAATCCTTACCTTCGACCGTAAACAGGAACTGTGCAATAGAAAATGCTGCATGGGTACCTTTTCCTATGTCCATTTTGGGAAGCGCAAAAGTACGTTCCAAAGTGGCACTGGGGCCTGTTGCTTCTTTGGGTGCTGCCGATAAGAGATATGGAAAGAAAGGAACGGGTCAGCGCCGCTGAAGGGCGCCACCCTATGCTCCCAATCGCATGGCCCTGCTCAATGTGGTCCCGTTCCATGCGGCCCCAGAGGGTACCAACCCGGCCTGGGCCCCTGTCCCATCTGCGCTGCGTCCCCGCGTGCTGCTCCTGCAAACGGAAGCGGTCCTGGTGCAGGCCATCCAACATTCCCTCCTCTCTGTCTGTTCAACCGTCCAGATTGCGGACACACTGCAACAGGCCCAGGGACTTCTGGCGCAAGGGACCTGGGACGTTCTTTTGCTGGAGCTGCACCCCGGGGATGGCCCTGGAATGGAGGCCCTGCGTTTTGTCCAGGGCAGCGGCCTGGATGTGGGCCGGGTGGTGCTGGCCAGCGCACCGGAGACCAAGCTGTTGGAGGCAATCATCTCCTTGCAGGTCCACGCCCTGCTCTTCCCGCCCTTGTCTGCTTCCCTGTTGCGGGAAACGGTGCAGCGGTGTTTTGCCACGGTCCTCCGCCAACGGCAACAGGCCAGGGAGTCGGCGCTCCTGCAGGAGCAGGTCGCCGTGCTCCTGCGGCAACGCACCGAGCTCCAGGAAGAGATGCTGCAACTGGAGACCTCCGTGACGGAGGCGTTACTGGCAGCGCTGGCTGCGCGGGAGGTGGATTGCGTACTCCACTCCTTGCGTCTCCAGGCCTATACCCGCTATTTCGCGCGCCTGGTGGCCTATCCAGAGGGCCTACGTGTCCATCTGGAACATGCCGCCCTGTTGCACGACATTGGCAAGATCGGCCTTTCCGATCTCTTGCTTTTTCGCCCCGGCACGCTTTCCCCCGCTGAAGTGGAACGGATGCGGCCCCATACCGTTCTGGGAGAGCAGATACTCAACCGCATCCATTTTCTGCGGCCCGCCGCCATGATCGTGCGCCATCACCATGAGCGTTTTGACGGCCAAGGTTTTCCCGACGGACTGCGCGGCGAGAACATCCCCCTGGGGTCGCGCATCTTTTCCATCATGGACACCCTCGACGCCATTACCAATGACCGCCCCTACCGTCCGGCGCAAAGCTATGAAGTGGCCCGGCAGGAGGTGGGACGCTGCGCTGGCGCCCACTTTGATCCACGATTGACGGCAGTATTCCTGCAGGTGTCCCCGGCCACCTGGGCCGGCCTTCGTCACCAGGTGGAGGTAGACCATGCCAAACGTTCCCCTCTGCCATTCTTCGCGCAGCCCCTTCCCTCCGATTTTGGGAAGCTGTGACCCAGGGCACCAATCACATCTGCATACTTTCCTTGCACTTCCATCCCGCAAGGCGCGTCCTTCATGGGAAATGGTGTATATTTCTTGGCACGGGGAGTGCTTTGTGCATTCCATTGGACTGCACGTTACTGCTGCACGTTTGCAGGGCGCGTTTCTCTGATGGTGTGATAGGCACAAAAAAACATCCATGTTCTTTCGGCATTCCAATCCGGTGCACCGACAGCAGAGACTGGTAATGGCCCAACGCTGGCTGGCCATGTTGTTTCTCATCGCAGTCGTGGCCCTGTGCGTGGTCGATCCCATCGTTGAATGCCATGACCACTTTGACAACCTGCGCCACATGGGGCCAGGGTCCCTGCTGACCGTCACCTTGCTCTTTGCCTGCGCGGGCACGCTGTTTTTCCTCACCGTACAGGCCCTGCGCACCCTGCTGCTCCGCTATGCCGCGGTCATAGAGGGTGGCTGCGCCCGCATTTTCCGGATGACTGCGATCTCCCCCTTGCTCTTCCCGCCCGGCACACCGCCCCTCGCACTCCGCATCTAGCCAGCGTCCAACCCCAGCACTTCTGCGCCTTCGCGGCGTAAAGCCCTCTACCTTTATGGAAGTTTCGGCCCCCATCGTGGTGGGGCCGTGTATGAAGGACGACGTATGCAGCGGTATCCTCGATTGTCCCACCCTTACCCGATTGCCTTATCTCCACTTCTGGCCGCATTTCTGCTATTGCAAGGTTGCGCGATGCAGCAGTATCACGCGGCGCCGATCTCCCTGCCGCAGTCCGCGTTGGTCGTGGAGCTGCGCTCCCTGGACGACCCGCAATTACAAACATGGATGCAGGAACAGACGGGGAACACGTTCCCTGCATGGCCGCTGGAGACATGGACGCTGGACAGCCTGACAGCGGCGGCCTATTACTTCAACTCTGATCTGCAGGTCGCGCGTGCGCAGTTGCAGGCCGCCATGGCTGGGGTACAGACCGCAGCCATGAAACCCAATCCCACACTGGGCGGCGCGGCAGGCTATGAGAGCGCGCAGGAATCCCCCTATTTGTTCGGTCTGGGCTTTGCCCTGCCCATTGAGACCGCAGGCAAGCGTGGTCATCGGATGGAGTTGGCCAATCATCAAGTGGAGGCCGCGCGCATCCACGTCGGTGAAGTGGCATGGGGCATACGCAGCCAGGTGCGCAGCACGCTCCTACAGTACATGGTGATGGAGCGGCAGGCCGCCCTATTGCAACGACAGGAGGGGACCGACGCAAAGACCGCTGCCCTGTTGCAGCAACAGCTCCAGGCCGGGGAGGTGGCATGGCCTGCCGTCAACAATGCGCGGATACAACTCGACCACACCCGTATCGCCCTGCGCACAGCAGAAGGACAACGCGAAACGGACCGCGCAGCCGTGGCCGCCGCGGTTGGTGTGCCCGCCAGCGCATTGGAGGGGAAAAAGCTACGGTGGAAGGACTTTGACCATCCGCAACCAGCAAGTGCGGTAGACCTGGCGCAGATGGAACACCAGGCCCTGGTGAACAGGCTGGATGTGCGGCGCGCCCTGGCGCTTTATGAGGCAGCGCAATCGCAATTGCAACTGGAGATCGCGCGGCAATATCCAGACCTGGTGCTGGGGCCAGGCTACAACTACGAGGAGGGCGCAAACTTTCTCGCCTTCCAGCCGTCTTTGGTCCTTCCCATTCGCAACCAGAACCAGGGGCCGATTGCCCAGGCAACGGCGCAACGTAAGGCCGCTGCGGAGGCCTTGATTGCCGTGCAACAACATGCGCTGTCCGCCTGCGACCAGGCGCTGGCCCGGTATCGTGCGGCCAGTACGGCCCTCGCAGAGATTGACAACACTTTGTTGCAATTGCAGACCCGGCAACAAACATCGGCCCGCGCCTCCTTGCAGGCCGGGGAGACGGAACGATTGTCGCTCCAGCAATTGCAACTACAGACGGTCGCCACCCAACAGATGCGCCTACAGGCGTTGGCCGCTGTGCAAACAGCATGGAGCGACCTGGAGGACGTTTTACAGCGTCCTCTCATTGACCCAGCCACACTGGATTTCCCCACTGCAAGCGTCCCAGCCACGCCGGGACGCAACGCTTTCCAAAGATGAAAGGAGCACCATGGAACGAAAACGAATGCAACGATGGACAGTCTGGCTGCTGCCGCTGTTTGCTGTCCTTGTCCTTGCAGGATTGATTGCCGCCCATCGCATCGGCCTACAGGACAAGGCGCTGGACGCGGCGAACGATGCACAAGTGCAACCTCCATCGCGGGCCACATTGGTGGGAGACCAGGTCGTGGTGCGTCTGGATGGTGCGGCGCAGCAACGGGACGGGATTGGCGCCACTCCGGTCGTGGCCGCCACATTCCGGCCTGCCACAGACGCCATCGGCGTCGTTCTAGGTGCGCAGGGACTTGTACCCCTGGTCGCAAACTATGCGCAGGCATCCATGCACCTGGCCCAGATGCAGGCCGCCGAACGCATGTCTTCCGCAGAACATCAACGCCTGTTGCAGCTCAACCGGAATGGCAAGAACGCCTCCGACAAGGCCGTTGAGGCAGCGCGCGCGACCTGGCAAAGCGACCGGGCCGCATTGGATGCTGCGCAACAGGCCCTGCAACTGGCGCTACTGGACGTGCAGCAGCAATGGGGAAAGGCAATCGCCGCGTGGGTAGGCAATCAGTCCCCACAATTGCAGCAGCTTCTCCATCAGCAAATGTATCTGGTGCAGGTCACGGCCCCTTCGGTGGCCCACCCCACGGCCAACGCCGTGTTGACGCTGCCCAATGGCAGCAAGGTCCATGCACGGTATCTCTCTCTTGCGCCCACGGCGGACCCACGATTGCAAGGCGCTTCCTTTTACTATTTGGTCCCCGCAAAGGACGGAATTCTTCCCGGCATTACCGTGCAGGCCAGGCTGCAACAAGCTGCGCCAATGCGCGGGGCGATTGTCCCCTCGGATGCCGTCGTCCTGCTCAACGGGCAGGCATGGTGCTATGTGGTCTCCGGCACGGACCAGTTTGTCCGCACCTTGGTGGAGACGGGCGCTCCCACGGCGCAAGGGTGGTTTGTGGCAGGGCATGTTTTGCCGGGGGACCGCGTGGTCACCACGGGCGCCCAGGCCCTGCTATCGGAAGAGTTTCGCCAACAAATTGAAATGACGGACGACTAGAAAAATATGCTGCGGGCAATCGTTCAATTTTCCTTGCGTTTTCGTGGCGCTGTCTTGGCGCTGGCCGTGGCCGCGCTGGGCTACGCTGTGTTTACTTTGCGCGAAGCAAAGTATGACGTCTTCCCGGACTTTGCGCCGCCCTTTGTTTCCATCCAGACGGAGTCCCCCGGCCTCTCCCCGGAACAGGTGGAGGCGCTGGTCACCCAGCCGATTGAGAATGCCGTCAATGGCGTGACGGGCATAGCGTCCTTGCGTTCCCAGTCCATCCAGGGGCTGTCCGTCATCTCCGCGATATTCCACGACAACACGGACGTCTATCGTGACCGGCAGTTGGTGGCCGAACGGCTGGCGGCACTGCAAGGAGAGTTGCCGCAAGGCGTGGGCGCGCCCACCATCACGCCACTGAGTTCCTCCACGGCGACCGTCCTGGTGCTGGGACTTACTTCCCAACAGCTCTCTCCGATGGGACTGCGCACTCTGGCGGACTGGACCTTGCGCCCCAAGCTCCTTGCCGTCCCCGGCGTGGCCAGCGTCACGGTATTTGGCGGGGATGTGCAACAGTTACAGATACAATATGACCCGCGAAAGTTGCTGCAATATGGACTGGGCCTCAATGACGTCCTGCAAGCATCCACGCTGGCGACGGGGGTGCGTGGCGCGGGCTTCCTGGAAAATGCAAACCAGCGCCTGGTGGTGCAGAGCAATGGCCCGCGTCCCACGCCTACACAGATCGCCCAGACGGTCGTCCTGCACCAACCCAATGGCAACGTGCAATTGGGACAGGTCGCAACCGTGCGGCTGGCGGCAGCGCCTGCCTTCGGCGCGGCCTCTGTTGACGGCGGCCCCGGCGTCATCCTGAACGTGATCGCGCAATATGGCGCAAACACAGAGGAAGTGACCGCAGCGGTCAACCGCGCCCTGGCAGAGTTGCAGCCTGTAATGACGCAAAACGGTGTCCAGCAAAATGATCTCTTCCAGCCGGAGCACTTCATCCGCGCTGCGCTCAGCAATCTGGAGAGGTCCCTTTTACTCGGCGGCCTGTTGGTAGTGGTGGTACTGCTGTTGTTTTTATATGATCTGCGCACGGCGGCCATCTCCTGCCTTGCCATTCCCCTGTCTTTGTTGACGGCGACCACCATACTGGAACACTTTGGCCTCTCCCTGAACACGATGACGCTGGGTGGGCTTGCCATCGCCATTGGCGAGGTGGTTGATGATGCCGTGATTGATGTGGAGAACATCCTGCGCCGCCTGCGGCAAAACGCCACGGCCCCGCAACGCCGCCCAGCGGCCCAGGTCGTCCTTGCGGCGTCCTTGGAAGTACGCAGCGCCGTAGTATATGCAACCTTCGCGGTTGCAATTGTCTTTTTGCCAATCCTCACGCTTTCCGGTCTTGCCGGGCGCATCTTCCGTCCGCTAGGGATTGCTTACGTCCTCTCCATCCTGGCGTCCCTCTTGGTTGCGCTCACGGTCACGCCGGCCCTCAGTCTTCTCCTGCTGGGGCGCCGCAGCATACGGACAGAAGAACCCCCGCTGGTCTACGCGATGAAGCGCCGCTATCGCAGGCTGCTGGAAGGCGTGGAGCACAGTCCCGCGATGGTGATGACCGTCGTCGTGTTGACGACCCTGGTTGGATTTGCCGCGCTGCCATTTTTCTCCAATGTGTTTTTACCGGACCTGCAAGAGGGCCATTTTATCGTCCACATGTCCGCTGTTCCGGGGACCTCCATTGCGGAGTCCCTGCGCATTGGCCGCCAAGTGCAGAAGGCCCTGCTGGCATTGCCGTTTGTCCGCGCAACCGGCCAACGGGTGGGCCGCGCCAGCTTGTCCGACGACACCTGGGGACCGCATTACAGCGAAATTGAAGTGGACATGCGGCCCAACGGCATGGACAGTGACGTCGCCGAGGCGCGCTTGCACCAGACGCTGGCCCAGTTTGCTGGCGTCACCTTTTCCACGGAAACATTTTTGAGCGAGCGCATGCAGGAGACACTCTCCGGCTACAACGCATCCGTGGTCGTCAACATCGTCGGCAATCATCTGGGTGCGCTGGACCAGGAGGTCGGAAAGGTGGCCGATGTGTTGCGCTCGGTCCCCGGCGCAGCCGATGTGCAATTGCAGTCGCCTCCGGGAATGCCAGAGTTGACCATACAACTTAAAGGAGATGCACTGGCACGCTGGGGCTTTGCTCCTGTTACCGTACTCGACGCCTTGCACACGGCCTATCAGGGGACCGTGACCGGGGAGATATATCAAGGCAATCGCGTCTACTCTGTCGCCGTCATTCTGGACCCGGCGCAACGGCAAAGGATGCAGTCCGTCCTCGACATGACCTTGCGCGGTCCCAGTGGGACCTACGTCCCGCTACGGGAACTGGCCAATGTAAGCGAGGCCTCTGGCCGTTATGTCATCTTCCATGACGGCGCCCGACGCGCGCAGGTGATTACGCTCAACGTCCACGGAGATGTGGCCGCATTTGTCCATCGGGCGCAGCAGGAACTAGCGCAAAAGGTCCCTCTTGCTCCAGGGAATTACATCGAGTTCAGCGGCATGGCGGCGGCGCAGGAGCAGGCGCGCCGCGATCTGGTGCTGTATGCCCTTCTGGCGGGCCTGGGCATTGTGCTGTTACTTTCTGTCGTCCTTGACGACTGGCGCAATCTGCTTTTGGTCTTGCTCAATCTTCCCTTTGCCCTGGTGGGGGGCGTGCTGGCCGTCTTTGCCGGGGGCGGCGTGCTCTCTCTTGGTTCGATGGTCGGCTTCGTCACGCTTTTTGGCATCACCTTGCGCAACTCCATCATGCTGATTACGCATTATGAACACCTGGTCACCGTAGAAGGGCACGCATGGGACCTGGCAACCGCCATCGAAGGCGCCTGCGACCGACTGGCCCCCATTCTGATGACCGCCCTGGTCACAGGGCTGGGCCTGCTGCCCCTGGCCATTGGCGCAGGCACGGCAGGCCGTGAAGTGGAAGGCCCACTGGCCATTGTCATCCTCGGCGGACTGATGACTTCCACCACGCTGAACCTGCTGGTGCTGCCCTCGCTTGCGCTGCGTTATGGACGCTTTGCACCGCCAATGGATGGGCGCATTGGAGAATAGCCGCAGGAAAAATACACAAAGGGGCCAGAAGTTGCGACAATCATCTTGAAGGCAAATCGACCAAGGAGACCGCATGTCTGAATTCGTTGCACTCAAGTCTGCTGATGGCCACATCCTGGACGCTTATTTGGCCAGGCCAACAGGAACGCCCAAGGCAGGTGTGGTCGTCCTACAGGAAATCTTTGGCGTCAATTCCCACATCCGTTCCGTCGTAGACGGTTTTGCCAAGGACGGTTTTCTCACCCTTGCGCCCGCATTGTTTGATCGCGTGCAGCGCAAAGTGGAACATGGATACGGCCCAAGCGACATCCAGGAAGGCATGAAAATCGTACAGGGCCTGAAGATGGAAAATACTTTGGCTGACATACAAGCGGCCATTGCGTATCTGCGCCAGCAGCCAGGAGTTTCCAAAGTGGGGGTGGTCGGCTACTGTTGGGGCGGCACGCTGGCCTGGTTGGGCAACACGCGCCTCCATCCCGATGCCACCGTCTCGTATTACGGCGGAGGCATCCAAAGTTACATTACGGAAAAGGCCACCTGTCCGGCGGTCTTTCATTTCGGCCTGCAAGACACACACATTCCGCATTCCGTGGTGGAGCAGGTACAGCAGGAGTATCCCGGCTTCCCTGTTTTTACCTACGATGCGGGCCACGGATTCAATTGCGACGCGCGCGACAGCTACAACGAGAAAGCGGCTGCACTGGCGCGCCAAAGGACGCTGGCGCACTTTGAGGAGCACCTGGTTGCAGCTTCCCATTGATGGAAACCTGCACGAGAAAAATGACCACGGCCCTGGACCATCCCGCCCCTGCAACCAAGAAGAGGGACCATGCCCCGCTGTTGTGACGTTGCCCTGCCAGTGCCTGTGGATGGTCTTTTCACATACTCCATTGGCGAGATGGAACCGGTCATCGGCGGGCGCGTGCTGGTCCCTTTTCGCCGGGAGCAGATGCAGGGCATTGTGGTCCACATCCACAAAAGCACCACGCGCGACAATCTAAAAAGCGTCTTGCGCGTCCTCGATTCGGGGCCGGTGCTCTCCGCTGAGCAGATGCAGTTGGGCGCGTGGACCGCGGAGTATTACCTGGCGCCACTGGGAGAAGTGCTGCGCTCCATGCTGCCCTTGCAGGCAGAGGTGCGCCAGCAGAGCGTCTACCAGATTACAGAACTGGGCCAGCGCATATTTTCTGCGCCCACGCAGCAGACGCTCACCGGGACGGAAGGGGACGCCGGAGAACAGGCAGTGCTTGCCTATCTGTCCAGCAACGGGCCTGCGGGCGTGCCCATCTTGCGGAAAAAGACCTCTGCAAGACCAGAGACGCTTACGCGCCTCTTGCAGAAACGCTGGATCACGCGCGTGTCCATTGCAGAAGCACGCACGGTGCGCCGTACTGTGCGTGTCGCAGTATTGATCGAGGGCGCGCGACCACCAAAATTGAATGACAACCAACAGCTTTTGCTGGCGGAGCTGGCGGGCGCGCAAGGGGCGCTCCCTCTCAACGATCTGGCGCAACTTCCCGTGCCCAAGACCACCCTTGGCACACTGGTGCGACGCGGGCTGGTACGCATCGCGGAGGTCGCCGCCGCTTCGCCGTTTGCGGGCGCCTCTGCCCTGCTATCGGACACGCACAGGTCCTTCACGCTGAACGCTGTGCAGACAGACACGGTATTACAGATCGCGGCCAGCGTGCATACGGGAGGGTTCCACGTTTTCCTGCTGCATGGCGTCACCGGCTCTGGCAAGACCGCGGTCTATCTGGCCGCCATGCAGCGTGCGCTGGAGGCAGGTAAATGCAGCTTGCTGCTGGTCCCGGAGATTGGCCTGACCCCGGCCATGGTGGCGCAGTTGCAGTCTGCCTTTGGCGACAAGGTGGCCCTGTTGCACTCGGCGCTCTCGCCCACCGAGCGCGTGGAGCAGTGGCGCCGCATCCGCAACGGAGACGCCCCAGTGGTGGTCGGTACGCGCTCAGCGGTCTTTGCCCCGCTGGAAAACCTGGGCCTGGTGATTGTCGATGAAGAGCACGACACCTCCTACAAACAGGCCGAGATGCCGCGCTATCACGCGCGCGACGTGGCCGTCATGCGCGCCAAACTGTTGCAGGCCACGGTGGTGCTTGGCTCTGCCACGCCATCGTTGGAATCGTGGGCCAACGCGCAGCGCGGAAAATACACGCTGCTTTCCATGCGCGAACGCGTGGCCAACCGCCCGCTGCCCGTGGTCTCCCTGATTGACATGCGCCAGGAGTTCCGCGAGACCGGCCAGGAAAACCTTCTATCGCGAGCGCTGATTGCAGAGATTGAAGCAACGCTGGGACGGGGCGAGCAGGCCATGCTACTGCTGAACCGGCGCGGCTATTCCTTTGTGGTGATGTGCCGTGCCTGCGGGGAAAAACTGGAGTGCGACAACTGCGCGATTGCCTTGACGCACCACAAAAATGCTGGGGACACCGACGTCCACACCCACGCCGGACAACGCATGGTGTGCCATTACTGCGGCTTCCATCGCACCGTGCCGCAACGCTGCCCCAAGTGCGGCAGCGAACACCTGTACTTTTTTGGCGTCGGGTCCCAGCAAGGGGAAGAGCGGCTACAGGAGATGTTTCCGCACGCGCGCATTGGGCGCATGGACCGCGACACCATGCGCACGCACCACGATTTTGAACGCATGTTGACCAAGCTGCACTCCGGGGAAATCAACCTGCTGGTGGGCACGCAGATGATCGCCAAGGGCCACGACATGCACGGCGTCACGCTGGTGGGCGTGATTGGCGCAGACCATGCCCTGAGTATGCCGGACTTCCGTTCCGCGGAGCGCGTCTTCCAACTGCTCACCCAGGTGGCGGGGCGCGCAGGCCGTGGGGACCGCGCAGGCCGCGTGTTGGTGCAGACCTACTATCCTGACCATTACGCCATCCGTTTTGCGGCGGAGCATGATTACGCAAAATTCGTGGAACACGAACTGCGCTACCGACGGCTGCTGCATTACCCGCCTGCCGCGGTCCTGACCAACATACTGCTGGAACATACAAACCTGGAACAGGTGGGCAAATGGGCCGCGCAACTGGACCGATGGTTGCAGCAGCACCCGCACCCCAACGTCCGCGTCCTTGGCCCCGCCGCCGCACCCATTGCGCGCCTGAAACGCACTTACCGTTTCCACCTGATTTTGAAGGCCGCAAAGCGGAAGGAGCTGGCCCTACTGGTGCGCCAGATGCTGGACCATGCGGACCAGATCAACATCCCACGTCGCAACATCACCGTGGACGTGGACGCCGTGCATTTGATGTAGCGGAGACGCAGGCCATTCCATCTGCGGGCCCCTTCAACGGGGAATGTCCCGATGGAAGCACTTGACGCGATAGCCCGCGTCTTCCAGCAGGCCTTTCATACGCTCGGCAATCATCACGGAACGGTGCTGTCCGCCGGTACATCCGAATGCCACGGAGAGATAGCTTTTCCCCTCTTGCACATAATGCGGCAACAGAAAAAGCAGCATCTCGCGCACACGTGTGATGAACTCTTTTGTTTCCGGGAAACGGCTGATATAGCGGACCACCTTGGCGTCGCGCCCTGTCAACGGACGGAACTCTGGGATGAAATGGGGATTGGGCAGAAAGCGCACGTCAAAGACCAGGTCCGCCTCCTGCGGGATGCCATTTTTGAAGCCAAAACTGATGGTGGAAATCAGCAGGCCCTTCTCGTCTTTTTTCTGCTGGAACAACCCATTGATGTGGGCGCGCAGTTCATGGACGTTGAATTTGGTCGTATCAATCAGCACGTCTGCAAGGTTGCGTAACGGCGCCAGTAGCTTGCGCTCAGAGCTGAGGGAACGCAAAACAGTGTTTTTTTTGCCCAGCGGGTGCGGACGGCGCGTCTCAGAAAACCGCCGCAGCAGCGCCTCATCGGACGCCTCCAAGAAGACCAGCCTGGTTGGCAGCATCTGCCGCACCTGGCGCAGCGTCGCCGGGAAGCGGTCGAGCTGCGCCCCCTCCCGCACATCCACAACCAGCGCCGCACGGCGGACCTCCGGCGACTGGCAAATCAGGTCCGCAAAAGGCTGGATCAAATCAATGGGAAGGTTATCGACGGAGTAATACCCCAGGTCCTCAAAGGCCTTGAGCGCAGAAAGTTTCCCGGACCCGGAAAGCCCGGTCACGATCACCAGTTCATTGTCAGCGGCGCGCTGGTTGCCAGGCTTCGCAGCAGATACAAGTTTCCTGGGCGGCCTTTTAGGGGCGTGCTTACCGTTAGTAACCATGTTGTCCATCTCCAAACACCATTCCACGGCGGGCACACGACGAGGGCAAATGACCGTGCAATCTGTGGTGCTGGTCCCCTTAGATTATGGGACTTCAATGAGCTGCACAACGCCTTCCCGCGTGCGATGCAGCACCTTGATCTCCCCTGTATGGTCCCGGAAAACAAAAACGTGGCGGTCACGATACGCCGCCTCTTTCACGGCCTCGTGGATGGACATGGCGTGATTGGCAACGGACTCCTTCGACGGGACCACATGGAGTTCCATGACAGACCCGTCCTCCTGCGAAGGTGGCGCGGGCAGGGCGCGAACGGCGCTCCGTCTCGTTGGGACAGACTGGGCCTTCGCGACTGTCGTTTCCTTGCTCTGCCGGTGTACCTGTATCTTCCGCTTTTTTAGGCGTATTGCCTGTTTTTCTGCCTTCTCCATTGCGTCGCGCAGGGCCATCATCATGTCAGAAGATTCGGCCACGCCAACAACCATCTGCAAGCGCGTTTTTATGTTCACTTCAACGGAATGCCGGTATTTTTCCGTTGAGAAGGTCACATGCGCGGTGGCCGTGCGGCCCAGTATTTTTTCAATCCGGGAAAGCCCTTCCTCGGCCAGGGTGCGCAATGCCTTGGTTACTTTTAGATGTCTTCCCGTGAACTCTGTCTGCATACTGCTCCTCCCTTGTGTTGGTACCGGGTGCCTCTTCTTAGCGTCGGACACGTCTCTGGTGTGTGCTGGGGATGGCCATGTCCTCACGATACTTGGCCACGGTCCGGCGTGTTACGTTGATCCCCTGCGACTGCAGAAGCAGGGTGATCGCATCATCGGTCAATGGCTTGCGCGGGTCCTCCTCCTCAATCATCTTCTTCACTTTCCTTTTTAACAGCAGGAGGGGCGTGCCGGCCCCTTCCGGTCCGTTCACACCTTCCGAGAAGAAAAACCTCAGCTCAAAAACACCCTGGGGCGTGTGGACATATTTATTGGAAACGGCGCGGCTGACGGTGGAAGGGTGTACGCCAATCTCCTCGGCCACCTCTTTAATCATCATGGGCTTGAGCGCCTCAACGCCGTCTTCCATGAATTCCTGCTGCCGCCGCACGATGACCTCGCAGGTGCGCAGGATGGTGTTCTTGCGCTGCTCAATGTTCCGTATCAACTGGATGGCCGAGCGGTAACGCTCCTTGACATACTCCTTTACATCGCGGTCCGTGTTGTCCTGCGTCAACATACGGCGATATCCATGGTTCAGGCGCAACGTGGGCATGTCGTCCTCGTTCATCAGGACCACATACTCATCGTCCCTTTTCACAAAGGCCACATCGGGTTCGATGAGCCGCACGTCCTCGCGGTTGTAACGGCGTCCAGGACGGGGATCCAAGCTGCGGATCAGGTCAATCGCCAATTGGACGTGCTCCGGTCGGCTGCCCGTCAATTTGGAAAGCTCGCGCAGGTCGCGCTTTTGCAGGTGGGGCAGAAAGTCCACGATGATGCGCCGTGCCAGGGCATTGGTCCCATCGGCCCCTGCGTGCGCCTCCGCTTTGTATGCGTCCTTCTTTGTGGTCGATGGCGCCGGTGTCTGCGGCGCATGGACCGCAGACAGAAGATGGGCCTCGTGGCTGCGGACGTCCAGTTGCATCAGCAAACACTCGCGCAGGTCGCGTGCGGCGGTCCCTGCCGGGTCCAGGGCGCGCACAATCTGCAATGCCTCTGCCAGCACCGCGCGCAGCTCCGCAGGGTAGTTCCCCACGCTCTGGGGCGCCGCAGCGGCGGCAATGGCGGGGACCGCAACGGTCTGGGCCGCGCCCTTCACAGAAGACGCGTCCGCAGGTCCGTCCCCACTGTTCAGGGTCGCCATCCGATGCGGCGGTCCCTTTTCAGCAGCAGGCCGTTGCAAGGGGACATCTTCTGCGGAAAGTGCCGCCAGCAACTCCTCGTCGCTTGCGGTCAAATAGCCGTCTTCGTTCAGATTGCCAATGATAAGTTCGGCAGCATCGTGTATTTTTTTATCCAAGCTCAAGGAGCCAAGTTGCCACAGCAGATGGTCGCTGAGGGTGCTGGGCTTGGACAGGAAATTTTCAAAGGACGGACGCTCGCTGATCTCGCTGCTCTCTTGCGTGCGATAGCCTGGGTCCAGATAGTCCTGGAAATAGGAGCCAAAATCAATTTCCTCGAAAGGGTCGCGCTCTGCTTTGGGAAGTTCCGATGCGGCCACATCGCCCTCTTCCGTACCACGCACTTCATCCAGGACGGGGACACTCTCGTCCAGTTCCTCCAGAACTGGGTTCTCGATGATCTCCGCGTTGATCATCTCCTTCAGCTCCAGTTTGTTCAGCGCCAGGACGTTCACCATCTGGACAAGGCCCGGCGTCAGCACCTGCTTCTGCGACACTTTCAGGTTGAGCCTGGGTTGGAGAGAGACCATCACGCTATGTCCTTAGGAAAGACCATTTCCCTTCTAGTTTACATGCTGTGCGGGGCAACGATTGGCGTACACAACGGGGGCGACCGGTATGGATCAACCAAGCGTAAAGCCCTCGCCCAGATAGATGCGCTTGACCTCCGGGTCCCGTCCCAGTTCCTCCGGCGTGCCGGTGCGGAAGATACGCCCCTCGTTGATGATGTAGGCGCGGTCCGTCACGGAAAGCGTCTCCCGGACATTGTGGTCAGTGACCAGGACGCCATAACCACTGGCCTTCAAATCAAAGATGATTTCCTGCAGGTCGTGTACCGCAATGGGATCAATGCCTGAAAAGGGTTCGTCCAGCAGAATGAAGCGGGGATCAATACACAAACAACGGGCAATCTCCACCCTGCGCCTCTCCCCGCCAGAGAGCGCGTACCCTTGGGTCTTGCGCACATGGCCCAGATTGAGCTGCTCAATCAGTTTCTCCATACGTGCGCGGCGCTGCTCCCACCCGCCGGGTTGCGTCTCCAGCACGGCCAGGATGTTTTCTTCCACGGTGAGCTTGCGGAAGACCGACGGCTCCTGCGGCAGGTAGCTGATCCCAAAATTGCGCGCCCGCAAATACATGGGCAGGTGCGTGATCTCCGTATCGTCGATCATTACGCGGCCCGCGTCTGCCCGTATCAGGCCCACGATGATGTAAAAGCTGGTGGTCTTGCCAGCGCCGTTCGGCCCCAGCAGCCCCACCACTTCCCCTTGGTGTATCTCCAGGCTGACGCCACGCACCACCTGCCGTCCGCGATAGCTCTTCGCCAATTGGTCGGTCGTCAGTGTCTGCATTATTTCTGGACCCGCGTTTTGGTTGTTGTGGATGCATTGCCACCCTGCACCAGCACCGTGTTCTGCTCCGATTCGTAAATCAAGGTCTGCCCAGTCAGGGACCCCCGCTCGGCATCCACAATCACCGGTGGCGTCTGTCCACTCCCGGTCAGTACAAATCGCCCATCACTGGCAGTGTAGACGATCTCTGCCCCGGTCCCATACCGCCCTGGCTGCACCAGTCTGACATTCCCTTTGGCGTCAATCCGTTCAACGGAACTTTGCGTGGAATTGTTGCGCGCCGTCTGCATATTTTTTCCTTCAGGCGCTGTTGGCGCACCTGGCTGCAAGGTAACATCCGCCACTTCAGAATACAGTTGACTGCCTTGCATGGTGACCTCGACATGGCCGGTAAAGTGCGCCTTGTGCTCTGCATCGGAGTATAGCAACCGGTCGCTGACCACGTAGACCGGGGTGGGGCCTTGGCCGCTGGAAGCGCCCGGCTTTTGGGAGGCAACAAAGGCGCAGTGGACGGCCCCCCGTTGGGACGCGCCGTGGGCCACCAACTCTTGCTGTGCCTGAATGACCTCAATGACCGGGGCCTCCACCACGTTTTGCCCCTGCCACAAACGGGCATGACCGGTAAACGTTGCGTGCTGCGTATTGCGGTCCAGATTGGCCCGGTCTGCAATCACATGGGTCGGCACGTTTCCTTCGCCCTCGCTACCGCCCAGCAACCCTCCCACCGGGCCACCCCCGCGGACCGTGGTCTGCACCGCACCGATGGCCGTCACCTCGCCCGTGGGGCGATGGACCTGCATCTGCTTTGCCCTCATCTCCATTTCCGCGTCTTTGAAGTACGGACTGCCCGTCAATGTCAGCAATTGCGTTGCACCCTGATATACGGCCTTGTCCGCCGTCACGGTGGAGATTTCTGGGTGCCTGTCCTGTTTACCTCCGTGTAGCGTCTCCCCAGGAACAGGCCCCGGCGCCGCTGTTTGTTGTAAGAGGACGTGGCCCTGCTGCACCGCGCTTCGTATGGTGCTGGTGTCTATCACGTCTGTCGTCCGGGCGGCCCGCTTGGGAGTGTGGGTGGCTGACGGGACCGCATCGAAGAGCACCTGCAGCGTGTCGCCAGAGCTGGTGTCAATGTCTCCATTGGCCGCCACGCTGCGCAGCCGGGTGTTTCCCTCCCCGTCCACGCGGAGCAACTGCTGCCCTGGTGCAAAGTAGGCAACCAACTGTTGCGCACTGACTGTTGTGTCCTGGGCGGTGTTCTGCGCAGTCTTCCGGGTGGTCTTCTGCTTGCTCTTCTGCCCCGGAAACGACTGCTGATGGAAGACCGCATCTCCCGTGGCCGTGGCCTGCTTCAGCTCTGCATGGCCCCCTGCCCCGGCAACAAATTCCATCAGCAGATGGGCTGCCTGCAAGTTGCGCTCGATGGGCGCCGGTGAGGACAAAATATGTTGCTGGACGCGCACGTTGCGGTCCAACCTTCCCTGCCGCAGGTGTCCCTGCGGGTCGAAATAAAACTGGCCGTCTTCCGCCAGACCTTGGGTACTGCCCTGTTGCTGCCGCGTCAGGAAGTGGACGTTCCCATGGAAGTGCGCGGTCTGCGGACGGCTGTTGTCATCCAGCGCCGCGACCATCGTATCGGAGGAGACAGAGTTTCCGCTGGTCTCCTGATATTGCACATCCTGCTCCGCTTCCAGGCCCTTGGCGCTGTTGTCCGGGCGAAGGTCCACGGTGGCCCGGCGGGCGGAAGCGTGTTCCGTCGCGGTCGTGTAGGTCGCCTCCTCCATCTGTATCTGGCCAGCGTGTTGTTCGTACACGGCCTGCGCCGCGTGGATGACTGCCGGGCCTTTCTGCGTTTGCGTGTGCAGGACCACGTCGGCCTTCAGCAGCAGAAGGCCCTGTTTGGAATCATAGACAGCGCCGACGGCCTGCCCATTTCCCTGCGCAATGTGGAACGCAAGCAGACCGTCCGTGGTGGCGATCCCGGTCTTCTGGTTAAAGACCAGCCCATGCGTCAGGACGTGGATGGTCCTTTCCTGCTGTGCGCCGTGCGCGCCCGGTTGCGTGGCCTGCGCGCCTGCCTGCGGCGGGGCCGGAGTGTGCAGATCAATCTGCGCTTCGTCCTGCGATTGTACGGTCCCCCTGTCCGGGTCGTATTCAAATTGGTCGCTGGCAATGGTGTCTGTCTGGCCGTCTTGTTGGTTGAACACCTGGATGCGTACATCGTGCAGCAAGGCGCGTCCAGAAGTGCGATATTGCAGGGCCTTGGCTGCATGGAGGGTGAAGACCGTCCGGCCCTGTTCCGTTTTGGAATACGTGAACCCTTCCGTCGATTGCTGGATTTGGACGCCCAATTTGGCGGGAAGGTCCCGCACCACATGGCGCACCTGCCAACGCGCATACAACAGCGATGCTACGATCCCAAGGCCAAGGACCGTGGACAGGACCACCAGGGAAATGCGTAACTTCCGTACCGTCCAGCGCATAGATGTTTTCATTTTCTCACCCGGCGCGACAAGGCGCGTCCGCCGTGCATTTTCCCGCACTGCTGCTTACAATGCTGACATGGCCGACCCGTTGTATTTCAGCCTTTGGTTCCCCAGGCCCCGCTTCCAGTTGTTGCCGCAGAAACTTGTCAGCGTGATGCGGCAGCTTCCCGCCCCCAAGGTCTATGCCGCCACGGTCTTTCCACTGGACTGGCAGGAAGCGCCCGTCTTCCAGCGTATTTATGGCAACGAATCCACCGGTGCGGCGGCGCCAGAAGAGGCCGTTGCGGAAGCGACCGAGCTACTGCATGAAGATTATGCCTACGAGTTTGAAATGTACTGGAAGCTCTGGCTCCCGGAAAGTGACGGCCTGCTGGACCCTGTCTGGCGCGAGCAGATGCAACCCATCCGCATCGTGGGCCTGGGACCGGAGTTCGACCAGGGAAGCCATGAACAAAATGGCCACATCCGCATCGACCTGGGCCTGGACACGCCATTTCTGTGCGAAGACGTCCCGCTTGACGAGGACGGCCAGCAGTATCTGCAACAAAACATCCAGCAGCTTGTGGCCTTCACCAAGGCCGTAGAGAAGAATTGCGGCGCGGAAACGCGACTGCTCTGGACAGAGAATGAAGAAAACGTTGCCAATAAACTCATTGCCCGATTGCAGCGCCTCAACTGAGAGGGCCATTCTGGGCAGAAAGCATCTTCATTGCATTCCATCCCCACAAAAATGTGTCATTCTGGGCGAAGCGAAGAATCCAGAAGGTGCGCGCTTGGCAGATGTGGCCAGTATTCTCTGGATTCTTCGCTGCGTCCGCCACAGCGGACCCCGCTCAGAATGACCTCGCTTTAGATCGAGGCCAGTTCCGAGAAGTCCGCCGCCCAACGCACCACGTCCACCGTGCGTTTCAGCAGCGCCAGCCGATTGGCGCGTAGCTGAGTGTCCTCCACCATCACCAGGACGGAACCAAAAAATGCGTTGAGCGCAGGCTGTAGACCAGCAATCGCCGCGATCACTTCACTGTACTTCCCTTCGCGATAATTTTTCTGGATGCTGGCACCGACTTCGGTCACCTGGCGCGCCAGTTCCTTCTCCGCAGCATCCACCAGCAACGATTCCGTCTCCGTGTCCGGGAATTGGGCCCCCTTTTCCTTGGCCTGCCTTTGAATGTTCGCCGCACGCTTCAATAATTCTGCAACTGCAAGCACATCCGACGAGCCAACCTGTTCGTTTAATGCTTTTGCAAAGCCAGCTACGTAACCATAACCAACAAGCTTTTCGGGTGGACCATCTTCTGTCCCTGCAGCTCCAGAGCCCCGTACTGCCCGTGCCACCTGTAAGCGCACCTTGCAACTTTCCTGTAAATAGAACTCAAAACGGTCCAATAAAAAACCATACATTGCCTTTTTTACGGAAGTATCTTCTTGGGCCGCGGTGTCCTCGGTCGCAGCATCGAGGACGTTCGATAAATGCATTTTCTGCGCTATTTCATCATTTTCTATCAGGATGCGGACCAGTCCGTTCCCAGCTCGACGAAGAGCGAACGGGTCCCTCGACCCTGTGGGTTGCATCCCTATCTGGAACATATCGACGATTGTGCTGATTTTGTCGGCCATCGCCACCACGCAACCTGTCCTAGTGCGTGGGATGCTGTCCGATGCGGAAACCGGCCTATAGTGGTCATAGATGGCGTCCGCAACTTCCGCAACAAGTGCGTCATATTGCTCCTGTGTAGTGAAGAATTTTTTATAGTTGTCTGGTAGCCCCTGGGCCTTCACATAGAGTCCGCCAACGATGCCCTGCAACTCAGGAAACTCTTTGACCATCTCCGTCGTCAGGTCCGCCTTGGCCAGCCGAATGGCCGCTATAACAGCACGATAAAAATTGTCCTGCTGGTTTGTTTTCGTAGGGGCCACCAAGTGCCCCTGCCAGTTCATGGCCACTTCTTCGTTCCGCTCTTTCTTGTCCCAGTAGCTGCCCAAATCTTTGTGAAAGGTCACGTTCTTCAACATCACAATGCGGTCCACCAACGGGACCTTCTGGTCCACGTCCCAGAAAAAGCGGGCGTCGTTGAAGCGGGCGCGCAGGACGCGCTCATTGCCGTGGCGGATGATGGCCGCGCCTGCTGCGTCCACTTCCGTATTTAGTACAGCAAGGAAATACGGCAGCAGTTTACCGTTGGCATCTTCCACCACAAATTGTTTCTGGTGGTCGCGCATCACGGTTTCCAGTATCTCTTCTGGCAGCGTCAGGTGTTCTTTCTCGAAACTGCCCAGCAGCGCCGTCGGCCACTCGGTCAGGTGCGTGACCGCATCGACCAACCCTGCATTCTCGCGCCAGCGCGCGCCGGGAACCGTGCGCGTCGCAGCATCGAGCGCATTGCGGATTTTCTGTCGGCGGACTTCTACATCGACGACAACTTTGGCCCCTTCCAGCTTTGCAACATACTCCGATGGCTTCACAATCACGATGGGCGCATCGCCGTACAGCACGCGATGGCCATGGCTCAGGCCATCGGCCTTCACTCCGGCAAATTCCACGGGGACCACTTCCGCGTCCAGCAAGGCCAGCAGCCAACGCACGGGACGCACAAATCGCTCCGGCTTGCCGGCGCGCCAGTACATGCTCTTGGCCCAATAAAGGCCGGCGATCTCGCGCGGCAGCATCTCCGCCAGCACCTCGCTTGCGGGCCGGCCTTTGCGCTGGACCGTCGCGCCAATGTATTCGCCCTTGGCGTTGGTGATGGTCTTGAGCGCAGCAACCTCCACGCCAGCTTTTTTCGCGAAGGCCATCGCAGCGGGTGTCGGCGCGCCATCCTTATACGCAACCTTCAGCGACGGGCCGACGAGTTCCTCCTGCGTGTCCGGCTGATGGGCCAGCACTCCCTCCACCAGCACGGCCAGACGACGCGGCGTGGAATAGCTTTTTACGGTGTGTGCGTGCAGCAGGTCCTCACGCGTCAGCATCTTTTCCACGCGTTCGGCGAGTTCCTTTTGCGCCGCGGCAACCATGCGCGCGGGCACCTCTTCCAGACCAATCTCCAATAAAAATGCAGGCATATATCTCTTTCCTAAATTTTCTTGCGACCACTTCAAACTATGTGGACAACGATGGTGTCCTTATTGCGAAGGCCCTTCGGCTCCTTCGCTACGCCTAGAATGACTGGCACTGTTGTGCTGTGTAGGCCTTGGCCACGCCCACGGCCAGGGTACGGATGCGCGCAATCACACCCACGCGCTCCGTGACCGAGATCGCACCGCGCGCATCCAGCAAATTAAAAAGGTGCGAGCATTTCAGGCAGAGGTCGAACGCAGCCAGCACCGGCACGCGGCTGCGTGTTGTGGCGTCGCTCTCATCGGGCAACGTGCGCGCCGCTTCCAGCAACGCCTTGCATTCTGCCTCATACAGGTCCAAATGCTGCCACAGCTTTTCCACGTCGGCCTTCTCAAAGTTGTATACGGAGAATTGCAACTCCTCGGCCAGTCGCACTTCGCCATAGGTCACTGAGCGGCCCGCCTTCTCGTCCCGCATCCAGACAATGTCATAGATGGAGTCAACGTCCTGCAAAAAGGCCGCAATACGTTCCAGCCCGTAGGTGATCTCAACCGTGATGGGGTCCAGGTCAATGCCGCCGCATTGTTGGAAGTAGGTGAACTGCGTGATTTCCAGGCCGTCCAGCATCACCTGCCAGCCAATGCCCCAGGCGCCCAGCGTGGGCGACTCCCAGTTGTCCTCTTCAAACTTGATGTCATGCTGGCGCAGATCAATGCCAATGGCGGCCAATGATTCCAGGTACATTTCCTGCACGTTGGCCGGGGGCGGTTTCAAAACCACCTGCAACTGCGTGTGTTTGAAAAGGCGGTTGGGGTTTTCTCCATAGCGTCCATCGGCGGGGCGGCGCGATGGCTGCGCATAGGCGACACGATATGGCCGCGGCCCCAGCACGCGCAGGAATGTCTCTGGCGACATGGTGCCCGCGCCGACCTCCACGTCGTATGGTTGTTGCAAGATGCAGCCGCGTTCGGCCCAGAAGCGTTGTAACTCAAAGAGAAGTCCCTGGAATGTGGGCGCGGTCTTGTTGGCCGCGCTGGGTGCAACGGTATTCACCATAATGTCCGGTCTTGCATCTGGCGTGTCCAGCAGGTCCCGCGTTGTAGGGACGCCGATGCAGGGAAAATTTTGTCCGTACTTGCGATTGTATCGAAAGCGCCTTCGCCGATGCAGGCCAGCGATCAGCCACCCAGACGCACCAACGCCGCCGCTGCGTTCAATCGCTGCTCCAGGTGCCGTTCCAGCGTGCGCATGGTAAACCGGCGCAGGTCTTGCGCGCGCTGCGGTGGCCAGGGGGCGTCTATAAATGCAGTGAGCGGGGCGCGCAACATTTTTTGCGCCAGTAGGAGCGATCCGTGGGAGAGCAGGCTGCTGTTTGCTTTGCGATGGTCCACGCAGCACAGGCCATCGCTGAGGAGATGGAAATATGCCGCACCCTCCAACGGCGTGCCGCAGACCGTACAGCGGTCCAGGGCCGGCAGCCAGCCCAGCAGGCGCGTCATCCACAAGGAGAAATAGGTGAGTGGGGGCCAGCAAGCGTTGATGCGGGTGTGCTCCACCGTTGCCAATGTCAGGCGGAAGATGGCGTCCTGCGGGTCGTGGTCGGGCAGCACATTGTCCAGAAGTTCCGTATAAAAGGCCAGCGCTGCGGCGCGCAGGTGGTCCACAGGTTGCGCCAGCGGGGATGCCAGCAATTCAAACTGGTCCATACGCACCAGCTCCTGACGTGGCCTTTCCGCATAGGTGGCGCGCACCCACGTCATCGGCTCCAATGTGCCGCCAAAGCGCCGCCGCGACTTGAGCGCGGCCCTGGCCACTCCGCGCACCCGACCCATATCGCGCGTAAAAAGCGAGACCAGCAGGTCCGCCTCCTGAAAGGGCCAGGTGCGCAACACAATGGCCTCGGACTGGTGTAGGACCATGCGGAAATCTTACCGGAAAAGGGCAAGCGCGCAACCAAAGAATGGCTGCGCGCTGCATCAACAAAGGGCAAGCATGGATGTTTCCCTGTTGCAGGTCATTGGGAAACGGCCATACATACGACCTCTGCGTCCGGCAAAGACCGCGTCAAGGGCCGTCCGCGCCCGGGGCCGACCATGGACCGTCTAGCGTCCGTAGTGTTTTGCGTTCTTTTCGGCGAAGTGTTTCCACTTCTCCGGCAGGTCATCTGCGGCAAAGATCGCCGAGACCGGACACACCGGCACGCAGGCGCCGCAGTCAATGCATTCCACCGGATCAATGAACAACTGGTCCGTCGTGGCAAATCCATCTTCATCTTTTTTGGGGTGGATGCAATCCACGGGACAAGCATCTGCACAGGCCGTGTCCTTGGTCCCGATGCAAGGTTCTGCAATTACGTATGCCATAAATTGATTGATTTCTCCTTACGCTGGTATGGAACAACTAAATTGTAGCAGGACGGACGACAGCCATTCCTGCCCTTCTACTGCAAATCAGGATTGTAGACGCGCAGCACGCCGGGCTGCAAATTCCACTGGCGTCAGGATGGGCGCCAGTCCGCGTCCTGCAAACATGTCGCGGAACAATTCCATCATTTCCTGTTGTATCTTCCCATTGGTGGCCAAGACCTCACGGCTGTCCAGGCGGAATGGTCCGCCGTCCATGCAGGTGACCGTCCCGCCTGCCTCCTGCACCAGGAGCACGCCCGCAGCCGTGTCCCACGGGTTCAAATTGAACTCCCAATACGCATCGAAGCGTCCACAGGCCGTATAGGCCAGGTCCAGCGCGGCAGACCCGGCGCGCCGCACCCCATGTGAGCGCAGGGTGAATTCCTGATAAAAGTGGACATTCGGATTGTTGTGCCGTTTCCGGCTGGGAAATCCCGTGGCAATCAGCGCCTCGGCCAACACAGGAGTGGAGGAAACATGCATTTGGACACCATTCCGATACGCGCCCTGGCCCTTTTCCGCAACAAACATCTCGTCGCGCATGGGATCATAGATCACCGCTGCAACCAACTCCCCGTCGGCGTTGGCCGGCGTTTCCGCACGACGGCGCTCCAGCCCCATGGAAACGCAGAAGACCGGGAACCCGTGGGCGAAATTCGTGGTCCCATCCAGAGGGTCCACGTACCAGCGGTATTCGCACTCCAATTGCGAACGGGTCCCCTCTTCGCCAAAGACGCCGTAGTGCGGCCAGCGCTGGCGCAGGCGTTCGGCCAGCAGGCGCTCACTCTCCCGGTCTGCCACCGTCACCAAGTCGACATCGCCTTTGTACTCCGTGGCCACGCCGCGCTGGAAATACTGGCGCAACAAGGCCCCGGCCTCGCGGGCCATCTCCGCTGCAGGAGTGGCGTGGAGCAACCCTGGCTTTTGTTGGTCGCTCATTCCGCTGCCGCCACACTGGTCCCGGGCCGTGCCGGGCCACGCCGGGACTGCTCGGTAATGGTCAGGATTTGTGTTTTGTAGATAAAAAGATTGGGATGGCCTTCCCGCGTCAAGCGGACCATGTGGTCGTCAAAATACTCGATCCAGCCGCGCACCGTCTCGCCATCGCGCAGCTTGATGGCCACCGGGACCTGCCGCTCGCTCAGCGAATGGAGATAGAGCGTTTCCTGTCCCGTCTCACCAGAAGGGGCCTTGTGTTTGCGTCGCACACCATTGTTGTTCGCCACACCGTAGTATATCGCGCAGCTTACGGTCCCGTCGCCGCGTGGGCGTAGTAGCCCATGCGGTAGCGCAGTTGATATTGCGCGTCCTGAAAAGGGCCGGCCAGATGAACCTGTGTCCGGCGAAAATCCGGGTCCCCGGCATGGGGGACTGGATAATACCCCAGCAGATATTGCGTGCGCAGATCATCGGAGACCCCCGCGAAGGCCGCCTGCAATTGGCGCGGCCCCTCCACGTATACATATTTGCCGCCGGTGTCCTCTGAGAGCTGGATCAGCGCGTGTTCGCCGCCGGTGTCCCGGCCTGCGCTGGCGGCAATGGGCACAATGATAAGGCTGTACACCATCGCCTGCGCACGCAACGCCTGCCTGCGCGCGTCGTCGTAGCTGACGCCCTTCATGCTGTTGTCCCCGTCCCCTACCACCACCATCACCTTGCGCCCCGGCATTCCAGTCAGGTCTGTTGCCCCCTGATAGATGGCATCGTAGAGCGCCGTTGGCCCAACGCCCTGCATCTGGTCAATGCCACGGTCCATGCGCCGCAGGTCGTTGGTAAAAGGGACAAATTCCTGCACCTCCGCCGCGTAGGAAAGCAGCTCCAGCCGGTCCTGCGGGCGCAGCAACGAGTGGACAAAGTCGTGTGCGGCCTCTTTTTCCAGGCCCAGGTCCTTGTGTACGCTCAGGCTGGTGTCAATTGCCAGCACAATGGACAACGGCATCTCCGATTCGCGGTCAAAAACGCGGATGGACTCTGGATGGCCATTTTCCGTGATCGAAAAGTCCTCTTTGTCCAGGCCGCGCACCGGAAAGCCGCTGGCGTCCGTCACCGTGACAAAGACATCCACCAGACGCACATCCACCTGCAAATTACCACTGTTGTCCACTGCGGCCTGCGCCCAAAGCGATGGGGAGACCAGCGCGAGCATGGCCGCGCAACACGCCGCTGCCAGCGTCCGCCGAAGACCGCGCATGGTCACCTGGCCCTCCGTGGGAGCGCGGCGATCTCTGCGGGAAAGTCCTCGCCGTCGGCCCAGACCGCGCCGTCCTCGAAATGTTCTTTTTTCCAGATGGGCACCGTCTTCTTCAGCATGTCAATGCACCAGCGGCAGGCGTCAAAGGCCCGCGCGCGGTGGGCCGAGGCCACGGCAATCAGCACGCTGCTCTCGCCCACTTCCAAACGGCCCAGCCGATGCACCATCAGCGCGTCGCGAATGGCAAAGCGCTGCTTCGCCTCCTGCAGCAACCCGCGCATCTGCTGGAGCGCCATCTCCTGGTAGGCCTCGTAGACCAGGTAGAGCGTGCGCCGTCCCCGGGTATTGTCGCGCACAATTCCATCAAAGACGACCACCGCGCCGTCTTCCCCATGCTTCAGTGCGGCCACCAGCGTTTCCACGTCAATCGGGCCGTCTTGCATGCTGACAAAGAACTGCGGAGCTTCTGAAGCACTCTCTAGCGCCCCGCCGCTGACCGGCGGCAACAGCGCCACCTCATCGCCGTCGTGCAGGGGCTGCGTGGCCTGCGCATAGTGTTGATTGACGGCGACCGCCAGGGACCCCATCCATCCCTGCAACTGCGGCGCTTGAAGCACGTAGTGTTCCAGCAGGTGCTGCACGCAGGCGCCTTCTGGCAGCTCCAGCGTCTCGCTCACGCGCTTCAAAGTGTCCTTCAAAATGCCAAAAAAATGGACCTGCACCCGCATAGCGCTAGCATACCCGCGATGTGAAAAAATGGACATGCGAAAAGGACACAGGTCTTCCACGCAGAAAAATGCCCGACGCAGCACCCAGCCATCCCGGCTGCTGCGACAGGCATTGTAGACCGCGCCCTCTGTAGACCGTCCCTACTGGCCCCCGGATGCCGCTGTCGTAACAGCCTCGTCCTTGGCCGTCTCCGCGTGGAGGGCAGGAAGCTGCTGCTTGTTGAGCAGGCCCGGCAGGACCACGGCCAATGCTTCCTCAATACGGCTGACGTAGTGGATGTTGACCCCGGCCACCTGCTCCGGCGTCAGGTCCTCTTCCACGCTTTGCCGGTTCTCCGCAGGCATGATAACGTCGAGAACGCCCGCGCGTTTGGCGGCCAGAAATTTCTCCTTGATCCCGCCCACCGGAAGCACATTGCCGCTCAAGGTGATCTCCCCGGTCATTGCCGTCAGCGGGCGCACCGGGACCTCCGTCATCAAAGAGACCAGCGCCGTCACCAGGGTGACACCCGCGGAGGGGCCGTCCTTGGGTATCCCTCCGGCGGGCACATGCACATGCAGGTCCATCTCTTTGGTGATGTCCTCGTCAAGGTGCAAAGCGCGGGCATTGGAGCGCACCCAGGTAAGCGCGGCCTGCATGGATTCCTGCATCACCTGGCCAATCTGGCCGGTCATGGTGAAGTTCCCTTTGCCTTTCATGCGATTGGCCTCAATGAAGAGGACATCGCCCCCGGCGGGCGTCCAGGCCAGCCCGACAGCGACACCAGAGCGCTGGGTACGCTCGGCCAGTTCCGTTTCCACGCGGACCTTGATGCCGCCCAGAAATTCCTGTACCACCTCCTGCGTGACCGTTAGCTTTTCGGTGTTTCCTTCTGCGATGCGCCGCGCCTGTTTGCGGCAGAGGGTGCCAATCTGCTGTTCCAGTCGGCGCACGCCCGCCTCGCGCGTGTAATGGCGCACAATGTGGCGCATGGCCCCTTCCGGGAACTCGATCTGCTCCGGCGTAATGCCATTTTCCTTTATCTGCCGGGGCACCAGATAACGAAAGGCGATGTGGACCTTTTCGTCCTCGGTATAACCCTGCAGTTCGATGATCTCCATGCGGTCCACCAATGGCTCCGGGATGGGGTCCAGCACGTTGGCCGTGCAAATGAAGAGCACATGGGAAAGATCAAAGGGCACGTCCAGATAATTGTCCCGGAAGGTAGAGTTCTGTTCCGGGTCCAGGGTCTCCAGCAGCGCCGAGGCAGGGTCGCCGCGGAAGTCGCGTCCCAGCTTGTCCACCTCGTCCAGCATGAAGACAGGGTCATTGGCCTCTGCGCGGCGCAGGCCCTGCATGATCTGGCCGGGGAGTGCGCCGATGTAGGTGCGACGATGGCCCCGGATTTCCGCTTCGTCGTGCATTCCGCCCAGGGAAATGCGCTGGAACTTGCGTCCCAGGGCGCGCGCGATGCTGCGTCCCAGGGAGGTCTTGCCCACACCGGGAGGCCCCACAAAGCAGAGGATCGGGCCTTTCATGTCCGGCTTCAAGCGACGCACCGCCAGATAATCCAGGATGCGGTCCTTCACTTTTTTCAGGTCGTAGTGGTCTTCCTCCAACACCTCTTTGGCCTTGGCCATGTCCACTTCACCGCCTGTGGATTTGGCCCAGGGCAATACCACCAGCCACTCAATGTAGTTGCGGGTCATGGAGTAGTCGGCTGCCATGGGGGACATGCGCGAGAGCCGGCCCAGCTCTTTCAGCGTCTCCTTTTTTACCTCCTCTGGCATACCAGCGGCCTCGACCTTCTGGCGCAGGTCTTCAATGTCCTTCTGCCCTTCATCCAGGTCGCCCAGTTCTTTCTGGATGGCCTTCATCTGCTCGCGCAGGTAATAATCGCGTTGCGATTGCTGTACCTGGTCCTGCACCTCCGACTGGATTTTGTTGCGCAGTTGCTGGACCTCCAGTTCCTTGGCCAGGTGCTTGTTCACCCGCTGCATCCGGGCCACCACGTCCGGGGTCTCCAGCAACTCCTGTTTGTCCTGCATACTCAGGACGACCAGCGAAGAGGCGATAAAATCCACCAGACGCCCCGGCTCCTCAATGTTGAGCGCGATGGTCTGCAATTCATCGGAGAGCGTGGGCGAGGCGGTCACAATCAGTTGGAACTGCGACAAGACATTGCGCTGCAGGGCCTCAATCTCCGGGCTTTTTTCTGGTTCCTGCTCCGGCACCGGTTCCACCGCAGCGGTCATAAAGGGCGTGATCTGGCTGAACTCGCCCAGACGCACGCGCTCATTGCCTTCGGTAAAGACAAAAAGACTCTGGTTCGGCATTTTGACCACTTTGTGGACCGTGGCCAGCGTGCCCACGGCGTGCAGATCGGCAGGTTGCGGGGCGTCCATGTGGGCGTCCCGCTGCGCCACCACCACAATCGTCTTTTCCTCGCCCAGGGACTGGATCAGTTGGATGGAGCTTTCCCGGCCCACCGTCAACGGCAAGACCGCATGAGGGAACAACACCGTGTCCCGCACCGGCAACACGGGATACATCTTCTCCGACGCCCCTGGGTCCTGTGCCCTGCGTTCTCCTGGATGGATGATGCTTAAAAAGTCACTTGACATTGAGTCTGCCCCTATCAAATCTTATGATTGTTAGATGATGAAAAATTGGGATGGTTGCAGTCATTCCAATTTGTTCCAGTAATTGATTGAAAAATAATACGATACCTTGTCCAAGCCAACGCGTGTATCTTCCCGCCTGTCTGTGCCATCCAGCGTGTCCTTCTGTCCTGCCCCGTTGCCTGGACTTTCCTTCCTGCTTATCGGCCACCTACGCTTGTTAGACGAGGCAGTCTGCTATTCGCTGGCCAATTGACGTGGCACAGGAGAAAGCCATCGGTCCCATCGACCCTCTTATTCGATGGCAGCACGGTATCGGCCCAGTTCCTTCACCACCGGGCACACCCGTTGGAGTTGTTGGACGGCCAGGTCCGCAGCCTCTGGGCCGGGCAGTTGCACATCGACGTAAAACATATATTCCCACGGACGCCCATGCACCGGACGCGAAACAATTTTTGTCAGGTTCAATTGCAAATCGGAAAAGACGCCCAGGGCCTGCACCAAGGCCCCAGGCCGGTTTTCCAGAAAGAAAAGCAGGGACATTTTATTGGGTCTCTCCGCTGGCTGGTTGCGTGGTCCAGTCAGAGGTGGCCCCTGAAGGGGTGTTTTCCCGGTTTGCAGCGTGCCAACCGCCCCCTTGCGCTGCAGGAGCAGGAAGCGGGTATAGTTTTCCAGGTTGTCTTCAATCCCGGCCAGCAGCACCTCGCCGCCATACTGCTCTGCGGCCTGGGCGCTGGCGATGGCCGCGTGGGACGGGTCGTCCGCCTGCAAGATGGTGCGCACGCTGCCTGCGGTGTCATAATGGGCCACGGCCTCAATTTGCGGGTGGGCATCCAGGAACTTGCGGCATTGGGAAAGCGCAACTGGATGGGACAGGACATGGGTGATTTGCCCAAGGGAGCTGCCGGGCCGCGCAATCAGGTTGTGGCGGATGCGCACCAGTTTTTCCTGCGTGATCCATACATCGTGTTCAAAGAGCAGGTCATAAAACTCCACCACGGGGCCAACCAGGGAGTTCTCAATCGGGACCACGGCAACATCGGCCTGGGACAAGAGCAGGGCACGGAAGACATCGCCTGCCGTGGTGCAGGGAACAATGGTAGCGCCGGGCAACATGGACCGGGCCGCTTCATGGCTAAAGGAACCCAACTCACCTTGGATCGCAACACGCATGGCTGAAACGTTATCACATTGCTTCCTGGATGGGACCTCTGGGGATGGAAAATCGCCCTATTTCTCCGGGCGTCATTTCCACAGAAGGTCCGCCGCAATAAAGAGGAAAAAGAGCACAGAAATGGCCCCGTTCATGGTGAAGAAAGCGGCATTCAAACGGCGCAGGTCGCGTGGAGAAACCAGCAGGTGCTCATAAGTGAGCAGGACGGCCACGACTGCGGTCCCCAGCATGGCCACTTTGCCCAAAGCAAACAGGGCGCAAAGCCAGAAAAGCAAAAGGACCATCAGCCCATGCGCCAGACGCGCCAGCCAGAACGCGGCCCCCACGCCGTGCGCCTGGGGGACGCTGTGCAGACCCGTGCGGCGGTCGTGGTCTACATCCTGGCAGGCATATAGCGCGTCAAAGCCCGTCCCCCATAAGACCACGGCAGCGGCCAGCACCAGGATGCGCAGATCGAAGCTCCCCCGGACGGCGATCCACGCTGCGGCAGGGGCCACGCCAAGGGAGATGCCCAAGAAAACATGCGACCAGCGGGTAAATCGTTTGGTAAGAGAGTAGAAAAAAACGATGGCCAGCGCCAGCGGGGAAAGCAGCAGTGCCAGATGGTTCAACCGGCTGGCGGAACAAATAAACACGGCGCTGGAGACGGCGATAAATCCCTTGGTGTAGCCGCGGCTGAGCAGACCGGCGGGGATGGCGCGCATGGCGGTGCGAGGATTGGTCGCATCGTAGTCGGCATCGACCAGACGGTTGAAGGCCATCGCCGCGGAGCGGGCGGAAACCATGCAGAGGACGGTCCAAAACAAGACGCGCCAGGATGGCATGCCATGGGCGGCAAGCATGGCCCCCGTCAAGGCAAAAGGGAGGGCAAAAATGGAATGCTCCCACTTGATCATTTGCAATGTTATGCGTGTATTTTGGAAGAACTTCATCGTAAAGGGACCCCTGAACAAGTCAGCGTTTTGAAGGGGCGGGACTTTGGTCACGCCGTAAGTACCTGAAAAAATAGCGGTCTTCAACCCCTGAGGGACAGCAATAGGACTGGATCAGGGGTTTCTAAATGGGCCTGGCTGTTTCCAGTCTAAAAGAAAAAGCGGAACATACAAAAACTGTATGCTCCGCCACTTACAGAAAAGCTGTGGTCTTTACTTTTCTTTTTCCTGGGAGGCCACCACCAGGTTGTTGGTCACATGGAAAACATTGGGGACCAGGTTGGCGCGAATGCCAATCAACTCTTTGTCCATTTCGTTGTCCACCACGCCGTAGAGGGTGACGTTCTGGTTCTGCACCGAGATGCGGATGGGGCGCGAAGGGACATCGGCATACTGCATCAGCGGGGCATAGTTATAGATTGCGTTGTACACGGCCAGGCGTATGCCATCGTCAAACTGGCTGACCGGGTCCACTTGTATCCTGTCGATGACGTCCTTTACGCCAGGCATGTATTGTGTCAGAGCGAGGGCCGACTGCTTTGTGACGGGGCCGCGGGCGTGTCCACCCAGCGTCACCACGCCATTTTGCACTTCCACTGAAATGGCGCTGAAGACCTGCCCATACCCCACCCGGTCCACTTCTATTTTGTTCAGTAGTTTCTGCTGCAATACCTGGTCCGGCAGGTCCGGTCCGCCAACGGCGATATTGTCCATGAGTTCCTTGACGCCTGGCACTTTATGGGCCTTCCTGATGGCGTCGAGTTTGTATGCATACAGGTCCACTTCACCGGAAAGCACTGCGATCCCGTTGTGGACGTTGACCGTGACCGCCTTGAATTTTGAGCCTTGTAGTTCTTTCCGTATCTCCGCCCGGAGATGCGCGTCATTCGATGCACCGACCGCGGCATACAGATACCCGGCATGGGCCGACCATCCAGTCCATCCAGGGGCGAGGCCATACACGGCCAACGCAACCAGGAACACCGCTACTTTCGTCCGCACATGCATTGTATTTTCCCCCTTTTGTTTCCTCGCCAGTCCCTTTTCGGCCATTTCCTGTCGGCCATCTCTGCACTGGCCACAAAGGCCCGACCTGGACCATACGACAGGAGCAAGGTCCTGGCAAAAAGTGCTGCCCATAGTATGCATCGTCCCGCCTTGCTGTAGGGCAGGAAAAGCGTCCTAGGCACAAAAATATGGTGGTCCCATTAAAACCAGGGAAATCAGCGATGTTTGCCCCGTATCTGGAAGTAAAGGCTAAAGACGTCTGCCTCGTCGCGCACGGCGATAATAGAGAGATTGCGCGTAATGTCGTATTGGGCCTGTAGCAACTGCTGGGCGGTGGTATTCACGTTGGTGGCAAAGACCAGGGTGACGTTCCTGCCCACCTGCTGCTCCACGGTGACGCGCGCCGTGGACTGGCCCAGGACGCCCACAAAGTTGGGGTCCACGCGCACGCTGGCCACCCCAAACAGCCGTTGCACACGGTTGCTGACGGCGGCATTCAAGGCCCCTCCCAGCAGCGCCTCCGTGGTGGGATTGCTGCCCACCTGCTCCTGTTCGCCATACATCGCCGCTTCTTCATTGGTGCGTCCCAGGGCCAGCAGGGCCAGCACATCGGCCTGGGAGAGTGGCGGCTCGGAGCGGTAGTTCACCTGCAACTTGTTGACCGTACCGTTCAGGCCAATCATAATGTCGTAGTCGCGCACCCGCGCCGTGGCCTGCAAGTTCAATTCTGGCTCAATCGTCACCGGATTGGTAAACAGGATGTCCCCTCGTTGCAGGGTGTACTGGGTACCGGCAAAGGTCGCCTTGCCTTGCGTAATATCAATCCGCCCAAGGACCGAGGGGCTGGCCGCCGTGCCGCGTATGTGCAGGTCCACGTCCCCGGCCAGGGTGGCAATGGAGTTCTGGAAGCCCAGTTGCGGCGACGAGGTGAGCAGGAGGTCCAGACGCACGCGGTTCAACGCGGAGGTCGGATCGGGCGGCGCGCTGGCGGACTGGCCTGCGGCAGCCAGGGCCGCCATGTCCAGGTTCCCGCTGACGGCAAAGCGGGTCAATTGGACCTTGCCGCGCAACAGCAGGGCGTCCGGCGCACCCTCCAGATAGAGGTTGGCGTCTGCCGTGGAGGTGGTCCCCCGCGGATAGCGGATGCGGATGTCCTTGGCCTTGGCCCCCACATCCAGATAAAGCCCGTCGTGGAAGCTGGCAAAACCTGTAAAATCCACTTTGCCGCCCCCGGTGTAACCACTCAGTTGCCGGATGACCAGCCGGTCCCGGTCAAAAGCCAGCGTGCCATTGACGGCGCTCAGGCCATTGGTCACGTCCTGCAAATGCAACTCCAGATTGCTCACCTGGACCCGTCCGGTAAGGCGTGGCTGGTGCATGGCGCCATCGGCGTCCAGTGAAAAATCGATGTGCCCCGAAGAAGTCAGACTGTCGCTGAAGGTCCTGGCCAGGGCCGCATTGACGCCACCCTCCGCGTGGGCGTGGATGCGTTGTCCATCCAGCAGGTCCGCGGTCCCCTGCATTCTAAGGTCTGTGTCTGTTCCCGTGATGTGTACCGGAAGCAGCTCCAACAGTCCGTTCCGCACTGAGAAGCGCACCGGGCCATCGGTCTCCAGCGGAACGTGGTTGATGCTGATGGAGAAGCGGTCCAGGCTGGCCGTGACCTGGACCTGGCGCGGACGCTGCAAGGGGCCATTGCATTGCATTGTGCCGCGAATGGCAGATTTCCCGGTAATACTGGAGTGGGCAAATATCTGCAACACGGGGCCAATATCAAAGTCAGTAAATTGCAACTGGAGCTGGGCCGGCAGCCCCGGCGTCATTTGCATCTGTCCGCCCAGCTCCAGGCGCGTTTGCAACAACTGCGCGCGGGAAGTAAGAAACAGCGTCTCCCCCTGTAGGTTGGCCTCTGCGTGGACCTGTCCCATCGGCTGACCATTCACCGTGACGTTGTCCATCACCACGGAGCTGGTGACCAGCGGGACCAGCGAGGTCCCTGCGGCCTGTAGATGGATGCTGCCCATGCCGCCTACCTGGGCCTGATCGCTCTGCAAACAATGCACCTGTTTCAGGTCCAATTGCTTTCCCGTAAGGCCGCCCTGGATGGCATGGGTGCGATAGTCGTAGGAAAATCCCCCCTCCGCCACGCCGCCCGCCGCGCGGATGCGGAGCTGCTGCACCTGTACCTGATGGTCGGAGACAAACAGATGGGAAGCAACCCATGGGACCGACTGACCGTAGACATTCATGTCCGCCATGGTCACGTCGCCCGTACCAGATAAATTTTCCATCGTACCGTGTAACTGGGCATTGGCTGACAAGGTCCCCGTTACGGGATACGCCGTGCCCACAATGGCCTGCAAGTCTGTTATCGAAGCGTTGGCAAGGCGCGCGTTGGCAACCAGGGCGCTGTGGGCATCCACGGTGTACTCCTCCTTGCCCAATGGCGTCAGGCGGAGCTGTGCGTCTGCGTGCAGGATGGTCGCGCCGCGCGCTACGACTGCGTGGCGCACCTGGACCTGCGAGGGGGCATAGCTGACGTCCGCATGGAGCGAGTCCCACTGCAAGGTATGGATGGTCCGCGCCGTGGCGGATGGAGCGTTCCCTACGCCCGGACCTCCCATCTGGGTAATAAAGTGTTGTGCGTCCACATGTCCATCCAGCTGCGGCTCCAGCAGCGAGCCGGTGAACTGGCCGTGAAAGGAGGCGCTACCTTCCAGATGTACCGGGAGCATGGAGTGGTTGGCAAAGGACGGCCCGCGCACCTCGGCAGCAGAGGACGTAGGCAAGGTGTAGAAAACAACATAGATCAACCGGTCAAATTCCTGCAGGTCCTGTGTGGACACCGTGCCGCGCATGTCGCTATGCAGGTCTTTGTCCAGCAGGGTCAGCGTGCCGGATGCGTGGACCCCGGTCCCCGGAGTGGTCAGGTTGGCCTGCTGGAAGACCAGGCGCTCGGTATCGCCCAGATAGTCCGCCTTTACCGTGCCGCTGACCGGGACAGAGCCGGGGCGCGCACGGCGCTCAGGCCGGAAGGTAAGGTCGCCATGCACATCCAGCGCATCGCCTGGGCCGTGCCAGGAGGCCCGTACCGGCCCGGCCACCTCCGTGGTAAAACCAATGTCGCCAAAGCGCGGCGGGGCCACAGCAGCCAGAATCTGTGGCGACGGCAGGTCTGTCACCGTGGCCTCCAGCAGCGCCTGGAGCGGTTGCGGTCTGGGCGCAACCACCGGCATTTTTTTAGAGGAAAACCAATGCTTCTTCTGCGGCACAGGCGCAGGGGGCACCGGGGCGCCCATCCAATGCGTCAATTGCAGCATTCCATCCACATGGCCCTGCCCATCTATAACTGCGGCAACCTGGGAGAACAGCATGGTCGTGTTGTCAATGTGGAGATGGGTGCGCAAGGCGACATGCTGCAATGCCAGCCACGGGGCCTGGAACGCTCCCTGCTGCACGGAGACCTGTCCATCCACGAGAAACACTCCGCCTTCCCTGCCCGCAGCATTCAGGTTGACCGCTGCGGTCCCACTGCGTAACGGGTCGTATCCGGTGACGGCAGCCGCTTCCTGCATATCGACCTGCCCGACTGCCGTGGCGTTCCAGACGGGATGGGCATAGTCCTGGAGCACACCGGTAACAAGCAAGCGGGAAGTGGCCGTGGTCCACTCCAAGCGGGTGACACGGGCGGCCTTCTGCGAAATGTCAATTTCTGCAAGCAGCGCAGAGTGGGACTGCATGGCATTTTGTAGGCGGAAAGTGAAGTCCCGCACAGCCAAAGACGCCTGATAGTGGCCGCTTGCCGTCACATAGCGCAGGGAAAGCCCCAGCTTGCCTGCGGCGAGTTCCCAGGGCACGGAGCGCTCATTGATGAGCAACAGGCCATTGACCACGCGGGTATTGTCCACAGCCAGGTCAAACAAGGTCTGGACCGGCGAAGCGCCCTGCGCCTGCCTCCTGGGGTGCGGCTGGTTGGTGGAACCATCGGGGGCAACGATGAGATGGAAGACCGGATGTTCCAGGTACAGACGCGCCAGACCGACCCGTGGCGACAGGAAAGAAAGGACCTTGGCGTCAATTTCCATGTGGTCAACATGCAGATAGGGGACCTGGTCCGCCGCTTCCAGTCCATGAATGGTCAGCCCGTCCACCTGCACGCGCAAATGCAAGACGCTCCATTGGAAACTTTTTATTTCCACGCGCCCGCCGGTGGCCTGTTCCAGGGCCGAGACCACGGCATTCTGGATGCGCGCGGAGAAGCCCCCGGAAGAAACATAGGCGTACAGCACCGCGAAGACCAACAGCCCCAGGAACGCCGTGGAAATGGCCGCATAGAGGACATGCCACCAGTGATGGGGCGCCCTTGTCTGGGGACGGCGTTGTGGAGTGGACTGCATTACGATGCGCCCCCCACACTCGCATAGGCCGGGTCCACAATATGCACTTCGCCCTGGCTGCGCAGGCCCTTCAGCCATTCATCCAGCAGGGTGGTGATGTGCTGCTGCTCCAGTATTTCCCGGATGCGGGACGTCACCTTCTCCATGGGCGGGGGCGTTGCTTTTTCTTTGGCGAACTGCGGGAGCAGTACCGCCTGGTAATACGTCCGTATCTCCTCCGGCGTGACGCGGATGGTAGAGCCGAAGCGCCAGTCAATGAATTTGAGTATCTGCATGCGCTCCTTCATGCGGTCCTGGACCTCCTGCTGGGTAAACCCCTGGGAATGGAGGAACGCCTTCCATCCAGCAGCGCTGGAACAAGCAGCATGGGCACAAGCGGGTATGTCCTTTTTAAGGTCAGCAATGCTTTCTTCCACCTGCGCATCGCTGACCTTGGAAAACGAGGGTTGCAAGGCCCGTTCCTCATCTATCAAGGTGCGATCAATCAGCCGGGCCAGCGCGTCTTGTGGCGTGTTCTGCGCCGCAGGCAGGGCAATGGATTGCAGCGCGGTGAAGCGCATCTCATCGTCCACATCACTTTGCAGGACCGCCTGGTCCCCGACAACGGCCACCAGATGGTCCAGTTCTTCCTCGTGCGGCCCCTGTGGCACCGCGCCCGCCATCGATGCTGCCTTGGGCGAAGAAGACTGCGCCAGGACAGGGCACTCTGCCACGCCCAGCAGGGCCAGAACGGCCAGAACGATGGCCCGCGCGCGCACGGTGCGGTCATGCCGTAGCATAGCGTCCGGGTTGGAACGTAGGAACATCAGAAGGCCTGCCCCATGCTGAAGAAGAAGTTGAAGTGGCCAGAGTTGCCTACATATGGGGGTGTCCCGCTATAACTCTCAATGACTGGATAATACGTTGGGTTCAAATTGTCACTAAAATCCAGCCGGATGGGGCCGACGGGCGTCTTATAACGCAGGCCCAGTCCCACGGCCTGGGAGTTGTAATTGAAGTTGCAAACGCCACTCGTGCCAGAAATGTTGTAGCAGGTGCTGCGATTGGGCTGGCGCACCCGAAACAGGCTGGGCCAGATACCATTGACAGTGCTGTATACATTCCCCATGTCGTTAAAGATCGCAAATCCCATGTTGTTGCCCAGCCAAGGCAACGCTATGGGAGGGATGCGCAGCTCCGTGCTGTTGACAAAGGCCCCGTTCCCGCCCACAGGATACCCCGTTTGCAGGTCCCGCGGGCCAGCGGAGTTGATGGAAAATCCACGGTGCGAGGTGGCCCCGCCAGCATACAGACGTTCCGGCAATGGAATGCTCCCACTGCCAGGGCTGCCGTAGGTGTTCTCAATGCCTAGACGGGTGCTGCGGGCCAATATCCAATTCTGCCTATTGATACGAAAATAATTGGCCTGGGTGACGTCAATCCGGTTGAAGTTGACCTGCGTGCCGCTGATTCCGCCGGTAGCAGTTGTACTATTGGTAACGGCCCCTGCGCCGAACCCTTGCCAGGAGAGAAACTGCTGCGCAGACAGATACCAGCCACGCGTTGCATTCAGCGGATCATCGCGTGTGTCATGCACCCAGGTGACGCCAGGACCGCCGACCCGGGCAGGCTGGGACAGGATGGGTATCAGATTGGCGCCGATTTCCAGGCTGTTCGGATTGACATAAACATACCGGTACGCAAAAGAATATATCAGCGTGTCAGCACGGGTGGGCCGACTGGTAAAACGCACCGTGCCGAAGATGCTGGTGGATTCATAGGTCGTGATGTCCTGGGCATTGTCGTAACCGCCGGCCAAGGAAAAATTCAGCGTGCGGTGTCCATAGATGCCGGGGTTTTCAAAGACCATTGTTGCCTGCTTTTCCAGGTTGCCATAGGCGGTTTGCAGGGTGATCGTCTGGTCCGTGCCGCGAAGATTGATGCGGCTAATATCAAAGGAAACACGTTCGCTGGCCCCAAGTTTTCCGTTCGGACTGCAATGATAGGTGGAGACGATGCCAAGCTGGATTTGCGAGGCCACGGAAAGACAGCCCTTTTGCGGCGTGCCCGTCTGCACCTCCAGGCCAAGGCCGTAATCATAATTCCAGCGGGGCGCCTCGGTCAGGTTGAGCAGGACATCTTTCTTCTGCTGCTCTCCGTTGGGGTTGACCACGGCCATGTCCACTTCGTTGAAGAGCGCCAGGTTGTAAAGGCGGCGTTGCGTGTCCTGCAACGCCGTGCGGTCCAGCGGGTCCCCTGGATGCAGTTGCAGCCTTTCGTCAATGACCTGTGGACGCGTATGGTCCACGCCGCTAATCACCAGGTGGTTGACGAAGAACTGTTTGCCTTCCTCAATGTTGAAGTCGACATCGACCAGGTTGGGGTCCTTTGCCTCTGCCTGTTGCGTGATCGACATTTGCACCTGGAGAAAACCGTGCCGGTAATAGTCCGTCAGGATGGCGGTGCGGTCCCCCGCCAGATTGGACAAGGAGTACGGCTGCCCGACAAGGGTATTCATTTGCCGTAAAAGGCCGGTGTAGGAGATTTGCTTCACCCCGTTGAGTTGCACCTTGCCAATACGCTGTTGCGGCCCCTCCTCAATCTGATACACCACGCGCACGCCGGTATATTTTTTGGTCCCGGTGGCCTGTTGTATGTCGAAATCTGAGACCTGTGGGAGGACCTTCACCTGGCTGAAGCCGTTGCTTTTGTATAGTGCTGTGATGGCGGCCACATCGCTGCCCAGCAACGACTGGCTGAATGTCCCATAACGGTACGCCAGATTGGCCTTGATCACGCCCAGACGTTCCTGGACCGTCTCCGTATCAAAGTAATGGTTGCCGCGCACCTGCACCGATATGACTTTGCGTCGGGGGCCCCGCTCAATCCGGTAAAGCACAATCTCCTTCCCCGCGTTCGGATGGCGCACCACATGGGTGACAGAAACATCAAAATAACCCTGCTTTTGGAAGTGGTCGCGCAGGTTGCGGTCCCCTTCGTTCAACAGGTCCGGGTCGACCGCGCCCTCCTCATAGATGGGGACCAGACGCTTCAGTGTGCCGCTGGAAACATGCGCGCCCGTGGTGCTGATGCGGACCAGCGGGCCCCGGTCCACTGTGAAGCCATAGCCCACAGAGTCCTTGGCAACGTCCAACGGCTTCTCATCCCCCTTGACCGTGGCCTCCAGACGGTCTTTTTTCTGGTACTGCTTGCGCAATCGTTCCAGGGCGCGGGCAAGCGTGTCCGCCTGCACTCTGGAGCCATTTTTGAGCTTGGCGGTCTTGCGGAACTTGGAGAGGGACATGCCGGAATCGCCTGTGACCGTGACCGCGCCCACCTTCGCCTGTTTCCCCAGCAGGATGTTGTAGACCACGTCCACCTGGTTTTTTGCCTCGGCGGGCCGGACCGTCACCTGTATCTGCGGATGATAGCGCCCGGACTGTCGCAATGTTTCGCGCAGGTCCTGGGTCGCCTTTTGCAGCGATTGTTGCGTGAATTTCGCGCCGATCTCCAGCCGTGTGGCGCGCTGTAATTGTGCAGCATACAACTCCTGTTTGATCCCGTTGACATACACGCGATGGAGAAAGAGCTGGGGGTCCCCTTGGAAAATAATGATGGCTGTGTTGCCCTGCCGGATGCCTTTTGCAGCAATGTCCTGGTAAAGGCCTGTGGCATACAGTTGACGCAGACTGGCGCGCAGGTCGGCTTGCCGAAAGACGGCCCCAGGCCGCAGCGCAAGCTGTCCGGGCAACGGGGCCAGATCCTGTGCCGTCACCCCTTCAAAGCGCAATTCGGAGACGGTCAACCCTGTCCAGGCCCGGAAGGTCTTCCAACTACCCACCCCAGCGGGCGTCCCTGGCGCCGCAGGGTGCAAAGGGGCAGCACTCTGCGTCCCGGCCTGCTGCTGTGCGGTCCCGGCCCCAGGCGTGGCGGCCAGGACAAGCAGACACAGGGCCAGTCCGGTCCGCCGCCAAAACAGCGCCCCTGCGACGTCGATCCCCGGTTTGCATTGCTTCAACAAAACGCCAACTCGGTATAGAAGGACGTAATTTGTCCTCCGCTCTCATGGACCGCACAACACGCTGCGAGGGCGCGTCGCGCCCACGACCTGCCATTCCTGCACCTTGGTCCGGTCACTTCCGTAAGGATACGCAAACCATTTGCCATCGTCGATGCACGCGAGACCATTGTCAGGGGCTGGCTGTCCTCTTAACGGCCCCCAACGCGCAGCCGTAACGACCCAGCGCCCGCAGGCCCCTTGCCGCCTATACTAGAGTAAATGGACACCGCCCCACATACGGAAGCCACTCCCAAGGTGCTGATGGACGGGCGCTATTCCCGCCAGATTTTATTTTCCGGGATTGGCGTGGAAGGGCAAAAGAAGCTGGCCGCCGGGCATGTCGCCATCGTGGGTTGCGGGGCGACCGGGGCCGCGGTTGCCGGACTGCTGGCCCGTGCTGGGGTTGGCACGCTCACCCTGATTGATCGCGATTATGTGGAGTGGAGCAACCTGCAACGGCAGGTGCTCTTTGACGAAGAAGATGCTGCCGCCGCCCTGCCCAAGGCGGAGGCGGCCCGACGCAAGATCGCCCGCATGAACAGCGAAGTGCGCGTGCTGGCCCATGTGACGGACCTGGTCCCGGAAAACATCCATGCCTTGTTGCAACCGGCACAACTGGTGCTGGATGCGACCGACAATTTTGAGGCGCGCTATCTACTAAACGACTATGCGGTGGAGCAGGGCAAGCCGTGGATTTATACCGGAGCGGTCGGCCCCTACGCCGTCACCATGGACATCCTTCCGGGCGAGACCGCTTGTTTGGCCTGCATTTTCCCCAAACCACCCACCGGTACGGCGGAGACATGCGACACGGTGGGCGTCTTGAACCCGGCGGTCAATCTGGCCGCATCGTTGGAGGCGGCGGAGGCCATGAAGTTCCTGGTTGGCGCGCGGGACCGTATGCGCCGCACGCTGTTGGCCCACGATCTATGGAGCAACGAGCACACAGAGATGGACACCAGCCAGCCACGTCCTGACTGCATGGTCTGCGGGGAACGGAAGTTTGCCCATTTGGCGGGAGAGGCGCGGCCCCATATTACCCTTTGTGGACGGGACTCCGTACAGATCCATGAGCACCACCGTCCCGTGGACTTTGCCGAGTTGGAACAACGGCTGCGCGCCCACGGCACGGTGCGATACAACGATATGATGCTGCGTTTTGAACGCGGCAGGCACCGCATTACAATTTTCCCGGACGGACGCGCCTTGATCCAAGGCACAACCGACGTTGCTCTGGCGCGGGGCCTGTATGCCCGCTTTATCGGGAACTGAATGCAAGGCGTACCGGGCACATCCGGGCAACTCGGACCATGTCCAGTACCTCTAACGAGAGGCGGCAAGTTACTGCGTGCAGATACCTGATGACGGAATGAAGACGACGCCCAGGATGAAGAGTAGTTTGCGTACGTCCAATGAGACCGAAGCGCCCTCTACCATGCAGCCACTGGGCGCGGAAGCGCACCCCCACAACACCCAGCAGCGGAGGAACCCTCCCATTGCGGGGGAGCAGGAGGCAATTGCGCGTGCCCAGCAAGGCGATGGCAAGGCCTTTGAAGTGCTGTATAACCTGCACAAGCGGCGGGTCTACTCGCTCTGTTTGCGGATGCTTGGCAATGTGGCGGAGGCCGAGGACCTGACCCAGGACGCTTTTCTCCAGTTGCACCGCAAGATTGGCACCTTTCGCGGGGACTCCGCCTTTTCCACCTGGCTGCACCGCATGGCGGTCAATGTCGTGCTCATGCATTTGCGCAAAAAGGGACTGCCCCAGATTTCCCTGGAAGAGGCCCTGGAGCCGGCCCAGGAAGACGGCCCACGCAAAGACCTGGGCGCGCGTGACCTGGTGCTTTCCGGTTCCATCGACCGGGTGGCACTGGAACGCGCGGTGGAAGGACTTCCACCGGGCTACCGGCTGGTCTTTGTCCTGCACGACGTGGAAGGCTACGAACACAATGAGATTGCAGAGATGTTGCGCTGCTCGATTGGCAACAGCAAGTCGCAGTTGCACAAAGCGCGTATGCGCCTGCGCGACCTGCTGCGCCAGACCGTCAGCCCTGAGGCACGTCCATGAACGATTCCCGTAAAAACACCCAACACGGCGCCAGCAAAGACTGCCACGACTTCCAGGCGCACCTGCCAGAACTCTTTGGTTCCGGGGTAGAGCTGGGCCACCATCCACATTTGGCGGAATGTGCGGCCTGCTCGGCCCTGGTGCGCGACCTGGAATACATCGCCGCACAGGCCAAGCTCCTGTTGCCCCTGCATGATCCCAGCCCGGCAGTCTGGGAGAACATCGAATCGGCCCTGAGCAAAACGGGCGGCAAGGGCAAGCGGACCACCTGACCCCAAGTGGCGGGCGCGCCCCGCGTGCCTGCCACCCTCAAACCAATGACAATGCAAGATACACAGGACCACCACCCGCCATCGTCCCTCCCCATGCGCATTGTCCTCACCGGATATATGGGCGCGGGAAAAACCACCGTCGGACGCCTGCTGGCCCAGCAACTTCGATGGCCTTTTGTTGACCTGGACGACGCCATCGTGCAGGCCGAAGGGCAAAGCATCGCCTCCCTCTTCGCAACCATCGGCGAAGCGGCCTTTCGTGTGCGAGAGACCGCTGCGCTGGCGCGGGAGCTGGCGCGCGCCCCACTGGTGCTGGCACTCGGCGGCGGGGCCATTGAGTCCGAAACAAACCGGGCCTTGCTTGCTTCCGCGCCAGAGACGCAGGTGGTATTTCTGGAGGCACCGTTGGAGGTGTTGCTAACGCGCTGCCAGCAACAACAGACGCAACCGAATGCTACGGTGCGACCGGTACTGGCCGACCCGCAGCGCTGGATGCAACGCTATACCGAACGCCTGCCCTACTACCGCATGGCGCACCACACCCTTGCCACTACGGGCCAGGGGCCCACCGAGACCGTACATACACTCCTCAAGCTCCTGCATTTTCCTTTGCAGATGCCCTCGCGTCCCTGATAATCGCAAACAGGGCACCGTATGAGGCCACGCATGGAAATCCAAGACCCACTTCAAGACGCACTCACCAACCGCAGTCTGCGCGGCGACATCCTCTTTGCCTTCGCGCTGGGCATTGGCGCGTATCTGGTCTGGGTCCTGCGGGATGTTTTTGTCTTGTTGTATGTAAGCGCGCTCTTTGCCGTGGTGCTGACTCCGGTGGTGCATGGCGTGATGCGGCTGCGCATTGGCCACTGGGGCCCCAGCCGCGGCATGGCCATTTTCCTGATTGTGCTGGGGCTGGCCCTGGGGATTGGGACCTTCCTCCTCTTCACCCTGCCGCCGTTGGTACGCGATGTAAATAATTTTGTCCGCGAGCTGCCCAGTCGCAGCCAGTCCTTGACGGCGCGTTTGCAAAGCGTGCCCCTGTTGGACAAGGTGGACATGGCCGCCGTGACCGCAAAACTCAAGTCCGAAGCGGCGCAGTATGCTGGACAGTTCCTCTATTCGCTGGGCAACTGGGCCGGGAAACTCTTTGACATTCTTACGGGGATTGTCCTCACCATCTACTTCATGGCCGAAGGGGAACATGTCTACCAGTGGGCCTTGTCCCTGGTGCCCGCAGCCAGGCGGGGGCGGCTGGACCAGACCCTGCAACGCGCCTCTGTGCGCATGGAGCGTTGGCTGCTGGGGCAACTGGCCCTGATGTTGATTTTGGGTGTTGCCAGCGGGGTGGTCTTCGGCCTTCTTCATGTCCGCTATTACTTCGTGCTGGCCGTGGTGATGGGCGTCTCCAACATTGTCCCTGTCATCGGCGCACTGGTCTCCGTCTCGCTGGCCATGCTGGCCGCCGCCGTGGACTCCTGGACAAAGGTCCTTGGGGTGGCCATTTTTCAATTGGTCTACTCGCAGATTGAAAGCGCCTATCTGACGCCCCGCATCATGCGCACGCGCGTGGACCTGGCGGGGATCGCCATTGTGATTGCCTTGCTGCTGGGCCTGGGGCTGGCAGGCGTCGTCGGCGCCCTGGTCTCTGTCCCCACCGCAGTGTTGGTGGCCGTCCTGGTGGACGAGTACCTCATCCAGCCGGAAACGGCCCAGACCCCCACGGAATAGACGCACCCTGAATAGGGAATGCTGCATCTAAAAAGGAACGGTCTCGGAAAGGGCCAGGCCAGTCAACCAAATCCGGTGGGAATGGCAGAGGGGTCTGTTATATTTTTCCATTCTGTTCCACGTTCAGAATGTCCCGCATACAACAAAAACGAATGCAGCCCGTCATAAAAAATACCGGCGCAGTTTGTTATCCTTGGCTAGGATGCGTCGCACTGTGACAGAAACCAAACGCCCCCCATTCCCGCCCATCTTTCCGGCGCAATGTCGCATTGTCTGCCCGTGCTTTGCAGTTTTTACAATGTCCCCAATGCTGGTGTCTGGATGCAAGTAGCCACAGGTCCCACCGTGGGCATGGAAGCTGTGCCCGTGAAAGAGACGGTGCTTCTTTTCCCGTTTGACAAAGGCCAAGAAGCGACGCTGCGGGGGAAACTCCTCGTATTGTTTCGCGATACGGTGGAGACCTTCAAGCTGCGCATTACCGCCATGGTGGTGCTGACGTCTTGGGCCGGTTTCCGTCTGGGCGCCATGCAATCTGGCACTCGCCCCTTTTCGTTGGCATTGCTGGAGGCGCTTTTTGGCATCGGCCTGGTCACCTGCGGCGCCAGCGTCCTCAACGAGGTCATCGAGCGCCACTCGGATGCGAAGATGTTACGCACCGCCAATCGCCCTCTGGCTGCGGGACGGATGGGCGTCCTTTACGGCGCCCTGCTGGGCGTGTCCTGTATCGCGTGCGGTTCCCTCTGGCTGGTCATTCTCGCCAATTTTCTTACCGGAATTTTGACGCTGCTGACGGCCATCACATACGTCGCCCTTTATACGCCGCTCAAGCGATTGACCCCTCTGGCCACGTTTGTAGGGGCCTTCCCCGGCGCCATGCCTCCTTTGCTGGGATGGACCGCCATGCGCGGCAAAGTGGAGTGGCCTGCTCTTGCCCTGTTCGCCATACTTTTCACCTGGCAGATACCGCATTTCATGGCCATTGCGTGGCTCTATCGGGAGGACTACAGACGCGCCCGTATCCGTATGCTCCCCGTGGTGCATCCCGATGGAAGGTCCACCGCCCAGGTGGCCTTGGCCGACCTCCTGTTGCTGCTACCGATCAGCCTATTGCCCTATTTTCTGCATGTGGCCGGCCCCTGGTACTTTGTTGCGGCGATATTTTTGGGCCTGTTTTATTTGCTGTATACGGTCCGTTTCTTTCGTGCCATGCACACCCCTGAGGCAGGGGCGTCGCGCAATTTCGCGCGTGCCCTGCTCAAGGCCAGCGTGGTCTATCTGCCTTTGCTCTTGGCGGCCTTGATGCTGAATGCAACCTCGTAAGGAGTCCCTACTGTGACAACCATGGAAGACACACACACCGGCACGGACGCTGGAAAAACATTCCGGCCTTCCGGCCCCGTTCCAATTGAACTGGAGCACCTGACGCATGATTACGGGAAGCGCGTGGCGCTCCGGGACCTGGGTTTCCAGGTACAGGCGGGAGAGATATTCGGCCTGCTCGGCCCCAATGGCAGCGGCAAGACGACGCTCTTTCGCATCCTCTCCACGCTGATGGTCCCCACCGGCGGTCACGCGCGTGTTGCGGGCTTCGATGTTGCCACGCAGGCCAATCGCGTGCGGCAGGCGACCGGCATTGTCTTCCAGGCCAGCAGCCTGGACGTCAAGCTGACCGTGGCGGAAAACCTGATGCACCAGGGACATCTGTATGGTCTGCGTGGCGCGCGGCTCCAGCAGCGCATCCAGGAGGTGCTGGCCCGCGTGGGGTTGACGGACCGCGCCAAGGAAATGGCAGGGTCCCTCTCTGGCGGCCAGCAGCGTCGCGTGGAACTGGCCAAGGGGCTGGTCCACTCCCCGGCGGTGCTGCTGCTGGACGAGCCTTCCACGGGGCTGGACCCCGGCGCGCGGCGCGACCTGTGGCAATATCTGCGCATCCTGCGCGACCAGCAAGGGGTCACCGTGCTGGTGACCACGCACCTGATGGAAGAGGCCGAGCACTGTGACCGGCTGGCCATCCTGAACCACGGCAAGCTGGTGGCCCTGGGCACTCCAGGGGACCTGAAGGCCGAAATCGGCGGCGATGTGGTGCAGTTGGAAACCGCAAGTCCCTATGCCGCGGCCCTGCTTGCCAAAGAGATTGACAAGCATTTCCAGGTCAAGACCTCCGTGGTCGGCCCTGCCGTGCGTTTGGAACGTGAGCAAGGCCACCGCTTTGTGACGGAAGTCGTGGAAGCATTCCCCGGACAGATCGAGGGCTTCTCTGTCGCCAAGCCCACGCTGGAAGACGTTTTTATTGAGCACACAGGACACCGTTTTTGGACCGACCTCAACCAGGAAGATGCGTCCCCCAAGGAGGACTCGTAATGGCCACCATGACCGTATCCGCGCCAACACCCGCCGCCAGTTCTGCCACGTCCACGCTCTGGATGCCTGCCTACACACTCTGGTTGCGGGAAGTGGTCCGCTTCTACCGGCAAAAGTCCCGCGTGGCCGGGGTCATTGCTTCCCCACTGCTCTTCTGGCTGGTGCTTGGCTCCGGCTTCGCCAACACCTTCCACAGCTCGTCTGGCGGTAGCCAGGGCACATCGACGCACTACATGGGCTTCTTTTTCCCTGGGGCCATCGTGATGATCGTCTTGTTTACGGCCATCTTCAGCATGATGTCCCTGATCCAGGACCGCAATGAGGGGTTTTTGATGTCCGTCATGGCCGCGCCCATCTCCCGCTCGGCGATTGTCCTGGGCAAGGTGCTGGGCGGCGCGACACTGGCGGCCATCCAGGGCTGGCTGTTTCTGGTCTTTGCGCCGCTGGCCGGGGTGCATGGGGGCGTGGCCGATCTCGCCTACAGCGTCCTCATCATTGCGCTGGCATCCTTTGCGCTGACGGCGCTGGGCTTCGCCATTGCCTGGCCGATGGATTCCCCACAGGCCTTCCACGCGGTCGTCAACATTGTGTTGATCCCGCTCTGGCTGCTCTCCGGCTCTGTGTTCCCGGCCAGTGGCGCTTCTGGCTGGCTGCGCCTGGTGATGCGCTTGAATCCCCTCACCTACACGGTCGATGCGCTGCGCAATGGCCTCTTCCCTGCGCAGGCAACGGACTTTTCGCCAACGGTCAACCTGGTGGTGACGCTGGGCTTCTGCACGGTGGTCTTTCTTGCCTCCTGGGCCATCGTCAACCGCAGGAGCAACAAGCCTGCGGCATAAGCAGCGGGCCGCCTGCGCGGAAAGTGCGATACATGGCGGCAAAAAACGGTAGGAACGGAAGAGATGCAAACGGACACTCCCACATCACGTGGCCCTATCCTGGGCATTGTGCTGCTGAGCGCAGCCGCCACACTTTTTCTTCTCTGGCTGCTGTATGTCCACCATGCGCCGCCGGAGTTTGCGCAGAGCCTTCGTTTTTTGCCCGCGCTGAATGCTGTTTTCAATGCCTGTAGTGCAGCCGCCCTGGTGACGGGTGTCTTCTTTGTCCATCGCAAAAAAATTGCCGCCCATCGCGCAGCGATGATTACGGCCTTTGTCTTCTCCTCGCTTTTTCTGGCGAGCTACATTACCCACCACGCACTGCATGGGGAGACGCGCTTTGCTGGCCACGGCGCGGTACGCGCCTTTTATCTGGGCCTTCTGCTCACCCATGTCCTGCTATCGGTGGTTGTACTGCCGATGGTGTTGACGACTTTTTATTTTTCCCTGGGCGGACACATCCCACAACACAAACGCATTGCGCGCTATACCTTCCCACTCTGGCTCTATGTTTCCGTCACCGGCGTGGTGGTCTATGCCATGTTGGCCGCGTGGGGCTAGTATCCAGCGGCCCCATTCCGCTTCCTGCGACCGCTTTGCCGTGGCCGTCCCTGAAAAGAAACGGCCACGCAAAGCACATCTGGATGGAAGGCCCTTTGCTGGCGGCCCTACTGTTTGCAACTTTCGCTGACCATCTTCAGGCTGGTCACAGTCATGTCAATGTCCGAGGGTGCGGCGGCCTTCGTTTCGCCCTTCTCCGGCTTCTCCGCGGGTTCCGGCACGAGGTAGCCACCGAGAGTGACGGTATGGCCGACGTGCTCCTTCAGGCGGACGTGCCGACTGGTCAGGCCATACAGTTTCCCATCGGATGTTTTCATGGCGTACTCCCCGGCCTCGTCGCCTTTTATCAGGCAGCCGGTAATGGAGACGCTGGGGTGGGCCTTGTGCGGGGCCGCTTTGTTTTGTGCAGTGAGGAAATGACTGCTTGCGGCGAGGAACAGTCCTGCAAATGCAAGACGGAATACGGTCTTTGTGTCCATGGTTGGAGCTCCTTTTTCCGGGAGGTGACCGCCCGGATGTCTTTCACTCTGCCCCGGTCATCTGAAGATTGTCTGAAACTGTAAAAGATTTTCAAGCCGGGCCCGCTGCGCAGGGCAGGACCACGCGAAAGATGGAGCCGGCCCTGGGTGTACTTTCTGCCGTCAGCGTGCCGCTGTGTTGCTGCGCAATCCAGCGTCCGATGGCAAGGCCCAGCCCCGCGCCGCCGGAGGAACGCGTGCGCGATTTATCAGCGCGATAAAAGCGTTCAAAGATGTAGGGCATGTCCTCGGCGGCAATGCCAACGCCATTGTCTTGGACGGTCAGGACGGCATCCTCGCCAGACAGGGCAAGGGCAATCGCCAGACGGCCTGCGGCGGGCGTGTATTTGACCGCGTTGTCAATCAGGATGAGCAGCAGGCGCTGGAGCGCGTCCGCATCGGCCTGCACCCAAAGCGGCGCAGCGGGCAACTCCACAGACCACGACAGGTCCTTTGCATCGGCCAGAGGTCGCGCCCGATCACAGGTCGTCTGCACCAGTTCTTTCAGGTTGACGCGGGCAAAGTGCAGCGTCTCAGCGCCAGCATCGGCGCGCGCCAGCAACATCAGGTCCCCAAGGATGACGGAAGTATGTTCCAGGTCAGCAAGATTGGACTCCAGTGCTGCGCGATATTCCCCCGCAGTGCGCGGACGGCGCAGCAGCACCTCCGTGCGCGTACGCAGCAGGGCAATGGGCGTGCGCAACTCGTGTGAGGCGTCGGCGGTAAATCGCGTGATGCGCTCAAAGCCCGCCTCCATGCGGCCCAGCATGGAGTTCAGCGTGGTGGCCAGCCGCTCCAGTTCATCACCGGTGTGCGGGACCTCCAACCGTGAGGAGAGGTCCGCGGGCTGGATGGCGGCAGCGGCCTGGATCATGGCGTCCATGGGACGCAGCGCACGCTGGGCCATCCAATAACCGCCGCTGACAGAAAACAACAGAAGGACAGCCACAGAGGCCCACAATAGACCGCGCACCTGCTCCATCATTTCCTGGAAGGCATGGATGGGTATTGCCACAAAGACGGTGTAATCGTTGGGCACAACCACCATCTGCTGGACCATCAGGCGGAGGTCCGTGTGTCCATATTTGCGCGTGACGGCATGGCCGGTGGGTTGCGGCAGCGCCTCCGGCACATGCATGTGGTCCATGTTGGCGGAACGATAGACGGGCCGTCCGCTGGTGTCCCATACCTCCAACAGCATGGACCCCGGCGAAAGCTCGATGTCCTCCGCAAGGTCGTGCGTCAACTGTGCTTCGCCGCCGTTGCCCTCTTTTTCGTTGGCGTCTTTCTGGTTGGTGAATGCCTTGTTGGCGTCTTCTTCCAGGACCTGCCGCACGGCGGCGAGATGGTCATTCAATTGGCGGTCCACCGTGCGATGGATGGCGTGGTCCAGGGACAGAAGGACAAATACGGCGAAGAGCAGCAGTCCGCTGGCCAAGATGGCGAAATACCACAGGGTGAGCCGGAGGCGAAGGGGAAGATGTTTCATCGGGAAGGTCGCTCCTCCAGCATATAACCGACCCCGCGCACGGTGTGGACCATCTTGTGGCGAAATCCATTGTCCACCTTGGAGCGGAGCAGGGAGATGAAGGCGTCCAGCGTGTTCTCATTCACCGGGTCGTCATATCCCCAGACCGCTTCCAGGATGGCGGCGCGCGGCAGCACGCGGCCCGCACGGCGCAGCATATACTCCAGCAGGCGAAACTCCGTGGCCGTCAAGGGGACGGGTTTTCCGGCGCGGGTGACCCGTTGCGTGGCCGGGTCCAAGGACAGGTCGCCCACCTGCAACAGCGGTGGCGTGGGCGGGGCCGCACGGCGGGTGATGGCGCGCAGACGGGCCAGCAGGACGGCAAAGGCGAAAGGCTTGGTCAGATAATCATCGGCCCCGGCGTCCAGCCCACGGGTAATGTCCGGGATGGCGTCACGCGCGGTCAGCATCAGGATTGGGACCTCGCATTTGGAGGCGCGCAACCGCCGGGCCACCTCGAACCCATCCACGCGGGGCAGCATGGCATCCAACACAATGGCGTCAAACTCATAACTGCGCGCAATGTCCAGCGCGTCTGCGCCATTGGCGGCCAGGACCACGGTGTGGTTCTCCTCCGTCAGTCCCTGCTCCAGCAGGCGGGCCATTTCGGGTTCGTCTTCCACAATCAAGAGGCGCATGGATGGATAGGGTGTCTGGCAACCATGCTAGCAGCGAATGGCAGGTCCCGGCCAAAATTCCATAATCCGCATTCCCGACCATGCTCCGCCGATGCTACACTCTAAGGTCCTACAGGACCCAATATCTGAACGAGGTCAACGCATGTCACAACCTTCCATTCCGCCCTCCGCCCACCACCTGCTCAAGTCCCTCAGTGAAGACGAACAGCTTTTCCGTGACACTGTGCGCCAGTTTGCCCGTGAGACCATCGCGCCGCTGGTGCGCGAGATGGACGAGCACCAGAAGCTGGACGCGGGTCTGATACGCCAGCTCTTTGAGCTGGGACTGATGGGCATTGAAATCCCAGAGCAATTTGGCGGGTCCGGCGGCAGCTTTTTCCAGTCCATTCTGGCCATTGAGGAGATTTCCAGCGTGGACCCCTCCGTGGGCGTGCTGGTCGATGTGCAAAATACGCTGTGCATCAATGCCCTGCTGCGCTGGGCCACGGAGGAACAAAAGCAGCGTTATCTGCCAAAGCTGGCCACGGAGTGGATCGGCTCCTATGCGTTGAGCGAGGCGTCCTCCGGTTCGGACGCATTTGCGCTGCGTACCCGTGCAGAAAAACGCGGCGACCACTACGTGCTGAATGGCCAGAAATTGTGGATCACAAACTCCAAAGAGGCCAGCCTCTTCCTGGTCTTCGCCACGGTTGACCCATCGGCTGGATACAGGGGCATCACGGCATTTCTGGTGGAGAAAGACATGCCGGGCTTCTCCCTGGGCAAGAAGGAAGACAAGCTGGGCATCCGCGCCTCCAGCACCTGCGAGCTGGTCTTTGACGATTGCAAGGTCCCGGCGGAAAACGTCCTGGGCGAAGTGGGCAAGGGCTACAAAGTGGCCATTGAAACGCTGAACGAAGGCCGCATTGGCATTGGCGCGCAAATGCTGGGCCTGGCCGAAGGGGCATGGGGCCATGCCGCGCGTTATGCCAAGGAACGCAAGCAATTTGGCAAGGCCATTGCCGAATTCCAGGGGATACAGTTCCAATTGGCCCAGATGGCCACGGACATTGAGGCCACGCGCCTGATGGTCTACAACGCCGCGCGCATGAAAGTCGCTGGTGTGGACTTTGTAAAGGAAGCGGCCATGACGAAGTATTTTGCTTCCCAGGTGGCCGAGCGCGTGGCCAGTCTTTCCCTGGAAATCTTCGGTGGCTATGGCTTTGTGAAGGACTATCCGGTGGAGAAACTCTTTCGCGATTCGAAGATTGGCAAAATCTACGAGGGCACCTCAAACATCCAGTTGGCCACCATCGCCAAGATGCTGCTGTAAAGGAAAACCGGTATCGCCCCACGCAAGCCAAAAGAAGGCCTGCATGGGGCGTCCGTCTGCTGTAATGCTAAAACGCGGGCCTGTTGGAATGGCCTGGCTGGGATTTACGCGGCCTGCGCGCCCACGCGCTGCTTCCAGTGGGTACGCACGAACCAGATTGCCCCGGCAATCAGGCAGGCCAGGATCAGCGCATCAAAACGGTGCAGCACGTGCTTCAGGAGCGGGTCCGTCTCCCATGCCTTGCCTAGCCTCATGCCAATGTATGCCAGCGCGAGGCACCACGGCCATGAGCCAAGAAAGGTGTAGACATGGAAGCGCAACTGCGGCATCCGCGCAATGCCCGCAGGCAAGGCGATAAAGGTGCGCACCACAGGCAAAAGACGCCCCAGGAACACGGTGATCGCGCCATACCGCGCAAAAAACTTTGTCGCGCGGTCCAGGTCCCGCCGACATAAAAGCACATATCCGCCATAGCGCTCAATCACCGGACGACCACCCCAGGCCCCGATCCAGTACGCCACAGCCGAGCCAAGATTGCAGCCAATGGCCCCTGCCGTGGCGACCCACAGTAGACGAAAACGCCCGGTATGGACCAGATAGCCGGAGAACGGCATGATGATTTCCGATGGCAGCGGAATGCAGGCCGACTCAATGGCCATCAGCAGGGCCACGCCAGCATAGCCGATATGGGAGATGGTGCCCGTGATCCATGGCACCAGAAAAACCAATAGTTTCTCAGTCATGGGGCTAAATGCAGTATATCCGTACCGCCATTTCGACATCATGAAACAGACGGAAAGCGCGTCTGCTACCATAGTCCTTCGGAGGGAGTACATGGCGGAAACCCTAATGTCCACGGCCCCGGGCCAGCAGACACACACAGAGGCAGCGGCCCATACCGTTGCGCAGCCAGGCAAGGAAATCAAGCGGCAATTTGTTTCTTACCAGTTTTTCAAGGTGCTTCCCGAATGGCGCCGTCTGCCCGCAGAAGAACGTGCGGCCCACAAACGGGCCTTCGCTGCGGTGATTGAGCAATGGGACAGGCCTGGCAGCTTTATGACCCTCACTTACTCCACCGTGGGGACGCGCGGCGAGTGCGAGATGCTCCTCTGGCGCATTGGCTACACCGTGGACGACATCAACCAGATGACGGCGGAGTTGTTTGCCACGCCGCTGGGCGGGTATCTGCAAACGGCCTACAGCTACCTGGCCATGACCAAGCGCTCACAATACCTGATTGGCCATGAGCATGAAGGCCAAAGCGATTCGCGCGGAGTCATCCGGCCCGGTCGCCAGAAATACATCTTTGTTTATCCATTCTGGAAGACGCGCGCCTGGTATTTGTTGCCCGCCGAGGAGCGCCAGCGCCTGATGGCGGAACATATCCGCATCGGCCATCTGTATCCCCGCGTCAAGCTGAACACCACGTACTCCTTCGGCCTGGACGACCAGGAATTTGTCGTCTCCTTCGAGACCAACTATCCGGAGGACTTTCTTGACCTGGTGCAACAACTGCGCGAGACGGAGATCAGCGCCTACACCCTGAAGGACTACCCCATCTTTACCTGCGTGCGCATGTCTCCGCAGGAGATGCTGGACCGTTTGGGTTAAACCATGCCGCCAGCACGCAACGCAGGCGCAAAGCATGACGGGAAAACGCAAGGCCGCAGCAAAAAGGCCGTGCCATCTGTCAAAGCAAAGGCCACATCAGCCATCACAAAGGTCATCACCAAGGGCCGCGCCACCAGCAAAGCGGCCCGCGGCAAGGGTCTTGGGCCTGCGCCAGAGCGGGGACAGGCAGCCCGCGTACAAACCATCCTCGCCCGGCTGCAAAAAAAATATCCGCAGGCACGCTGCGCCCTGCATCATCGCAGCGCGTGGCAATTGCTGGTGGCGACCATCCTTTCTGCGCAATGTACGGATGCGCGCGTCAACCTGGTGACGCCGGGGCTTTTTCTCCGCTTCCCTTCACCGGAAGCGATGGCCGTCGCTTCCCTGCCGGAGCTGGAAGCGCTGGTGCGTACCACGGGCTTCTTCCACAACAAGGCCAAGAACATCCAGGGCGCGGCCCAGCGCGTGGTACGGGAATTTGGCGGCGAGGTCCCATCTACGATGGAGCAACTTCTCACCCTGCCCGGCGTCGCGCGCAAAACGGCCAATGTTGTCCTGGGTTCGTGGTTTGGCGTGGCTTCCGGCGTGGTCGTGGACACGCATGTGCTCCGCATCTCCCGTCGCCTGGACCTGACCCAGGCCACCACCCCGGAAAAAGTCGAGCAGGACCTGGTGCGCATCCTGCCCAAAGACCATTGGACCGATTATTCGCACCAGATCATCTATCTGGGCCGGGAGATTTGCGTGGCCCGCAGACCGCGCTGCGCTGATTGCTTTCTGGAAGACCTGTGCCACGCGAAAGACAAGACCTGGAGCACGGTGTAGACCATCGGTCTGCCCGCCTGCAACACCGGACCAAGGTCCGTCCCTACACACGAAACGCACACGCACAGAGGTATATAGTGTCTCTGTAGCAGTTGCTGCAATAGAAAATCCGGGGGAAATCCGTATGCAACACTTTCATGGCATGAAACTCCAATGGCTGGGGCACGCCAGCTTCCACCTGCTGACCGCCAAAGGGACCTCCATCCTGATTGATCCATGGTTGGAATCGAACCCGGCATGTCCAAAGGACTGGAAGGCCCCGGCCAAAGTCGATCTGGTCCTTTGTACGCACGGGCACAGCGACCACTTTGGCGATGCGCTGAGTGTGGAAGCAAAGTATCATCCCACCTTCGTTGGCATTTTTGAACTGACAAGCTGGCTGCAATCCAAAGGTGTGGGCAAAACCGTGGGCATGAACCTCGGCGGTTCCTTCCGCTTCCAGGACGTGAACATCTCCATGGTGGAAGCCAAGCACACTTCCAGCATTGTGGATGAGGGCGTCACGCTCTATGCAGGCGTCCCGGCGGGATACGTGCTCCAGATTGACGGTGAGCCAACGCTCTACCACGCCGGGGACACGGCCCTGTTTGGCGACATGCAGCTCATCCGCGAACTGTACGCGCCGGAGATTGCCTGCCTGCCCATTGGCGACCACTTCACCATGGGGCCGCGGACCGCTGCGATTGCGGCCAAATATCTTGGCTGCAAGAAGGTCATTCCCATGCACTACGGGACATTCCCGATACTCACCGGGACCCCGGCGGAATTGCGGAAACACCTGGCTGGCCAGCCGGTGGAGGTCCTCGACCTGAAGCCGGGAGGCCACCTGACGTAGGCTGTATCGTACCGACCATGAAAACCATCGAGGTAGAAATGAAAACGCTGTGGGCACGTTGGTTTCCAGTCACCACTTCCCTTTTTGCATTGTTGGCTGCGGTGTTTGTATTGGCCCAGGCCCCACAACCTGTTTCGCAGCAGGTACAGCCGCCGCTACCGCGCGCGCCCCAGGCGCAGGTGGCCACGCTAACGCAGCCGGGCGGCTTCAGCGAGCCTTCCGTTGCCGTCAATCCCAACAATCCACAGCAGGTGATAGTGGCGTATCAGGTGCCAGCGAGCATTGCCTATTCCACAAACGCAGGGGCCACCTGGCAACACGCAGCGGAGGCGACCCCCACCAACTTCAAGGTCTCCGGGGACGTTTCCGTCACCTACGACAACCAGGGACACGCCATCCTGTGCTACATCGCCTTTAACAAGCTGGGCACCTTCAACTATTGGGGACACGCCACGCGCACAAACGGGATTTTTGTGCGCCGGTCGCTGGACGGCGGAAAAAGTTGGGAGACGCGGCCCATCACGGTCTGGGAGCAGCAGCAGCGGCCCGACATTCCCTTTGAGGACAAGCCCTACATTGTGGCCGACACCAGCCACGGCCCCTATGCGGGCAATCTCTACATCGCCTGGACGCGCTGGGGACTGAAGGACTCGCGGATGGTCTTCGCCCGTTCCACGGATGACGGAAAAAGCTGGTCCACGCCGGTGGAGATCGACCAACACCCTGGGCTGCCGCGCGACGACAACGGCTCCCTGGAAGGTTTTGACGGCACGGTGGGCGCGGACGGCACGCTGTACGCGGTCTGGTCTGAGGGGAACAATATCCAGTTCACCACATCGAGAGACGGCGGCAAAAGTTTTGCGACTGTGCGCAATGTGCTGCACACCGCGCCGGTCATGTTTGCGGTGCAGGACTTTGAACGCGCCAACGGCTTTCCGCAAATTGCCGTGGACCCGCGCAGTGGCAATTACAAACATGCGCTCCTTTACATCACATGGAGCGATTATCGCAATGGCGACATTGACGTATTTTGTGCCACCTCACAGGATGGCGGACGCAAATGGAGCGCGCCGGTGCGCGTCAACAACGACCCGGTACATGACGGCAGCGACCAGTTTTACCAATGGCTTTCCGTTGATCCGGTGACTGGGGCGGTCTCCATCATTTTTTACGATCGCCGGGGAGACCCGGAGGACCGCAAGACCTTTGTCACGCTGGCCCGCTCGACCGATGGCGGCAAGAGTTTTCAAAATTTCGCATGGACCGTGGACCCATTTGTGGCCAGCAATCAGGAGTTCCTGGGCGATTACAACGGAATTGCCTCCTACAACAACCGTGTGTATGGCGCCTGGACGGAAGACACTGTGCCCACTGCCAGCGCCGCAACAGGGAAAATAAAGGCGACAGACAAAACGAAAGGTCCCGGACCGGAAGAGAAAACGCCCCACACTATAGTGCGTGTCGGCGTGGCCCAGTTTTAAGGGAAGGTCCAGGGAAGCCATGATCAAGTCCTACTACTGCTGTCGCTCAGGGGCTGAAGCCCACTATTATTTCAGGCACTTACGGCGGGACTAAAGTCCCGCCCCTTCAAAACGCTGACTTATTCAGAGATTCCCCAGGCCCCGTCACTCAGCAGGGACAATGCCCAACGCCACGTAAATGGGACGCATCTCGCGGCGCATCACTGGCAGCCGAGTAAAAAACCACGCTGCGCCTGCAATGACGATGACGCCGCTCAGCGTGACCGTATGCGGCGCACCGATCCAGTGGGCCAGGACGCCGGCCAGCAGGCTGCCGAATGGGGCCATGCCAACAAAGGCCACCGTGTAATAGCTCATCACGCGGCCCCGCTTGTCTTCGCTGACCAGCGTCTGGATGATGGTGTTGCTGATGGTCATGCCCTGCATCATGCCGTAGCCGGTGAGTAGCATCAACAGCAGGGAAAGCCAAAGGCTGTGTGAAAACCCGAAGAGCACCAGTCCCGTGCCAAAGCTGGCTGCCGCCAGCGGTATCTTCCGCGTGAGGCCTAGGACAGACCTGCGCAGCACAAGGGAGAATGCGGAAACCAGGGAGCCAACGCCCATTGCGCCCATCAAAAAGCCCAGCGTGTGCGGACCGCCGTGCAGCACCTGCGCCGCAAAGATCGGCATCAGGACCACGAACGGCATCCCCATCAGGCTGATAAGAGAAAAAAGCAGCAGGATGGTGCGGATCGGGACGGACCCTGCAACGTAGGCCCAGCCTTCCTTGAGGTGCTCCAGCATAGAAGTAGTTGCGCGCTGCATGGGGGCAGCGTGGATATGCATCATCAACAGTGACGCAATCACGGCCAGATAGCTGATGCCGTCAATCAGGAAGCAGTACCCCTCGTTGGTGGCCGCAATCACCAGCCCTGCCAGTGATGGCCCAATGAGCCGCGCGATGTTCACCATGGAGGAATTGATGGCGATGGCATTCGACAGATCAGCGCGGTCTTCCACCATCTGCACCATGAAGGCCTGGCGTCCCGGCATGTCGAAGGAGTTGACGACGCCCTGAAAAACGCTCAGCCACAACAATTCGTGGATGGTGATGCGATGGGAAAGCGTCAACACCGCCAGCGCCAGGGACTGCAGCATGGCCAGCCCCTGTGTCCAGAGCAGCACCGTGCGGCGGTCCATGCGGTCCACCAGGACCCCGGCCAGGGGCGCCAGCAGGAAGACGGGGATTTGCCCGGCAAAGCTCACCGTCCCCAGCAGGAGCGCGGACCGCGTTAGGCGATAGACCAGCCAGGCGGTGGCGATGCGCGTCATCCAGGTGCCGATGAGCGAGATGCTTTGTCCGCCAAAGAAGAGACGGAAATTGCTGTGCCGCAACGCCCGCCAGGCGTGCGAGAAATCCGTACTGGGGGCCTGTGCCTCTGGCGAGATTTCTTCTGTTCCTGTGTGCCCTGCGGGGGTGTTCTTCATGCGCCTAAGGTCATTTTAACGCGAGGGGCTTGGCCCTATGGCTGGCAGGGAGGAAGCCATCAAAGAGACCGGCCTGCGCACACTTGCTGCGCGAGGCCATCGATGTTCTTAGGATTTTTTGGTGCCGAAGAAGGGACTCGAACCCCCACACCCTTGCGAGTACATGGACCTGAACCATGCGCGTCTGCCAATTCCGCCACTTCGGCAACCGGGAAGACCGTCCAACAGGACTGTTGAACAAGCAGCGCCTTTTCCATCATACAGAGTCGGCGGCTGGTGTCAAACTGGGAAAGCATTTCTCTGCCATTCGCGGCCCAGCCATTTCCCCTCCTATCGCATCTAAAGATGCATCACAGGAGTGCATGGACGCATGGAAGACGCAGCCCGCAACACGGAAACCATGGGGGCCCCAAAAATCCCCCCAGAAATTGCGACCCAGGTCCGCTCTCTGCTGCATGACCTGAGCAATGCCTTGGAGATCGTTTTGCAGACCCAGTATTTGCTCTCTACTGTGGCGGACCCGTCGGGGCCATCCAAGGAATGGCTTGGCCTGCTGGACCATGGCGCCCAGCAGGCCATCAACGTAAACCGCGAACTCCGCGAGTACATCCGCAGCCACAGCGAATGAAGGGCGCCTAGGGACGCTTTAGACCAGTTGCGCGTCCAGCGTGATCTCCGCCTTGAGCAGGCGCGAAATGGGACATCCGGCCTTGGCCTCCTGGGCCGCCTGGTCAAAGGCCCCACGGCTGGCCCCGGGCACCTTGGCCCGCGTTGTCAGGTGGATTTTGGTCACGGTCCAACCTGCCTCCAATTTCTCAAAAGAAAGGTCGGCGGTTGTTTCAATGGACTCCGGCGTCAGCTTGGCGCTGGACAACTGGACGCTGAGGGCCATGCTGAAACATCCCGCATGGGCCGCCGCCACCAGCTCCTCTGGATTGGTGCCCACGCCATTTTCAAAACGCGTGGTAAAAGAATACTGTGCTTTGTTGAGGGCGCCGCTGCCGGTGGAGACGGTCCCTTTGCCGTCCTTCAAATTCCCCAGCCAAATTGCACTTGCTGTACGCTGCATGGATTGGTCCTCCTTGGACCTTCAGTAAAAAGAATTGGTATTGCTGGAAATCCTGCTGCCAAGTGGAGCGACAACAGAGGAAGCATCCTCTGCTCCCTATCGCAGGATACCAAGGTCCATGCCGCAATGAACACCCGCCATTATCGGACCACCCTGATATGCGAGGGGCCATGAGGGAGGTCATTCGCTGCATTTTGAGGTGGGGCTGGAGAACCAACCCAGTTTGTTCAAAATGCTTTCCAGCATACACCACCGCGTAATGGCCGACTGGAACAGGTTCAGGCCAACGAAGACTGTCAACCAAAGCCACTTGGGAGACACCCAGTGGGCCAGGGCCAGTGACCCCAAAATAACGGCACCGGCCATGAAACGGACTGCGCGTTCTACTGGGTTCATCCATTCACCTCCGTCGAAGGGGTTGCTGCGGAAGCTGGTCCCGTCTTGTCCAGGAACGGGGCAATGATGTAATAGAGGACCGGTATGGCCCGCAGCGAGAGGAACGTGGAGGCCACCTCACCCGCAATCAGCGAGAGCGCCAGCCCTTGGAAGACCGGGTCAGGATAAATGACGAGGGCGCCCACGATGACCGACCCCGCCGTCAACAGAATGGGACGGAAACGCACTGCGCCCGCATCAATCACGGCCTCCTCCAACGGCATTCCCTGGGCGCGGCGCAGTTCAATAAAGTCCACAAGGATGATGGAGTTCATCACAATAATGCCGGCCCCGGCAATAAAGCCAATCATGGAGGTCGCCGTAAAAAAGACACCCAGCAGCGCATGGGCCGGCAGGATGCCAACCAGCGTAAGCGGGATGGGGGCCATGATGACCAGCGGGATGACGAACGACCGGAACCATCCCACTACCAGCACATAGATGAGCACCAACACGGCGGCAAAAGCAACGCCGAGGTCACGGAAGACATCAATGGTGATCTGCCATTCCCCGTCCCACTTCAGGGAATAATGTTCCGTGGACACCGGGAGCGTGGCGTTATACCTTGCCAGCCCGTAGCCATCGGGGACATGTACGTTGCCAAGCGCCTTGTCCATGCGCAGGATTGCGTAGACGGGGCTTTCCTCTTGCCCGGCCACATCGCCAATCACGTAGACCACCGTGCGCAGGTTCTTGCGGTAGATGTAGGGCTGGAGCGTGGTCGTGGTCGTGTGGCTCACCTCGCCCAGGGAAATCATGCTGCCGTTGGCTGTGGGCAACTTCATGCCCTGGAGCTGGGCAATGTCTGACCGGCTGCTGCGGCTGAGGCGCACTTCAATGGGGACAGGTTCGCGCGCGGTCTGCGAGTGCAACAACCCGGCATCCATGCCGTGCAGGCCAATGAAAATGTTCTGCGCGACCTCCTGCGCGGGGACGCCATGCAGGTTGGCCTGTTCTGGGTCGGCCACCAGGTCGTCCTGTTGCTGCGGGTCTTCCACGTACCAGTCCGCATCGACCACGCCGGGGGTGGTCTTGAAAATGTGCTTGATTTGCCGGGCCACTTCAAGCTGCCCCTGTAGATTTGGCCCGTAGATTTCCGCGACCAGGGTCTGCATCACCGGCGGCCCAGGGGGGATTTCCGTCACCTGCAAACGCCCACCAAAGGAGGCCGCGATGCGGTCCAGGTCTGGCCGCATACGTTTTGCAATTTCGTGGCTCTGTGCGCTGCGCATGTTTTTGGGCAGCAGGTTCACCTGCACATCGGCCAGGTTGGGTTGCTGGCGCAGGTAATAATGCCGCACCAGTCCGTTGAAGTTGTAAGGCCCACTGGTCCCGGAGTAGATTTCATAATTGGTGACCTCCGGCTGTTTGGCGACATAGTCGCCCAGCGCCTGGGCCACGCGGGTGGTCTGCTCCAGGGTCGTGCCATTGGGCATGTTCAGGATGAGCTGGAACTCACTTTTGTTGTCAAATGGCAGCAGCTTTACATGCACGATCTTGAGTGGCACCAGCAGGACCGCAATCACCAGCAACACCACCACCATGAGAAGGAAGCGCACACGCTTGCCACGGTTATAGATCAGTGGGGCCATCATGCGCCGGTAGAAACGGGTGACGGCGCCTTCCATTTTTTCTTCATGCTTTGTGCTTGCATGGGTGGCGCTCCCCAGCAAGCGCAGCGCCGCCCACGGCGAGACAACGAACGCGACCATCAGGGAAAACAGCATCGCCGAAGAAGCGCCGACCGGGATGGGGCGCATATACGGCCCCATCAGCCCATGTACAAAGGCCATGGGAAGGATGGCCGCGATCACGGTAAAGGTGGCCAGAATGGTAGGATTTCCCACCTCGGCAACGGACTCGATGGCAATTTCTTTGTGCGAGCGCCCGGCATTTTCCGGCAGGCTGAAATGGCGCATCATGTTTTCCGTGACCACAATCGCATTGTCCACCAGGATGCCAATGCTAAAGATGAGCGCGAAGAGCGTGACACGGTTCAGCGTGTAGCCGTAGAAATAGAAAACGGCCAGCGTCAGGGACAGCGTGACCGGGACCGCCAGCAAGACAACGCCAGCAGCGCGCAGGCCCAGCGCCAAAGCAATCAGCAAGGCCACGGAAAATGTAGCAATCCCCAGATGTTCCAGCAGTTCGTTGGACTTTTCTTCCGCCGTTGCACCATAGTTGCGCGTGACCGTCACCTGCAAATCAGCGGGCAAGACATTGCCGTGGAGTTCCCGCAAGCGCTGTTGGATCGCATTCGTCAGGACCGTCGCATTGGTCCCTTTCCGTTTGGCAATGGTCAGGGTGACAGCAGGATATTCGTGTCCATCTGCAGACAAGCCCGCATCCGCCACGCGGCTGGCCCCTACCCCGGAACCAATCATCACGTAATTCGTAGGACTGGCCGCACCATCGACGATCCGGTCCGCAACATCGCGCAAATATACGGGCCTGCCGCCATGCACGGTGATTACGGTACGTTCCAAGTCGTCGATACTGTTATAGAAATGCCCGGCATCGACCAGCACTTCCTGGTTGTTGTGGCTGAAGCTGCCAGCTTGGACGCGGTCGTTATCAGCACGGACCCCCTGCAACACCTGCGCGGGAGACAGCCCATAGGCAGCAAGTTTCTGGGTGTCCAGCAGGACGCGCAAATGGCGCGGCAGCCCCCCGATGATGTGGGTCTCGGAGACATTGTCCATCTGCTTCAGGGTGTGGTCCAGCTCTTCGGCGACCTGCCGCAACTGGTATGGATTGTAATTTTTGCCCCACAGCGTCAGCGCCATGATCGGCACATCGTCAATGGAGCGGACCTTGATGAGAGGGGGCGTTGCCCCAGGAGGTATCCGGTCCAGGTGGGCGTAGAGCTTCGTATAGGTCTCAATGACGGCGTTGTCCTGGTTCGTGCCGACATAATAGCGGACGATGACCAAGCACTGCCCCGGTTCCGAGATGGAGTAGACATACTCCACTCCTGGAATTTCGCGCACCAGCATTTCCATGGGAATGGCGATGCGCTGCTCCACTTCTTTCTGCGAAGCGCCCGGCATGGCCACCATGACGTCCATCATGGGGACGATGATCTGTGGCTCTTCTTCGCGTGGTGTCTCCACGATGGCAAACACACCCAGAAGGACCGCTGCAAGAATGCCCAACGGGGTGAGCTTGGAATCAATGAAGGCACGCGCAATGGTCCCTGCTACTCCTAACGGACGCTCCATCACTGTACCTCAATCCGTTCACCGGCCAGGTCGGCCCCACCAGGGGCGACCACGATGACATCTCCGGGCTGCAAACCTGCCAGCACTTCCACCTGACCATCCTTGGCATCACCCAGGGTCACATAGCGGAGCGAGGCCACCTGCTGCGCGTCCAGGGCATAGACCCCGGTCAGGGACCCACGATGCACAATGGCACTGACCGGAACAGCCAGCACCGGGACCATGCCCAGGGGAAACTCCGCATGGCCATACAGTCCTGAACGTATACCGGGCGCCTTGGGCAGGTCCGCCTTTACCAGGACCGTCCTCGTGGATGGGTCCGAGGCGGCCACCACCTGGGTAACAGTCACCGGCATCCGGGTCGCACTGGCCCCATCCACAACAACCGTGACTTTGCTGCCTACGTGGATGTAGGCCATCTGCGAGGCGTCCACATTCACGGCGAAGCGATACCGTCCGGCATTTTCCACGGTCAAAAGCGGCATACCAGGGGCGGCCATCGCTCCCGGATCGATCATGCGCGCCGTCACCACGCCGTCATACGGGGCCGTCAGCACGGAATAGCCCACTGCCGTATGCGCCTGCGCCACTGCGGCCTCGGCCTGCTTCACCTGGGCGCGCGCCATGTCCAGTTGCGCAGACGCGGCCTTGGCCTTGGTCTGCACCTCGTCATACTCCTGCGGACTGATGGACTTGGTTGCATACAGCTTGGTGAAACGCGCCTCCGTCACCTGGGCCAGGTGGTCGCCGGTCTGGGCGGCCAGTTCCATCTGCTGCGCACCGGCAAGGGCGGCCTGGGCCTGTTGCAGGGCCTGCTGTTGCTGCGCATTGTCCAGGCGGACCAGCACCTCTCCGCGATGCACAACATCCCCGGCATGTACGGAAACAGAAACGACCGGGGCCATCATGCGCGCCGCAACGGGGGACACATCAAAGGCCTCTACCGTCCCCGTGACGGACAAGACCTTCTGCGTGGGAACGGATTGTAGGGTCATCACCGAAAGTCCCCGCACCACGGCTGGGGGCTTGGCGTCAGACTTCCCGGCGCTGTTACACGCGATGGGAAGACAGGCAAGAGAGGAAATCAGGAAAAGGCCAAAGGTTTTTTTCATTGGGTCACCACGACGGATTGCGGAGAGAGCGTGCCTGTGGCCAGCTCCAGTGCCGCTTCACTTACTGCATTACTGTTGACTGCCTGCCAATAGCGCATCTGTCCCATTCGGTTGGCGTCCTGGGCGCGAAGGACATCGGTGATTGTGGCCAGCCCCGCATCGTAGCGGTTGCGCGTTATCCGAAGGTCCTCCTCTGTTTCCGCCAGCGCGCTGTGGGCCGTCTGCATCATTTGTTCGGCGGCAACGTGCTGATAATAGGCCTGGCGCACCTGGAGGCGTATCTGGTCCTGCATGGACTGCTTGGCCGCTTCCATGCGCGTCGCCTGTATCTTTGCCATGTCCAGGCCGGTGATCTTGCCTGCATTGAAGAGGTCAATGTGTATCTCAGCGCCAGCGACCCAGTTGTTGCCGCCCCCTCCGGTAAAGTGAGGGCTGTCCAGTCCCCAGGTGCCAAACACCCCCAGTTGTGGGCCAAAATCGGAACGCGCCACACGCACGCCGTTTTTGGTGGCCTGCACCTGCGCCAGCAGTTGCTTCCAGTCCGGGCGTTGCGTCAGCGCCTGCTTGTCCGCTTCGTCCAGGGACATCGGGGCAAATTTTGCTTCAGAAGTCGTGCTGGTCAGCACCACGTCCGGGGACAACTCCTGGCCCATTGCGGTCTCCAGTTCCGTCCGGGCAATGGAAAGATCGGCCTGGGACTGGATCACGTCCTGCTGGCGTGCCGCTTCATAGGCCTGCGCCGCCATCACGTCTGAGGAGACCGCCATGCCAGCACCCACGAGCCGCTGGCTAAGCTGGAGCATCGCATGCGCGGTGTCCAGCGCCTTTTGGGCCGTCTCCAGTTTGTGCTGGGCCAAGGCAATGCCATAATACGAGGCCACCACCCCAAAGACGATCTGCTGGTCGGCACGCCCCAGGGCCTGCGTCGCCGCCTGGTGCATCTCCCGCGCCTGGTCCGTGGCAAATACGGTCTGGAAGGAGTGGAAAAGCTCCCAGTTGCCGGTGAACCGGGTGGAGTAATCACTGACGGGCGTGGGCCGGTTCAACGCGTTCAACGCAAAGTCCGCCGAGGTGAAGCGCTGTTGCCGCAAGCGCGTCCCGAAGGCGTAAACGGGGTCGTTCCCGCGCGACACACCCTCCAGAAAGCCGACCTGCGGCAGGTACCCGGTGCGCGCATAACGGACCTGGTTACTGGCCAGCGCCACCTCTGCAGCAGCGGCCTTGCGTTGCGGGTTCTTGCCCAACGCCATGTTGACGGCATCTGGCAACGATAGGGCCTGCTGCGCAACCTGTTGGCCCGCAGCACTGTGCGGTATGGCCAAAGCTGCCCATATCAGACCTACGATAGTTAGGTTCCAATGATTTGAAAACATTGTTTTGGATCGATCTCAAGTGTTTCTACATTACAGATGCATTCTATAGAACTTCGTTACAAAATTTGTGGTTTATTTTATGTCGGCTTTTTCCAGGTCCTTTCTTGGGACGGGACCTTGGCTGTTGCTGCGCCAGACGTTGCCATTCCTCCAGCAGGCGGCGCCGTATCTTCTCAAGCACCTCCGGCGGACATGAGACCGACTGGGCACGACAAGAGGCAACGACCTGCGCCAAGTCTTTCAAAAACAGCATACATTCCGGGCATTCCTCCAGATGATGTTGCATCTGCGCGCAGACCGACTGCTCCGTGCCCTGGTCCAGGTAATCCGAAAGCCCGCGGAACATCTCCTGGCACGACAGGCCATGCTTCCCCCTCTGCCCAGTGCGCGACCCCTGGCCTTTCCATTTCCTGGGGGCCGCTGTAAGTGCTGGCTGGGGCGGACTGGAGAGTCCACGACGCACAAACAACCGTCCCCGATGCAGCCGCACACGCACCGTTGCTTCCCGCAGGCCCAGCACCTCAGCCACCTGCGCCGTCGTCAGGTCTTCCATGTCGTGCAGCACCAGCACCATCCGGTACTTGGCCGGGAGCAACCGCACCACCTCCGCCAAACGGTCCGATTCCTGCCGTGCAATGGCCCTGTTCTCCGGGCCATGGTGCGGCCTGGTCGCAAGCGCGGCCATATCTTTGCCATCTGGCAGCAATTCATCCAGCGTCAGCGTCTGGTGCGGGGCAAATTTGCTCCTGCGGCGGCTCTCCCAGCAGCGATTGCGCGTGACCTTATATAGCCAGACGGCCAGCGCATCTGGCGATTCCAGTGCCGCAAGGTTTGGCAGTGCCCGCATCAAGACCTCCTGCATGTTGTCTTCCGCGTCCTCCCGATGGCCGCAGAACTTCATGCTGAAGGAGTAGACCGTCTCCTGCAACAGGCGCAAGACCTCTTCCATGCTATTGGCGTCCCGCTTCCGCAACAGGTCCGCCGCTTGCGTCAGTTCAGCCCGCATCGTGCAATCCGCCGCTCCATTTGGCCCCCAACGCTGCCCATTCGCCCTCCGTAAACTTCCACCCTTATAGTATGGGGCATTCCATTCTCTTCAGCATGGACCATTCTTCCCAGACCGGCGGGACACGCCAGCGCAGAATCCAGATGCGACTTCAGTGTGGCCAATGGGGCGAAAGTCTTCTCCCTGGCACGGAATTGCGGTATTCTGTGCGCACGCATTCCCCCGGTGCTTATGAAGGTTGCCTTCTCTACGGCCCGTCCCTCCCATGTGGTGCTGCCAGCGGACCTGCTGGCGCGCAAAGGACACGTGGTCACGATTTATAACGCGGCTTATCGTGCGCGCTTCGCCGGGCTCAGCCCCGATGTCCGCCTCCGCTTTGCCCCGCAGCTTGGCTCCAGCGTGAATTTCCTTACCGGCCTGCACATGCCGAGGCCCGTCCAGCGCGCAGACACCTGGCTCTATGACCAGATCGTCGCGCTGGAAATGGGGAGCTTTGACATTTTCTGGGGCTGGGCCACAGGGGCACTGGCCTCGGCCCGCAAGGCCAAAGGGCTGGGCGCCAGCTTTGTGCTGGACCGTGCCTGCCCGCATGTGGACGTGCAGCAGGCCATGTTGCGCGAGCAATCCGAGATGGTAGGCGTCCCTTACACGCCGGAGCCGGAGTGGTTCCGCGAACGGCAGCTTGCCGAATACGAAGAGGCGGACTTCATTCTGGTCCCCTCCAACTATACGGCGCGTTCCTTTCCGCAGCATTTGCAGGAAAAACTGATTCAGGCGCCCTTGTTTGGCCGCGTCAGCTCGCCCAAGGTGCGGGAGATGCGCCGCACGCAGGAATTTGTGGTTGGCACGGTGGGCGGGCAGCCCTTGCGCAAAGGGTATCTATATTTGCTGGAGGCATGGTTGCGTCTGGACCTTCCCAATGCGCGCCTTTTGCTGCGCAGCGATGCCGATCTGGAGGCCTATCCCGCACTGCGCGACCTGTTGCATCGCGCCAAGAATGTGGAGCGCGTCCCGCATCTGCGCAATATGAGTGGTTTTTACCACCGCTGCGACGTTTTTGTGTCCCCTGCCGTGGATGACGGCTTTGGCATGGCCTTGCTGGAGGCGATGGCCCACGGCGTCCCAACCATTGCCACCACGCATTGCGGCGCAGCGGAGCTGTTGCGGCCCAATGAGGACGCCCTCATCATCGCACCGGGCAATGTGGACGCCCTGGGTGCGGCCATTGGATCGCTGTATGCCTCGGCGGAACGGCGCCACCACCTGGCCCAGCAAGGCCGCCGCACCGTGCAGGCGCTGGAGGCCAATGGCGCATACAGCCTGTATTCCGCCGCCCTGGACACATTGCTGGAGCGCGTTTTGCGCCAGCAGAAAAAGGCCACCTCCGCCGCCTGATTCCATGCTTACACGGCCCACCCCAGCCGCTGGCCCAGCTTGACGAAAAATTGCTGCGCCAGCGGGCGCATGTCGAAGAGCAGAAAGGCCGCGCCCCCCATGGCAAGACTGACACCGATGCCTGCGGCAAATTGCATCCAATATGGTGCGGTGCTGGTATGCCGTAGCAGCAGGCCAGAGGCAATCAACCCGACGACAGACAATCCTGCCAGCCGGTAAACATACTTCAGCGTGTGTTCCCCGGTGTGCGCAAATAGGTCCTGATTGAGTTGGAGGATGCGTGTCGTCTGGTAGAGTTCGATGGCCAGCCAGGTGACCAGAAAACCCATCATGCCATACCAATGCACCATGGGGACAGCCAGCGCCACCAGCGCGATGTAACCAAAAAACATGATGCGCGCCAGACGCTCATGGGTGTTGGTGGAAAATTGGAACTGGAACTTGTGCTCCTTGGCGCTCAGCGTCATGGAGACGGCTGCGCACACAACATACGGCAGCACGGAAAAAAGCCCGTGTTTGTGCAGCCAAAGCAACAGCATGACAGGGGCAATCATCAGCACGCCCAGGTTGACCATCGGGATGAGGGTAAAAATCAACCGCTCCGAGTAGAGATAGACGCGCGTCAGCTCGCCCCACGCTTCCCTGCCAAAAAGCCGTGTGATTTCCGGCCCCAGGGCCTGCGTGGGAGCGCTCAAAAGCTGGCGGCACATGGAAAAGATGGTGCGCATGACGGTGAAGGCGACCACGACAAACGGTCCGCTCTCGCGCTGCAAGATCAACACTGGGACCTGAAAGGAAAGAAAGGTGCTCATACTGATGAGGCCAAAGTAACTGCTGGGACGCAGAATGCCGTGTACCGCGCCACGGTCCCAGCCTGACAGACGAGGAAAAATCTGCGGGGCAACCACGCGCAGGTGCAGAAGGAGAAGCAAGGTTGCGCCCACGTAGACCAACAATTGCACCAGCGCCAGGACCGGAAACGATGCCCGGAACCAGAGGGCCAAGGAAGTGGCGAACACCAGGACGAGCCGCCGTCCATTGGTCCAAAGAACGCCGGCGTGGGCGCGGCTGATGACCATGTACATGCCTGTGAAGTAGCCGAACAGGACGCCCAGCAATACTTGCAGCGCCAGCATGTACAGCGTGATGGCCGCAGTGTGCTGCGGAATGGTCAAGCGTAGCAGGCCGCGCATGGGCAACACAAAAACCACCAACGCTACCAACGCAGCAGTGCCAAGTATGCCCAGCAGAACCCGCAATGCCGTCGATTGGCGCAGATGATACGAGGCCAGGTCCTGGCGCTGATAGCGCACCGTCAGGTCCTGTGTGACGTAGGTCTGGATGCCAAAGTTCAGCGTGCTCAGATAGGCCACGGCAACGGAGAGCGCCAGCCATTCGCCATAGAGCGTGGTCCCATAGCGCAGCAGAAAGATGGGCGGCAAAAGAAGTTGCGTGGCCACGGAGACCATGTTCGAGGTCAACAGCGCCGCCATCACTTTCACAATGCGGGTCAGGATTCCCATGCTAAAGGCTTACCGTATGCTTATTGTCGCAGAGCGCATGGCGCAGGCGCCTATTTCTTGCGTCCACTGAGGGAGGGTAGCGCTGGAGTATGTCCTCCGTTGCGGCAATTACCTGCTCCGCGCTGATCTCATCAATGAATTGGCCAGCCGTTTCCTCTGGAATGGGAGCACCGCGCAGCACGCGAAATTGCGGGTCTGCGATTGGCAGCCATTCCATGGGGTCCTGCCATGCGGGAGCAATCACAACTCCGGGTAATTGGACTGCACGCGCCACATGAAAGGTACCTGTGTCCAAACTGACAGCCACATCACACTGAGACAGGGCAGCCGCCAACTGCGGAATTGTGTTTCCTGCCAGGGAAATTCCCTTTTCTTCAAGCGGCATCCGTAAAGCGTCGATTTTTTCTGCTTCCGCAGCGCTGCCAACAAAGATAGGAAAAGCGTCCTGGTGCGGGAAAGCGAGCCGATGACCTGCTGAAAGCGCTCCACGCGCCATTGATTGCGTTGCGCCCCGCTGTTTTGCGTGACATAAACAATCCTAGGTGTGGTCTCTGCGCGAAAGATGCCGGAGAGCGCCTCCAAGGCGTAATCCGCCTCTTCCCTGCTGAAAAAAACACGCGGCCCTGGGGCGGAAATTTCGTGGCCCAGGGCGCGCAGAATGTCCACATTGCATTCAATCTGGGAGCGGTCCTGGCGGGTGGGAAGTGGCAGGTCGTAAAACGGCGAGGCCAGCGTATATCCGGCGCGCACGGCGTGGCCAGCAAACATGGCGAGGAGTGTCAGCCGTGTGCGCTGGTTGCCGAGCGTGGTGGCAAGGCACACGGGGCCAGCGGGAAAGTCCTTGTACAGTTCTCGCACGGCATGCAGGGCGCTGCGAAAGTCCTGCCAGGGACCAGGCGTCACCACGCAGCGGTCCACGTAAGGGCTGTACCGTAAAACGTTGGCGGCCATTTTGCTGGCAGCCACGGAAATGTGCGCATCCGGCAATGCTGTCTTGATCGCCCCAAACAACGGCGTGGCGTGGACGGCACTGCCCAGCGGTGTGTCATATTGCAGGAAAAGAAAATTGCGGATGGAGCGCAGGTCCTCAACAGCCAGCGGTGGCCTGCTGTGAAGGGCCCGCTCGCCTGCGGCAAGGGCGCGCAGCAAGAAAAGTTTCCATGCATCATGTTTTGGTATGGGAGGCATTTGCGAAGACCATTCCGTGGCCCTTGATTGTCTTGATTGTAAAGACCGTGTGCTAGCAGTGTAGCGGAGCGGGCGTGGTCCCATCAGGACTTTTTTGCCAGGGAGCGTTCCACGCGCGCGGTCCGCGCAGCCGCAGTTGCGGGGTATGCGTCTAACAGGACGAGCGCCGCATCCAGCACCTCTTCCACGCTGGTCTCCTGCATCCGGTACTCGGCTGTAGGCATGGGGACGCGCGGGCCGCAGAGGACGCGATATTGCGCAAGGCCGACGGGCAGCCATTCCATCGGGTCCTGCCATGCCGGGGCCAGCACCACTCCTGGCAATCCAACGGCGCGGGCCACATGGAAGCTCCCCGTGTCCAGGCTGACGACCAGGTCGCATTGCGCCAGGACCGCGGCCATCTGCGGGACCGTCGTCTTCCCTGCCAAGGAGATGCCCGGCGCAGCAAGGGGTTGGCGCAGTGTTTCAACCGCCGTGGCCTCCTCTGCTGTGCCCAAAAAAATGGCTGTCGCGTGGCGCAAGTGGTGCAACCCAGCAATCACACGCCGGAAGCGCTCCGTGTCCCATTGCTTTGGTTGGTTGCCACTGCATTGCGTGACGAAGGCAATCCTGGGGCAGTCGGCTGGCGTGCCGGATTGCGACAAAAACCGGTCGGCATACTCGGCGTCTTCTCTGCTAAAAAATACCCGCAGTCCCGGCGCAACAACTTCGTGGCCCAAGGCACGCAGAATGTCCAGATTGCTGTCCAGTTGTGGCCGGTCTGCGCAAAAATCCAGCGCCCGGTGGTAGAGCGGCGTGGCCAGCGTATACCCGACGCGCGTCGCCCTGCCAGCCAGCAGGGCCAAGACCGCCAGCCTGGGCCGCTGATTGCTGGCCGTGGTGGCAAGGCACACCGGGCCATCGGGCAAGTTTTTATACAACTGCCGGACGCTGTGGACGGCCCCTGCAAAATCCTGCCACGGTAGGGGCGTGGCCACGCAACAATCTACATACGGGTTGTGGCGCAATACGCTGGCGGCCATGCCACTGGCAGCCACGGAGATGTGCGCGTCTGGAATTTGCTGCCGCATGGCCTGATACAACGGCGTGGCGTGGACGGCGCCGCCCAGCGGCATGTCATATTGAAGAAAAAGAAAATTGCGGATGCAGCGCAGTCCGTCGGTGGACTTTGGCCGGTCGTGACGCAGCACCCGTTCCGCTCCAGCCAAAAGGCGAAGGCCTTGGTATTTGCATGTGTTGGGGGCGAGGGCAAGTCGATTGGGCATCCCGGCAGCAGACCGCAACGGCTACATCTTATAGCGGCCAAGGTCCTCGTCATTCAGGTTTTCCAGCCAGCGCCGCAGGTCCTCTGGGGAGAAGTTTTCTATGCCCGCATTGGTCAGCTTGGCAGCGCGCACCACCTGGTCGGCCACATAGATGGGGCAATCCATGCGCAGGGCCAGCGCCAAGGCGTCTGAAGGGCGGGCGTCCATGCTGATGAGGGCGCCTGCGCGTTCCATCCAAAGCAAGGCATAAAAGGTGTCGTCCTTCATCTCGGTAATGACCACGCGGCGCAGCACGGCGTCCATCGCCCGCACCAGGTTGACCAGCAGATCGTGGGTCATGGGCCGGGGCAGGGTGGTCTTTTCGATTTCCAAGGCAATGGCGTTGGCCTCGAAAATGCCCACCCAGATGGGCACCACGGCGTCGCTCTTCACGTCCTTCAGGACCACAATGGGCATGTTGGTGACAGGGTCCATCATCAGGCCACGGATTTTGACTTCCATCACGCCATCCATCTGTCCTGCGTCGATCGTTTCGGGTTTGGATGCTGTGCTCATATAAGAATGGCCCCAACCGCTTCTGGGACGGTTTCAACTGCCTCACCTAATAGACTATTCGGAAATCCCTTGGTTATACAGACGTTTTGATAACTGCCAAGTGCCGGAAGGATGGGCGAGGAAGTGGTAAAGTTGACGGTCTTGTTCTGCGAACTGCGGCCCATCACCTGGCCGCGGGCAGGATTATATCCTTCAACCATTACTTCCATTATCGCCCCTATGTCATTTGCGTAATTGGCTTTCTGTATTTCCCTCTGCCGTTCCAGCAGTCGTTGCAACCGCTCGCTTTTGCCCTCCTGGGAGATGCTGTCTGGCATGACCAGCGCCGGAGTGTTGGGCCGGGCAGAATACTGGAAGGCAAAAACTGCGTCGTATTGCACTTCTTCCAGCAAGCTGAGGGTCTCCGCAAAATCTTCCTCGGTCTCGCCGGGAAAGCCCACGATGATGTCCGTCGTGATGCTGATGGGCCGTTGGGCCGCCTTGATCCAGGCAATCCGTTCCAAGTACCAATCGCGGGTGTACTCCCGCTGCATGGCGCGCAGCACGCGTGTGGAGCCGCTCTGCACCGGCAGATGCACATGGTCGCAAAGGGTGGGCACGGCGTCGATGGCATCGACGATGTCGCGGGTAAAGTCGCGCGGGTGCGAGGTGGTAAAGCGCACGCGGCGAATGCCGGGGACCTGCCCAACAGCGGCCAGCAACTCGGCAAAACTCATTTTGCCGGAGGGATCGCGATAGCTGTTGACATTCTGCCCCAGCAACTGCACTTCCGTGTATCCGGCATCGGCCATACGGCGCGCCTCGGCCAGCACGGAGCCGGAGGTGCGGCTGCGCTCCTTGCCGCGCGTGTAGGGCACCACGCAGTAGGCGCAGAATTTGTCGCAGCCCTCAATGATGGTGATGTAGCCACGGTGCGGGTTGCTGCGCGCGGTGAACTCCGTCTCAAAGGTCTGGTCGGTCTGGCGGTCGTCCAGGCCGGTGATGCGCTCCTCGCCTGCTTCGAGCCGGGCCAGCATCTGCGGCAGGTTGCGATAGGAGGCAGAGCCGGAGACCAGCGAAACATACGGCGCGCGGTCGAAGATGCGTTCGCCCTCCTGCTGCGCCACGCAGCCCAGCACGGCAAAGCGCTTGCCTTGTTTGTGCAGCGCTTTGTAGTCGTTCAGGCGGTTGAAGACCTTCTGCTCGGCCTTATCGCGGATGGAACAGGTGTTGTAGAGGATCAGCGAGGCGTCCGTCTCCTCCTGCACTTGCTGGTAGCCTTGCTGCACCAGCGTGCCAATCACTTTTTCCGAGTCATGGACGTTCATCTGGCAACCAAAGGTCTCCAGAAAGAACGTCTTCTCGCCCGCATTGAAATTCGCCGCCATGTATCCGTGAGTATAGCGCAGCCACAGCGCTGCTTACAGCCACGGGTGCCCCAGGTCTCGCTTTTGAGACCTGGGATTACATCCCCCCACTCAAACCAAAAGAGGGCTTCGATGGTGCACCCGCGCTTCCCCGTGGGCCAGCTTGCGGATAGACTGATGAGTGACCTCAATGAGCGACCAAAAAAAATGGAATGAACGCTACCAAAGTGGCGAGTTTGGGTTCCGTGAGCCGGACCCGTTTGTCATGGACACGCACCGGGACTATTTGCAGCCGCTGCTTCCGGCGGGCAGCGAAGGGTTGGACCTGGCCGGAGGGGCCGGACACCACGCTGTATGGCTGGCGCAGCAGGGCTGGCGGATGACGCTGGCCGATTTCTCTGAGACTGCGCTGGCGTTGGCCAAGGAGCGTTCCGCTGGCACAGAGCTTGCCATTTGCTGCGGGGCCGCAGAGGACCTGGCGCGGGCCTGGGCCGCGGAGCAGAAGCAATTTGGCTTTGTGCTGGTTTCCTTCTTTCTGGAACGTGCGGTGCTTCCCTTGCTGCCAATGCTGCTGGCCCCCGGCGGGTTGTTGCTCTACCGCTCCTACACCGTGGAAAACATTCGCGTGGGCAATCCGCGCGGATCGCACAATCCGGACCGCCTGTTGCAGTCGCAAGAACTGCTGACTACATACTCCAACATGCGCATCCTGCATTATCACGAGACCGTCTACAAAAAAGGCGTGGTGGAACTGGTCGCGCAACGTGTGTGAATCTACATCCACAAAACCAACATCAACCATTCAGAAGGCATTCATGCAAGGCAAGAAGGAAAAGACAAAGACCGCCCGTGCGTCCAACTCTTTGGATGGACACAGGCTCCCCGTTTCCGTGCAACCGTTATATGGCAGCAGAAAGAACCACTGCTTTGGCTGCGCGCCAGACAATCGCACAGGGCTGCACCTGCATTTTGAGCAGGTCCCTGGTGAAAAATTTGTGGAGTGCCACTTCCGTATGCCACGCCGCTTTGAAGGCCCGCCCGGACATGTGCATGGCGGCATTCTGGCCACCATCCTGGACGAGGCCATGGGCAAGGTGAACCGGCAAAAGAACATTGTCGCGTTGACGCGGCAGATGACGGTGGAGTATCTGCGCCCGGCCCCGGTGCTGACGCCGCTGGTCGCCGTGGGCTGGCCGGTCAGCGAGCATGGCCGCAAGCACCAGAACGCGGCGGAGATACGCACCCTGGATGGAGAAGTGCTGACACGCAGCGAAGGGCTGTTCATTGCCATTGATCCCGTGGCGATGTTTGATAAACACCAAAAAGAGGCCACTTCCCAATCTGCGCAGAAGGGGCGCGCCCGCAGCCGCTGAGGGGACATCCGACGGCCAAGTCAGGGCGTCCCTGGGCACAATTCACTGCGATTCATGTGCCTCACGCACAAAAGGCCCTTCGCAAACACAGCGCCCCCGTGCGATGCTACAGACTACAGGCCGCTACACGAATGCCTTTCGGTCCCCCGTTATGCCTAAAACGCCAGCAACGTCGGCCATGCAAACAGTCAGCCAACTGGCTGCGCTCCCTACTGTGCATCAGGCCTTTCAATGGTTCCATCTGCAGGAGCCGCAACTGCGCCGCTGGCACTGCGAGATCGCCAGCATTCCCGCGCCATCTTTTGGGGAAGCGACGCGGGCGGCATGGCTCTGCGCGAAATTTGCCGCGCTGGGGCTGGAAGACGCGCATGTAGACGCCTGTGGCAATGCCATAGGCTGGCTGCGCAGGAGGACGGCGGACACATCCAGAAACACTGCAACAGACGCCACGGACAAGGGACCTGCCAGCGCAGAGATTGGCCCGGACGACCGGCCCTGCATTCTTTTTTCCGCGCACATTGACACTGTTTTTTCTGTGGAGGCCATGCGCACTCCCGTGGAGCAAGGGGCGGTCTTGTTTGCCCCCAGCGCCAGTGACAACGCTGCCGGAGTGGTGGCCCTGCTGGCCCTGGCGGCGGCCATGCGCGCGGCCAATCTGCGGACCGGAGTGGACATTCTGTTCGCGGGCAATGTAGGCGAGGAGGGGGAAGGCAATCTGCGCGGGATGCGCCATCTCTTTACCGAATCGCCCTTCCGCCAGCGCATCACCTCCGCCGTGGTCCTGGACGGGGCCGGGCACGAATCCATTGTGACGCAAGGGCTGGGCAGCCGTCGCTTTCGCGTGACCATCACCGGCCCCGGGGGCCATTCCTGGAGCGATGCCGGTACGCCCAATCCAGTCCTTGCGCTGGCCACGGCCTTGGCGGAGATGCAAAAGCTGGAGGTCCCGCGGTTGCCACGCACCACCTGGAACGTGGGCCGCATCGAAGGGGGCACCGTCGTCAACGCCATCCCAGAAAAGGTGGAGGCGCTCATCGATATCCGCTCCACGGACCCCGCACAACTGCTGCGGCTGGAGGTTGCGCTCTACCGCGCCGTGGAAGATGCCGTCCTGGCCAGTGATCGGGACGCCAGCCAACAACCCAGCAACAAGCAACCCAGACGCACCGCACTGGAGCACAGCATTGCGATGGTCGGCGAACGGCCTGCCGCTCGCCTGCCAGAGAGTGCGCGCCTGCTGGCCGCCATCCGCGCCGTGGACCGGCACCTTGGCATCCGCAGTGAACTGCGCACCGCATCCACCGACGCCAACGTCCCGCTTTCGCTTGGCGTTGAGGCCATCAGCCTGGGCAGCGGCGGCAGCGGTGGCGGCATGCACACACGCGAGGAATGGTTTGACGCTACGAACCGCGACCTGGGACTGCGGCGCATCCTGCTGCTGCTTTTGGCCCTGGCCCAGGTCCCGGAATAATTCCAGCTACACTGCTAGCAATGAAACAAATTTTTCTTCTTCCGTTTCTGGCTGTACTGTCTACGCTGGCGCTGCACGCGCAGCGGCCAGCGCACCCAGCGGCGCAACAATCAGCCATGCAACTGGCCATGCAACCGGCCCAGATCATTTATTTCCACGGCAACATCCTCACCGGGGACGGGCTGACGACGGGCCATCCCGCGCGTGTTTCCGCGCTGGCCGTGCGCGATGGCGTGATTGTGGCCGTGGGCGCAGACCAGACGGTCCTGCAAAAATGGGCCGGAAGCAAGACCGAGCGCGTTGACTTGCAGGGCGCCTTTGTTGTGCCTGGCTTGAACGATGCGCACCTCCACCTGGCGATGGCCGGACGCGAAAAGCTCTCAGTGGAGCTGGTTGGCACGCGCTCTCTGCAAGAGATGCTGGGGCGCGTCCAGCACGCCGCGCAGACCGCCGCGCCCGGCGCATGGGTGGGTGGTGGGGGATGGGACCAGACGCTGTGGAAGGACGATGCCCTGCCCACGCGCAAAGATTTGGATGCGGTGACAGGCAATCATCCGGCCTTCTTTGTCCGCGTGGACGGGCACATTGCCGTGGTCAATTCCGCGGCCCTGGCTGCGGCAGGTTTTACGGACCGTACGCCAGACCCGCAGGGCGGAAAATTGGACCGTGACGCCAGCGGACATCTGACGGGCATTGTGCGCGAGACCGCCGTCGGCATGGTGGAGGCAAAGGCCCCCGCGCCCAATATGGCCGAACGGAAAAAGGCCCTGCTGCTGGCCTTGAACGATGCCGCTTGCCATGGTCTGACTTCCGTGCAGGATTATTCCCCCGGCTGGGAGAATTTTCTGGCCTTGGAGTCGCTCGAACAAGCGCACCAACTGCCCATTCGCGTGACGGAATGGCCCACCTTCAACGACCCGCTGGACACGCTGGAGCGGGAGCGTGGCACGCACCCGAAAGCCGACCGCATGTTGAACATCGGCATGTTGAAGGGCTTTATGGATGGCTCCCTCGGCTCCCGCACGGCATCCATGCTGGCGCCATACGCGGACGACCCTGGCAACTCCGGCATTCCGCGCTACACGCAAGACACGCTGAACGCCATGACACTGGCCCGCGCCAGGGCCGGCTTCCAAATGGGCTTCCACGCCATTGGCGACCGCGCCAACAAAATGGCCCTGGACGCCTACGCCGCAGCCGAAGCGGTGGACCCAGCGGCCAAACAGCTCCGCTTCCGCATCGAACACGCGCAGGTGGTCTCGTCCGGGGATTTTGAACGCTTCCACCAGCTTGGCGTCATCGCCTCCATGCAGCCCGCGCAATTGCTGGGCGACATGCGCTGGGCCAAAGACCGCCTCGGCCCGGCGCGCGTGCCGTATTCTTACGCATGGAAGAGTTTCCTGGACCACGGCGTGGTGCTGGCCTTCGGCACGGACTATCCCGTGGAACCGGTCACGCCCTTTCGCGGCCTCTACGCCGCCGTAACGCGCGAAAATGAGGCAGGGACCATGAGCTATGTGCCCAGCGAGAGGCTGACCCTTGGCCAGGCGCTTTATGCCTATACGCAAGGGTCTGCCTACGCGCAGTTCGCTGAGCAGTGGAAGGGACGTATAGCACCGGGTTACGTCGCCGATTTCACTGTGCTGGATCGCGACCTGACCACGATTGCGCCGCAGGAGATACTCAAGACGCGGGTCCTGCGTACTGTGGTCAGCGGCAGGACTGTGCCCTGCGTGGCGGACGCGGAAGCAACCTCCATGACGCCCTGAGTTGGATGACCGGAACGAAGGCCCCAATCCTGATGCTAAAAACGCACTCCATTCTGTCGCGCAACGCGCTGGCCCATCTGCTGATGCTGGCCGTGGTCTTCATCTGGGGATCGACCTTTGTATTGGTCAAGCAGGCGTTGCAGGACGTCTCGCCACAGATATTCAACACCCTGCGCATGGCAATAGCCTTTGTTTGCCTGGCCGTGGTCTATCGCAAGCAATGGAAGCTATTGACCCGCCGCGCCCTGGGCCTGGGCCTGCTGGCCGGGACCTGCCTGGCCGCGGGATATTCTTTCCAGACGGCAGGACTGCTCTACACCACGCCCACCAATTCCGCGTTTCTTACCGGACTGGTGGTGGTGCTGGTGCCCCTTCTATTGGCAATTCCTGCATTGCGCCCACCTATGTCCTTTGCTCCCGGCTGGAACGCCTGGACGGGCGCCCTGGTGGCCTTTGGCGGCATTGTGCTGCTGACCACACCGGCGCACACACGCTGGGGCCTTCTGCTGCATTCGCTCAATCGCGGGGACATGCTGACGCTGGGCTGCGCCCTGGCCTTCAGCCTGCATGTGATCGTGCTGGCCCACGCAGCAGGGCGGGTCTCCTTCCAGCAATTGGCCCTGTTGCAGATTGGCGTGGCGACGCTGCTGCTTGGCATCAGCACCGGTGCCTTGGACCATCCCTATCTGATAAATGGCCCGCGTGTCTGGATGGCATTGCTGCTTACCGGGATTTTGGCCACCGCTGCGGCCTTCAGCATCCAAACCTGGGCGCAACAGGTGCTCCCCCCCACACACCTGGCGCTGCTGCTTACCCTGGAGCCGGTCTTCGCCTGGCTGACCTCCTTCCTGCTTCTCCAGGAGCGCATGGAGGCCCGCCGGACGCTGGGCGCATTGCTGGTCCTGGCGGGCATTCTGCTCACGGAGATGGTGCGAAGGCCCCAGATACAACTGGAGGCCCCGGTGATTTCCACCCTATGACCACGAAATCAAAACGCTTTCCGTGTTTTGTGCGTCTAACCCTGTAACGGACGCGTGGACGCCGTGGCAGGACCGGGGCATGGCAGGACGGGTATACTATAATTCGCAATTGTCCCACAGGTAGTCCACGTTGTCTGAAACAAGAGGTCAAATCACGACATGAACGCATTGCTCGAACGGCTACGCACGCGCCGCCTTACCTTTACCTTCACCATTTTGGCAACTCTTTCTGTAGGCATCCTGATTGGGTCCGTCATGGCCCACGGGGTGCATGGGAAGGAAGCGCAGGTCAACACCTCGGACGCCACCCCGCTGCAAATTCCCAACCCGGTGAATTTGTCGACGACCTTTTCACAGATCGCCAAAGAGGTCGGTCCGGCGGTCGTCAACATCAACACCGAATCCATCCCCAAGGCCCATGTACGGCGTCACCCGCAGGGCAATGACCAGCCGGATGACAATGGACAGGGACAAGGCCAAGGTGACTTTCAGGACTTCTTCAACCACTTCTTTGGCGTGCCCAACGGGCCTGACCAAGGCCCGGACGAAGGGGACGGTCCAGGTGGGGGTGGTGTGCGTGAGTCGCTCGGCTCCGGCTTTATCGTCGATCCGCGCGGCTACATCATCACCAACAATCATGTGATTGAAAAGGCCGACAAAATTTTTGTCCATCTGGCCAACGATCCCGAAGGCGACCCGGGCCGTCCGGCAACGCTGATTGGCACCGACAAAGACACGGACATCGCGGTCATTAAAATCGACACCAAGACGCCCTTGCCGACCGTAAAAATGGGCAACTCCCAAGGCGCGCAGATTGGCGACTGGGTGATGGCCATTGGCAGCCCCTTCGGCCTGCAACAGACCGTGACCGCAGGCATCATCTCCTCAAAAAACCGCTCCATTGAACCGGGAACGCCGGGCGAGTTCCAGCACTTTATCCAGACCGATGCGGCCATCAATCCGGGCAACTCCGGCGGGCCACTGGTCAACATGGATGGACAGGTGATTGGCGTCAACACGGCCATTTACACGCAATCGGCGGGCAATCAGGGCATCGGCTTCGCCATGCCGTCGAACACGGTCATTGACACATACAACCAGCTCATCGGGCCGGAGCACAAGGTGGTGCGCGGCTCCATTGGCATCACGTTCCAGCCGGCGCAGATGATGTCCAGCGCCGTGGCCCGCGTTTATGGCTTCAAAAATGGGGTGATTATCAGCTCTGTGCAGCCAGGTTTTCCAGCTGCGGAGGCTGGCCTGAAACCGGGCGACATCATCACCACGATTGATGGCCGCGAGATCAAAAATGGCGACGACCTGATCAACGATATTTCGGTGCGCAAGCCCGGCTCCACGGCAAAAATCGGATACATCCGCAATGGCCAGCACATGACCGCGACGGTGACCATCGCCGACCGCGCCAAGATGATTGCGGCCATTGGCAATGGCGACCAGGAGACAGGTCCCGGTGGGCAGGGCGGCAGCCAGGGCAAGCTGGGCATGGGCGTGCGCAACGTCCCCGCCGACCTGGCCAACAAGCTGGGGATTTCCGGTGGGGTGCAGATTGACAGCATCCGTCCAGGGTCCTTTGCAGACGAACTGCAATTGCTGCAACCTGGCCAGATCATCCTGCAGGTCAATCGCAAGCCCGTTACGGACGTCAACGGGTTCCTAAGCATTGTCAATTCGCTCAAACCGGGCGATGACATTGTCTTTATGGTGACGGACCCACGGGACAAGTCCCACGGGAACACATACGTTGGCGGCACCATGCCATAGGCTGCGCGGCCCAATGGTTGGAAAAACCAGGAAAATGGCATGGCGCTGAGAGGGAAACTCCAGGACGCCATGTCATTTTCTGGTTGCAACAAAATGAAAATACCGTTACATTTTGAGTAATGCCCCTCCTCCGCAAATATATTGTCGCTGCAATCAGCATGGTCATGCTGGCGCTGGTCTTTTGCCTGCCCGCATCCGCCAGACATCTCCGTCGGCAGGCGACCGCAGGACATGCCAAGCACCATCATTCCCTTTTCCATCACACAAAAAAAAGCCACAAACTTCGTGGACAACGCGAGATCGACCCGCAGCGCGCAACAGAGATCCAGCAGGCATTGATTCGTGAGCATTATTTGAGCGGAGACGCGACCGGCACATGGGACAAACAGACCCAGGCGGCCATGCAGAAATTCCAGGCAGACAACGGCTGGCAGACCAGGATCACTCCCGATGCACGGGCAATCATTAAACTGGGCCTTGGCCCCAAACAGGATGCAGGCGAGTACGCATCCGCCTCGCACACACTTCCTTCCGTTGCGCCCAGTCCGGCCCCGTCCGCCAGCGTCCCTCCAGCCGCGGAACATGCCATGTCAACCGGAACAGAAAACTAGAAACTAGGACATTTTTCTGCGGTCCCCACATGCAAAACCTGAGAAGCCTTCACAAGATTGCGTCCAGGACCGTCATCAAGGCTTGACTGCGTATATCTTCACGCTGGCGGCAAATTGATTGATGTCAAAACGGGCCTGAAGCTCCGCCAATTCCACCATCGGCTGCGGGATATTTGGAGCACTTGGAATGGCCACCGGGGAACAACAACTGCCTGCGTGTCCTTCCTGGGATGAACAGCAGGCCACGTTTTCCATCTTGCTCAGGTCCGCGCCGCTGTCCACAATCGCGACCTGTTGAAAGCCTGCATCCAGCAGGCCCTGGCGATACTGTTCGATGGGAACCGCACCAGCGATGCACCCGGTGTAGGCGGCCAAGCTGGAAGCGACCTCCGGCGGTAATGCCCTGTCTGCTTTCAGTGCGATGTCGCTCACGGCCACTCTGCCGCCGGGCCGGAGGACGCGCGCCATCTCGCGGAAGACCGCCGTCTTGTCCGGGGCCAGGTTGATGACGCAGTTGCTGAGGATGCAGTCCACGGAAGCGTCTGGCAGCGGGATTTTGTCAATGGTAGACAAAAAGAACTCCACGTTGTCCAGTCCGGCCCTGCGAGCATTTTTCTGCGCCAGCTCCACCATTTCCGGGGTCATGTCTACGCCAATGGCGCGGCCCCGGGGCCCGACCTTTTGCGCGGCAAGAAAAACATCCAGCCCACCGCCAGAACCTAGGTCCAACACCACTTCTCCGGGCCGCAAGGAGGCCATTGCCGTGGGGTTCCCGCAGGACAGCCCCATGTTGGCGCCAGCGGGAATGGAGGCCAGTTCTTCGACACTATAGCCAAAGGCCCCGGCCACAGCAGCCACACCAGCGTCCTTGCTGGACAGTCCGCTAGCTGCAACGGCGGCGTATTTGGAACGGACTGCGACAAACAGATCGGGTTGCATCGATGTACTCATGGGTACAACGATAGCGTCAGGATACATATTCGTCAATACGAATGTGTTTTCCGTACAAAAATGCTGTTGCGTCCTGCCCGTTTGTACATCGGACAGGACGCAGCAGCAGAGTGCCTGTGATCGTTGCAGTCAGGCATCCAAGAGAGTTTTTGTCCATTTGGAAGAGTCTATTTGCGGGCAAAATTAAAGCGCCCGGACCTCGAAAGAGATCAACGGGCGCAAGAGCAGCCCTCCCCCAGAACTGCCCTGTAGTTGCAGGCTACTGGGGTCTTTCCATTTTGTAAACAGAACTTAGGTAACCAAAATATGTTACCTTTGAGGGCCATTGTCTACAAAGTCGATACTGGCGCAAATTTACACGCAACAATTTCCACTTCGTCCACCTCTGCAACTACTTTATGCACAGACTGGTAGAGGTCTGTGCGGTCTGCCGTGGCGTCCAGGACCATCAAAACAGCCGGTCCGGCGCCGCTTAAGGCCACTCCCAGGACGCCATCGCGTCCGGCCAGGGGCGCCAGTCGCGGCAACAAGGGGCACATCGCCGCCCGATAGGGTTGGTGCAAGCTGTCCTGCATCGCCCAATGGAGCAGGTCGCCACGTCCCTGCGCAAAGGCCGCAACCAGCAGCGAGGCGCGTTGCAGGTTCGCCAGTGCGTCTTGGCGGGAATACTGTGCTGGAAGCGCCGAGCGGGAGATGGAGGTTGGCAACGGCTGGGAGGGCAACACCAGCAGCGCAGACCAAGCGGATGGGACCGGGACCGCAATCGCCTGCACGGATGCAGTCTGGTCCTCTTCCACCACTGCCGCCACGGTCATGCCGCCCATCCAACAGGCCGCGGCATTGTCCGGGTGCCCCTCCAGCCGACAGGCAGCACCCAGGATGGCTGCGCTGTCCCACCCCAGTTCTCCAAAATGTGCGGCCAGTGCGGTCCCCGCCAGACGGGCGGCGGCAGAGGAGCCACAGCCCATCCCAAAGGGGATTTCATTCTGGATGGCCAGGTGCAAAGGCAGAATGGCCCGGCCATTTTCTTCTAATGTCTGCTGGTAGGTCCGCAGCAGCATGTTGTCTTCCAGCCTGCTGCAAGGGTCCGCGTTGCGGCCCGTGGCGTCAATCGCAAACGACTGCGATATTTCCGCCGTCAGGTCCAGGTACATGTCCAACGCGACAGCAGCCGTGTCCAGGGCGGGGCCAAGATTGGCCGAGGTTGCGGGCAGGCGCAGGTGCAATCTTTGCTGGCTCATCCACGCACCGCCGCTTCCAGTTGGCGCAGGACGGCATCCGCCGTTGGTTCCAGCAGCAGGGGCGGTCTGGCCCATTGCCGCATGGTCTCCTGTTCGGCTGCGCTCATGGCGGCCATTTCCGCCCCTTGGAAGAGCTTGCCACGATGGAAGTCGATGGTGTACTCCGGGTCTTTGAGGGTGTGCCCGGTCAACACCAGCACGACGTTCTCATCCGGGCGCACATGCCCTTGCGCGCGCAATTTTTTCAGCCCGGCCAGGGTGACGGCAGAGGCCGGTTCGCAACCGATCCCTTCCGCGCCAATCTCCGCTTTGGCAATGGCGATCTCCTGCTCACTCACCTGCTCGCAATGGCCGCCCGTCTGCTGGAGCACGCGCACAGCCTTGCGCCAGGAGGCGGGATTGCCAATGCGAATGGCCGTGGCCCGCGTGTGGGCCTGTACCGGCTCCAACCGCTCGCCGTGATAGCGTTGCAGGCTGGTGTACAAGGGGTTCGCCCCTTCCGCCTGGATGACGCTGATGCGCGGCATGTGGTCCGTCAGGCCCAGCGCGAGCATCTCGGCAAAGCCTTTGCCCAGCGCCGAGCCATTGGCCAGGTTCCCTCCCGGCACGATCACATGGTCCGGGACCTGCCATTCCATCTGCTCGGCAATTTCCAGTGCAGGGGTCTTCTGGCCCTCCAGCCGATATGGGTTCACCGAGTTCAGCAGATAGACCGGCGCGCGCTCCACCAGGTCGGCAAGCACCCGCACGCAGCCATCAAAGTCCGTCTTCAACTGGCAGGTGAGCGCGCCATAATCGATGGCCTGCGAGAGCTTGCCCCACGCCACCTTGCCGTCTGGTATCAGCACCAGGGCGCGCATTCCGGCGCGGGCCGCATAGGCCGCCATGGCCGCCGAGGTGTTTCCCGTTGAAGCACAGGCCACCCAGGTGAAGTTTTTCTCACGCGCAACGGAAAGCGCCGCCGTCATGCCCGTGTCTTTGAAGGACCCGGTGGGGTTCATCCCTTGATGTTTGGCGTAGAGCCGATGCAGGCCCAAACGCTGGGCGCAGTGGGGCAGTTCGTAGAGTGGCGTATTGCCCTCGCGCAAAGTGACGGCCTGTTCCGGCGCCCTTAAAAACGGCAGCATCTCCCGGAAGCGCCACACCCCGCTCTGGTCCAGCATTGCCGTGGAGTGCCTGCGCTCGTCCCACAGTGCGCGTAACGCGGGTGCATTCGGGCGGTGCGGAGAGGCCTCCTGGCCCTCCAGCGCCCAGCCCGGATAAATGACCTCAAACAGTTCCCCGCACTGGAGACAGCGGAAGCCAGCGGACACGCCTTCTCCGCTGGTGACGACGCCGCAGCCAATACAACGCAATTGATGCATCTGGGTTGTCATGATTACATTTAGCGTAACAGGTGTCTCCACGGGATTTCCCGAAAGACGCCAGGGCAGAGGGAAAATCCGGCAATTGCAGAGGGTCTGCAAAAAACAGGCCTTTGTGTACCATATAAAATCGTAGATTGATGGACCGCATATTTCCGTATAGAGTGGACACATGACCAGGCCCTATACGCCACGTGAGGCCGCGCAACTCCTGGGGATTTCCTATCCGACGATCAAGCAATGGATCTATCGCGGGAAGCTGAAGGCCGTAAAAACACCCGGTGGGCACTACCGCATTGCCGAGCGGGAGATACAGGCAATGATGCAGCCCGCAACGCAGTCACCACGGAGCATGAGGTCTCTGTCCTCGGCGGTCAGCGGCAGGAACCAACTGGTCGGACGCATTGTGCAATTGCGGTATGAGGGCCTGTTGGCGCAGGTAAAACTAGACATTGGCGACCAGACTGTCACCTCCATCATCACCGCCGATGCGGCCCGCGCCCTCAAGCTGGCCGTGGGCCAAAAGGCGGCTGCGCTCATCAAGGCCACGGAGGTGATGGTCGTCCGTGTCTAAGCGTCCCTTTGTCTGGGCGGCAATCTTGCCGCTTCTTTTTTGTTGCGGCCTGTTGGCGGCGCAAGGCCCCTTGCGCGTGGCCGCTGCCGCGGACCTGCAACCGGTCCTGCCGTCGCTCGTCTCCCAATTCGAGCGGTCCAGCGGCGCCAAAGTCGCCGTCTCGTATGCTTCTTCCGCGACCCTGGCCACGCAGATACTCAACGGCGCTCCGTTCGATCTGTTCCTTTCCGCAGACCGTTCCTTTCCGCAAAAAGTTGTTGCCGCTGGCTTGGCCGAGGAGACCGCGCCCGTGGTCTACGCACGTGGGACGCTGGTGCTATGGGCGCGCAAAGACGCTTTGTCCGGCCCTTTGACCATGCAGGTGCTGTTGCGCCCTTCTGTCACGCGCATCGCTGTTGCCAATCCGGACCATGCACCGTACGGACGCGCGGCCATCGCAGCATTGCGCACACTTGGACTCTACGGACAGGTGCAAGGCAAGCTGGTATACGCGGAGAACATCGCGCAGGCAGCGCAGTATGCCGCCTCTGGCAACGCGCAATGCGGGCTGGTCTCCCAAACGCAGGCTGAGACCGCAGACCTACGCAATGTGGGAGCGTACATCGCGGTCCCGGCGGGGGCCTATCCGCCGATTGAACAAGGGGCCGTGGTGTTGCGTCACGCGCCACAGCACGCCGCCGCGCAAAGATTTTTGCAATTCGTCCTCTCGCCCCTGGGACAGAAGATGCTGGCCGCTGGCGGCCTGGCACGCGCGCAATAAGAAAACCACGCTGGAGATTGCCCCTTTATGGACATCGTCGCACTCTTCCTTACCTTGCGCCTGGCCACGGTGACCATGCTGGTGCTGCTCCTGCTGGCCCTGCCGCTTTCCTACTGGCTGGCCTACGCACATGGCCGCTGGAGGGTGTTGGTGGAATCGCTCGTGGCCCTGCCCATCGTATTGCCGCCCACCGTGCTCGGCTTTTATCTTCTGGTCCTGCTGGGGCCGCAGACCGCATTGGGTCGCGGCATCACCCATTTGTTGGGACATCCGCTGGCATTCTCTTTTACCGGACTGGTCGTCGGCTCAGTGGTCTACAGCCTTCCCTTTGCCGTGCAGCCGATGGTCGCCGGTTTTTCCGCCATTGATCCTGCCTTGTTGGAGGCGGCTGCCGTGCTGGGCAGTGGCCGCTGGGACACGCTGCGGCGGGTGGTGTTGCCGCTGGCGCGCGGCTCCATTCTGGCGGCTGCCGTGCTCACCTTTGCGCACACCGTGGGCGAGTTTGGCGTGGTGCTGATGATTGGCGGCAACCTTCCCGGCGCCACGCAGACGCTCTCCATCGCGCTCTATGACCAGGTGCAGGACTTCTCCTATGCCCAGGCCAACCGCACCGCGCTGGTGCTGCTGGGGACCTCTTTTGCCGCGCTGGTCCTGCTTTACAGCCAACGCTGGAGGGGCCGACTTGTCTGATTCGCACATCCCGCAATCCGCGCGGGCCGCATGGCTCTCCTTGCAGATCGACCATGCCTTTGCGGGCTTTCGTCTCCAGGTCGGATTCACCTTGCGACAGCCGTGGACGGTCTTGTTTGGCCCGTCCGGCTCTGGCAAAACCACCATCCTGCGTAGCATTGCCGGTCTGTTCACACCAGACAGCGGCCAGATTTTTCTGCAAGGGGAGCAATGTTTTGCCCGCACGTCCAACCATCCCTGCACGACCAACCAACCGCCGCAGGCGCGTCGCGTGGGGCTGGTGACACAGGCCCCGGCACTGTTTCCACACCACACTGTTGCAGAAAATGTCGCTTTCGCCCTGCGCAGGCTGCCCGCAGCCGAACGCAGGCAAAAAGTACAAACGCTGTTACACCTCTTGGGGGCACAGGAGTTTCAGGCCCGTCTGCCCCGGCAGATTTCTGGCGGCGAACAGCAACGGACGGCGCTGGCCCGCACGCTGGCCGCAGGGCCGCGCATGCTTCTGTTGGATGAGCCATTTTCCGCCATGGACCAGGGCAGCCGCCAGCAGGTGTTGGGCAGCTTGCAGCAATGGGCCAGGGAGCACGCGGTCCCGGTGCTGCTAGTGACGCACCGCCTGGCGGAGGCGTTCCTGGCCAGCGATGAGGTGGTGGTGTTGGATGGAGGCAAGGTGGTTGCGCAAGGCATGGCCGACCGCGTCCTCCGTAGCGCCCGCGAGCAACTGTTGGCCGAGCTGGGCGTGACCACGGCAGACGTCCCATCCGGCCAAAGCTATTCGCCGGAAAGGTAGACCGGCTCCTGTTCCAGCGCAATGCCAAAAATCTCTGCCACGCGCTGGCGGATGGCGTCGCGCAGCGCCAGCAACTCCGCTGCCGTAGCGCCGCCGCGATTGATGAGCGCCAGCGTGTGCTTGCTGGAAATGCCCGCCGCTCCCAGTGCGTACCCCTTGTGGAAGCCCGCCTGCTCCATCAGCCACGCGGCGGGGACCTTCACCTGGCCCTCACCTGCGGGAAAATGTGGTGCGTCCGGCCACGTCTCCACAAGGCTGGCGAATTGCTCCACGCCAATCACTGGGTTTTTGAAGAAAGACCCGGCGCTGTGGCCATCGGGACCACCCATGCCCGCCAGCATCCCTTTTTCGCGACGGATGGCGCGCACCGCCGCGCGCACGGCGGCCAGAGTCGGCGCGGGCAATGGCCCCTGCGTCTGCTCTTGCATCTGTTGCTGGGACCAGCGGGCAATGTCTTTGTACGCAAGCTGGGGCGCGCCGTCGCGCAGCAGACGATAGGTGACTTCGGTGACAAGGTAGCGCCCTTGCGCCGTGGTGTTGAAGAGGCTGCGTCGATAGGAGAAATGGCAAGCGGCATTGTCGAACTCGACCCATGCGAGGCGCTGCCGGTCCAGGGCGCGCACACGTACAAGGGTCGAGGCGACCTCCTGCCCATACGCGCCCACGTTCTGCACCGGCGTGCCGCCCACCGTGCCAGGGATGCCGGAAAGGCACTCCATGCCCGCGCAATTGGCGGCCACGGCGGTGGCCACCACGCTGTCCCACTCCTCGCCTGCGGCAGCGGTGAAGAGCGTGTGCGTACCGTCCTCTTCGCGGCGCAGGCCACGATTGCAAACATGCAGCACCAGGCCGGGAAATCCCGCATCGGCCACTAGCAGATTGCTGCCGCCGCCCAGCACAAAAAGCGGCAAATTTCTGCTGTGTGCAAACTCCACGGCCTGTAGCATTTCGTCTTCGCTGTGCGCCCCAGCAAACCAGCGCGCGGCCCCGCCAATGCCCAGCGTGGTGTACTCCGCAAGTGATATGTTCTCCCGTATCTCCACCGCTCCAGCGTACATCAACCCTCGCTGTGGAACGGATAAAGCGGTGCCCTTCCCACCATGGCCCAGCTAAGGTGGGCGCCTGCATCCGCAGGCACGGTATCATTGGAAGCAAGCAGGTGATTTTGCTCTACCCTATTCCCATGCCCATACAACTTTTTGTGGCCACCTCGAATCCCGGCAAGCTGCGCGATTTTCGCGTGGCCGCCGCCACCCATGCAGCAGAGTTTTCTATCGCCCCCTTGCCCAACCTGGGGACCATCCCAGATGCGCCCGAAGACGGGGCGACCTTTGCTGAAAATGCCTGTAGCAAGGCGCTGTATTACGGCCAATTGGCCCTGGAGTGCATGGTGCTGGCCGACGACTCCGGCCTGGAAGTGGATGCGCTGGACGGAAGGCCGGGTGTCCGCTCCGCACGCTACGCGCTGGATGCCGGATTTATGCCGGATGCACCCGGCGCTGCAACGCCCCCACTCGCCAACGACGCGCGCAATAATCTGTTTCTGCTGGAGGAACTACGCCAGGCACGCAGCCAAGAGCGCAGGGCACGCTATCGTTGTGTGCTGGCCGCCGCGCACCAGGGACAGATCATCGCCCAGGCCGAGGGGACGGTCGAAGGGGAGATACTGCTGGCCCCTCGCGGCGCTGGCGGTTTTGGGTACGACCCGCTTTTTTATCTGCCACAGCTTGCCCGCACCATGGCGGAGGTGGACCTGGAAACCAAGCATGCCATTAGCCATCGGGGCCGGGCCATGCGTACCCTGCTTGCGCTATTGGATGCGCACCCTTTGCTGCGCGGGCCTATGGGTGTTTGATGTTATTTGGTGACGCCGCACACGATTTTTTCTTCGTCTACTAAAAAATATTCCATATTTCCTTGACGCTGCGGGATTTGCCTCTGATAATGGTTTGTTCAGTGCAACACACAAGCAACACGTTGTGAAACAGTAAAAGCAAGGAGCCACATACTATGGCAACGGCAACCAGCCCCGCCCCCGGTCAGCTTCAAAAAGGCGTATCACCCCTGCGGGCCGGTCAGGGGAACTCCTATTTCTTTCGCAAATTGCATTCGCTTACAGGGATCATCCCCATCGGCGCCTTTATTGTGGAGCACTTCCTCTCCAACACGGAGGCGCTGAAAGGTCCAGCCGCCTATGCCGCGCAGGTGAAACTCCTCAACAGCCTCCCCTGGGTGCCCATTTTGGAATGGACATTCATCTTCCTGCCCATTCTGTACCACGCTCTATACGGCTTCTATATCTGGTATCGGGGTGAATCCAACCTTGCGGACTATCCCTGGATACACAATTGGATGTACACAGCGCAACGCTGGACCGGCGGGATTGCATTTTTCTACATCCTGCAGCACACCTATTATCTGCGCTTTACGGGCGTGCGGCTGGCGGACCATCCCGCTGCGTCCTTCGCCAAGGTGCATCATGAGCTGAGCAATCCGTGGATGTTTGCCGTTTATATCATTGCCATTGTGGCGACCAGTTGGCATTTCTCATACGGGCTATGGCTCTTTAGCGCCAAATGGGGCATCACGCCGGGAGACAAGGCACGCCGCCGCTTTGGTTATGTTTGCACGGCGCTTGCTGTTGCGCTCATCGCCATTGAAGTGGCCAGCGCCATCTCCTTCCTGGCCCCCAAATACAGCTATGGCTGGACCGATGCGACGTCGCCGCAACAAACGCAGGGCCAACTCCAGTTGCCTGCATCTGCGCAGGGGACATCCAAGTAGGTAGCAAACACTGGCGACCGCACGCAATGCGGGTCGCCCACGGACCTGGAAAGAGGACAGAGAAGTTATGGCAAGCACCCCGAAAATCATTGTGGTCGGCGGCGGACTGGCAGGCCTGTCAGCCGTAATCAAGATTGCCGAGGCCGGTGGAAAGGTCGATCTTTTCTCCATCGTCCCGGTCAAGCGCTCCCACTCGGTATGCGCACAAGGCGGCATCAACGCAGCCAAGAACCTGAAGGGTGAAGGCGACTCCACCTGGCAGCACTTTGACGACAGCGTCTATGGTGGCGATTTCCTGGGCAACCAGACCCCCATTAAAGGCATGTGCGAGGCCGCGCCCGGCATCATTGACCTGCTGGACCGCATGGGCGTCCCCTTCAACCGCACGCCGGAAGGGCTGCTCGACTTCCGCCGCTTTGGGGGCACGCTGTATAACCGCACTGCCTTTGCAGGGGCAACCACTGGACAGCAACTGTTGTACGCGCTGGACGAGCAGGTGCGCCGCCATGAGTCGGAAGGCAAAGTGCAGAAATACGAAGGCTGGGAGTTCCTTTCCGCCGTGCTGGATTCCAAGCAGGTCTGCCGCGGCATCTGCGCCATGGACCTGCGCACCATGGAGGTCCGCACCTTTTCTGCCGACGCTGTCATCCTGGCCACAGGCGGCATCGGCGCCATCTTTGGCAAAAGCACCAACTCTGTCGTCTGCACCGGCTCTGCGCAATCATCGGTGTACCAGCAGGGCGCCAGCTACGCGAATGGCGAGTTCATCCAGGTGCACCCAACTAGCATTCCCGGCGAAGACAAACTACGCCTGATGTCGGAATCCGCGCGCGGTGAGGGAGGGCGTGTCTGGGTGCCAAAACAGGCCGGCGACAAACGCGATCCCAAGAGCATCCCCGCTTCTGAGCGTTGGTACTTCCTGGAAGAGTGGTATCCAAAATATGGCAACTTGGTCCCACGCGACATTGCCACGCGCGACATTTACAAGGTCGTGTATGAGTATGGTCTCGGCGTCGAGGGACTGCCGATGGTCTACCTGGACCTGACCCACATTGATCGCGCGACCCTGGACCGCAAACTGGGAGGCATCCTGGAAATCTATGAGAAATTTGTTGGCGTCGATCCTCGCGATGTGCCAATGAAGATTTTCCCGGGCATGCACTACACCATGGGCGGCCTGTGGGTGGACAACGACCAGATGACCAACATCCCCGGCCTGTACGCCATTGGCGAAGCGGACTACCAGTACCACGGCGCCAACCGGCTGGGCGCCAATTCCCTGCTCTCCTGCATCTATGCCGGGTTCGTCTCTGGCCCCAAGGCCATCCAATACGCCAAGGGCCTGCAAGCGGCGGAGGGTGATGGTGGTCACAGCGCGGAAAAGAAACGTCAGGAAGGGATCAATCAACGCCTGTTGTCTTCCAGCGGGACAGAAAACCCCTTCAAGCTCTGGCGTGAACTGGGCGACACCATGACCAAGAACGCCACCGTCATCCGCTATAACAAAAACCTGAAGGAAGCCGACGAGACCATCTGCAAGCTCCAGGAACGCTATCGCAAGGTCAACCTGAGCGACAAGAACATGTGGGCCAACACCAGTTTTGCTTTCACGCGGCAACTGGAGAACATGCTGCACCTGGCGCGCGTCATTGTCCAGGGGGCGGCCCTGCGCGATGAGTCCCGTGGCTCCCATTACAAACCAGATTTTCCAGATCGCAACGACGAGAAGTTCCTGAAGACCACCAAGGCGTTTTTCGTCCCGGAGACGGCTGCGCCACGCTTCGAGTATGAGGACGTGGACACGCAGTTTATCAAACCGCGTCTTCGCAAGTATTAAGGCAACAGACTTGTCCGGGGAAGATACACCACCCCGGACAACAAGGCAACCAGGCATTGATTGAACAATCCCAGAAAGCAGTCAGGTAGGAGCCATGGCAGAGCGCACAATCAAGATAGAAATCAAGAGGCAGAAGGTCCCCACAGACAAGGCCGTCGTTGAAAAGTTTGAAATCCCTTACCGGCCCAACATGAATGTCATCTCTGTGCTCCAGGAGATAGCGGCCAATCCCGTCACTGTTGACGGGAAGGAGACCACCCCCATCACATACGATTCCAACTGTTTGGAAGAGGTCTGTGGTTCCTGCTCCATGCTCATCAACGGCCAGGCGCGCATGGCCTGCTCGGCCCTGGTGGACAAGCTGGAGCAGCCGTTGCGGCTGGAACCGCTGTCGAAATTCCCCTTGGTGCGCGACCTGCAGGTGGACCGCAGCGTGTTGTTTGAAAACCTGAAGCGCATCAAGGCATGGGTACCCATCGATGGCACCTATGACCTTGGTCCCGGCCCTCGCGTCTCTCCGCAGACGCAGGAAGCCAGTTATCCCCTCTCCCGCTGCATCTCCTGCTGCTGCTGCATGGAGGTCTGTCCCCAATTCAACATCGCCACGGGCTTTGTGGGCGCGGCCACCATCGCCCAGGCCAAGCTCTTCAACAACCACCCAACTGGCAAGGTGCTCAAAGCAGACCGGCTCCATGCCCTTATGGGCGATGGCGGCATCCAGGAATGCGGCTACGCGCAGAACTGCGTCCATGCCTGCCCCAAGGAACTGCCCCTTGCCGGCGCCATCTCGGACATGGGCCGCCAAGTGATTATGCAGACATTAAAGGACCTATTTACCACCTAGCGACCTTGCCCCACACTGACAGAAAAAAAGGAAGGCAATCTGGCCTTCCTTTTTTTCTGTCAGTGTCCATCACTGTTCACAATGAAGCCCTTGCCCCATTCGTACAGCTTGGTCCTCCTCAGGGCGCGTTCGGCACTCTCATTGGCAAGTTTTTCCAACCGACGTTCCGGCGTGCTTGGCCCATGCTGGGCGGGAAGCAACGCATCATAAGACGGCCTGGCGTGGTCCCGTGTCGTGTTCTCAAGATTGGACATACTGGCACCCCCCGTTGGGAGAGGATGCGCCCCGGTGCGAAAGGTTGCCCCGGCGCGCTCCTCCGGCCCTTTTCCCCGGCCCGCGCTGCCCCGGAATGGCCCTGCTGGCGCCGCAATTTGTTCTTTACAATGCCGTTCAGATGTGTTGCACTATAGATGGCACCTCATTGCAAGTGTGCATCTTACATTCAGCAACTTCTTTGGACCACTCGTGTTCTTGCCTGTAAGCCGTTCTGTTTTGGGAATCCATAGAGTGGATTCAATATAAATTCATGGAAGTTGCGGTAAAAATTGCCGATCATTGGAGCATGGGACCTGCCCTAGAAAATATTTTTATGGACTTCCCTCCCATTGACCTAATGGTTCCGTAATCGGTCATTTTGACAGCGTTCCTTGGGCGTCAGCGCCTGCATCACGATGGACACTGGTATTTTTTGTGGCATGGAGGTTGTGTTTTGAGTGCGAATCCAGTTGTTGGTCTCCGTCAAGTTGGGTCTCATATAGCGGTCACGGACACGCAAATTCCATCTGCAAAATACAAGCGCAAATCGTTCCCGCGAATCGATATGGGCCAGTTGGCCGTGGAAGGGCCGCCGGTCGTCAGTCCCTGGTGCATGTCCCCCTACAAACGCATCTTTGATCTGGCCTGCGTGCTCCCGGCCCTGCTCCTGGTCTCTCCTGTCCTGCTGGTGGTGGCCCTGCTGGTCAAGCTGACCTCCCGTGGCCCGGTCTTCTTTCGGCAGGAGCGCACCGGCCTCCACCGGCGCATCTTTACCATTTACAAGTTCCGCACCATGTTCCACGACCGCGAGGAGAGTGGCCCCTGCGTGACCAAGTGCGGGGACACCCGCCTGACGCCGGTCGGCGCGTTCCTGCGCAAATACAAGCTGGATGAACTGCCCCAGCTTTACAACGTCCTGCGCGGAGACATGAGCCTGGTTGGCCCGCGCCCCAAACTGCCCCAGCATGAGCACCTTGAAATGCATTATCGCCCGGGCGTCACCGGGGCCGCGACCCTTGCATTTTCCAATGAAGAACGGATGCTAAAAGACGTTCCAGAGGGAATGCTGGAAGAGTTTCATGTCAGTGTGGTCTCCCCCATCAAAAAGATGCTGGACCGCCAATATCAGGAGCAGGCCACATTTTCCAGCGACTTCCGGCTGCTGGTGGACACCGTATTGAAGCGGCGTCCGGGTCTGGAGATAGTCGACCTTCTTTCTGACATCAAGAAGGACCCCAAGCTTACCGCATTGTGGACCATGGAAGAGGTCGGCGACTGATTTCCTGCCCTTGTTCCCGTTGCTATGTCCAGCGGGACCGCAAGGGCGCCTTCCAACCCAGAACAGACACCGACCGCAGTGGTCTTCCCTTCCTGCGATATTTCCCTGTGCGCAAGACCAGTCCCTCTGTGCAGCTACGAGCGCGCCGATTGCCTATGCCTTGGACCGCGCAGGGACGCGGATCAGCGCACGATAGCGGTCCCCGCGAAAACGGGAACAGGCCGCCTCCACAGGTACCTCATCAATGGTCATCACAAGGCGGGTGATGGAGAGGATGCTGGAGTGCTTGGGGATGGTGAGCAGGTCTGCTTCCTTGCTGGTGGCGGATAGTGCCTCGATCGTCTCATCGGCCCAGCCAGGTTGCACGCCAAAGTGCTCCCGCAACACCTGATAGAGCGATGCCTTGCTGAAATCAAATTTTTCCAGACCAGGAAAGCGCCGTAGCGGGACATTGGACCCCTCCACGGCCATGGGAATGCCGTCTGCAAAGCGCAAGCGGTAGAGCCATAGGACCTCGTCACCGGGCTGCAAATGGAGCTTGGCAATCAGGTCTTCACTTGCGGGCGCCCGTTTCTGCTCCAGGACGCGGGAGCTGGGGACCATGCCGCGATGGCGCATCTCCTCCGTAAATCCCTGTAAATGCATTTCGTTTTTTTCAAACTTGGGGCGGCTAACAAAAGTCCCCCGGCCCTTCTGGCTGAAAGCATGGCCACTGACCTTGAGTCCGTGCAACGCCTGCCGCGCCGTCATGCGGCTCACCTGATAGCGGCGGGACAACTCCTCCTCTGAATCCAGCGGGTCGCCCACTGACAGTTCCCCACTGTGTATCTTCTGCAACAAGGCCTGCTCTATCTGATAGTAGAGCGGGATGAACCCCTGTTTATTGAGAGGGCTGACACTGGACCCATTCGAGGTCTTCTTTAAGATGGATCGCTTTTCTTTCAAGAGGGTCTGACTCCCGGTCGCACAAATTCTATTTCCTGTCTGGTCCAGAGATGGAATTTCGCCGGTCTTTGCTACGCCACGTCCACCGCTACGCTACGCTACGCCCCTCACGGTGTCATTCTTGTGGCTGGACGAAATACCATATTGTATAGACGTCCATGATTGTAACCCCAAACACCTGTCTTTTGGCAAAAAACACAGGGACCTGGGCCTCCGCCAATACAAAATGACGCGTGCAGCGTACGCGGCCAGACGTATCTTGCCTGGCTGCATCCGGTAAAGGGGCCATACCACCGCTATTTTTCAGGGATGAATTCGTCCAGGGCGCGCGTAAGGTAGGTAAGATGCATCAACGCCGGGCCGCCATGCATTAGGACGGTAAGGAAGCCCGCCTCCATGATCTCGTCCCGGGTGGCCCCTGCGGCAATGGCGCTTTTCACATGCACGGCGATGCACCATTCACATTGCGCGGCCACCGAGAGGGCGATGTTAATGAGTTCCTTTTGCGCCTTGGTGAGTGCCGGACCGTTCTCCGTTTTCCCCATGAAGCTGAGGAAGGCGTTGATCTCAGAAGGGTGGTTGGCCTTGAGCCGCTCAATCAGGGTGTTTACTTCCTCGATACGTTCCTTCATGCTGTCCATGCGTCTGTTCCCCACTTCATTTCCGGTTGCACTGTTGGCCCAATTGTTTTCCCTTTTTCTTTTTCCGGGAAAAACACATGGGACGTTGGCCGTCGGCCTACTTGCTGGTATCAATGTGCAGGTTGACGATAAAGACCTTTTTGGGGTCAAAGGAACTGATCGTTTTGACCGCACTCTTTTTTTCGTTGAGTTCCGCCCAAAGCTTGTAATCGTCATTTTGGGAGAGTTGCCCAAAACGATACACGCCGTCCTTTTGTGTGATGTAACTTTTCACGTCCAAGTTGCGCGTGTCCTGCAGGTATACGATTGCATTGGCCAGAAAGCGTCCACTATTGTCTGAGACCTTTCCCTGGACCATCTTGTCATATTGCTGCGCCCGCACCGGACCAGGGGAAACCATCCATGCCATTGCCGTCGTCATAAGGACTGCAATGGCGCAGGCGCGGGACCATCGCGTGATATTTGTCATTCTCATCTCTCTCAGTATATGCAATCGGGCCGGACAGGGGCAGCCGTCGTTGCCCCTGGCGTTGCCCGCAAACGCAATCCCCCTAGGCCTCTTCTTTCTCGCCGTACTCGGCGTCCTCGTCGTCGTAACCCGGCCCCTCGACCTTGCTCAGCTCCAATGGGTCTGTGGCCACGACCTCAAATTCTGTACCGCACTCTTCACATAGGACAATCTCGCCCTCTTCCACCTCATCTTCTGCAAAATCAAAAGGGCTGTCGCATTCAGGACAAATTGGCATGTTTCCTCCAAGGCTTTAGGTATATGGGACTGGTGGTTTCTCGCATTCCGCGTGCTTCGAAGTCTAGTTTTAGGGAAGACCATGCCGCCCGTCAAGTGTGCCGGACGGTCCCTGTGTAAAACCCCCGCACAACACAAGGGACGCAATGTACAGGACGAACGTTGCTTGGCGAAAATGCTATATTTTCTGTCCCCCACTGCAAACAGTCTGCCCTGCGCCACAGCGATTTTTCATCCTGCCTGTTCCAAAGTTGGGGCGCGTGCCGTAGGCTGGAGAAGTATGCCACGTTCAGCCCCAATGATGATGTCGTTTCCGCCGTTCGCCGGGATGGTGCGTAAGCTCATCCTGGCGAACGTGGCCATTTACTTTTCCATACTATTGCTTGGCTGGACCGCCCCTGGCGTGGCCAGCGGCCTTGTGAATCTGGGCGCGCTCACGCCGTGGATGGTGCTGCATGGGACGCTCTGGCAGGTCGTCACGTACAGCTTTGTCCACGTTGGCATCTGGTCCATCCTCTTCAACATGCTCTCGCTCTGGTTCGTGGGCGCATACATGGAGGCCATCTACGGCACGCGCTGGATCACAGAGCTATATTTTATTTCCGTGGTGGGCGCCGCGCTGACCACCATTGCCGTCTCGTACACCGGCGTCTTTCATCTGACGCCCTATGCGACCACCTGGGGGGCAATGGGCGGCGTTTTCGGCCTGTTGGCCGCTTTTGGCGTGCTCATGGGGGACCAGCAATTTCTGCTCTTTCCGCTGCCCATCTCCATCCGCGCCAAATACCTGGTGCTCATTTATCTGCTGATTGCGGTCGCAGGGCTGATGCAGGGGCCTGGTGGATTTGCCTATCTGGCATACCTGGGCGGGGCGCTCTTTGGCTTCCTATATGTGAAGCAGGCGCCACGACGCGGCTTTGCCTTTGCCGCGTCCGAACGCGCCTTCAGTGTGCGCAATGCCTACTACCGCTGGAAGCGAAAACGCGCCGCACGCAAGTTCCAGGTCTACATGCGTAAACATGACCGCGAAGGAAAGTCCGATGCGCAAGGCCGCTACGTGGCCCCAGACAAAGACCGCGACCCCAACGACCGCCGCTGGATGCATTAAAAAGCATTGCAGGGAAACGGCGTAGGGCCCAGAAGTCCCCACGCCGTTTCCCTGCAACGAATCTGCGCTGGATTTATTTCCTCCCTGCCGTCTCATTCCACAAGAACGCCAGTTCGTCCGTGTAGTCCTGCACAAGCTGCTTGACGGACACGCCGGAGCTGTGCCCGGCCTTCAGTTCATAATGCAGCAGGATGGGCCGACCGCTGGCGCTGGCGGCCTGCATGGCTGCCGTCATTTTGCGGGCGTGCAGGGGCGCCACGCGGGTGTCGTTGTCGCCGGTAAAGAACATGATGGCGGGATATTTGGTCCCCATCGTCACGTTCTGGTAGGGCGAGTATTTGCGCAGTGCGTTGAACTGCGCCGGGTTGTCCGACGAACCATACTCCGTCGTCCAGAAGCGACCAACCAGGAAATCCTGGTAGCGCAGCATGTCCAGCAGCGGATAGCCGCACCAGATGGCCCCAAAGAGGTCCGGACGCTGTGTCATCGCTGCGCCCATCAGCAGGCCGCCATTGGAGCGGCCCCGGATGGCCAGCAGCTTCGGCGTCGTGTATTTGTTGGCAATCAGGTATTCTGCTGCGGCATAGAAGTCATCAAAGACATTCTGCTTGTGCTCGAACATGCCTGCCTGGTGCCACGGTTCGCCATACTCGTTGCCTCCACGCAAATTGGGCAGGGCAAAATAGCCGCCCTGTTGGAGCCACCAGGCATATTCCGGGTCCCATTTTGGCGTCATGCTGAGGTCAAAACCGCCGTATGCGGTCATCAGCGTAGGCACGCTGCCATCTTGCGGCAGTCCCTTGCGGCCAACGATGAACATGGGGACGCGTGTGCCGTCCTTGGAACGGTAGAAGACCTGGTGTATCTCATACTGCGTGCTGTCAAATGGTACTTTTTCTGCGAAGAAGACCGTCGCCTTGCCATTGGCCACATCGTAGCTGTAGATGGTCGGCGGCTGGTCCAGGGACTCAAACTTGTAGAAGCCGACCTGCTGGTCGATCTTCCCCGTCACCGGAGACCCGGTGCCAATCCCTGGATAGGAGAGGCTGCCCACGTGTTTTCCGTCCAGCTTATAGATGTCCGTTGCGGTCTTTGCGTCCTCCAGCTTGGTGACGAAAATCCGTTTCCCGACGATGCTAAAACTGTCCAGAACGTGCGTGCCTTCGGGCACGATGGTCTGCCAGGATTTTTCTTCCGGGTGCGCAATCTCCACTTTGATGATGCGAGAGTTGGGGGCCTTGTAATCGGTCCGCACATAGACCGCGTCGCCCACGACCAGACCGCTGAAGTGCGCCGGTATGTCAAAGATCACCGGTTGCCAGTCACTGCCTGCGTGGCGCAGGTCACGGACCAAAATGTCCTCCTGCGTGGCGGGGACACCATGGGAAATATGTAGCACCAGAAAGCGCTCGTCCTGTGATACCTGCACTTGGACCAGGTCCAGGGGCCCCAGCTTGCGCCCCTTGTATGTGCCGCTAAAGACCTTGGCGTCTGCACTCACAGGGGTGCCAAAGGCGTGATAGAAAACGTGCGTGCCTGTCGCGTTATAGATCGAGTAATACAGTCCAGCGTTTTTGGGGGCCAATGTGACTCCGAAATAGCGCGCATGCGGCAAAACATCTGCCATGTCCTGGCCCGTCTCTATATTGCGTATATGGACCGTCTCCTCGTCCGCACCGCCCTGGCGCACGCCGTAGACCAGCAACCTGGCGTCCTGCGATGCGTCCCAGATGGTGACCGATGTGTCCTGGTCTTTGCTGAGTTTGCTGGCATCCACCAGCAACACGTCCGCGCCTTGCAGTCCCTTGCGCATGTAAATGGACGATTGCTCTTGTCCCGCCAGCTTCTTCTCAAAAAAGTATGCGTCCTTTTCCACCAAGGGCACGGTCTGCGTGTCAACATTCATCAGGGCCGTCAACTGGGTGGCAATCTCCGGTCGCATCTTTACTTGCGAGAGATAAAGCTGGGTGTAGTCCATCTGCGCCCGTATCCATTGGCGCACCAGCGGACTGTGGTCGTCCTCCAACCACTGATAGTTGTCCAGCACGGTCACCTTTTCCGTGACCAGTTTCTCTTCCGGGCATGGTTGCTGATTGCAGCTACTCTCTGCTTGCATCCGATAGGAGTTCTCTATCGGGACCATTGGCGTAGGCGGCGGCGGCGGCAAAACGATCCCTCCACCACCCTGGATGCTTGCTGTTTGTTGTGCGTGCGCCCAACCTGCCACAAGCATTCCCCCTAAAAAAACCATGCTGCATAGACCTGCTGTGCTTTTCGATTTACGGGACAAAGATATCATCCGGTCCTGGCTCCTTGCTGTAGGGCGAGGTCATGCTGCCTGGGAAACACCTCCCAAAGCCCCACCCACATGTTTCTTGGATGCAAAAAACCCAGGACAGATCGCTAGAAGATGATTTTTCCAAGGACAGCGCGGGACTACACGGCGACTGTGAAGCTGTCTTCTGTGCGCGTGACGGCGCGGTAGAGGGTGTCGCGCTCAAAGGGCACGCGACCGGCCTCGGTAATCAGCCGAATCAGGTCCGCCCGGCGCAGTCCTTGCGGGGTGCTGGCGCCCGCATCGTGGTAAATTTTCTCTTCCACCACGGTGCCGTCAATGTCGTCCGCGCCAAAGCGCAGCGAAATCTGCGCAATTTTGGGCGTCACCATCTGCCAATACGCCTTGATGTGGGAGAAGTTATCGAGCAGCAAGCGGCCCACGGCCATCTGGCGGATGTCCATCAGGCCGGTGGTGTGCGGCAGGTGGTCCAGCGCAGTATTGTCAGGATGGAAGGCCAGCGGGATAAAGGTCTGGAAGCCGCCGGTCTCGTCCTGCAAGGCGCGTAGGCGCAGCATGTGGTCCACGCGGTCCTCGTCGTTCTCCACATGGCCGTAGAGCATGGTGGCGTTGGTGCGCAGGCCAATCTGGTGCGCGATGCGGGCCGTCTCCAGCCATTCGTCGCCATCGATTTTGTGGTCGCAGATGACGTGGCGCACGCGGTCAGCAAAAATCTCCGCGCCGCCGCCTGGCATGGACCCCACGCCTGCGGCCTTCATCCGTTCCAGCGTCTCGCGGATGGTCAGCTTGGCGCGCTTGGCCAGATAGGCCACCTCCACCATAGTGAAGGCCTTTACATGGACCTGCGGAAAACGCTCCTTGAGGCCGCGCACCAGGTCAAGGAAGTATTCCAGCGGCAGGTCCGGGTGCAGGCCGCCTACAATATGGAACTCCGTGATGGCCTCAGAGTATCCGGAGGCGGCGTGCTGCCAGGCCTCTTCCAGCGCCATGGTGTAAGCGCCGGGCACATCTTTTTTGCGGCCAAAGGCACACAACCGGCAGTTCGCCACGCATACGTTGGTGGGATTGATGTGCCGGTTGACGTTGAAGTAGGCAATGTCGCCATGCAGCTTTTCGCGCACCCAGTTGGCCAGCCAGCCCACGGCCAGAATGTCTGGGGAACGATAGAGCGCAAGGCCATCCTCAAAATTGAGACGTTCCCCTGCCAGCACTTTGGCGGCGATGGCCTCCAGTCTGGGGTCTGCGGTTTGAAAGGGATGGCGGGGGCGCGTGACCAAAGTTTCCATTAAGGCCATGATACTGCAAAGGAATTGGGCATTGCATCCCATGCGGCGCGCAGAGGTGTGCCGTTGCTGGACCAGAAGGGCGCAGCCCGGCATGGGGACTTTGCGTGTTTGCCATGACGGGGGCCTGGCATCCGGCGATTTTTTTTCATCACCGATGTGCTTTCTGCTGGTAGGCTGGGAAGGTGTCCCGTTTTTCAAGAAAAAATATATGGCCCTAAAAATACGACGGCGTTCCCTAAGCATTTTTCTTCGTTACGCCCTTGCTGTACTGGTTGTTTGCTCCCTGCCTGGCGTTTCCTTTCGTGTGCTGGCCGATGCTTCAGCCCAGGACCTGGGTGATTTCCCTTCTGTCCCCGCCACCAGCCTGGACAAGGCGCACATGCAACTGCCCAAGGACTTCGGCGGCGAGGTCAATCTGGTAATGATCTACTTTGCGCGCGAACAACAGCAGGACGTGGATTCCTGGCTGCCCGCAGCGCGGCAACTGGAAGCGGCCCATGCCAAGCTGCGTTATTACGAGCTGCCGACGACCTCGCGCGAAAACCTGCTCTATCGTTGGTGGTTCAACTCTGCCCTGCGCAGCAATACGACGGACCCTGCCCTGGATGGCCGCATCCTTACCCTCTACGTCAGCAAGGGGAAATTCCGCCAGGCATTGAAAATTGCCAATGAGAAGCAGATTGTCACGGCCCTGGTGGACCGTTCGGGGCGCGTCTTATGGCGGACCTCCGGGGCCTACAGTGCAGAAAAAGAGCGGTCCCTGGCTGCGGTCCTGGCTGCCAACGGCATGTAGACATCGCACGGGAATGCGAAGACATGCTGCGCACTTCCATTGCGAGGAGGGGCCTACGCCTGCACCAGTTCCCAGCGTTTTTCCATCCACCAAGCATCAATTTTTCCCAGATAATAGCGTGGAATGCGACCATAGATGTGGTATCCCAGCCGCTGGTATAGGCGGATGGCCGGTGCATTTTCCACTGAGACCTGCAAACGCATCCGGTGTCCATTGTGTTGCCGCACAATCTGCTCCAAAGAACCGTGCAACCGCTGTCCCACGCCGCAGCGCCGGGCACTGGCCTGCACGTCCAAAGTGACCAGCTCCCCCACAAGCGTGCGGGCGTGCCTGCGCAGTTCCAGAATGGCGAAGCCAACAATGCCGCCATCCCCTCCCGTGCCAGAAACAGCGGCCTGTGGGCCGCCAAACGAGGCAGCGTCCGTCTGTGTTGGCAACGTGGCGACCTGCGCGATGCAGGTCGGTGAGCACAACAGCGCATGCAGGTATCTACGAGGGTAGGCGATGCCAGACGGAAAACAGGCAGCGTCCAGAGCAACCAAATGGTCCAGGTCTTCCAGCCGGGCCGGACGCACGGTACAGTCTCCCGCGCCCGTTGCTCTCTCGGCGGCCATTTCTGCCTGGAACATCTTCTACTCCCTTAATGCGCCGTAGCAGGGGCCTGGGACAGCGGCTGCAAGACCACCCCATGCAGGAAGGTCGCGGCCACCAGCCGGTTGTTGGCCCACTGCACAGCATGGGTGTGCCAGCCAGGGTCCCACCAGGCATACTGCAGTGTGGTCGGGTCTATCCCCAGCACCACGGTTGCAGCATACGACGTGACCATGACCCGCCGCAAATGGGCATCATAGGTCAGTCCGCTGATGTCTGTTATAGGCAGGCGCGGCAGGACCTGCCAGGTGCGCCCTTGATTGCGGCTGACTGCCACGCCACGGCGTCCGCCAACCCAGTATTGGCCGTAAGCATCCAGGGCGACAAAACGCACCCGTTCCCAGCCGCTGGGCAGCGGGAGCGCCTTCCAGGTATTTCCAGCATTGACGGAGAGATAGAGCCGAGAGCCGGCATTGGCCAGCACCGTGTTGCCCTGCGCACTCACGTTACGAAAGTCCGAGGCCCCCATCACAGGCCCGCCATACCAGATAAACCCAGGGTCCGCGCTGGTATACAGCCCCTGCGATGTGGCCGCATACCAGTGACCGTGGGCGTGCGCCAAGCTGCGCACACTCCCGTCCACACTGCTGTCCGGGGCGGCAACCACATCCGTCACTGTAATGCGTTTGCCGTGTCGACGGCGCGTGACACGATGAGTGGCCCCCTTGAGTCGATGACCGGTGTCCTTCCAATTCGCCCCTGTCCAGCGGAAGATGCCGTGACTGGTGCCAGCCATCAGGTCGCCGTTGTTTGTGTCCACCAGGGAATACACATCGCGGCCATCCAGGCCGTCGCTGCGCTGCACCCATGTGGCGCCATCATCCGGCGAAAAAAAGACGCCGCCAAAGCGCTTGTCATTCAACAAACCAACGTACAAGCCGCTGGGCCGCTGCGCATCCACGGCCAATGCCTCCACCTGCTGCTGGGTAAAACCGCTGTTGGAAGCATGGAAACTCTGCATCCCATCTTCACTGGCGAGGACACCGCTGCGGTCCGTGGCCAGCAGAACGTGCTGCGGGGCCTTCGGGTCAATGTGGACATCGTTGATGATGATGTCGTCCGGGGTCATCAGCTTCCATGTGCTGCCTGCATCCACGGTCTTGTAAAGTCCCTGCGTGGTCCCGGCGTAGACCACATTGTGGTCCATCGGGTCCTGCATCAGCACGCGCGTCCGCCGGGCCGTGGCCGGGATGCCCTGCACCTTGTAAAACTGCGCGCCACCATCCAGACTCTTGTATATCCCGGAGCAGGCGCTGGCATAGACCGTCTCTGGCGCCTGGGGGTCAATGATGATGGAGAAGACGTCCGAATCATCAATCACGCCCTGCTTGATGTTGCGCCAGCTCTTGCCCCCGTCCTCTGTTTTCCACGGCAGGTGCCAGGTGCCGGCATAAATCACCGCCGGATGCACTGGATCAATGGCGACGGATTCGATCTCATGGATCTCTGTGCTGTCCGCCGGGCTAATTTGCGTCCAATCTTCCCCGCCATCGTTGCTTTCATAAACACCGCGCAAAGTGCCAGCCACAAAAATCTTTGGATTGGATGCGGACTGGGCCAGCGCGCGGACCGACTGTCCGCGCATCTGCGGTACAGGGCGCCAGTGGTGGCCTTCGTCTTCGCTGATGAAAATACCGCCGTCCTCATGGTTCAATACCCAGGCCCCAGCCACCAGGCGCGTCGGCCTACTCTCATCCACAATGAGATTGTCAATGACCATCGAATCGGAGTCTGTCACTTTGGCCAGCATGTGCCAGTGCGCGCCACCATCCAGCGATTCGTATATCCAACTACTGGTGGTGCCCAGCAGGATACGCTGCGGATGGACCGGGTCACTGGCAAAACTGCGCGCGTCCCCGCCATCGGGGCCAGCGTTTTGCCAATTCTGCGCAACGCAGAAAGAGGACAAAGGTGCAACCACAAAAATCAATACAAAAAAACGGAAAATAAATCTCATAGGTGTTTTTTTAGCTGGACCACTAGAGCATTTTCATCGATACAGTAATGGAAAATAAGGTCCGTCATTCTGGGCGTAGCGAAGGACCCCCTTTGATATCTTCCTGCACTGGCCTTGAAAATGTTTTCAAATAGGGCCCGTTATTAACATTTGATTTCGTGTGGACTGAACACTTAGGTCATTCCAGCCCTTAGGGCAGCTCTGATCAAGTCCTACTGCTGTCCCTCAGGGGCTGAAGCCCACTATTATTTCAGGTACTTACGGCGGGACTAAAGTCCCGCCCCTTCAAAACGTTGACTTGTTCAGAGATTCCTTAGAGCATGGCTGGCAAGAAAATGGCCAGCCGGGTGTTTCGTCCGGCTGGCCGTTTTATGGCATACGCTCACGCGCAGGTCAGTTGCTGCTGGCGGCCTTCGCAGCCGTCTTTTTGGCCTTCTTGGTGACGTGGTGGTGTTTTTTGGCGTGTTGTTGAGCTTCCAGGGCCGCGGTGTCCACTTGCGTGGTCCCCGGCTCATCGGACTCAAAGTTGGCCCCTGCGGGGACCATGTAGTTCTGCACGCTCTTGGTCCCAGCCGTGCCCGTGCGCACGTCAATGCGGGAAGGATCAATGCCCTTCTCTTTCACCAGATACTCCTTGGTGTTGACGGCCCGTTCCGCGGCCAGTGTCTCGCCCTTCTTTTCTGTCGGGGCGCTGCTGCCCACCAAGACTGCTTTGGCGTCAGCATTGCGTTGCAGGTTCAGGGCAACATCGTCCAGGCAGGCCTTGGCTTCGTTGTCCACACGCACCGGACGACGTTTGTCGCGATCGAAATTGATCGAGCAGAGCGCTTCCGTCTTCGGGGCCGGTGGCACTGGGGGCGCGTTGACCGTCACGCTGGTCGTGGCGGAGGCGTTCTGGCCCTTGTCATCGACCACGTTGCAAGTCACCGTGACTGTTCCCGGAGCAACGCCGGTGGTGTTCAGTGTCGCCGTGCTGGTGGAACCGCTTACCTGGCCTGACGACGCGCTATAGCTGTAGGTGAGTGGGCGGTTTTGCGGGCTGACGCCACGCGCTGTAATCGTGGAGGAACCACCCGGCTGGACTGTGGAGGGGTCCGCAGAACAACTGATGGTGGGGGGCTCAAACGGCTTTACCGTAAAGCTGGCCTTGCAATCCGCAGACTGGCCGGCCTTCTTACCTTCGGTCACATGGCCCATCACATTATAGGAACCGGGGGCCAGGTCTGCCGTGTCCACGTTTGTGGTGGAATTGTCGCCGCCCACCTTGCCGCCCGTGGAGGTCCAGTTATACGTTGCAGTTTTCTTGGGGTTCAGGTTGACCGCTGTGCCGGTAACGGTGACCGGGTCGCCCGGAAACACCTCTGCTGGACTGGCCGAGCAACTATAGGTAACAGGCGGCGGCGGAACGATGCTGCCAAGGTGGTACACCAAGCCGGTGCTCAACTGCGCGGCATTGATGTTGGCGCGTCCGCCCTCGATATCGCCACTCGGCGGGTTGGTGTTCACCGGGCCAAACGAGGCGTGCATGTACTGGTAATCGGCCTGGAAAAGGCGCAGGCTAACATGGTGCTGGAAGAATGGCAGCGGATAGTCCAAGCCACCGCCCGCCGTCAGTGATGTTCCCCACCTGTAGGGATTGACCATGTGGATCGGATTGTTATTTACATCCAATGTGTTGTAATTGGGGCCGCCAATGCGCGTGGTACCCACCAGAAAATGGGCGAATGGCGTCATGTCCGCCATGGGATAACGAATGATTGGGCCTGCGTTGATGGTGGTAAAACCATCCCCATTGCCATCCGGATGGGAGGCCATGCTGGCTTCAGCGCCAAGAAGTTTGTTGAAGAAGTACGCACCACTGCCAATGGCCCCTGCATTGACATCGTTGTACCTAAAACCGTTGATATTGCCATGGGGGGCCAAGTACGAATACCCTGCAAAGATGTCAACCTTCGAGGGGTTTGGCGCTGACGGCAACGGCGCCGTTTGGGCCTTTTGGGCCATCAGAACCGACGTTCCGATCCCTAAGGCACAGAATACTGTGAACAACCGGCCAAATGACCGCAGTTTTGTACTTTTCATCTTCTATCCTCCGCAACCTGAATACATGGATTACTGATTGTCCCCGGCCCGCAATACATGCAAACCGAAAGTCTTGCTTCTGCTGGCACCCTGCATAGAACGACCTTCCGCAGAAGATGCCGGATACATAAATAATTAGAACACAAATTTTAAGAAAGGTTGCCTCCTAAGTTGTTCAAAAACTACGTATCCGATTAGTTACCGGGGGCCAGCACCGGTAATACGACCGCCCGACGGCCTTATCAGGACAACCGTCCACCGCCTCTTCAGGCCAGGTTCAGGACACGTTTCACGCTGCCGCGTTCTCGCAGAATCTTTTCCTGGAGCAAAGTAATGGCGTAGATCAACTGCTCTGGCCGCGGCGGGCAGCCGGGGACATACACGTCCACCGGGACCACCTGGTTGACGCCCTGCTTCAGCGCATAGTTGTTGAAGACCCCGCCGGAGGTGGCGCAGGCGCCCATCGAAATCACCCATTTGGGTTCCGGCATCTGCTCATAGAGACGTCGGATCACCGGGGCCATTTTGAGAGAGACGCGGCCCGCCACCACCATCAGATCGGACTGCCGGGGAGACGGACGAAAGACCTCAGAGCCAAAACGGGCGATGTCGTAACGGGAGGCGCCCATTGACATCATCTCAATGGCACAGCAGGCCAGACCAAAGGTCATCGGCCAGATGGAGTTTTTTCGTATCCAGTTGATCGCAGTGTCCAATGAGGTGAGGATGATCCCTTCGCCCTGGTCCTGACCAAAGCTGACCTCACGGAGCTTTTGCTGGTTCTGGGCGCTGCTCTCCAGGTTGCCAAAAAGATACAGGTCTTTCGTCTTTTTCACCGTGTCCATCATACATTTAGTATGGCTGGCTTCGCCTTTTCGCGCAATGGCCGATTGCAGGCCCTGAAAATCCCCCTGCCTATGGTCCGGCCCGGCCCCAGTGGCGGCCCTGCAGGAAGCTCTTCCGTTCCCCTATTCTGGAAGGACACCCGTGTCCTGCTGCGACCGGCGAATGATGTAGATGGAGGCGACCAAGACCGCGACCATCAAGGCGAGCATCCCCATTTCCATCATAAAGTCCTGGAAAAGCACCTGTCCGTCCGCGCCCCAATGCGTTGGGTTGGTGTAGTTTTCTGCCTGCAAGGTGAGCACCAGCATTCTCCGGATGGTGGCGATCAGGCCGACAATTAGAAAAGGCTCAATGACCAGCATGTGCGAGCGAATGGAGATGCGCACGGTATGCAGTATCTCCACAAGCATCAGGATGAAAAGGATACGGTCAATCAGGTCGAAGATCGTGGTGGTGCCGGTCCAGTCTCGGAACCCGCTCCACAGCAGGTGGAGCGCGCCCGCAATGCCAAACAAGGCCGTGGCAATCAGCAGGGCCCCAAGCAGCGTATAGATGCTGATCTCCACTGTGGAAAGATGCCTGGAACACTGGATGCGAAATCCCTCTTGCATCGCAGTGCGCGTTGGGTGTAGTTCCGCCATATCGTGGTCCCGTCCACAGGGAACGCTGGTCCCCTGAAAATTGTCCCTATAGCCAAGGCCAGGGCGGCCCGGTAAAGGACCTTCCATCCCCGCCCCGCAAGGGACGAAATGATAATAACAGGCGGACCGAGGCCGATACTCCAATAAATAAAAATACCCCTGAAGACAGAAGGGATTACAAAACTATGACATTCGCTGTCCCAGCCAAGAGGAATAATAAGATCGTTATGAGACAGTATCCAGTAATCATCCAGGGCGGCATGGGCGCGGGTGTTTCCAATTGGAAACTGGCCAATACCGTCTCCCGTATGGGCCAATTGGGCGTGGTCTCCGGGACAGCCCTTGACGTGATTTTGGCGCGGCGTCTGGCAGACGGCGACCCTGGCGGGCACATGCGCCGGGCCTTGGACGCCTTCCCTTTCCCTGCCATTGCCGAACGTATCTGGGACAAATACTGGTCCCCTACGGGCAAGGCCACGACGGCATCCTATCCCGCCGTGCCGACCCAGACCTTGGAAGGGCCACAGGAATCCATTGAGCTATGCATGGTGAGCAACTTCGTTGAGGTGTTTTTGGCCCGCGAAGGCCACGACAATCCGGTGGGGATCAACTATCTGGAAAAAATCCAACTTCCGCACCTGCCTTCCATCTATGGGGCCATGCTGGCGGGCGTCCGCTACGTCCTGATGGGAGCGGGCATCCCACTGAAAATCCCTGGCGTACTGGACCGCTTCGCGGAGCACCAGTCTGCGGAGTACCCGGCGCATGTACATGGTGCCCTGGAGCAGAACAACACCTTTCTGCATTTTGATCCACGCGACTATATGGACCGCGACCTGCCACCCTTGGTGCGGCCTGATTTTCTGGCCATTATTTCTTCCTACACCTTGGGGGCCACGCTGCTGAAAAAGGCCAATGGAAAGGTGAATGGGCTGATTATCGAGACCAAAATCGCTGGTGGACATAATGCCCCACCCCGGGGCAAACTCCAACTTTCTGAGGCAGGCGAACCCATCTATGGTGAACGGGACACCATCGACATAAAGAAGATACAGGAACTAGGCGTCCCCTTTTGGCTGGCCGGGGGCTATGGTCATCCAGAAATGGTGCGCCAGGCGCTGGCCGAAGGGGCCACCGGCGTACAGGTAGGGACCGCCTTTGCCTTCTCAGAAGAGTCTGGGCTGCGTGCGGACTACAAACAGGCCTTGCTGGCCAAGGTGCTTGCTGGAGACGCCAAGGTCTTTACTGACCCGCTGGCCTCGCCGACCGGTTTTCCCTTCAAAGTGGCGCAGTTGGAGGGGACCTGCTCAGAGGCAACCATGTACAAGGCAAGGCCCCGCATCTGCGACCTCGGCTTTTTACGGGAGGCCTACCGGAAAGAAGACGGCACGATTGGCTACCGGTGCGCCTCTGAACCGGTCAGCGTCTATCTTTCCAAAGGCGGCCAGGTGGAAGACACCGTAGGCAGGAAATGCGTCTGCAATGCCCTGATTGCCAACATCGGGCAACCCCAGGTGAGAAAGGAACGGCACACGGAACACGGTCTGGTGACGGCAGGAGACGACCTGTCCAACATCGGATTCTATCTATCGCCGGGCCGCTCCAGCTATAGCGCAACGGAGGTGGTCACTTCCCTCCTCTCCCTGGTCCACGGCGACCAGCCTGTGCGGGACGGCGAAGCTGCGCGGGAGGGCGAAGGGCCAGCGCCCTGGGCCGAGGAACTGTGCTTTCACGGGGCCATACTGGCGTAGGTCACGCACGGAATGGACGGTCTGTCCAGGGACAAAGTACGCTGGGATGTCTGGTCCCGCGGATTTTGGCCTTTCATTTTGGTGGCGGGGGGCCAGCATCCGCCTTCTTGCGCGGCAGTAACTTCACCAGCTCCGGCAGCCGCTGGTAAGCGATGACACAACGCAACCACAATTTGCTGTCAAAGCCAGGAGACCCGCCCAGGATGCTACCCGGCGCAATGTCGCCATGCACTCCGGACTGCGCCAGCAGCACCACGCCATCGCCGATATTGCAGTGTCCGGCCACACCGACCTGTCCGGCAGCAATCACGTTACGGCCCAGATGACTGGAACCGGCCAGTCCCACCTGCGCACAAAGCAAGGTGTTTTCTCCCACGCTCGATCCATGGCCCACCTGCGCCAGATTGTCGATCTTGACGCCGCGGCCAATGTGCGTTTCGCCCACGCTGGCGCGGTCCACGCAGGCATTGGCTTGTACCTCAACTTCATCTTCCAGAACAGTCGGGCCTGCCTGTGGGATCTTGTGCCAGCGCCCCTCGCCGTCCTTGGCAAACCCGAACCCATCCGAGCCGATCACCACGCCGTTTTGCAGCACTACATGGTCGCCAATGCGGCATCCCTCGCGCACGATGGAATGGGCATGGGCCAGAAAATGATGTCCAATTTGGACGTTGGGATAGATGACCACATGCGGCAGCAACACGGCATGGTCACCGATGGTGACGTTTTCCCCGATGACCACATACGCACCCACATGGCAATCGCGGCCCAGCTTTGCCGTGGGATCAATGACCGCTGTGGGATGGATCCCCGGTGCATAGGAGGGCGATGGGTGGAGAAGTCCAATGGCCTGCGCAAAGGCCAGATAAGGGTTCCTCAGGCGCAACGTGGCGGCAGGGACCGCAGGAAATTCTTCGTCCACCAGGATGGCGGAGGCCTGTGTGGTCCTGGCCAGCGGGGCGTACTTGGGATTGGCAACAAAGGTCACCTGTCCCGGTCCCGCGTTCTCAATGCCAGCGACGCTGGTGATTTCTATCTTCGGGTCGCCATCCAAGCGCGCACCCAAGTGGTGGGCCAACTCAGCCAGTTTCATGCAGTGATTGTACCGAAGGACAGGAGGAGTGGACAGTCAAGGGCGCTCCAGTCCCCTCGCCTGTACCCCGTTTCCACTCTGGCAGCAAACACCATGTGGGGTGGGCCGGTCCTTCTGTGGCCCCCGACCTGATTTTCCCCCATCATCCCGGAGTAGCAATCCGATCGTACCCAGTCTATCCAGTTGCCCTGCTGCCTTCCGCCTCCAGGCTGTACTGCCGGATTTTGCTGAGCAAAGTGCGATAGCTGACGTTCAAATGGCGTGCCGCAGCGCGCCGGTTCCAGTGGCTCTGCTCCAGGGCCTCGCGGATCATGTTCGTCTCCGCTTGGTCTTTCAACCCTCTAACAACATGTTTCATGCCTGTTTCGCCCTGGTTGCTCTCAACCGTAGAGCGACGCAGTCCAATGCCCGACTCAAGGTCGACCTTGATTTGGTCTTCGTCACGCAGCACCAGATAACGCTTCACCATGTTACTTAACTCGCGGATGTTTCCCGGCCATTCATGTTCCAGGCAAAGCGCAATCAAGTCGCTGGAAAAGGCCACCGGTGATACTTTTGCCGATTCCACAAACTGCCGGGACAACAACTCAAGTAAGTATGGTATCTCTTCTTTGCGTTGACGCAGCGGAGGGACGTGGAGAACAAAGGCGCTCAGCCGGTAGTAAAGGTCTTCGCGGAAGGTCTTTTGCTGGATGGATGCTTCCATATCAATGTTGGTGGCGGCAATAATGCGCGTGTCCACCTTGGTGCTGCTGCGGCCACCGAGACGTGTGAACTCACCTTCCTGGAGCACCTGTAACAGCTTGGCCTGCAGCGGCGGAGCCATCTCACCGATCTCATCCAAGAAAATGGTCCCCTGGTGACTCAATTCAAACCGGCCCGGCTTGCTACGCACCGCCCCGGTAAAGGCCCCTTGCTCGTAACCAAACAACTCGCTTTCCAGTAGATCATTGGGCAATGCAGCACAATTTACCTTGACAATCTCCTGCCGGGAACGCTTGGACCGCTTGTGGAGCAGCCGGGCAATGACTTCCTTGCCTACTCCGCTCTCTCCGGTGATAAGAACAGGAACGTCGGTAGGGGCGATGGCAATGGCCTTTTCGTATAGCAGGAGCATGGCAGGCGCCAAGGCCAGGAATACATGTCCGCCTCCAAGCGCCTCTTCTATGGTCTTTTTGTTTTTCTTTGTTGGCGCCGACGGGGTGGACATGACCGGCTGGACCGTGGAGGGCATGGCCGACTGCTCAATGGGCAGGACCGGTACGCTGGCAAGGGTGCTGGGACGCAGGCCCTGTAAAATGCCTTCCACCTGGGCGGCGTGGAATGGCTTTTGGAGAAAGTCCCGGGCCCCCAGGCGCGCTGCCTCCATGGCCGTGCGCACGTCAATATTGGCGGCCGTCAAGACAACCGACGCGCAAGGGGAATGCGCCCGGACTTTTCGCACTATGTCGAGTGCCGCGGAGGGGTCGCGGCCCACCTCCAGGAAAAGGACGCAGCTCCCATGGTTGTCCTTCAATTTTGCCCAGAAGCATTGCTGGTCTTGGCAATACGTCACCTGCATGCCATGTGGCCTGCAAAGCGTCTCCAGGTGTTGTGCCACCCAAGGCTGCGCGTCAATGACAAAGGCCGTGCATTGTATGGTCATACTCTCCCCTGATCTTCCCACGATGCAACACATACTTCTACAGCACGCTCAATGGAAGATGAATGGTTGTCTGTCATCTCCATGCCTGGTCCACCACTGCGCAGCAACTTATGGCGTGCTGCAATCACTGCAAAGCGGACTACATCACCGATTTAGATATTTTGTACAGCATTCCAATACGGAACTACTGGCCCCGTACCGGAATTGCGCTTTTGTGGTCCCTTGCCTAGGGCCGAACCACTATGGCGTGCCTGCTGTACAACAGGGGGAGAAAACCAAAACATACGTATTACGGAACAACCGCAGATACTCCAGTTGGGTGTCGTTTGGTTGCGTCGTCCAGTTGCAACTAAATGACACATGGTGTGAATATGTTTTCACTTTTTGGTGGGTCAGAGCAGGAGCGTCCCGGGCAGACCCATCCATTCCCAAATAGAGACGAACACTACGTGCCCGTCCAAAGGCCCTTCATAGAAGCTGTAAATATCAGTACTGGAGCATATTTCGTGTTGAATCGCTCTGTATTGAGGCAATCATAACAAGAAATACGAGGGGACCCAACAGCTCTTTGGTAACTAAATTATGGTTACTTTGGGTCCATTATGATTACATTATGAAAATTCCTGCATACGGCATTAAATTCCTGGATTGGCATACTGCTTGCACTGTGAGGGGTGGAAACTATGCAAGTCACACACACATTGCCGAACACCTCCACGCTCCTGGGCCGGTCCCAGTCCATTCGGGAACTACGCCAGCGGATCGACCAGGTAGCATCCACCCTGACCCCTGTCTTGATACAAGGGGAAAGCGGTACGGGCAAGGAAGTCATTGCCCGAATGCTGCATCAAAGCTCGGCGCGCTCCCATCGCCCATTCGTCAAACTTTGTTGCCCTGCCATCCCTCATGGCTTGCTGGAGAGTGAGCTTTTTGGCCACGAGCGGGGTGCATTTACAGGCGCGCAACAGACCCGACTGGGAAAACTGGAGTTGGCCCACCAGGGGACTTTGTTCCTGGATGAGATTGGGGACCTGGACATCACCGTCCAAAGTAAACTGTTGCAGGCATTGCAGGACTACACCTTTGTGCGGCTGGGAGGGGGCGAGGAAAGGACCGTTGATATTTGGCCCATCTGCGCCACGAACCGTGATCTCGACCAGGAAATCCGTGATGGGAACTTCCGCGAAGACCTTTTCTACAGATTGAATGTTGTCTCTCTGCGCGTGCCATCTCTCCGTGAACGGCCAGAAGATGTCCCACTCCTGCTCGACCACTTTATGGAACGATACGCAGAGGAATATGGCCGTACACCTCCGCGAATGTCCGCTAGCATGCGCTCAGTATTGGCGGACTATCATTGGCCAGGAAACATACGGGAGCTGGAAAATATTGTCCGTCGTTATGTCGTACTAGGATCTGAGGAGACCATCACAGAGGCATTACGGCCAACCAGTGGGGCCGCGCTGCCAGGCCCTGCCAACGGCGATCCTACCCGCCCATTGAAAGAACAGGTGCGAGAGGCCGTGGACACCCTGGAGCGCAGCATCATATTGCGGTGCCTACAGGCCAACCGTTGGAACCGCCGCAAAACTGCTGCCGTCCTGCAGATCAGCTATCGCGCCCTACTCTACAAAATCAAAGACGCTGGATTACCAGCATTGCATGCAACAAAACGAAAAACATCCTATTTGTCTGGAGAATCTGCGTTATGAAACATTGGCCATTAATACTACTTCTGCTTTCCACAGCATACTTGCCGTGCTCGGCGACCACTACAGTACAGAAGGGTCCCACGGTACCTGTTGTACCTGCGTCCATGGCCACCAGTCCCGACTATCGCATTGGCATCGCAGATGTGTTGGCCATAAATGTATGGAAAGAGCCAGACATCTCGCGTACACTTCCTGTCCGTCCTGATGGGTTCATCACACTTCCCCTGGTAGGCGATGTGCAAGCAGTTGGAAAAACACCCAATGATCTGCGAAATTCGTTGGTTGTTTCACTCAGAAAGTTTATCGACGACCCACAGGTAACAGTCATTGTGGTGGACGTGCGCAGTCAGCGCTTTAATGTGCTCGGTGAAGTAGAAAAACCTGGGACTTATTCCCTTACTGAGGGGACGGGTGTGTTAGATGCTATCGCCCTAGCAGGTGGACTTAAGGAGTTCGCGAAAAAAAAGAAGATTTATATTTTGCGATTGGAAAAAGGACAAAGAATACGGGTGCCATACAACTATAAAGCGGTCTTGTCCGGCAGGCAGTCAAGCCATGAACTTCTGCTGCAGTCGGGTGATACGGTCGTGGTCCCATGAGAACATATACAACACCAAAACAAGACCCGGTTGTGGCCCTGCCTGCATACCATCATGGCCAGTTTATCATCTGCTGTCCATTATGCATGCACTACATAAGTGCGGCCTAAACATATACCGAATGACAGCAAACGGGACGTTCGCAAGCGTTTTAGGTTCATACAACACTCAGATATACCAGTGGTGGGCAGACCTGACAAGACTTTTTATAATAACGTGGCCACGGACTAAAAGAAGTTGTTCTCCATGTCGTGTCGTAGCATTTAGCATTTTTTGGCAACCAGACAACAAAAGCACCTGCGGACGCACCCGGCCATATTTTTACTAGGAGTAATGATGGAACATATTAATAATGCCATACAACGGGGTCAAGAGATGCTGGTACCTTCTTTGGGTCCCAGCGAACATAGAGCGGCCATGCAACACAACACTGTTACCAATAGTGTACCTCAGGGCCTGGTAAGAAATGTTGCAGGACACTCAGAACCGCCAGCCGGCGAGATACTACGCACGAAACATAGAATTGATTGCTCAAAGTTATCTTCCACAGTAGTTTGCGCGGGTAGCAATGGATCACCCGATAATATTTCAGCCTTGGAACAGTACCGCACACTTCGAACTAAGCTTATGGACATGGCAATCCCTAACGGATACCGCACAATTATGGTATCTAGCTCTGTTCCAGGAGACGGTAAGAGCCTGACTTCGCTCAACCTTGCCTTCGTATTCAGCGGGATTGCGCAGATACGTGTACTATTGGTTGAGGCCGACCTGCACAGACCATCCCTGAGTTTGTTGCTTGGTTTCAACAATGAAGCAAATGTCATAGATAGTTATATAGAGAGACCGGATGCATGGCAGTCCTGCCTGGTTTCTCTTGCTGACAATGTGGACTGTTTATTGGCATTTGGACAGCACTCGTTGTCAGCAGAGTTTATAGAGAGCGCTGCTATGCAGGAGGTACTTATACAGGCACGCGCAAACTATGATTTGGTCATCATAGACTCTCCTCCAATGCTAGCAACAGCAGATGCGCTGGCCCTGGTTCGTTATTGTGATGCAGCTCTATTTGTGGTCGGTGCTGGATCAACTCCGATTAAAGAAGCATGTAGGGCAGCAGAGTTAATGGCAGGAAAGATCATAGGGTGCGTATTAAATCGGGTAAAAGTAACTGAAGGTGAGATTTACTATAAGTCGTATTACAACAGACGTGGGTAGATATTATGGTAAGAGTTTTTCGTTTAGATTTTTCCACACAGGCTGTTTATATAGCTATTGTAGATTTATTTGCAATAGCACTGATGGTCTTGTTTATATTTTACCAACCTACACCCTTCGGAACATGGAGTGAACATCCAACACGTTATATAATACCTAGTGTTCTGCTTTTAACTTTATGGCTGTGGACACTTTATATGTTCGATTTATATGACACAAAGATGCTCAGGCCACCGCGTGTCCTGCTTCAACGCGTGGCAACAGCTCTGGGCATTGTTTCACTCATAGGGGCAATTGTCATCGGATTTACCCATGACATATCTCGCACTCAGATTAGGCTTGAATTATTAATTATAGCTTATGCTATTTTTTCCACGATATTAAGGTCAATGATCGATTGGTTCAACATATATTGGGGGACAGGGGAGCGATTATTGGTCGTAGGATCAAAAAGTCGAATGAGGTTCGCAGAGGAATCCATTAGAAGCAACCCAATAATACGAATACAGGCACTTGGACTTGCAGAACCATGTGCCCCGCCATCAATAACATCGAGTAATACTCTACACTTGGAATCGGAACTTAGCTGTCTTAATAAATTAGTACAACTTTATCGACCTAATAGGATAATCCTTGATAACGATGTTTTTCTCAATAAGGAGACCCAGCAATCATTATTACATTTACGTGCTCAAGGCATTTCAATCAATACCGCGGATGAATTATATGAGATGATACACGGAAAAGTCCCAGTCAACTCAATCTCTATAATGACACTGATGTATGGGGCACCCTTTCAAGGCACATCATTTATACATAAGATACATCATTTTATCAATATGTTACTGGCCTTGATAATAATGCTGATACTGCTGCCTGTAGGAGTGTTGATTTCACTGGCCATAGTACTGGAATCATGGGGGCCTGTTTTTTATAGGCAAGAACGTGTAGGTTTTCGTGGAAAACCATTTCATGTGACTAAATTCCGCTCAATGCGTGTAGATGCAGAAAATGATACCGGCCCAACTTGGGCATCTAAAAAAGACCCTCGCGTAACACGTGTAGGTTCTGTACTACGAAAGTTGCGCATGGATGAAATCCCCCAACTATGGAATGTCCTACAAGGTGACATGGACTTGGTTGGGCCGCGTCCTGAACGACCACATTTCGTCAATATACTTCGTAATCACATACCATTTTACGATTTGCGCCATAGCGTTAGACCTGGCATTACAGGATGGGCACAAGTAATGGCCGCCTATGGAGACAGCATCGAAAGCTCTCTACTGAAAGTAGAATATGATATTTTTTATATACAGCGTAAATCCATCAGATTTGATATGTACATACTTCTCAGAACTGTCAAGATTGCGTTGTGGGGACGAGGATCTCAATAATTATGATTAATATACTTGTTATTATAACAATGTTTCTCTCAGCATATGTCCTTTTTTTCGCGATCGCTGGTCAATATTCCAAAATATATAGAGAGGACGGAAGTGGGTCTACTTTTGATACTAGACCTGCTAGATTTTTGGTTTTAGTCCCTGCGCATAATGAAGGGGAATACATTCGACCAACTCTTAAAAGCCTTCATAATTTGCAGTATCCTAAAGATTTTTATCATATTGTTGTAATAGCAGATAATTGCACAGATGATACACAGCGAATTAGCGCGCAGGAAGGATGCGAGGTGTGGGAACGTGATGATGCAAAATTGCACGGTAAGGGCCATGCCCTCGCTTGGGCACTTAAAAAGGCCAGGAGCGATTCTTGGGACGCAGCAGTTATTATTGATGCTGACTCTATAGTAAGTAACAACCTATTAGAAAGATTCTCATGTGAACTTAGTAACGGTCACACTGCAATACAAGCCAGATACATCTTTGATTTTTCCACGAAAGGAAAAACTTGGCTTGGCATTATAAGTGTAATGAGTAAGCGTGCTGAGGATTTGTGCATATCCCGCCCTCGATCAAGGCTTTCTCTATATCAAGGACTTCAAGGTAACGGATTCTGTCTAAGTAGTAAATTGTTAAAAGAAGTACCTTGGAATGCGCACTCTATTTGTGAAGACCTAGAGTATGGATTTGAATTGGCAAAGCATGGTTACACTATTAATTATATCGAAAACGCATATGTCATGGCCACCATGACTAGCAATTTACAACATGCTAGCACGCAACGGCAGCGATGGGCCCTTGGAACTTACTTATTAATTGCAAAAACAATACCTACCTTACTTAGAAATGCATATAATAAACACGACTGGAAAAGCATTGAAGCGTGTATATATTTATTCACTCTAAGCAGAATGCCCATGTTCATACTTACCCTACTTATAGGTGTAACATTATTGTTAACGCAGAACAAATTTAACAATATTTCCTGGATATTGTTCTATATTACACTCTTGTTTCAAGGTACATATGTCGCTTCTATTCTTAACACGGCCCGAAAAGAACAACATAGTAGCAGAATCATTATATATATCTTTGCTTATGGGTTGTGGTTAACATTCCAACAGTGTTTGTCCTTAATGAATATACGTAACGCAACCTGGAGACGTACAGAACGGGGATAGACATGGACAAAAATACTAAAGTTTTACATCTTATAGCCAGTGGTTTTTATGGGGGCCCTGAGAAACAAATACTCACACATGTAAGAAGTTTGCGTGAATCTGGCATTAATGCGTGTATTTGCTCATTTGAAGAAAACGGCCAACCAGAATTACTGAAAAGGGCGCAATACGATGGAATTCCAACTTATCTCGTTAAAAAAGCAAATATTATCAATCAATCCATACAGTTAAAAACAATCCTCCATGAAAACAATATACAGGCCCTTTGTACACATGGATTTAAGGCAAATGTAATTGGATATATCTTATCCCATATAATCCCTCTAGCACAATTAGCATTTGTTCGGGGATGGACAGCAGAAACCACTAAAGTTCGTTTTTATGAAGTGCTTGATCGTTGGGTACTAACACGCATTGCTCATGTTGTTTGTGTGGCCCGGCCACAAGCTCAGTATTTGAAACGTCGCAGAGATGGACTTAATCCTCCCATTGTACTACCGAATGCTGCCTTACGTCCGGAGAATGATCCAATCAACGTTCAAAATACTTCTGATGTACTCATAGATGTGATTCCAAACAATGCTTTTATATTAGGCTCTGTTGGTAGGCTAAGTATTGAGAAGGGCCATGCGGACTTGATTGAGGCGATGATATGGCTTAACAGAAATGTCCCCAACAATAGTTTTCATTGTGTTATTCTAGGGGATGGTAGAGAGACTAGCCAATTGCAAAAACAAGCATCTGCGTCAGGCATCAGTCATCGGGTACATTTCTACGGGTTTCGTCGGGACATTAGCCCATACATGGAACACTTCAACTGTCTTGTACAGCCATCCCACACAGAAGGTACACCGAATAGCATCCTTGAGGCCATGCTTGTAGGTGTCCCTATAGTGGCCACTTCAGTAGGTGGAGTACCAGATATAATCGAGCATGGCTTATCGGGTCTATTAATTCCACCCCATAATCCGGTCGCTCTAGCACAATCTATTTTACAATTAGCATCTTCAGGTCTACTATGTAGACGCTTATCAAATGGAGCGATTCTACGTTCAAAAGAGTTTTCACCAGAAACACACTTTCATCGCATGATGGAAATATATAACACCGTTTTTGATTCGAAAGAATAAGAATACATAGGTGTCTGTATGAAGCCGTATCCGTATATCTCAATAATCATTCCCGTACGCAATGAGGAGAAGTCAATTTCGACAATCTTACAACAACTGTCTGAGCAGACCTATCCATATTATTTATTTGAAGTCTTAGTTGTTGATGGGATGTCAACTGACTCCACACGAGATATAGTAAGTTCCTTCATTGTCAATTCACATATAAATATCAGATTAATTGACAATCCTGCAATACGTTCTGGACCAGGAAGAAATCGTGGAATAATGGCCGCAAAAGGGCAATATATTATTTTTATTGATGGTCACACATTTCTACCGAGTAAAAGTTTGTTAGCAGATACCGTAGAACTGTTTAATACAACTGGTGCTGCGTGTCTTTGTCGTCCCCAACCATTAATAGCAGAGAATAAATCCCATATACAAAAGGAAATTGCTGCTGTTCGAGCAACAAAATTAGGTCATGGACCAGGGTCTTACATTTACAACATGGACTATAAGGGCTATATCAATCCAGAAAGTTCAGGGGCTTCTTATGCTGCATGGGTATTTAATAAACTTGGAAACTATGATGAATCATTTGATGCCTGTGAAGATGTTGAGTTGAATATACGCGTGGCTAAAGCAGGGATACAGGCCTATACAGATCCAAGAATTGCCGTTTATTATGAGGCCAGGAATAGCTTAGGGCTATTATCAAAGCAGTTAATTCGATATGGCCGAGGTCGTATTCGGCTCGCTAGAAAACACCCGCAATCATTTAAATTACTGACAGCGGCCCCTATTGCTGTCTTTATATCTATCGCCCTGGCCATCATCCCCTTTTTTCAACGATTCAATCACAATCACATACAATGGATTTTAGCGGTACCGTTTATTGTCTATTTGATCATTGTACTCCTGTCTGCTGCTTATTTATCAATGAAAAGAGGTTTATCGACATTATTTATTGCCCCGATTATCTATCTTTGCCTGCACCTTTCTCTAGGTCTAGGAATGCTGTACGAACTTATTTTTTCGTTGCCTTAAAAATGGGTTCTTTGCGAGAAAGTGTAAGACCCCCTGTTTTTGCTGGGGTTTTGAGAAACATGGCTCCCGGTAGCGCGTTCAGTCCGATGCGGCAGAATTGCTCCGAAGGCTCTTCCTATAGGCGATTTCAAAAGATTATGGGCTCCGTTTGTTGAGGAAGTTGAGTCGCGAGCAACGGTCAGGCGAAAGGCCGAATTGCCTACTGATCCCGGATCGAAGCCGATTCGAATCGCCCCGCAGATCGCCAAGGAAGCCTGTGAAAGTTTCTTTAGAAAGGTAGCTTTGGTAAGCCGCGAGGAGATCGTCATCCATCATAGAATGAAATACTTGCACGACATCCACGCGGCCACGCCCGTCCTGGAAGCAACGGCAGCCGTCAAGACGCAACCAGTTTTACCGCCACGCCATAAAATCTCGTAGCCGGCGGCGACAGGTGCAAAAGCCCTTGCAATCCTCCCGTGGCCCAGAATTCAAAAACCCGCGTAAAATGCACATTTTTACACTTTCTCGCCAAGAACCTAAAAATGAAGCCTTTGTGATGGCTAAAAAACATACCGTAGTTGCTTACGAATAGGCATACTGTAACTATGCGCATAAGTGTGTTTTGCTAAATAAAGGGCAAACCGTGACGGATCGCACGCACGTGTTGACGTTGCAACACAAGTGTCTTCAATATTACATCTGGGCAGGAGAAAATCGTATAAATTAGGGTCTAAATCCTTTCCTTTTATCCGAACATGATCGCGCAGAATATTTCCACGTCGTGTGGACACGGCACCAAGAAAACCGATTTGCCTTGCTGCATCAACGACAAAATCATCCAGCAGGCCATTCGGATATGCGAGCCAGAGTGGTGCTTTACCTACGTTCTGAGTAATGCTTTCAATCGACTGCTTAAGGTCAGTAAACACCATCCCGTCTGATTCTGCCGTGAGACTCAAATGAGATGCCGTGTGCGATCCAAACTCTATGCCGCTTGCGGCCATTTCCTGTACTTCTGGCCACGTAATAAATGTTTTATGGGAGACCATAGGTACATCATATACTTGCTCTAACAATGACAGCATGACGGTTTTCTGGGCGTTTGGGATACGCTTAACCATATTAAGTCTTGAGCGGTCTGAAGTGGACGGGGGGATCCCCCATGTCGTAAGGTCTTTCCTAAAGTCCAACAAGTGTCCTGTTTGTTTAACGTGCTGCCAGATGCGCGATAAGCGCTCTTCTGTCAAGACATGCGATGTACCTACGAAGTTTGTACTAAGAAAAACAGTTGCTGGGACGTTCAGGCGTTTCAGGTGTGGGAATGCGATGCGATAAGTATCTTCCCATCCATCGTCGAATGTAAGCGCTATGCGGGGCCTTGAAGACTTATGTTGCTTATGTGAGATCATCTCTGATAATGATGACAGTTGGTATTCATTGCCAACTATCTCCAGCAGCTCAAGAAACCCTTGTTCTGTCAGCACTAAATGGGGGTCAAAGCATTCGGCGATCTGGATAGAGGGCAATATCCTGTGAAACATCAGAATAATATCGCCGCCTAATATCCCAACATTCGATAGGACCTGTTGCATTCCAGAATATCGGGCAAACAGACCGAGCCAATGTGATAAATTTCGGTTCAAGCAATTCCCTCCACTCATTTACCTGTCATCCTATATGCATTTTGCATGCCATATCATAGAATGACATTCATATACGCATGTGCATCTGACGGGAATATTTTCCATTCCCCGTCAAATACATGCAAAAATATGCACAACCGTGAAACATTCATGACCGAAACCATCATTTTTCATGTGATTGAATGTTTATATTGGCATCAAACATGCTAACTGTGACTATATGGCCACTATTCCGCAAAGATATCCAGGTAAAACCCACAGCGTGGACCCCATAAAGAGCACAAAGCCAAGGATATTATTGCTGATTGATGAGATGAAGTCTATAACAGATGGAGGGACTGAACGTCAGATACTTCAAATAGCACGACTGTTGACGCAAAATGATTTTAGTGTTACATTAGCAACTTTACGTGGTACAAGCTGGTTGACCGAGAACATTGCCGGGTGTCCTGTATATCACGCAAATATAGGGTCCCTTCTGACAAGAAGAGGTGTCTTAGGAATCAGTAAGTTTATAGCATGGATGCGACATAATAAGTTCCATGTGATGACTACTTTTTTTGCAGAATCAAACTGTCTCGGAGCATGGCTGGCAATATTGTCTGGTATCCCCGCTCTTGTCGGTGCACGTAGAAATCTTGGCACCTGCGTGGCCCCTCAATGGAAGGCACTTTTACGTATCAGCAACCGCCGGGTAGACCGCTTCCATGCAAACTGCGAGGCAGTCCGGCAGCACATTATGCATGCAGAGAACATCGCCAAGGACAGAATTGAAGTTGTATACAATGGAATTGATCTTACAAGATATGAATGTGTAAGAAAAACCCGCCAGGAAACAAGGAGAGAATTAGGCATTCCAGATAATGCCCTTGTATACGGTATGGTTTCTGGACTTCGCCCAGAAAAAAGAGCGAAGGACTTTCTAGAGGCCGCACGACTTGTTATCCAAGCACACGAGTCAACCCACATAATAATTGTGGGCGATGGGGAACAAGAAAATGAGTTGAAAGAATTTGTTTGCCATCACCATCTAAGCGACCGCATCCACTTTGTTGGCGCCCAAACAGACGTCCGTCCATATCTGGCAGTAATGGATGTAGGCATATTAACTTCCGTCAGCGAAGGGCTTTCTAATTCAGTTTTAGAATATCTTGCATCCGGTCTACCTGTCATTGCTACGGATGTAGGAGGAAATATGGAAGCAATCGGACAAGCAGGGATACTTGTACCTGCAATGGATGTTGACGCACTTGCGGCCGCAATGCGTAGAATTCAGGATGACGACCTTCGTAGCGCTCTGTCCTTAAAAGCACTCGAGCAGATACACATTTTCAGCATGGAGAAAGCACAGCACAGGTTGAAGTTTCTTTATCTTTCCTTACTCCAAGAAAAAACGTCAATAAGTTTTCCTGAACAAGAAAAATAATACGTGCATCGTGTCATGACAACATCTGGTATCTGGCGTCAACTACTCTTTCCGGTCAACGACAACCATAATTCCCGATAGTTGTTGGAACTTGTTTCTCTCATCTCCTTGCTGAGATGCCGTTGTTGCTGGCAGGGCCGGAGCGTAGCCCCGAAGGGGCGGAGCGGAGGACCTGCCAGCAACAACGGACGCCGGTCTCCGCCCCCCCTCAGTTGGCTGCGCTGCTTTCCGGCGCCGGATCCCGATTCTTCTTAGCCGCCTCCATCCGGTAGCTGGGGATGTTCAGTTCCACGATGACCGAGTGATGCACCAGCCGGTCGATGGCTGCCGCCGTGGTCATCGGATCTTTGAATATCCCCTCCCACTTGGAGAGGGGAAGATTGCTGGTCAGCAGCACACTGCCGCGTTCGTATCGCTCGGACAGCAAAGTGAACAGCACCTCCCCTCTGTGACAACAATGGTGAGACAGGTGCCCCATGGATAATTACTGTAGGGCGGAGAAAGAACCCTCACCTTTATGAGTTGACCTTGCCTTCAGAATGCGTATCTCTTGACCGGCTGGTTTGGGGAGATATTCATCTCCGTCGTCATCGTGGTGGTGGGAATGTGGGAATCGCCGCAGCGATTTCCAAGGTCTGTGGGAAGAGTGGGAAAACGGTCTCATCGTTTTCCCATTCTTTCCACAGACCGGCATTTCCACCACCCCTACAGGTCTCCGTCAATTCTTTGGCGGCGACCGCCTTCGCCGTGTTGCTCCAGTTTTGTTCGAACTGGACCGGGCTGACATAGTCCAACGTCGAGTGCATCCGTGTTTGGTTATACCAGAGCAGCCACACAAGGACCTCATCCTTGGCCTGGCGGATGGTCTGAAAACGCTGGTCATACAGCCGTTCCACCTTCAACGACCCAAACAGCGTCTCCGAACATGCGTTGTCCCAGCAGTTTCCTTTGCGGCTCATCGACGGCGTAATACCATACTTCTTGAGTCTTTCCTTGAAGTCGCTGCTGGCATATTGGCTGCCCCGGTCGCTATGGAAAATCAGCCCCGCCTTGCTCCCAGGCGAGCGCTGCAACCAAGCCATCTCCAAGGCGTCCAAGACCAGGTCCCGCCGCATGTCGGGTTGCATCGACCAGCCCACCACCTTGCGGCTGAACAGGTCGATGACCACGGCCAGAAACAGCCAGCCTTCTTCAGTCGCGATGTAGGTGATGTCACCCACCCACGCCTGGTTGGGCGCCCCCACGGTGAAGTTGCGGTCCAGCACGTTGGGCGCGATCGGCAGATTGTGCCGACTGTCCGTGGTGGCGACACGAAAACGCCGCTTACCACGGGCCTGAATGCCGTGTTTCTGCATCAGCCTTTGCACCCGTTGCTTGCCCACACGAACCCCTTGTTTCCGCAGCTCCCGCCAGATGCGCGGCCAGCCGTAGGCCCCGCGGTTCTCCGCATACACGGCACGAATATGCACCAGCAGCGATTCATCGCTCAGGTGCCGCCTCCGCTCCATCTCCCTGCGCCGCGCCAGATGTTGATGATAGCCAGACACACTCACCCGCAGCACCCGGCACTGCACAGAGATTGGCCAGACCAGCCGATGACGTCGGATAAAGGCATACTTCATTTCTGGCCTTTCGCGAAGTATGCCGTCGCTTTTCCCAAAATGTCGCGCTCCATTGTCACGCGAGCTAATTCCGCCCGCAGACGACTGACCTCCATCTGTTCGGCGCTTATTTTTGAATTGCCGCCAGCACCGGTCAGCTTCCCTTCGCGATGTGCCTTTACCCACTTAAACAAGGTCTGTTCCACCACACCAAGGGTGCGTGCTGCCGCCGCCACCCTCTGGCCCGACTCCACCAGCCGAACCGCCTCCTGTTTGAATTCAAGCGTGTATTGTTTCCGTACTGCCTTCACCATCTTCGTCCCCCTTTCGCTATTAAAGCAGCTAGCTAAGAGATACGTTTTGCGCGGGCAAGGTCATATGAATGCATTGCCCCCACCAGGGAACCCGGCCCCCAAACCACCTATTGGGCAATCCCATCCTCTATAAAATACTCTCCCAGCACATCCACAGGTGTTGCAAGCCATGTTCCCCATTTACTGCATCTTTTATATCGGCCTTCTCTCGCAGCCGTCATGTAGCCAGTGCCAGCAAAATATTTGGACAGCAGTAGCCCTTTAAGTGGCTCAATGCAGCTTGTAGAGAAAAACCTTTTTCCCTGCCTTATATGTAGGCCACGAACCTAGCATATCAGCATGAGCATCAGTATCTTCCAAGTCGTTCAGGAGGGCATATTTGACATCTGAACATCTATTGGGGTCCCTTGGGACCAAACTCTTTGTGGCGATCGTAGGCTCAAAACGATACCCTGGAAGGTACAGATCATAGGTCTCCCAATTCGTATTGACCAAAATAACAGACCCTTTTGGAACATTCTGTTCCACGCCATGGATGATTGCAGCAAGCCACGGGCGATCGACAAATGAGCCGTCCCTCATGCGCCATTCCTGAAAAGATATGGCCAGTATGACCACACATCCTATGACAACGGCGTATCCCCGATATGCGACTGGTAATACATCCAAAGTGTCTTTAACAAGAAACGCGCATGTTATCAAGAAGAACAATAAAAATTCAGAAATATATGTTGAGAGACGGAAGTGGTCAGCAATTCCGAGCGCCAATGCAACCAAAGTGTAGGCGGAAAATACTACACTCGGAACTGATAACGCCTTTTTTGCAGTCAAAAAGGACATTGATGCCAACGAGCAGCACGCGAGGCATGTAAGGCCAAGATGGGACGAGAACAGCTTATCGTAAATGCCCATGGTAGCAACATCGCTTCCAAAAGCAGCATGGTTTTTGAATATGACAGTCGCCCCTAAGACCCCATAGGATTCTAAATAACCACCATGGACCCACCCACCGGGCCATAGTATGAACGCTGTTACAAGAAAAATGAGGGTTGCCTTCATAATGGCTGCCCATCCTCCCCCTCGCAATTCAAGACCTGACAGTTTGTTCATGACCCAAAGAATTACAATTGATAAAGATATGGATATAATCAGTTCTAAGCTGAACTCAAGGGTGGCGAACGCAAACCCCAATGATATTGAGGTGAGAACAAGATATTGAAATTCCCCTTTGATTAAAAAGAATGAAACCGAAAAAAGTGCAATTACAGAAAACAATAAATACCAACTGTGCGGTGTGGGGTCGACACTAACTTCGGTGAACCTGCTTTGGACGCCAGCAAGAATTGCAAAGAAAATGGAAAGGGGGACAGGAACCTGCAGGAGCACCATGCCCGTCGCCATCAATCCGCATGTAGCCGCAGTAACTATGGACACAAGGACGCGCTGTGTCCTCGCGGACGGATTGGCCTGTGCCACTGCGTCCATCATGTAAAAACTAAATGGTGCATGGAAATGGCGGAGGGCCGCGTTGTCATTCCGTGAGTACAAATAATCCCATGGGTGATGTTCAAATGCTGGGTCTTTTCGTAACCTGTATAACCCTATAGGAGATAGGCCATTTACATTTAGATAAGTGTTAACAGCTTGACCACTGGCCGCCCTATAGTAATCGGCAGCGTCGTCAAATAAATATGTCCCTTTTGTAAAGGGCAGATGGAAAAGAAAAACAAGTATTGTGACCAATAAGGTAATGGATAACAGCGGCCACGACGTTAAGGATGGCCTTTTATTTTGCCTGGATAATCGTTGACTTATCATTTTTCTACCAGCATGCACCTTGTATATTCTGCTGCAAAAACCCTGTCCGCTGGCCCATGATGACCCATGTAGATGAAGAGGGCAGAGGCACCTTCATAGATGCATATATTTTTCCGGGACTGTGTTATCGGCACTGTCCGGGGGGCCTGCATGTCAAAATAGGATAGCACAATAGAACGTTGTATTTCGTAAAAAGTATTGGTCCACAAGGGGAAGGCTGTCCGCCCGGAAGCAGGCCATTCCACCCGGTAGCAAGCGAGGCAACCGGGGGGTGGCAGCATGGATGCGACAACGCTGGAGGCGAACGCGGAGATGTACTCGATCGTGTGGCGGGCATGGCAGGCCAGTAGACAAATGTGTGGCCGCGGCCTTGCCTTCCGATATACAATTCTGACAGCCTTTGGTGTTCGGGAAGCGCGGTGCAATTCCGCCACTACCCCGTAACTGTAAGCGTGGAGGGCCGGACAAGCCAGCATGTGCAGCCACTGGGAGCAGATTGGGTGCTTCCGGGAAGGCGTCCCGGCCTGTGGATACGCGAGTCAGGAGACCGGCCAGGGGCCACTTCCAAGCAGTCTTCGGCCCCGATGGGAGGGCCGGGGAGCGCGCCCGTTCTACTGTTTCTACAGCCGAACGTCGCAGCAATGCAATGATTTCCCGTTATGTCTGCCGAGTGGGGCCGTTTGCTGGAGGGGACTTCTCCGGTGCAGTCGCACCAGGCAGTTGCACCATCAACCCGCAGGGTGTTCGGGAAGCGCGGTGCAATTCCGCCACTACCCCGTAACTGTAAGCGCGGAGGGCCGGGCAGGCCATGTGCAGCCACTGGGAGCAATCGAATTGCTTCTGGGAAGGTGCCCAGGTCCCAAGATGCGCGAGTCAGGAGACCGGCCTTGCGGCGAAGTGTCCGAGGGGGACCCAATGTCGCGTATTTCAGGGATGTTTTTCTTTTGCATGGCCGTCGTGGCCATGTTGCTGTCACTGTCTGTCCCGGCCCATGCCGCCCAGCCCACCGTGCGGGGCACGGTGACAGACCCGCTGGGCGCAGCCGTATACAATGCCCGCGTGGACCTGCTGACAATCCAGGGCGCGCAGGTGGTTGCATACACCTACACCGATGGCCAGGGCGTCTATGCACTCATGGCCGCCCAGCCCGGACGCTACGTGCTGCGCGTGCTGGCCACAGGCTTTGACGCAACCTATAGCCACGAGCTATACATCTCCGCCTCCCGGCCAGCGTACCAAGACATTGCCATGCAACTGGGCAAGCTGGCCCAGAACGTGACGGTGACTGCCAACGGAATGGCAACGCCCAAGTCGCAGACTGGAGCATCGGTGACGGTGCTGGACCAGACGCTTTATCCGCACACGCAGGACATCCAGGACACGTTGCGTCTGGTAGACGGACTACAGATGACCACCACGGGCCAGCGCGGCGCGGCCACGTCATTGTTTGAGCTGGGCGCCAATTCCAACGCCACCGACGTAATGGTGGACGGCGTACCGGTGAATGACATTGGCGGCGCAGTGAACTTTGCCTATCTCTCGTCGAATGGCATCAGCCAGCAGGAGATATTTCGCGGGGCCGACAGCGCCCTGTATGGCGCGGACGCCTCGGCGGGTGTCATTAACCTAACTACCACACGCGGGACCACGCCCAGGCCGTTGCTGACATACGCCGTGGATGGAGGAAATTTCAACACCTACCGGCAGGAAGGGTCCTTAGGTGGAGTGCACAATGCGCTGGATTATTTTGGGGACTTTGCGCGTTTTGATACGGCCAACAGCTATCCCAACAGCAGCTTCCACAATGGGACCTTTGCCGGGAACTTTGGTTATGCCGTCACGCCACACACCCAGTTGCGCGCCACGGTACGCCGCGTGGGCGCGGCCAGCGGGGAGCCTAACGCGCTGCTCTTTTACGGCATCCCAGACACGCAGTTTCTGCACGAGCACGATCTTTACAGTGGCGTTACACTGGAAGACCAACACTCGGACGCGCTGCACATGATGGCGCAATACAGTTTGGTGCGGTTGCGCTCACTCAACACGGACCCTTCCCCGGCTGGAATACTCATCAACAATCCAAACAACACAAATTGCTATGACAGTAACTTCAATCCAGGGGCGCCGGAGTACGTTGGTCTGCCTGTAACCATCCACGGTGCAAATGGCTACACGGCCAGCGGCCAGGCGTTTTATAGTTGCCCCAGCTACACCTTTCCCGGCACTTATGGCGCACTGACCAACCGCGACCTGTTCTACGGACAAACAGACTACAAGGTCAATTCCAAGCTGATTGTCTTCACGGCCTTCCGCTATGAGTCCGAACGTGGCTACACGGCCTACGACTATATCCCGATGAGCGCGGACCGGGGCAACTTCGATTACATTGTGCAGACGTCGGGCAATCTGGGCAGCCGTTTTTATTACAGTGCGGGGGCAGACCTACCGAACTACTCCGTTTTTGGGTTCGTGCCAGCGCCGCACGCCACCGCCGCCTACTACCTGGCGCGGCCATCGACGGGCCATCTGCTGGCGGGTACAAAGGTGCGCTTCAATTACTCCGAAGGCATCTTGGAGCCGACGATTGCCGAGCAACGCGGTTCTATTTATGATGTGTTGGCGGGCCTGCCCAACGGCCAGCAGTTGATTTCGCAAAGCGGCATTGGGCCTGTGGGTGCGCAGAGGACGCGCACCTATGAAGGTGGCATGGACCAACAACTCTTCAGTAGCAAGGCCGTGCTGCACGCTGGTTACTACCACAACGAGTTTGGCAACCAGATTGAGTTTGTCTACGCACCGGCATTGTTACAGTTGGGTGTCCCCTCCGCGGTGGAGCAGGTGATCGCCAACACCTCCTATGGCGCTTACGTCAACTCGCTCAATTTCCGCGCCCAGGGGGTACAGACCAGCATGGAATACCGCATCTCCAACAATTTGTACGCGCGGGGTGGTTACACCTATCTAAACGCCAACGTGCAGCGGTCTTTTTCCAGCGACAATCTATATCCATCCATCAATCCGAACATCCCCAACGTAAAGATCGGGGCCTATTCACCGCTGGTGGGACAGCGTCCTTTCCGGCGTGCGCCGCACAGCGGGTTCTTCAACGTCACCTACGCGCACCCGCGCTGGTACGCCATGATGACCGGGACCTTGGTTGGCCGGCGCGATGACAGCACCTTTTTGCTGGACGCCAATGGCGGCAACACCTTGCTATTGCCCAACCACAACCTGGACCCAAGCTATCAGGATGTCGGTTTCACCGGCAGCTACCGCCTGGGCCAGCACATCGCCGCGTATACCGTCATTGATAACTTATTCAGCCAACATTACCAGCAGGCCATCGGCTATCCCTCTCTGCCATTCAATTTCCGTTCCGGGGTTGAAGTGTCTCTGGGGGGGTTGAAGCAGCCGTAACTCATGCAAGGCGACCGGAGTGAAGGACACAGAGGACCTTAGCTGAAAATATGAAGCGCAGAACTTCTGGATTCTTCACTCCGTTGCGTTCCGTTCAGAATGACCCTTTTTCTGCGACGCATTGACCCACTGTCTATGGCGCTCGACCCATTTTCCATGTGCGGCATGGATTTATGAGTGCAAGTTGGTGGCCCGGTCTTGATAGCACTGGAGGACATCATTCTGGGTGACCACGCCCTCCAGCAATCCAGGCACGGCGCGATTGACAATAGGCAGCGTTGGCCAGCGCCGGAAGTGGGGCAAGGTCTCCTCCAACGCAAGGTCGGGATAAAGCAGCGGAACACGTTCTTCCGGTAGCACCTCCTCCATTTGCGCGGTGTTTGCCTGCACGGCCTTGGCCGCTTCGCCAGCCGTCAAGAGATACCAGCGGTTATTGTGGCAACGCACCAGGGCCAGGTCTGATTTTTCTTTCTTCATCGCTTCCACGATGCTGGCCGGAGTGTCCGCGCCGAGGACGACAGGCAGATCAGCAGCGTGCAAGGCGTCCTCAACGCGCAGCGAGGTCTCATCGCGGGCCTCTTCCATGGAGGGCAGGTCCAGGCCGTCCTGCAAGGTCAATTGTTCAAAAATAGGCACCGGGTGCAGGCTGCGGGAAAGCAGGTAGGCAATCGTATTGGCGAGAATGACCGGCAGAATGATGGAGTAATTACCGCTAAGTTCCAGCACCATGAAAACGCTGGTGAGGGGCGCGCGTAGGAAGCCAGCGAAGAGCACCCCCATGCCGACCAGGGCATAGGAACCGACCGTTCCGGTCAGGTGGGGAAAGAGCAGCTTCTCCACGCTGCCCACCGACGCGCCCAGCATGGCCCCAATAAAAAGCGTTGGCGCAAACATGCCGCCCGGCGTGCCGCTGGAAAAGGAAAGCGTGGTGGCAAGGATTTTCAAGATGGCCAGGGCCAGCAGAATGTGCCAGAGATACTCGCCGTGCATGGCCTGGTCAATGACCTGGTAGCCGGGGCCCATCACTTGAGGAAAGCCGAAGAAGCCAATGGCGCCGACCATCAGGCCGGCAATGGCCGGTTGGAATATCTGGGTCTTCTTGGGCAGAGAACTGAGCCACGGACGCAGCTTGCCCAGAAAACGCGCGAAGAAGACGGCCGCCAGGCCACCAATGAGTCCCAACGCGGCATAGGCCAGCAATTCGCGGGGGTCACGCAGATAGACGCTGGGAATGCGGAACATCGGTTCCGAACCCCAGAAGGCGCGGGCGACAATGACGCTGGAAACGGCGGAGAGGACGATGGACCCCAGGACGGCGGCGCTCCAGCGGCCAATCACCTCTTCCAGCACAAACAGAATGGCGGAAATAGGCGCGTTGAAGGCCGCAGCCAGGCCCGCTGCCGCGCCGATTGGCGCAAAAAGGCGGAGCCGCCCCCGCGACAGGTGCAGATGGCGGCTAATGACGGAGGCCAGCCCCGCGCCAATTTGCAGGGACGGGTCTTCCGGTCCCAGTGAATGTCCGCTGCCGATGGCCAGCGCCGCCGTAAGGAACTTGCCCAGCATAGTGCGGAAGGAAATGAAGCCGTTATAGATGTACAGCGCGGCCTTGGTCTGGTTGACGCCACTGCCGCGGGCCTGGGGGAAGAAGTATTTGACCAGCAAGGCGACCAGCAGGCCGACCAGCATGGGTGCCAGCAGCAGGCGATATTGTCCCGGATGCGGCACCGATCCGAGCAGAAAGACCTGTGTCCACTCAATGAAGATGCGAAAGCAGACCACCAACAGGCCGGAGAGCACGCCAATAAAAATGGAGAGCACCAGAAAGAGCCGTTCCCCGCGCGTGGGCGCGATTTGGTGTATCTCCGCTTCGCTCAAAGGAGGCAAGGGGGCAAAAGGCGATGGCACCTCTGGCGCAGATATGTTGTGCCTGTCCATGGGTGGCGTCACTCTGTCCTGTCGGGCACGGTGGCCAGTTGCAGCAGCAGGGCGTCATCGCCCACCGGCGCACCACACAGCCGGTTGGCCAGTATCTCTGTTTGATCCGTTAGATATGCCAGTGTGTCCTGCAGGGAGGGGTCTGCGGTCAGTCGAGCAAGGCGCAGAGTGGAAACCGATTGCCACTGCGGGGCCAGGAATGTAAACTCCGCCGCGTCGGGGGAGACCAGGCCAGTGGCCTGGATTTGCGAGTTGCAGCGGGTGAAGCGTTTGTGGGCGATGGTTGCATCGGTCAGCAAACGGCGCGCGCGTTCCTTGGGGGGCAGGTTGCTTGCTGGGTCCAGGGCCAGCAACCGCTGCAACTGGTCCAGGGACGCCTGGACGGAGGCCCTGGCTTGCGGGGGACCGGGAACCTGGTCCACGCGCACCAGATACCGTTCCAAGGCTGTCCGGGCCACTCTGTATTCTCCCAGTTTGGTGGCCACTTGACTGGCGCCCAGGAGCGCCTGCAACATCTCCCTGCTATTGGATTTGGCGTACCGTTGCGCCCTCTGGTAGGCCGTCAGCGCGTCACCGAGGGCATCGGCCTGCACCAGCAAGGCGGCAATCTGGTTGGTCACCGCCGGGTCTTGCATGGCGTTGCCCTCAGCGGTCAGTAACTGCTCCTGGGCCTGCATCGGTTCGTGCAGAGATAGGAGATAGCGGGCCAGTTCCAGACGGGCCGCGCGCCTCCGCGATACGCCATCTGTAAGCCAGTTTCCATCCAGGGCGGCATGATAATAAGTTATGGCCTGGGCTGGCCGATTTTTCTTTACCGCCAGCCGCGCCAGTTGCAGATTGAGCAATCCATCCCCCGGCTGCGCATCCCGCAAGGTGGAATAGTAGGCGAAGGCCTCGTCGATCTTTCCGTCGGCAGTCAAGGCGTTGGCCAGGGCCATCTCGTAGGTGCGATTGCCCGAATCCAGGGTCAGCGCAGAGCGGAAGTCCGTCACGGCGTCCTGTGCATGACCGCTGGCCAAGGCCTGTTGTCCACGGACATACCAACGCTCCTCCAGCACCTGCCGGTGGTCACGGAAGGAATGGAAAAAGAAGTAAGTGAGGATGGAGATCACGATGGTAATGCCCAGCAAGCTCAGCAACGCCACCGCATCCTGGAAGATGAGCCGGAGGCGCAGATTGCGTTGCGTGGGGGTGAGTGTGTCCCCGTTCCATTTGTGGAGCACATTGGCCAGTCCCATCTCTTCCATCATAACCGCGACACAGGGGCCGGAGCTGCTGGTCAGGACGGGGTGCTGGCAAAGGTACTGCATCTCCCATGGCGGAAACCAGTCCTATGATGACGGCGGCGCTTTGTCCCCCGGGACGTCTTCCAAGATGTCTTCTGGGCGGTCTATGTCCCACTCCCCGTTGGCAAAAGGCACCTCTGTCAGATTGTGATTGCCCGCCCGCAGTATTGCGCGCGCCCCGTGGTCTCCGGTGAGCGCCAGCAGCGCGGGGAAAAAGGAGCGCGGCGCCAGAATGGGCACGCCAGGGTGGTCTGCATAGTGTGAAGCCACGATGTTCTCCGGGGCCATGCGGTGCGCAGCCAGCAATGCCCGCAGGTGTCCGCTGCTAAGCGCTGGCTGGTCACAAACCAGCAGCAACAGGCCCAAAGCACCTGGGCATTGCTCCACAACGGCCTGTACCCCGTAACGGATGGAGCTGGCCATGCCCTCCTGCCACAGGGGATTTATCAGGACAGTGCAATCTTGCATTCGGGCCGTGCGTTGGACCTGCTCCGCATACGCGCCCAGCACCACAAAGACCGGATGAAAACCCGCTTCGCGCGTCACGCGAAGGGTGCGCTCCAAAAGCACTTCGTTTTCCGTCCCGTCCTTGGCCTGCATGGACGCAGGGACGCGTAACAACTGCTTGGGCCGGCCCAGACGAAGGGACCCGCCTGCTGCCAGGACAATCGCCGGGGACTGCCCTGTGGTCGCCGCGAAGGACGCATCAGAAACCATCTTCCACCGCATCTTTCTCGTGCGCTTCCGTGTGCGTCATGGCGCTCCCAGGAAAAACATCTTGCGGGCATGCGGCAGGAACGTAGGGCGTAGCAGGCGGGTCGAGCAGGGCCCTTTTTGCTGCGCGGCGCTCTGGCAACTCCCGCCGATGCAACGCGGCCTGCACCTCCGCGACAATGGCCAGCGCGACCTCTTCCGGCTGGTCGCCGCCCAGGTCCAGGCCCACGGGAGCGTGTACCCGTTCCAGGCACTGCTCCGGCGTCCAGCCAAGCTGCGTGGCAGATTCCAGCAACAGCAGACGGCTGCGCGGACGCGATCCCATCAAACCGAGATAGCGCAGGTCGAGCGGCAGCAATTGCGGCAGCAGGGTGCGGTCCTGCTCGTAACTGTGCGTCAGCAGCACGGCTGCGTCCTCGCTGGCCAGGTGCAGGCCAGCCAGCGCCTCTACCTGCTGGGACGGCGTTGGGGACAGCGGGAGGACCAGCTCTGCCTCTGGAAAACGGTCCGGGCGGGCCAGGTCCGGACGGCCATCGGCCACCACCACGCGCCAGCCCAGCAGGTACGCCATGCGTACCAAGGGCCGGGCATCGTCCCCTGCGCCAAAAAGGACCAGACGCTGCGGCGGTCGGGTGCTCTCGACAAAGGCCGTTTGCATCGCGCCGTCCATCTCCACGGAAACGGTGGCATTGGTTGGCGCATTCCCGGCCAGCAGTCCCTTGGCCGCACCGGATGCAGCTTCCATCAACCGACCACGGCCTTCTGCATCCAAAGAAGCGCTGGCAAAGAACAGGCCGCCATCGGCATGGAGCACCACGCGCCGCAATGGCGCGCCCGTCGCACCAGCAGGAAGCAACGTTGCAGCCAACATCCTTTCGCCTGCCAAGGACCGTTCCAGCGCGTGCAACAAGGCCTGCGTTTCCGGCAGATGCAGCGGCTCAAAGAGCAGGTCCATCGCACCACCGCAACCCAGACCGTAGGGCATTTCATTGGCGTCGTCATAGTACGTGGAATAGCGCTGGATGGCTGCGCCAGAACGGGCAATCCAGGCCGCCTTGCGCAAGATTTCCCCCTCCAGACAGCCCCCGCTGATGGAACCAGCATGGGCGTCGCCGCAGACCAGCAGGCGCGCGCCCGGCTTGCGATACGAAGACCCCTCCAGGCGCACCAGCGTGACCAGCACACAGAATGCATCGGCCAGGGCAGATGGAGCGCCGGGAAGTGTGGATGCGTTTTCTCTGGAACGCCAAAGTCCGAGGATGCTGCGTTGTTCGCCCATGTTATTTTCCTTGGCGATCTTGCCACGCCTATGACCATCGTAGCGGTTCCTGGGACCTGGATACAGAACGGAATGGGGGAAAGTATGGCGTACATTGGCCTTGGATGGCATGGATGGTATCCAGGATTTTCAAGGAATGAAGCAATGCCATGACAGCCTTCTTGCGTCTGCATCGGGGCTGATGTATAAATCGAACACTGGCAGGAAGGCGCAGAGAGGGAGTGCCCCTGGCATTGGACAGAATGCATTAGCGCCGCAGGCAAACACCGGCAGACACGATTGAAAGACCGGGAAGACAATCGTTTCTTGTTGCAATACGGTCGATGGCGTCCTTGCTTCTGCTCGACCGGTGACCAACCCGCCTGTTCTATCGTTTTGAGGAGGACCCATGCCGATACACGATGACTCCCACCCGCGAACGTCTGGCACTGAAGAAACGGCCCAGCCACAGAAGCCAGCCGGTCCCGGCATTTCGCGGCGCGGGTTCCTGAAAGGGGCGGGCATTACCGCCGCAGGTACGGCGCTGCTGGATGGCATCCATGCCTTCAGCCAGGAAGCGCAGGAAGCCAGCGCGAAGGACGTCCATGAGCTTGGCCCCGGCCCGGTCCCCATCACGCTCTACATCAACGGCAAGGAACATACCCTGCAAGTGGAGCCGCGCACCACCCTGGCCGACGCCCTGCGCATCCATCTGGGCATGACCGGGACCAAGGTCATCTGCGACCGTGGCGCCTGCTCTGGCTGTACCGTGTTGCTGGACCGGGTGCCAGTAAATAGTTGCATGGTGCTGGCCGTGGACGTTGGCCCGCGCAAGGTGACCACCATCGAAGGCATCGCGCAGGAGGGCGGACTGGCCCCGTTGCAGACCGCTTTTATCAAGCATGACGCGATGCAGTGCGGCTTTTGCACTCCGGGCATGGTGATGAGTTGCACGGCCCTGCTGGAGCATAATCCCCGTCCCACAGAAGCAGAGGTGCGCCAGGCGGTCTCCGGTAATTATTGCCGCTGTGGGACCTATCCCAAGGTCTTTGCAGCCACGCTGGAAGCATCTGGCGTGTCCACGCGGAACATATAAGGAGCAGGCCATGGCCACAGACACAAGCGGACCCGCAAAAACTTCCCTGGTCCACGCTGCCGCTGCCCTTGCCACCGGCGCAGTTGCAGCGGCGGCCACCGGGACCTCTGACAAAGAGAGCGTGGAGATGCCTGTTGGCATCCCTGGTTACACATTGCACGAGGAAACACGCGAGGTCCCCCTTGCGGAGCCGCCCGTGTTGCCCATCAACAAGGACCTGCAATATATTGGCAAACCGACGCCGCGCTGGGACGGCCCCGCAAAGGTGACCGGGCAGGCGCGCTACACCGCGGACATCCAATTGCCAGGAATGCTCTATGCCAAGTTCGTCAACGCCACGGTGCCCCACGCCATGGTGCTTTCCATTGACACCGCAGCAGCGGAGAAACTTCCCGGCGTCAAGGCCGTCCACGTCATCCAGCACATCCTGGGGCCAGCCGTGCTGCGCAATCCGGCGCAGGAGACCCCGTCGAAATACCCCATTGTCCGCTACGCGGGCCAACCCATTGCCGCAGTCGCCGCCACCTCGCCGCAGATTGCGGAGGAGGCCGCCAAGCTTGTCAAGGTGCAATATCAGGAGATGCCGTTTGTGGTGGACCGCGCATCGGCGCAAGCGGCGGACGCTCCGCTGGTCTTCCCCGGCCCGGCGGACCAGGCTGGCAGCGCCGGTGGCGGGGGCGGTCCGCACAATGTGCCGCAAAAGGGCAATGTCCACGGCCCCGCCGTCCACACCGTCGGCGACGTGGCGCAAGGGTTCAAAGATGCGGACATCATCGTCGAAGGACACTTCCTCACCCAGGTGCAGACGCACTCCGCCACAGAGACCCACGGCGTGGTGGCCGATTGGAAGCCGGAGATGCTGACGGTCTGGGCCTCCACGCAAGGCACGGCCAGCGTGCGCGAGGAACTGGCCAGCTTTTTCCATCTGCCCAAGTCGCAAGTGCGCGTGATTACGGAGTTCATGGGCGGCGGCTTCGGCGCAAAGTTTGGCGCAGGCAATACGGGGGTAGTGGCCGCTGCGCTCTCAAAAAAAGCAGGCGCGCCGGTCCGGCTGATGCTGGACCGCAAAGAAGAACATCTTTCCGTGGGCAACCGGCCTGACTCTGACCAAAGAATGCGCATTGGCGCAAAGAAGGACGGGACCCTTACCGCCATTCAGCTTGTCAGCTTCGGCACCGCAGGCTGCGGCACAGGAGCAGGGTGTGCTGGCCCGGCCACCCACATGTACCAGTACGGGGCGCTGCATACCGAAGAGAGTGACGTATTCATCAATGCGGGCCAGTCAACGGCCTTTCGCGCCCCCGGACATCCGCAAGGGGCCTTCTCGCTGGAGCAGTGCATTGACGAGCTGGCCCTGAAACTGCAATTGGACCAGCTCGACCTGCGCGACCGCATTGACGCCAATCCCTATCGCCGCGTGGAGCGCCAGATAGTGCGCGAAAGCGCGCTGTGGAAGTCGCGCAACCGGGTCGCCGGGGCCGGCACCGGTGCGGTAAAGCGCGGAGTGGGCGTGGCCCAGAACGTCTGGTATCGCTTTCTCAACATGAACTCCGCTGCGGAGGTCCGCGTCCACAAGGACGGCTCCGTGGAAGTGCTCTCCGCCGTGCAGGACCTGGGCACGGGCATCAAGACCGTGATGGCGCAAATTTTGGCGGAAGAATTCGGCGTCCCTCCGGCGCAGGTGGGCGTCAAGATTGGTGACACCAATTATCCCGTGGGGCCGAACTCCGGTGGCAGCGTGACCACCCCATCGCTGACCCCTGCCGTGCGCGATGCCGCCTGGCAGGCCAAAGAAAAATTCCTGGCCAACATTGCCCCCGCCTACGGGACAACGGCAGACGACCTGGAACTGGTCCACGGCAAGGTGCGTAGCAAGTCTGGCAAGATGCAGCCGGTCAGCTTCCGCAGCGCAGCGGCCAAAATGACGACCGACGAGGTCGCCGTACGCGCGCAACGCATCCCCGATTACGCCCCTGGAAAATATGAGACCTACGGGGGCGTGGACGTGGCTGAAATCGACGTGGACACGGAGACCGGACGCATTTTTGTGCGGCGGGTGCTGGCCGTCCACGATTGCGGGCGCCCCATGAATTCCAACCAGACCATCAGCCAAATCCACGGCGGCCTGGTCCAGGGCCTCTCCTATGCGCTCTATGAGGACCGCCTGTTGGACCCCATCGCGGGCCGGATGCTGAACACCAACCTCGATATGTACAAGACCGCCGGGTCACGGGAGATGCCGGAAATTGAAGTGAAGTTGCTGGATTGCTACATCGGCCAAAGTTCCACCGACGCCTCTGGCATCGGCGAGGCCGCAGGCGTGGTGGCCATGCCCGCAGCCATTGGCAACGCCTTTTACAATGCCACAGGAAAGCGCATCCGGCAGATACCGATGACGCCAGCGCGGGTGCTGGCGGCGCTCAACACACCGCCGCAAGGGAGTGAGACGGCATGAACAACTTTGTCTTTGCTGATTGCACCACCGTGGAAGCGGCCCTCTCGCAATTGCAGGGGCAGGCCGTGGTCAAGGCCGGGGGCATTGACCTGCTGGACCGCATGAAAGACGGCCTGGTTGCGCCGCCCAAGCTGGTCAACATCCGCAACATTGCCTCGCTGCGCGGCGTGCATGAGACCAGGGAAGGCGTCACGCTGGGTCCGCTGGTCACGCTGGCGGAGATCAGCGAACATCCGCTGCTGCAAAAGCATTACACCGTCCTGACCGATGCTGTTGGATGCGCCGCCACGCCACACATCCGCAACATGGCCACGCTGGGGGGCAATTTGCTGCAACATGTCCAATGCTGGTATTACCGTTCGCCGGAGTATAAATGCCTGCGCAAAGGTGGGGACGTGTGCTACTCCCTGGGCGGCATGAACCAGTACCACGCCATCTTTGACAACACCGTTTCGGCGACCATCGTCCCCTCATCCGCAGCCGTGGCCTTGACCGCCTTAAATGCCAGCGTGGAGCTGACCTCCGCCAAGGGCAAGCGCGTGGTTCCCATCCGCGATTTTTATGTGAAGCCGGAAAAAGACCCCACCACGGAGACCGTGATTGCGCCCGACGAACTGCTGACGGCGGTGATGGTCCCCCGGCCTGCCGCAGGCACGCGCTCGGCCTACCAGAAATACGGCGAAAAAGAGAGCTTCGACTGGCCGATCGCCGACGCTGCCGTTGTGCTGGAGATGCAGGGCGAGATATGCAAGCGCGCCACCATCGTGATGGGCGCGGCCTCGCCCACGCCACGCCGGGCCACGGAAGCAGAGGCCCTGCTGACGGGCAGGCCAATCACCGAAGAAAACGCGCGCACCGCTGGGAAGGCAGCCATGGAGGGCGCGACCCCACTCTCCATGAACGCATATAAAGTGCAGCTTTTCCCAGTGGCCATTTACCGCACCATCCTGCTGGCCGCTGGCAAGATGGGACGCGACCCCAGCGCGGTCGCCTAGGGCAATGGAATTGGGGATGCCATCAGGAGGAAGAAACGTGAGCACAACCGAAACAAAAGTACGGCCCTGCCAGTCCCTGCGCACCAAGAACCCCTGTGGCAACTCGCCGCAGGACCACGCAAACTGGCCGCTGGGCGTGGCCGCAGCGTCTTCCTACTGGTGCCTGAAGACCATGTCTGTGGCCGGACCGGACGAAAACTACGTCCATCTGGCGCGTTGCGTCCCAGGTCGCGCATGCTACCAGCCGCCAGAAGAATGAGTCCCCCCGACAGCCAAAGGGGGGCCAGTTGCAATAGCTCTTTGTACTTCCCTTCCCCATTCTCTATTGGCCCTGGCTGTAGTTTTGCGCGGCGCCTGTGTCCTTCCTTGACGAAGCACCACCGTATGTATGACCCGGCCAATTTTTACAATAAAAAAAACCTCTACCAGAGGGGATTTTTGCTTGGAATTTGTAAATTTATATCGCAAATATCTGGTGGGCCTGGAGGGACTTGAACCCCCAACCAAAGGATTATGAGTCCTCTGCTCTGACCATTGAGCTACAGGCCCTATATTTTGCTGCCGGACATTTCCAGGGGCCGTTTGCTTCCAGCCTCTGCATGGTCGGGTATGCCGCATACCTTCAAACAAATACCTGGCTTGTACCTCCACTTCGTATTGCAATACATCTTCTTCTGAGACGTACCGCGCCAGGCATCCAGTTGCAGACAACTTTAGTTTCGCACAGCAACTTGGGTGCAGGTCAACATAAATGGCAGGATGTCCAGCAAAAGTGGATGTTGGCAAGCCCATGCAGATGAAGAGGAGCGCACGCATGGCAGGAAAAGGCCACAGCGGCTATGATATGGAGTGGTCTTGCGGGGCCATGCCACAATTGGGCCTGGACTAGGCCAGTTCCATCCCTGCAAGACGCAAAGAAAACTGAGACGCCACCCAGATGAGGACCCTGTATCAACCCGATTTGCTCTATACCGATGGCCGCTTCCTGGCCAATACCGGGTTGTTGGTTGCCGAAGACGGCCTTGTTGCAGGCACCCTTCCGCAGGCGGGGCCACTCCCTGCAAATTGCGAGGTGGTCCGGTTGACCGGCAAGGCGATGCTGCCCGGCCTGGTGAATGCGCACTCGCACAGCTTCCAGCGGCTCATTCGCGGCAGGACGGAATCGCGCCGCATGAGTGGCCGCGACTTCTGGTCTTGGCGCGGGTCCATGTACCACGCCGCGGCGTCGCTGGGGCCGGAAGAAATTTTCCATGTGGCGCGGATGGCCTTTCTGGAAATGGCCCTGGCCGGGACCACCACGGTGGGCGAGTTCCACTACCTGCACCGGCAGCCAGACGGCAGACCCTATGAGGACCCCAATCTGCTGGCCAAACAGGTGATTGCGGCGGCAGCGTCCGTGGGCATTCGCATTGCGCTGTTGCGCACGGCCTATCAACGCTCCGGGTACGGACTGCCACAAGACCCCGGTCAAACGCGTTTTCTGGAGACTACCGACGAGTTCCTCGCCAACGCGGCCAGCCTGCACCGAAAGTTCCACTCCAGCATGGCGTGGGTGGGCGTGGCCCCGCACAGCGTGCGCGCGCTGCCGCCCGACGCGCTCACGCAAATTGTCACATGGGCGCGGGAACAGGACCTGCCTGTCCACATGCACGTCTCCGAGCAGCCTGCGGAAGTGGGCGCCTGCCAGCAGGAACATGGGACCACACCGGTGCGTTTGCTGGCGCGGCATCACCTGCTCCATCCTCGTTTTACCGCCGTCCACGCGGTCCATATTGATGAAGAGGAAATGGACCTGCTGGCTGCTGCGGGCGCGACCATCTGCTCCTGCCCGACCACGGAGCGCAACCTGGGCGACGGCATCTTTCCCGCGCGCGCGGTGATGGAACGGGGCATTCCCGTGGCCTTTGGCTCGGACAGCCAGGCGCAGATTGGCCCGCTGGAGGACGCGCGGGAACTGGATTACCATTTGCGGTTACAGGAAAAGCAGCGGTCTGTGCTGGACCAGATTGACGGCGAAGACCTGGCCACGCGGCTCTTCCACTGCGCCACAGAAAACGGCGCTGTATCGCTCCGTGGCGCGAATGAGCTGGGACACAGCAACAGCACTTTGAGGGTTGGCGCTCCCGCAGACTTCTTTACCGTGGACCTGGCCGACCCTTCCCTTGTCGGCAATACGCCGGAGACGCTGCTCGCGCAGATTGTTTTCGGGCTGGAGCGCACGGCGATTGCCGATCTCATGGTGGGCGGACGCTGGGTGGTCCGCGACCACGCACACGCGGCACAACAGGAAATTCTCAACCTATATCAGGAGGTACATCGCAAGGTGTGGCGCACGCCGCAACCTGCCATGCAATAACGGTATGACAACGACCCTTTCTACTTCATCCATGACTTCCCCCGGCGCCATCCGCGCCCCGCGCGGAAACACGTTGCGCTGCAAAGGCTGGCAGCAGGAGGCCGCACTACGCTGCCTGATGAACAACCTGGACCCAGAGGTTGCCGAGGCCCCGGACCGCCTGGTGGTCTATGGCGGCATCGGCAAGGCGGCGCGCAATTGGGCCTGCTACCACGCCATTGTGCGCGAGTTGGAACAACTGGGCAACGAGGAGACGTTGCTGGTGCAGTCTGGCAAGCCGGTGGCCGTTTTCCCCACGCACAAGGAAGCACCGCGCGTCTTGATTGCCAACTCCAACCTGGTGGGCGCGTGGGCCAATTGGGACGAATTCAACCGCTTGGACCGTCTGGGCCTGATGATGTTCGGACAAATGACGGCGGGGAGCTGGATTTACATTGGCACGCAGGGCGTTTTGCAGGGCACTTTCCAGACATTCTCTGCCGTCGCCGACCGGCACTTTGGCGGCACGTTGGCCGGCAAGCTGGTGGTGACCGGCGGCATTGGCGGCATGGGCGGCGCACAACCGCTGTCGGCCACCATGAATGGCGCGGTCTTTCTGGGCGTGGACCCGGACCGTGCGCGCATTGAGCGCCGCGTGCAGACCGGCTACTGCGACCGCATGGTCGAGACGCTGGACGAGGCATTGCAACTCTGCGAAGACGCCAAGCGCAAACAGCAGGCGCTCTCCGTCTGCCTGGTGGGCAACAGCGCCGAGGTGTTGCCAGAGATAGTGCGGCGCGGCGTGGTGGTGGACGTCATCACAGACCAGACCAGCGCCCACGACCCGCTGAACGGATACATCCCGAAGGGGCATTCGCTGGAACAAGCGGCGGAGTTGCGCAAGTCTGACCCCAAGGCATACGTGAAGGCGGCCATGGAAAGCATGGCCATCCATGTGGAGGCGATGCTGGCCCTGCAGCGCAGCGGAGCGGTGGCCTTTGACTACGGCAACAACATCCGCAAACAGGCGCTGGAGGCGGGTTGCGCGCGTGCCTTTGACATTCCCGGCTATGTGCCGGAATACATCCGTCCATTCTTCAGCGTAGGTTCTGGGCCATTCCGCTGGGTGGCCCTGTCGGGCGATCCGGCGGACATCCATCGCACGGACCAACTGGCACTGGAACTTTTCCCGGACGATCCCGTGCTGACGCGCTGGGTGCATCTGGCGCAAAAGCATGTGCATTTCCAGGGACTGCCCGCGCGCATCTGTTGGCTGGGGTTCCGCGACCGCGCCCGCATGGGTGTGGCCATGAACGACCTGGTACGGAAAGGCGAACTGAAAGCGCCCATTGCCATTGGCCGCGACCATCACGACACCGGCTCCGTGGCCTCACCCTACCGCGAAACTGAAAAGATGAAGGACAGCTCTGACGCCGTGGCCGACTGGCCCATCCTGAATGCCCTGCTGAACACGGCCAGCGGGGCAAGCTGGGTCTCCTTCCATCACGGCGGCGGCGTGGGCATGGGATATTCGCTGCACGCCGGGCAGGTCAGCGTCGCGGACGGAAGCAAAGAAGCAGAAGTAAAGCTGGAACGCGTGCTGAACAACGATTCCGGCATCGGCGTGGCGCGGCATTTGGATGCGGGCTATGAGGCGGCGAAGAAGACCGCCGACGCCAAGGACATCCACATCCCCATGCGCCATGCGTGATGCCCCGATGACAAAACGAAACACGCCAGATGCACCGCCAGACCGGTTGGCCGTGTTGAACTGCGGCCAATTGGTCACGCTGGCTGGTCCGGCGCGGTCTCGCTGCGGCCTGCGCGAAATGCGCGAGCTGGCCGTAATTGAAAACGGCGGAATGCTGCTTGCCAATGGCGTGATTGGGCAGGTCGGCACACACGCAGAGATCGCGCGACTGGTGGACAAAAAGACCACGGTCCTTGACGCGGATGGATGCGTGGTCACGCCAGGATTTGTCGATGCGCACACGCACATTGCATTTGCGGGCACGCGCGCCCAGGAATTTGAGCAGCGCATTGCCGGGGCCACCTATCAGCAAATCGCCGCTGCCGGTGGCGGGATTTTGTCCACTGTCCGGCAAACACGCACGGCCACGGAAGAAGAGCTGCTGTCCACTGCGCAGCACTACGCGGAGTGGTTTTTGCGCACCGGCGCCACGACCATCGAGGCCAAGTCCGGCTACGGCCTGTCGCTCAATGCGGAGTTGAAGGTCCTGCGCGTGCTGCGGGCGCTGGGCGAAACCACCGCGCTGCGCGTGGTGCCCACGCTGCTGGCCGCGCACACCCTTCCGCCGGAGTTTCGCGAGGACCGCGCCGGGTATCTGGCGCTGGTGGTCCATGCAATCCTGCCGCAGGCCGTCGCGCAAGGACTGGCGCGCTATTGCGATGTATTTTGCGACGAACACGCCTTCACGCTGGAAGAATCCCGCCAGGTGCTGACCGCCGCAAAGCAGGCCGGACTGGGACTGCGCATCCACGCCGAACAATTTGCCGCGGATGGCGGCGCGCTGCTGGCGGCGGAACTGGGCGCGGCGACGGCGGACCATCTGGAATGCACGGACGCGCGCAGTTTTGCCGCGCTCGAACGTGCCGGAGTGCAACCAGTGCTGCTGCCGGGATCGGCCTTCTGCTTGGCCCGCGAACAATTCCCCAACGCGCGCGCCATGATTGAAGCAGGGTTGGCCACGGTGCTGGCCACGGACTTCAACCCCGGCTCTTCGCCCACCACCTCCATGCCGTTTGTCATGTCTCTGGCCTGCCAGCAGATGCGGATGCTGCCCAGCGAGGCGCTGGTCTCGGCGACCATCAACGCCGCGTACAGCCTGGGCCTGGGAGATACCGTCGGCTCTCTGGAAACAGGCAAGGCGGCGGACTTCCTTGTCCACGAGTTCCACGATTACCGCGAGCTGGCCTACTTTGCCGCCGTCCCCAATCTGCCGCAGGTCTTTGTGGCGGGCAAACGTGTGGACACGCTGCCCCGATGGACGCGCACCTCATTGACACCAGAACAGAAAGAAAGCTGAAGGTCCGGATGGCCCCTGCCTCTACAACAACCGCTACGGAAATTTTAGACGCGCTGGTGCGCATCCCCTCTGTCTCCTCGCTTTCCAATCGTCCGGTGATTGAATACGCCGGCAGCCTTCTACAACAGGCAGGCTGGCAGACGCACGCCTTGCCGTACCACGACGCCAACGGCGTGGAGAAGATCAATCTACTGGCCATGCCATCCACGCAAAATCTGGATGCTCCCGCCGTCGATCTGGCCTTTGTCTGCCACACGGACACCGTCCCCTACAACGCGACATGGAGCGGGGCCACGCAGCCGGTGGTGCAGGATGGAATGCTGCATGGTTGCGGGGCCTGCGATGTAAAGGGCTTTCTGGCCTGCGTGTTGGGCGCCTGCGTCCGCGTTCCCGTGCAACAGATCGATGGGACGGTCGCCATTGTCCTGACGGCAGAGGAGGAGATTGGCTGTTTGGGTGCGCAACGGCTGGTGGCATCGGGCGTGGTGCGGCCCCGGCGCGTGGTGATTGGCGAGCCGACCATGCTGCATCCGGCGCGCGCGGGCAAGGGCTATTGTTTGGCGGAGATCACCGTGCATGGCAAGGAGGCGCACAGCGCACACCCGGCGCAAGGAGCATCGGCCATCTATCGCGCGGCGCGCCTGATTGCCGCCATCGAGCGCTATGCGACAGGGCTGCAACGCACCACGCACCCGCTCTTTGATCCTCCCTACACCACGCTGAACATTGGCCGCATCGAAGGCGGCACGGCGAAAAACATTGTGCCGGGCGAATGCCGTTTTCTACTGGAGTGGAGGCCCATTCCGGGGCCGTCGGCGGAGTTGGTGCCGGATGCGATCGCGGCCCTGGCCCGCGAACTGCGCTGCGAAGACCCAGACTTTGATTGCAGCGTGAAACCCCTGCGGCAGCAAAATGGGTTTGACACCGCAGCCGGTTCCCCACTGGTGCAAAGGTTGACCGCGTTGACGCAACGCCCGGCCATTGCCGTGCCCTTTGGCACCGAGGCCCCGTACTTTGCCACGCTGGCGGAAGAGGTGGTGGTGCTTGGTCCCGGCGACATGCGCACCGCCCACAGCGACCGCGAGTGCGTCCCCATTGCCGAACTGGACGCTTGCGTCGGCTGCCTCGCCGACCTGCTCCTGCGGCACATCCTATAGCTGCTCTTGGCTGCGGAAGGTCTGGATGTCCCTCCGCAGATGTCCTGGAACATATTTTGACCCACAATGCGCCCTGCCGTTGCGCCTTCTACTCGTCCGTGTCGAGATGAAATGATTTTGTGTATGGCTCGACCGGATAGCCCTTTGCCTTCCATCCCTCCAGCCCACCACGGAGAAGTTTGATGCGGGAGAAACGCATGGCCAAGGCACGTTTCAACACGGCGCGGCTGGTCTCTTCACTTGGACAGGTGCAGTAAATGACGGAGTCCTTATCATGTGGAATCAGGTAAGGATTTTGAAACACCTTTTTAGGCGAGATTATTTTGGCGCCAGGAATGGTCTCCGAGTCCGTCAGTATGTCGAGCGGCTCGCGCAGGTCGAAGACCAGTATTTCGCGGCCTGAAGATAGGAGCGCATGGAGTTCCTCCGCTGTGAGAAAGTGCTTCTCTAACTTGCGTCGTTCCCGTAAATTCCGGGTCAAAACCATGGCCAGGAAAAACAGACCCAGGAAAGCAAGAAAACTTACAATTAGCACCTTGGCCATTTTGTGTTCCTCCCTAACAGCACGCACTGGACAATATAAGTCTTCAAGGAAGGGACAGAAAATGTTTTGCCCTCACTTTCGCGTCCCATCCGTTGCCATTCCATGGCATTTATTCGTGTGGACATACGCTTTCCTCTACATGAAGCCCAGACCCGGCTTGTGGAACCGACCCGCTGACTTCCATCAATGGGTAGCCCCGCTGCTTCCATGCACCAAAGCCGCCACGCACAGGATGGATGCGTGTGCGGCCCATCTTTTGCAGTGCGAGCGCCGCCCTTACACTTGTCTTTTCATTGGGACAATTGCAGTAGGTGAATATCTCGCGGTCCTGTGGAATGGCGGCCTGGGCCTCCATCAACCCTTCAGGGAGTATATGCACCGCGCCCGGCAGCATACGCGCATCGTCTTCCAATTCACGCCGCGAACGTAGGTCGATGATATACACGGGCACGCCCAGGTCCAGTTTGGATTTCAAATATTCCGGGTCGACCCGCGTGGTGCGGAATTGGCGCAGGATGGACCATTTCTTCCACACCCGATATAGGAACCAAGTAACTACCACCAGCACAAACACAACAGACGCAACATGGCCCACCCAATGAAGGAGTTTCTGGTTTCTGCGTATGACGTCCCCAAAGGACCTTCCGGCAAATACCAGCGTGGCCCCCCATAAGAGGGACCCTGCCGCATCGTAGAGCAGAAAGACGCTGTAGCGCATGGCCCGCTGTCCTGCCAGCGGCGGGGCCATCAGGTTCAGGCCCGGAATGAATTTTGCGACCAGCAAAGTCCCGGCCCTTTGTTTCTTGATGGCAGTTTCTGTTCTACGGACGCAGGAGGAGGTCTCCAGCGTGTATCGGCAGAGGAAGCGCAAGGCCCTTGTCCCATAGTGCTGGCCAAGGAAGAACCAGAAGGAGTCTGCCAGCAAACAGGCGGCCACAACAAGAAAAAGGACCGCAGGCAGACTGATGGAATGCTCCACGCTGAGGGTCCCCGCAGCCAGCAGCAACGGCGCGCTCGGCAGCGGGACCCCGAACTGTTCCAACAATACCCAGGAGAACAGTACGAGATATTCGTATTGGACGAAGAAGTGAAGGACTGCGTTCATGGTTGTTCCCACTTCTCCATACTTTCATGGATCGTGCGTGTTTGTTGGACCGTCCGCGCAGGCGCCTGTTTATAGACCATGCTACGGTTGCAGGTCTGGTGAGTCTACGTTGATGCGTCCTGTCGCCAGTTCCAGCGACAAGGATGCGATTGCCTCGGAGCGTTGCGCCTGGGCCAGCAAGGACTGGCTATTGAGGACATCGGCCTCGGCCTCCAGCACAAAGTTGATGACGGTGCGGCCCACTTCGTATTTGGTCTGTTCATTTTTCAAGACCTCCTGCGCCTCAACGACGGCCTGTTGCATGGCCTTTACGCGCGCCTGCGCACTTTGTAACTCGGCATAAGAGGTCCGCACTTCCCGCGCAACATCCAAATCGAGTTTCCGTTCTGCGAGACGCGCCTGTTCCGTCTCTGCTGTTGCGGACTTGATCTGGCCACTACGGCGGCCACTATCAAAAACGGGCACGCTGAGGTGGAAGCCAATCGTCCAGTTGTTGATGGTGCTGGGAGTGCTGGTGCTTGGCACATGCAGCGATGGCAGCAGTTCGCCAACGAGGGTGGGAAAGCCCACAGGCTGGAATGCGCCGTATTGGATGGCCGTGGCGTTGAAGTCAACGCGCGGCCAATAGGCACGGCGCGCTGCGCGCTCCAGGTCGAGCGCAGACTTGGTTTCCAGACGGGCCGCTTTCAGGTCCGGACGCTGCTCGATTGCCGTTTGTAACAGCCGCTGTTCTTCCCCGTTGGCAGCGGACGGGACCTCGACGGCAGGGGTGTACGACAACGTGGGCAATGCCCCGTGGTGTCCCATGGCGGCGGCCAGCGAACTGAGCGTCGCCTGACGGCCTGCTTCCAGCGTGGCCGAGTCACTGTCAATGGCGGCAATCTGCGTCTGGATTTTGTAAGCGTCCACGGGCACGGCGCGACCGGCCTTGACCAGCTCGTTGGTGCGGTCCAGCAAGGATACAAGGCTTTTGCGGGTAAGTTCGTTGGCGCGCAGTAGGTCTTGATAGGTCATGGCCTGTAAGTATAAGTTGGCCACGTTGAAGATGACGTCCTGCTTCTGGCGGTCCACCAAAATCCGTGCCGAGGCGAGCCGTTCCCGCGTTGCTGCCAGTTGTAACTCAGACTGCTGGAAGTCCCATGCCAGCATGTGTAGATTGGCGCTGACGGAGTAGGTGGTCCCGGCAAAACGCAGCAGGGACGGAGGGGCCGCACCAGGATACCCGACTGGCATACGGCTATGGTCGAGGTCAGCAGCGGCGTCCAGTTGCGGCAGCAGCGTGGAACGGGTCGTGGTCACATTGCCACGGCGTTTGGTGGTCTCCTCCACCGCTGACTTCAGGTCAGGGCTGTGCTCCAGGGCAAATGCAATTGCCTGTTGCAAGGGCAACTCCGCAGGCAGCGCCGGGGCCTGCTGCGCCAGCAGCGGAGCGGGCCCCAGGGCAACGATCATGGTCCATAGAACGGACTGGACTGTAAGTTTCATGCTTCTACCTCTGTTCCTGTTGTAGTGGACGCAGGCCCGATTTCCCGCAGATGAAAGTTCTCCGGCAACCCATGGCCGGGCACCTTTTCATACATCAGGTAGTAGGCAACAGGAATGACAAGCAAACTGAACAAGGTGGAGGCAAAAAGGCCAAAGATCAGCGACCAGGCCAGGCCGGCAAAGACCGAGTCCTTGGTGATGGGCCAGGCCCCCAGCATGGCCGCGCCAGAGGTCAACAGAATGGGCCGCAAGCGGATGGAGCAGCTTTCAATCAACGCCTGTGTCAGGGTGCGCCCACGCGCCAGCGCAATGTGTACGAAGTCCACAATGATGATGGAGTTCCGCGTCACAATGCCGGAGAGCGCTATCAGGCCGATCATGGCGGGCGAGCTGAAGAAGAGCGGGTCCGGATAGCCGCCCACCTGGTGTACGCCAAGGTGGTTCAACAGCCAGAAGCCCGGCATGACGCCGATCACCATGAGCGGGATCGCCATCATAATAATGATGGGCAGACGGAAAGACCCAGTCTGCTGGCTGAGCAGAATATAAATGGCCAGCAACGCGCCCAGAAATCCAATCCCCAGGTCGCGGAATATGTAGATGGTAAGACGCATCTCGCCCTCGTCCCACCAGTTGACGGTGTATCCGTCGGGGAGCGCCCACAGGATGCCGCCGCCTTTTTTGAAGAGCGTGCGTTTGTTCAGCGGGCGCGGCTGGGCGTTACGATCGAGATAGCCAGCGGAGGTGGGTCCCACTGGATTGCGAGCGGCAGCAAGCTGCCCTGGCGTGCGCTGGTCGGCGCGGATGTCCAGGATGGTCTCCACTGGAGGACGCCCTGCCATCTCTGCCGTGACGTACACCACGCGCTTCATATTGCGGTGATAGATGGTCTTGTCCTCAATCACCGGACGCCAGCTCCCCAACTGCGAAATGGGGACCAGATTGCCCTTCTGCCCGCGCACATAAATACGCGCCAGGTCCACTGGACTGGAACGCTCTGCGCGCACTGGCCAGAGGACGATGGGGAGCGGCTGCCGCTCCGTCGGTATGGCCACGGTCCCCGCAGTCTCGCCGGAGAGCGCCAGACGGACGGTCTGGTCGATGCTGTCCGTGTCCACGCCGTCCAAGGCCGCTTTGGCCTTGTCCACGGTGAAAACATATTTCTGCTGGTCTTCCTCCACGGTGTCATCCAGGTCCACGATGCCAGGCTCGCGGCGCATCCGGCCTTTGACGGTCCGGGAGACATGAATCAGGTCCGCGTAGCTGTCGCCAGGAGAGCCATACACGGCGGCGACCACGGTGGACATGACCGGCGGGCCAGCCGGCAACTCGACAATCTTCAGCTTCACGCCATCACGTTGCGCAATGGCCGTCAGGTCATCCCGCAGGCGCAGCGCAATCTCATGGCTGCCCGCCGTGCGGTCCGTCTTGTGGATGAGGTTGACGCGGATGTCGCCCTTGTTGGGGGATTCGCGCAGGAAGTAACGGCGCGACATGCCGTTGAAATCGAAGGGCGAGGCCGTGCCGGAGTAAGACTCGAAGTCCGTCACTTCCGGCACCGTGCGGAGATAGTTTTCAAAATCGCGGGCAGCGGCGTCGGTACGTTCCAGGCTGGTCCCGCTGGGCATGTCCAGCACTAAAAGGAGTTCGTCCTTGTTGTCAAAAGGCAATTGCTTGGGCTTGACGCGCCGGGTCCCCACCAACATCAGGCTGGCGATAAAAGCGAGGACGACAGCGCCAAGAAACAGGTAGGAATTTCTGCGCCGCTCCAGCAGCGGCCCCAGCAAGGGACGGAAGACGCGGTAGGTCCACATCGTGGTCACATCGGCCTCGACGGGACCACTTTCCTTGGCCTCGCCTGCCTTGCCCGGAGCATAGCGCCGACGCATCACCCAATAGGCCAGCCAAGGCGTGATGGTAAAGGACACCACCATGGACATCAGCATGGACATAGGGACGTTGACGGCCATGGGCCGCAGATAATCGTGCATCTCTTCGGTGACAAAGAAGAGCGGTGAAAAGGAAATCATGACGGCGATGGTGGCCGCGATCAATGGTGGCCGCACTTCGTTCACGGCCTCCAGCACAATCTGTTTTGTGGCCTTGCCTGCCATGCGGAAGTGGCGATGGATGTTTTCCACGTCCACGATGGGGTCGTCCACCAACAGGCCCAGGGCGACTGTGAGTGCAAACAACGTGACCCGGTTGATGGAAAACCCGAAGAGATAGTTGAAGGCCAGCGTAAAGCCAAAGACGCAGGGGACAGCGACCGCCACCACCATGGCGTCCGCAAAGCCCAGCCCAATGGTCAGCAGCGCAATGACGACCACGATGCCGACCATCAGGCCTTCGACCAGCTCGTTCACCTTGTCATTGGCGGTGATGCCGTAGTTGCGTGTGACGGCGACTTGTACGTCGTTGGGCAGCACTTCGCGTTTGATCTGCTCCATCTGGGCCAGCAACGCGCGCGCCACGGTGACGTTGTTGGTGCCTTTCTGCTTGGCGACAGCGATGGTGACTGCGGGCTGCTCAAAAATCAGCGGCTGGTCCGGCGCCTTTTTGCCCCCAATCCAACTGCCCGCGGACCCCGGATGTTCATTTACTTTCCAGGCGGGGCCTTGACTGAACCGCTCATAATCGACGACCTCACCGGGGCCATCACTCACATCGGCCACATCGCGCAGATAGACAGGACGGTCACCGGAAACACCCACTACCAACGAGGCGACATCCGACTTGTTGGCCAGGAAGCGGCCCGTCTCCACGCGAATGTCCTGGTCATTGCGGGCGTAGGAGCCGGATTGCAGGTTGCTGTCCGCCGCGCCCAGCGCGCGATAGAGGTCCAATGGGGCAATATGGAAACCGGCCATGCGTACGGGGTCGGGCCGCACCAGCACCTCCCGTGGACGGCCCCCCACGATGAAGCTGATGCCACTGTCATGCACCGCCTGCAGCCGGTCGCGCACCTCTTCCGCCATGCGCCGCAGATCGTAATCGTCCCGCATGGCGCTGGTCAGCGTAAAGGTGACGATGGGGACGTCGTCGGTCTCGCGCGGCACCACGACATAGCCAGTGACGCCTGCGGGGATTTTGTCCGCGTTCTGCTGCAACCACTTATAGAGCTTGACCAGGCTGCGTTCCCGGTCTTGCCCAACATAGAAGCGCACGGTAACAATGCTTTGGCCTGGTTTGGACTGCGAATACACATACTCCACGCCGTCAATCTGATACATGTACCGTTCGATGGGCGTGGAGATGAGCTTCTCCACCTCCTCGGCAGAGTGGCCGGGATAGGAGAGAAAGATGTCGGCGTTGGGCACCACGATCTGCGGCTCTTCCTCGCGTGGAGTGACCAACAAGGCCACGCCCCCAACGACCAGCGCCAGCAAGATCAGGACAATCGAAAGGTGCGACTCCAAAAATAACCGGACAATGCGGATTGTCAGATTTTCGCCTTCGTGTTTCACTGGTCCAACTTCTTTCTGGGGGACAGAGAGACCTTTTCCCCGGGAACAAGGCCGCTCAGCACCTCCACCTGGTCGCCAATCTGCTGTCCCAACTGCACGGAGCGGCGGCGCAACACGCCGTCCTCATCCACGTCCACCATGGCCAGTTCCCCTATGCGCAGGATGGCCTGGTTGGGGACCATGGTCCGCAGCCGTTCTCCCGTGGGCAGATACATCCTCCCAAAGAGTCCGGGGAAAATATTGTCTGCGTAAGGAATGGTGACGCGCGCCGTGATCGTGCGGCTGGATGGGTCTGCCGAAGGTACGACCTCAACTAGGCGGCCTTCCATTGCTTTGTCCATTGCGTCCAGGCGCACTTTGTATGTCTTGCCGATGTGCAGGTCTGCGGACTGCTCTTCGGGGACCGCCGCTTCCAGCCATAGACGTCCGCTCTCATACATGCTCAGCAGCGGCTTGCCGGGCGCGGCCATGTCCCCCACGTCAGAGAGCTTGTCGATGATGACGCCATCGTAAGGGCTGTGGATGACCGTGTAGGTGAGCGCGACCTGGGCGTCGTGCAACGCTTGTTGTTTGGCGGCCACGTCCGCGGTCGAGGTGCGCAACCGCATATTGGTCACGTCAAAATCTGATTTGGGAATGACGGCCTTTTCATACAGGCCCTTGTCCCGGTCGTAGTCACTTTGCGCCAGGTCGCGCGTGGCCTCAGACTGGCGCAGTTCCTCGCTGGCCTGCCGCACCATCGTTTGCAGGTCGCGATCATCCAGCCGCACCAACACTTCCCCTTTGCGTACATGCTGCCCGGCCACAACGGGCAGATACACCACGCTGGCCGTCACTCGCGCAGAGACCGTGCTGCGCACCTGCGGCTGCACAGCGCCAGTCTCCTCGGCAATCAGGGGCGCGGTAACAGCCGTCACGGTATACAGCGGGGTGCCTGCCGCGCTGGTCTGTGCCGCCGCCACCTTGCCGGGGTGGACCATGCCCCGGTGAAATGTGCCGCCCAGCCACACCATCATCATGATGATGATCTGGACCGGCAGACCAATCTTCAAATAACGTTCCCAAGCCTTGCGCATTGGCGCCCTCATTTCCCGCGCCAGCAGGGACCGTTCCCGCTGGCGCATCAGGTTGTCCTACTACTTCTTCAGGAGTGCCTCAAAGACCGGCTCGGCCTCGCCCAGCACCTTGGCGGTCATGGCAAAGCGCACAATGCGGAAGGTCTCCAGCACTTTCTCCGGGGCGATCTTTTGCATCTTCGCCTTGTCCGCCATCGCCTGGATGCAGGCCTTGCTACTGGCCGCCAATGCAGCGGCAAGATACAGCAGGGTCCGCGTCTCCTCATCAAAAACGCCATTTTCCGGCATGGTATAGGCGCGGGAACGCATGTGCTCGTACAAAATCCCCTCGTCCACGGCTGCGGCCTTCTCAATGGCCGTGGGAATGTCGCCCATGCCCTGACGCATCTTGGCGAAAATCTGTTCTACTGTTGGTTTCTGTTCGTTGCCCATTTTTGTTGCTCCTTATGTTTGTGTTGTTGTGAAAATCCATGTTGGCAGCCCTCTGCGTTTTAAGCCGACTTCCTCGTTGCCTGGGACGACGCGGCCTTGGAAGGACGCGAGAGCGCTGCATAAGGCCGCCAGTACTCCACCTTGCAGATGCCGGACTCGATGTCCTGCCGTAACCGGCGTATGTCGTCCGCGAAGACCGGGTCTTGCTCGAAGGCCGCCCGCAAAAAATGGAAGAGCAGCTTGCGCGTGCCCTCGCTGGGCCGCACAAGCTGGTAGTAGATGCGTGGCCCTTCGCGGCGGTCCATCACCAGCCCGGAGGCCTTGAGATACGTCAGGTGGCGCGAGACATTCGGTTGCGGCGAGGCCAGCACCCGCTGGACCTCGCAGACGCACAGCCCGCCATGCAGCAGCAGATTCAGGATGCGCAGCCGGTTGATGTCCGCCAGTCCCTTGAATGTCCGCTCCAGGTCTTCCATCCCACACCGCCTTTGTGTTACCATATACACATATATGTATACATGCTTCATATTTTCCTGTCAACAAAAAATTCCAACATGAAAAATGTGGCCGGCCGCGTACAGCGTCCCCCGCGTTTTCCGTCCTGACTGTGACGGCATTTTGAAATGGAGGGACCGTTCGGATGTTTCGACAGACCATCCTCGCACTCGCCCTGTCCATCCTGAGCGCGCTGCTGCACGCCTTGGGGCTGCTGGGCCTGCTGTATTGGCAAACACGGCTGTGGCCTTGGCTGGAGGCGGACTTCCGCCCTCGGCGCAATCTGCCGGTCTTCCTGTCCCTGTTTGTTGCCATCTGGGGCTTGCACCTGGCGGAAATTTCCCTGTGGGCCGGCTTTTACTACTGGGGTGTGGGCCTGCCCTCACTGGAAACCAGTCTTTACTTTTCCGCCACCAGCTATGCCACCGTTGGCTATGGCGACATCATTTTGCCCCGGCCCTGGCGGCTGGCTGGGGCGCTGGAATCGCTGACCGGGGTATTGCTGCTTGGATGGTCCGCGGCCTTCTTTTTCACCGTTGTCCACCGCTTCTTTGAGGTCCGCATCCACCGCTGGCAACAGGACGGAGACTGAAGGCCCATACGTCCAGCTTCTTCCCTTTGGCCTTGTCTTTGGCTGGATACGCCGCACATCTCCCTTCCTTGGAGCAGTTGCTCCTGGTAGCGTTGCAGAAAGTAGTGTGTGTTTTTTCGGCGGGCCTGCGTGACGCGCGAGATGGGATTGGCGTTCTCCGGACACAGGTGCCCGCGAACCAACAGCACCATCAGGACCGGGACCAACATGACCGCAAAAATGACGAGGGGCAGGGCCAGTGTCTTCTTCCATGCAGGGTGAAACATGCGACCTGCCTGCGCTTCCAGCAAAAAACAGGAAGAAACAACGCAACAAGAAGCAGCAGCGAAAAGAAAAGCGCTGGGCCCGTTATGCTCGCACCCATCACGCCCTTGCAGCAAAAAAATAATCCTCTTTTTCCCCTTGCCGGTTCGCCTTTATTTCGCTAATATGGGTCCATCATGGCGATTACGAAAAGACAGAAGGAAGTCCTGGATTTTATCCGCAATTTTGTGGAGCGCTGCGGCTACTCGCCCTCGTTTGACGAGATGGCCCACGGCCTCGGCCTCAGCTCTTTGGCAACCATCCACAAGCACATCACGAACCTGGAAGCGAAGGGCCTGATCAGCCGGGAGCCCAACCGCAGCCGCTCCATTGATCTGCTGCCAGTCCCCACGCCGCAAGCGGCACCGGCCCACCAATGGCCGTTGCTGGGCCGTATTGCGGCTGGCCGTCCGGTGGAGGCCGTGGAGACGCATGAGACCATCTCCCTGGACGACATCCTCAGCAATAAGACCGTCTTCGCGCTGGAAGTGCGCGGGGAATCCATGCGCGATGAGCACATCGTCCACGGGGACTATGTGCTGATTGAACGCACGCGGACGGCGCGGCAAGGGGAGATCGTGGTGGCGCTGGTGGATGGGACAGAGACCACGCTGAAGCGATATTACCTGGAGGGGAACACCGTGCGGTTACAACCTTCCAACGCGGAGATGCAGCCCATTTATGTCCCTGCCGCAAGCGTGGCCATTCAGGGGCGCGTGCTGGCCATTGTGCGCAAGTGCGCCTGACAGCGCGGAGGGCCGCCTTCGCGAAGGTGGCCCCTGTACCGCGTGTGGCCGTTGCGCCGTCCAGTGTTGTCCAGTGTTGTCCAATAAAAGCGGCGGGGAGTGTCTGCCGTTTTTATTGCCCACATGATGGGCATCCGGGACTAATCACTCCGCGGACCCAGTGTGGGGCGGTCGTTGTTTGTCTGCGTAGAGGAAGGGCCATTGTTGTTCCCTGCCCCAACGCGGCGCAGGGTGGGCTGGTTGGCGCCCTTGCCGTTCTGTAGCTTGCGTTTGTTTTCCAGCCGGGCCAGACGGGCCTTCACATCGTGAAACTCTGAGGTGTCCACCACATACTCGCAGCGCGGCGGCAGGATGGTGGCGATCTCCCGCTGGGAGCGGGCCACGCGGGCCGGGGTCTGCGGGTGTGTGGAGAATGCCTTGGACAGGATGCCTGGCTTCTGTTTTTCGAGGGCCTCGATCTTTTCAAAGAATGCAATGAACTGCTGGGGATCGTAGCCGGCCCTGTACATGTATTGGATACCAAGCCAGTCGGCCTGTTCCTCAAAGTCACGTTGGAACTGCAGGAAGGTCATCGGAATGGCCACAGAGGCGGCCTCGTACAGCATGTAGCCGTTCATGCTGTAGCCGGTCATCATGATGAGCGGCACGGTGCCAATGTTGGCGTAGTTCATGCGCGTCATTTCCCGCGCCTGGTGGTGCGCGGCCACATGGGCGATCTCGTGGGCCATCACCCCGGCCAGTTCCGCCTCATTGTCAGCGGCCATTATCAGGCCGGAGTTGACGTAAAAGAAGCCCCCCGGCAGGGCGAAAGCGTTGATCTCGTCCGTATCAATCACTTTGATGGTGAAGGGCACCTTGGCATCGGAGTTCTTCACGATGTTCTGGCCGATGCGGTTGACGTACTCCTCAATCACCGGGTCCTGGATGATCTTGGCGGTCTTTTCCACTTCCTGCGAATAATGCGCGCCCCAGCCCATTTCTGTGCTGGTCGAGTACCAGTTGCTCAATCCGCGCCCGCCGATCTTGCGGTCCCCCACGGCGCTCACATCGTTGACACTGCCACGCCGCACGCCGGGCATGGTGGTCTGCTGGTCTTGGCAGGCGGACTGGTCCTGCGCAGTGCCTTGGTCGCCCATCAAAGGTCTTTTGTCCTTGGCGTACGCCGCGGAAGACAGCAGCAGGCCAACCAGCGCCAGCGAGACAACAGAACATCCCTTCCATCCTGGGGATGGACTGGATTGCGGTGGACACATACAAAAACGCCCCATACTTGTCAGCAGGGCCATACACTCCCTTGCCCTATAGACGTTAGTATGCGCCATTTCGATATTGCCGGAAGGGGGGATTTCCATTGGGACCTGACCGCCTGAAAAGACCGGGCCGCAGACCTGGATGCAGTCTGCGGCCCCATTTCAAAAAAAAACTGCCGTGTTGTGGATCAGTCGTAATATTCCAGGCCCAGGTGGGTAATCAGTCCCTCGCCCATGATGTACCGCATGGTGTTTTTCAACTTCATGGACTGGATGAAGAGATCGTGCTCTGGATACAGCCCCTGTGGGGTCATCGGGGACTTAAAGAAGAAGCTGAGCCACTCCTGGATGCCCAGGCCGCGCAACTCGCTACTGCGGGCCGCCAGGTCTGAGAGCAGCACCAGGTCCAACGCAATGGGGGCGGCCAGGATCGAGTCGCGGCAGAGGAAATCGACCTTGATCTGCATCGGATACCCGAGCCAGCCAAAGATGTCGATGTTGTCCCAACCCTCTTTATTGTCCCCGCGTGGCGGGTAGTAGTTGATGCGGACCTTGTGGTAAATCTTGCCGTACAGGTCTGGGTACAACTCCGGCTGCAATATGTAGTCCAACACGCCCAGCTTGGATTCTTCCTTGGTCTTGAAGGACTCTGGATCGTCCAGCACTTCGCCGTCGCGGTTGCCCAGGATATTAGTGGAGTACCAGCCGCTGACGCCCAACATGCGCGCCTTGAAGGTCGGCGCCAGCACCGTCTTGAGGAGCGTCTGGCCGGTCTTGAAGTCCTTGCCGCTGATGGGGGCATTGTTTTTCTTGGACATCTCCAGCATCACCGGCAGATCGACCGTCATGTTGGGCGCCCCGTTGATGAAGGGCACGCCTTCCAGCAAGGCCGCATAGGCATAAATCTGTGAAGAAGCAATGTTGATGTCGTTCGCTTCCAGGCCTTTCTCAAAGGCAGCGATGGACTGGTGTACTGCCGTAGGCTCCAGGAAGATTTCCGTGGAACCGCACCAGATCATCACCTGGCGGTCCGTCTTCTTCCTGAACTCGCGGATGTCAGCGCGCACTTGTTCCACAAGGTCGCGCTTGTTTTTGCCCTTCTTGACGTTGCTCCCTTGCAGCCGCTTCACGTAATACTGGTCAAAGACCGCAGGCATCGGCTTGATGGATTCAAGAAATGGCTGGATGGAGCGGAGCAGGTCCTTGTCCAGCACCTGGGCCTTGCTGGCCGCTTCAAACACGTTGTCAGGAAAGATGTCCCAGCCGGTAAAGACCATGTCGTCCAAACTGGCCAACGGAAGAAAGTCCTTGACCAGCGGCGTGCGATTGTCCGTCCGTTTGCCCAAGCGCACCGTGCCCATTTGCGTGGTGGAACCGATGGGTTTGGCCAGGCCTTTGCGGACCGCCTCCACCCCGGCCATGAATGTGGTGGCCACGGCCCCCATGCCGACGACCATGACGCCGAGTTTGCCTTTGGCAGGTGCTATCGAACCTGTCTCCATTGATGGATTGCTGCCTTTTTCATTTGTTGCCATGCTAGATGGACCGTCCTTCATGCTTGGATTTTTGTATTGCGGATGACACTTTAGTGTCCACCTTTGCGAATGGCTTTGGCAAATCGTCTGGCCTGCCGACATCCCGAATCCATACCCTCGGAGCAGGACCTCTACGCCAAGCGGTCACTGCCGGGACCGCACAAAATTTATCTTCCCTGCGGGTCTCCGCGCTGGCGACAGAAAGCAGGGCCATGTCCACACATCCACCCCGCCAACAATGGCGCTGATATTATGGATGCACTGCTTGTATTAGGGGGGACCATGAAGAAGGTACTGGTGCTGGGCGGTGGTATTGCTGGTGTGGAGTGCGCCATTTATCTGAGGAAATATGGCTTTGCAGTGGAGCTAATCTCCAATAGGGATTATTTATTCATCTACCCCATTTCCATCTGGGTCCCGACCCAGGAATATACCTTTGAGGACGTGCAATTGGACCTGCACGAGGTGGCCCGTCTCCACGGCTTCCAATTGACCATCGACAAGGCCCTCTCCATTGATGCCAGCAACAAAACTGTCCTGCTGGAAAAAAACGGCGGGAAGATGGATTTTGATTATCTGGTTGTGGCCCTGGGCGGCGGGAAAATGAAGCACAAAGGCCTGGAAAACACATTTTCCATCTGCGCAGACCCAGAAGCGTCTTTGGTCTTGCGCGACAAACTCCAGGGTCTTGTCCAACGCGGGGAAGGCCGCATTGCCGTTGGATTTGGCGGCAATCCCAAGGACCCTTCCGGCGTCCGGGGTGGCCCGGCCTTTGAATTTTTGTTCAACCTCCACGCCTATCTGAAAAAGCGCAAGGTGCGGGACAAATTTTCCATCACTCTGTTTGCCCCCATGCAAAACCCCGGGGCACGACTGGGCGACAAGGCCCTCACCATGATGGACCAGATGCTAAAAAAACTGGACATTCAAAAGAATGTGGGCAAAAAGATCACCGAGTTCCAACCGGATGGCGTCCTCTTTGAAGACGGCCAGAAGCTGGGGGCTGACCTCGTCATGTTTATTGCGGCGACCGATGGACACAGCGCGGTCCTTGCCTCCGATCTGCCAAAAAACGAGGCTGGATTTATTAAAATTGAAGACAGCTGCCAGGTGGTGGGCCTGGGTTCCATCTACGCCATCGGCGATTGCGCCCAGATTGAAGGCCCTGATTGGAGGGCCAAGCAGGGACATCTGGCCGAGGTGATGGCGCGCAATACGGCCCACAACCTGGCCGTCCGGGAAGGCAAGCCAGGCCATATCTTGGGCTACCAAAAACACCTCAGCATCGTGTGCCTGATGGACATGGGAAGCATGGGTGGAGGATTGGTATACCGGAGCGGGCGCAGGGCGTTCTTCCTTCCCTTGCCCTTCATTGGACACACCGCCAAAAAACTTTGGGGCGCGCAATATAAGATGGTCAAACTCAAACAGTCTCCACGGGTCCCTGGCATCAACTCTTGAACCGGCAACCCTTCCATACGCAGCCGTCCCTACCACTATGAGGAACACCGCAGACCACAACCGTACGCCGCTTCCTTTGCCCGCCGGTCAGACGCTGCTGATCGATGCTGACGACACGTTGTGGGAAAACTACATTTATTTTGAGCAGACCATCAACGCCTTCATCCGCTACCTGGACCACCCGCAGCACACGCACGACGAGGTGCGCACATTCCTCAACGGGATTGAGCGGGAAAGTATCCAGGAACATGGCTACGGACTGCACAGTTTTCGCAGATCGTTGCTGCGCTGCTTTGCATCGCTCAGCCCGGGACCTGTGACGCCGGAGCACCATCAGCAAATTGTCGACCTCACCCATGCCATCGCAGGACATCCTATTCAGTTGCTCCCTGGCGTGGCGACGACCCTGCCGCAACTGGCCGCGCGGCACCGGCTCATCCTGATGACCAAGGGCAATCTGGAGGAGCAGACAGGCAAAGTGGAGCGTTCCGGCCTGCGCCAGCACTTCACTGCGGTCGAGGTGCCCGCAGAAAAAGACCCGCCCGCCTATCGCGCCGTGCTGGAAAAGTATTCGCTGGAGGCAGCGGCCACATGGATGATTGGCAATAGTCCCAAGTCAGACATCAACCCTGCGCTGGATGCTGGACTGCACGCGGTCCTGGTCACCCATCCCCACACCTGGGTGCTGGAACATGAAGAGTTGCGCCCCGCGCCACCGGGCCAGCATTTCCTCCAGTGCGCAACATTTGCTGGCCTGACGCCAATCTTCTGTTGCCCCGAATGGACCACGGACACACGCCTGCAAAACGGGGCAAAGGGATGATATATTTAGGATTGCGTATGGAGTATGCGGAAGTGGTGAAATTGGCAGACACACCATCTTGAGGGGGTGGCGCCGAAAGGCATAGGGGTTCAAGTCCCCTCTTCCGCACCAAACAATTTCACGTAGACCCGGAGACTGGAATGGTCCCCGGAAAATCCCTGTGCAAGGGCCTGGGTCTGGCCCCACAACGCAGAAAGCAGTCATTCATGGTAATTTTGTTCACCGTTTTACACGTCCTAGTATGTTTCGTGTTGATTGGGGTCATCCTGTTGCAACAGGGCAAAGGGGCCGATTTGGCAGGCGCTTTTGGCGGCCAGGGTTCGCAGACCGCTTTTGGCCCGCGTGGGACCGCCAATCTGCTCACCCGTGTCACCACCTGGGCGGCCGTCATTTTTATGATTACTTCCGTCAGCCTGACGGTCCTGGAGGCCCACCGCAGCACGGTCCACTCCGTATTGCAGGGCATCCATTCTTCACCCACCAGCGGCCAGTCTGCTCCCCACCAATAGCACGTACCCTGCAAGCGCGAAAGGCCGTCCCCTTTCGCGCCACATTCTATGGTCCACGAAATCCTACCCGTCGGCGCATTGGAATGCAACTGTAGCATTCTGGGCGATGAAATTACGCACAAGGCCACTGTAGTGGACCCCGGCGATGATATTTCCGCAATCGTGCGCCTGCTCCAGAAACACCAGCTCCAAGTAGAGCAGATCATCATCACCCATGCGCACATTGACCATGTGGGCGGGGCCGTGCGCTTGAAGAAACTGACCGGCGCCCCCATCTATATGAACCAGCGCGACCTTCCCTTGTTGAAGATGATGGACATGCAGGCAGGCTGGCTGGGCGTCGCCCCGCCGGAGGTGCAGGACCCGGACGTCAGCGCCGAGGACGGCATGAAAATCATCGCTGCCGGGCAGGAGACGCACATACTGCATACACCGGGACACACCCAGGGAAGCATCTGCCTGCACCTGCCAGCGCAGCACCTGTTGCTGGCTGGCGACACGCTCTTTGCCGGTTCCATCGGGCGCACGGACCTGCCTGGCGGGGACCTACGCTCCATTATGCAATCGCTGCACAACCGCCTGATGCTGCTGCCGGACGAGACCCGCGTCATTCCCGGACATGGCCCCGCCACCACCATCGGCGAAGAACGCCAGAGCAATCCTTTCCTCATCAAAAGCGATTGATCGCCAAACAAGCACCTGCAAACAAGACCCAACTGGGGTATCCTACAGACTCCTATGACCCATGACGAACGGGAAAAGCAGAAATTGCAACAACGCCTGAAGAAAGTCCGTGGACAATTTGAAGCGGTCGAACGCGTGTTGGGCGAAGACGAAAAATGCGCGGACGTCCTCATGCTGTTGGCCGCCGTGCGCGGTGGCATCAATGGACTGATGGCCGAGGTGCTGGAAGACCACATCCGCCTGCATCTGGCCGATAAAGATGGCAAGGGCGTAGCGCCAGAATTGGCCGAGGACCTGGTGGAGCTGGTGCGTTCCTATTTGAAATGACGGCAGCGCGCAACGACAGGCTGCTGCACAGTTTTGTTGTCATACTTGGAGAACCCCGGTCCAGCCCTTGTTTTCAAAGACACAGGCTTTAGCGTGAAGTGGACGAGTTTCAGCCCGTCCATAATGAATGCAAAATAGGCGCGCCCCCAACTGCTGCGGGATTGCCTGATGGCCAAATCAGGCCCCTCCCTGAATGGTCGGCGCTGGGGCCGTTTCTACCGCCCCGCATCTGCGCCAAAAAAGCGCACCAGGCGCGCCATTCCCTCCTGAAACTCCGCTACCGGCGGCAACAGACTGACCACCAGCCAACCGTCCCCTGAGAATCCATAAAAATTTCCGGGATGCACCAGCACCTGCTCGCTCTCCAGCAGGCGGACCGCTGCCGCATCAACCGGACCAAGTGCGGGCACCCGCAGCACGGCATACCATCCCGCCTCCACCACCAGGCGCGACACCATCGTCTGCTGCGCCAGCAAGCGGTCCATCGCGGCAAGATTGGCCTGCACGCGGGCGCGGACCTGCCGCTGGATCGCATGGCGCGTCTCCAGCATTCCGGGCAGGGCGTGCTGGATGGGTGCGTTCATGGAAAGGAAGGTGTCCGCAATCATTTCCAAACGCGCCATTGCCTGCTGGACGATCTCCTGCGGCCCCATGCAGAGCACCCACGCGGCCTTCATCTGCGGCAGGGCGGCCACCTTGCTCAGACCGCTCAAGACGAAGGTCAGCACCGGGTGCCCGCCGCTGGCAAAGCTGTGCGTATTTATTAAATTATTACTTGAAGTATTCACGGCATAATCAAGAAATACTTCATCAACGATCAGCGCCAGGCCGTGCTGCTGGCAGATTGCTTCCAGCTCGTTCCTCTCTGCGCTTTTGGTAAAGTGGCCTGTCGGATTGTTGGGATGCACCACCGCGATGGCGCGCGTCCTTGGAGTCAGACGCGCCCGCAGCGCGGCAGTGTCCAAGTGCCAGCCGTGGTCATAAAAGATTGGATACGGGAGCAAACGCACATCGTCCAGGTCTGCGAGAAATTCAAAAAGAGGATAGCTGGGCTGGGCGATCAGGACCTCATCCCCGGGACCGCACAGCAAGCGGAAGAGAAAACTGTACGCCTCGCTAGTGCTGGTGGTCAGGAGCAACTGCTCTGGATTGAGCTCCGCGCCTGTCTCCTCTTGGTAATAACCGGCGACGGCCTCGCGCGCATGGAGCAGGCCGCGTGGCTCCGGTGCGTAGAACAGGGACTGCGGCTGATGGAGCAGACCAAGCAGACGGTCTCCTTCGTACTGGAAACCGCAGGTGGTCGGATTGGAGGCGGTCAGGTCCAGGACCTTCTGCCCTTGCGCGCGCGCGTGGCGCTGTGCAGCGGCATAGGCCGTCTCGTGCAGGTCCCATTCTGTGCGTGTGGAAAACTTTGGCGACATGGGGTCTTTCGTGGCCACATTCTACCGGACACTACAACCATATAACTATCCAATCCCGTGGCCGCATGAAATAATTGTATAGACAGGTCATCCAATGGGTACGATTGAGGTCCCTGGAATGCCTGGGCCTTGGAGGTACAAGCTTGTCCGACGCAAAGGACCGTATTTTCCCCCATGCCATGCTGCGCGAAATTTACCAGCAGCCAGGGGCCATTGGGGCCACGCTGAAGGCCGTCACGCAAGACGGCGAATTTGCCCCGGAGGCATGGCAGGCCGTACATCGCGTCTTGCAGGGGCACAATCGCATTGTGGTTGCCGCCAGCGGTTCCAGCCGTCACGCCGGACTGGCCGGGGAAATCCTTATTGAAGATTTCTCCGGCGTCCCCGTTGACGTGGAGTATGCCAGCGAGTATTGCTACCGCTCGACCCATACCTTGCACAACCCTGTTGTCCTTGTGGTCTCGCAATCCGGGGAGACCTCAGACACACTGAGCGCCATGCGCGAGGCCGCGGCCCGTGGTCTGGAGACAATCTCCATTACCAACGTTCCCGGTTCCACGATGGTACGTGAGGCCAGCGCCAGTCTGGTCACCCGCGCTGGCGTGGAAACAGCCGTCCCCGCAACCAAAAGTTTTACCACGCAACTCACTATGCTCTATCTGCTGGCCGTTTACCTGGGCAGAATGACCGGCAGAATGACCGCCCCTGTCGCCAAGGAGCGCCTGGAACAGGCCAGCCGTGTCCCTGCGCTGCTGGGCCAATGGCTGCCCGCATGGGAGGAGCAGGTGCGCGCCATCGTCGCACACTATGCCCACGCCAAGGCGTTCCTCTATCTCGGTCGCGGCATCCACTACGCCATCGCGCGGGAAGGCGCGCTCAAATTGAAGGAGACATCCTACGTCCATGCTGAAGGCTACCCGACAGGCGAGTTGAAGCATGGCCCCAATGCGCTGGTCGGCCACGGCGCCCCCCTGGTGGTGCTGGCCACCTGTGACCGCAATGATCCTGGTTCCGTGATGCGCTACTCCCGGACGCTGCAACTTTTGCGCGACATCCAGCAACAAGGCGGCAACGTGCTGGCGCTGGCCACAGAGGGCGACCAGGAGATCGGCGCGCTCTGCCGCCACTGTATTTTTGTGCCGCGCCTCAGCGAATATCTGCTGCCCATCTGCGAGGCCGTCCCGCTCCAGATTTTTGCCTACATGATTGCCGCCGAGCGGGGGGTCGATATGGACCGGCCCCGCAATCTGACCAAGGCGGTCCTCACCGAATAGGGCGGCTCCCCGGCAGCCTTGCTTGTTTCTTTGGGAAACAAGCAAGGCACGCGAAACATTACCAATCCTGCAACTCAACCGTCACCGTTCATATTGATACGGCCCGAAAGATTTGCATCGCGCTCTCCCACACTGACTGCAAAAAACGCGGTCAATGTGGGGTACTCAAGTTCCATCCTTTGGGGCCGGACCAATAATCCATAGGCACGTTCTGCGCCCTTGATAAACCGGCCACTGGGAGGGCCGGCCGTATCGTGGCTGGTCCGCGCACTTCATAATCCCCTTTCTGCAAAAACCATCTCATAGTGGTCTATCATTTTGGTCTTTCTTTTTCCTATAAATTTTTGTGCTTTTTCCCCAGATACAGTTACTAAAGTTTTACGCATGTCCCCGCTGTCCATCTCATCTTTTTACATTTCCGATTACTAAAGTTTCCAGTGCTTGACGATAGGGTCTCCTACTCGCTTCCTGCCCTGCCGATGCGTTCCTAAGAGACGGAAAAAACGCACGGGGGAAATCAATGAACATCCTAGGGCCTTGGGCAGGAAAAAATAAATACGCGTTGTTGCTTCTGGTGTTGCTGGCGACGGCTTCCCTGCCAGCCTGTGCGCAGTTTGCACCCTTGGGCGCGTCCTTGATGAAGGACCGCATCTCCGGGCCGGTCCTCTCGTCCCCAATGGAGATCGCCCGCGGCTCCAGACCCGGATGGGTCGCCTTGGCCGCCGACCAGGGCGCACTCTCTGGGTCTACAACGCTGTATGGTCTCCAGCTTGTTTTCCAGCGCTCCGTCCATCAAGAGGCCGACCTGGAGAACCTGCTCGAACAACAACACACCCCTGGCTCTGCCGTCTTCCATCACTGGCTGAAGCCTGCACAGTTCGCGGCGCGTTATGGGGCCAGCCAGCACGACCTCCAGGCCGCTGCCGCGTGGCTCCAGTCCCAGGGCCTTGTTGTTGACCAGGTCCCACCCAGCAATGACCGCATCGTGTTCCATGGCGCAGTCACACAGATCAATGCCGCCTTCCGCACGGAGGTCCATCAGTACACTTTCCAGGGGACCTCCGGCTTTTCCAACGCCCATGCAATCTCCCTTCCCCATGCCTTGACAGGCGTTTTTCATCTTGAGGGCATCCACACCGTCCCGCTCTTTCCTCGTTATGTCTTGCCCCACACAACAGTGGGCACCAACAATAAAAGCCCGCTCTACTCCCCCGCGGGCCAATCTGGCGCACAACAGCGTTATCTCGTACCGGACGATGTCCAGACCATCTACGACATCAAACCTCTCTACAACGGCGGGTATACGGGGAACGGCCAATATATTGGCATTCTTGGCCAATCGAACATCCTGCCCTATCTCAGCGACATCCAGAATTTCTTCGCACTGACCGGCAACAACAGCGGCAACCTGCCGCAACAGGTCCTGGTCCCAGGCACGGGCAGCGCGCTTGCACCCAGCCAAATTTCTGGCATGGACCTTGTTGAGTCTGACCTCGATGTGGAATGGGCCGCATCCATCGCCCCTGGGGCCTCCATTCTCTATATCACCTCCGGGCCAAGAGGGAATGTCCTGTCGGCCTTGCGGTACGCCATCCAGACCCCACTCATCCATGATGGACAGGACGTGGTCCCAGTCCTGAGCATGTCCTACAGCGAGGGTTGCGAACCCATGAACGCACCCGATGATTTCACGGACGACATGCAATTGCACCAGCAGGCCAATGCCCAAGGACAAACATTGGTCTTTTCCAGTGGCGACAACGGATCGTCCGGTTGCGGCGCCGGGGTGGTGCCAGGCCAGAGCAATCCGAATTCATACATCGGTTCCGGTTTGGCCGTTGATTATCCCGCTTCCAGTCCCTATGTGACCGCGGCGGGCGGGACGTCCCTGGTTGGGGACCGTTCCTCCAGCGCCCCCTTTACGCCACAAAGCGGCCTTCTGGCCCCATATTGGGGCACAACCAACAACTCTGCGCTGGGGTCCGCCCTCTCCTACATCCCGGAGGGTGCATGGAACGATGCGCTGCCGCATCTTGTCGCGGGGGACACCTATGCAGCGGAGGCCGGGGGTGGGGGCGGCCCCAGTGAGCTTTTCAACGCCAATCCCAACCTGAGCGTCTTCGCCCTCTACGGGTACACCGGCGGGAGCTTGCAATTGCCTGCCAGCCTCAGTTATCTTGCCGCAAAGCCCTCCTGGCAGACCGGCCCAGGCGTACCGCATGACAATGCCCGCGACCTGCCCGATCTCTCCCTCCATGCCGACCCTGACTGGGACGCGTATGCCATCTGCTATGAGGAATTCAACTTTGCGAATGGTACCTTGACAGGCGTCCCGTCCTGCGCGTCCCCCAGCCAGATTGCCGCCAGCAATGGCAAGATTGCCCCTTTCCAAGACCCTAGCGGGAGCAATGGAGGATATTCCATTGTGGGTGGGACCTCTGCCGTTGCACCCCAACTGGCCGCCTTGATAACACTTTGGAACCAGGAGGCCGGATATACCAACGGCGTGGGCAACGCCAACCACTTGTTCTACCAGTTGGCGCAAACCAATCCATTGGCGTTCCACGACATCGTCCCCAATAACAGCTTCCCCGGCGCCAATAGCAATGCCTTGGTCTGCCTTGCTGGGACGCCGTCTTGCAGACCTTATGATGGCAGCGCAAGCTGGAATGTTATCTCTGGTTTCAACGTCACGCCCGGATACGACATGGCCACAGGACTTGGTTCCGTGGACGCCGCTGCCCTGGGCAAGGCATGGGGGCCCAGTACGCCTGCAAGTGACCCTCCAGACTTTCAAGTTTCCAGTCCAACCACGCCTGCCTATATCAGTCTGACAGCACTTACTACGACTGCGACCATTACCGTATCTGCACTCAATGGGTATGCTGGTCCGGTGACTTTGTCGTGCCAAGGGCCTGCTGGTGCTGGCATTACCTGCAATTTCTCTGGTTCCCCCACCACTGTGGTCACCGTCGGGCCTGGCAACGGGGGCGCCCTGCTTACCATCAACATCGCCTCCGCCACGGTCACACTCCCTAACTCGGTCGTGGTTACCGGCACAGGCACGGTGCAGGACGCTTCCGTCTCCCATCAGATGGTATTGCCGGTCGCTGTTGCCACCCAGCCCACCACCACAACACTCTCCGCCAGCACCACCTCCGCCTTCTATGGGACACCTGTCACGCTGACTTATGCGGCCCTTGCCAACGGAGGGCCTGTTTCAGGAGGGGGCTTCCAGTTAAACATCAATTCTGTCCCTGTCCCATCTTCCGCAGGGGGCTGGGACTGCACGACAGAAAGCGCCGGTCCCTGCACGGTGACGGGAAGTGACCTGCCCGTTGGCACGGACACGCTCACCGTGACCTATCTGGGCAACGCGCAATACGCTGCTTCCACATCCGCGCCAATCGTAGTGGCCATTGCACCTGCACCGGCGCCCACCGTTGCTGCGGCCACGTCTTCCATCACGGTCGCGCAAGGCAATTCCGTCACCAGTACCCTCACGGTCACTCCTGCGCGTGGATTCACCGGGACCATGCAGGTGTCTTGCTCCAATTTGCCAACTGGGGCGACCTGTAGCTTCAACCCGTCCCCACTTACCTTCGTAAATGGGGCCGCAGCAGTCTCCACGATGACCATCCAGACCACGGGGACGGCCACGACTGCGGCGATTGGTCCCTCTTTCCCGCTGGCCCCTGCAAAGAACGCCCCTGTGCCCGCCACGGTCTTCTGGCTCCCCGGACTACTGGCTGCAGGGGTGCTGGGGGACAAACGGAAGCAGGTCCAGAGCAAACATTGGTCCCTGATTTTACTTTTGCTTCTCTGCCTGGGCGCTTTGACGGCCTGTAGCGGCGGGGGCGCAGTCACTCCCGCTCTTGCATCCCCGTCCTCTCCCGCCGTTGCTTCTACTCCGACCGGGACCTACACCATCCAGGTCGTTGTTTCCGGCACGGGCATCCAGTCCCAGAGCACCAATTTGAAGTTGATTGTCCAGTAACATCCATCTTGGACGGCGCGCAACTTTAACCGCTGAAGGAATGTCGGGGTGTTTTGGCTGGAGGGGAGGGAAGCACCCGTGGCCAGGCGTTTCCCCTCCCCTCCAGTTTTGTGGGGCGTCTTATTTTGCCTGCGTGATGGTCAAATTCAGCCCCACGGTCTGCGTGAGGACCGTATTGCCCAGCGACCCTGTACCGGTAATGGTCACATTGTACTGGCCTGTGTACGTGGTGGAAGGCCCAATGCCCCCGCCAGCACATCCCATGACACCCGCCGCCAAAGCGCCAGTCGCCAGCAGAAGCAGCAGGAGCGTAGACCAGCGTTGCTGTTTCTGCGTCAGCTTCCGTTTACGTCCGATTGCCACCAGACCGGCCAGGCTGCCCGGCCACCAGAAGGCCAGCGCCGGGACCACGGGGGCAAGTGGTCCAGGACCGTCCTGCGGCCTTGCACGCAACTGCGCCGATTGCACGTTTGTGTTCAGCGTCAATTGCACGAGCACAGGCTGTCCGCTGCCATTGAAGGCCACCGGGTTCGGGGCAAAAGTACAGGTAGTGAAAGTGGGCAGCCCAGAGCAACTCAATGTCACTGGCCCGGAGTATCCTCCCGTCGGCGTGAGGACGACGTTGTCCGTGGCCGTGGCGCCCTGGGCCAAGGACAGGGTGGGCGTTGACAGGGCCAATGTGAAGTTGGCCGCCGTGACGATGGTGTTGACCCCGGTCGAGGTGGAACCCGTAAAGTTGGTGTCACCGCCATATTGCGCGGTCAGGTTGTCGTTACCCGGGGGCAGCGACGCCAATGTCAATGTGGCCACCCCTTGCGCATTGAGTGTCGCTGTTCCGATGGAGGACGACCCGCTATAGAAGGTCACCGTGCCCGTGGGGGTCCCCGTGGTGTCGCTGGCCACGGTCGCCGTCAGTGTCACGCTCTGGTCCTGGTTTGTGGCCGCTGCGGAAGAGGACAGATTGGTCGTGGTCCCCGCCTTGGTGATGGTCAACGTGCCGTCCACCACCGTCACGGTGTAATTGGCCAGGTTGGTGCCGAGCAGGGATGGCACAATCGGATAATTGCCCACCGGGGAGGTCTGGGTCGCCGTAGTGGAGAATGCTTCTGTGAAATTGACGCCACTGGTGTCGCCGGTGACTACCCCCGTAAAGGTAGGATTGTTTGTGCCATAGACGCGCGTTGCGTTGTCGGCGATGATGGTCAGCCCGCCCTGTGTAATGGTCCCCAGGCCTGCTGCAGAGGACGGCAGGACGTAGTTCGCCAGGGACGTGGACCCATTGGCCACGAAGTTTGACGGCGCCAGCGCCACTGTGACCATTTCTGGCCCCACCGCTGCGGACGCATAGGTCCCCACCGTCTGCGTCACCGTAATCGAGTCTGACCCAACCATGGGAGACAGGGCGAAGTTGGCCGACGTCAATGTCGCTGCGGTCGTCCCGTCGTACGCCTTAGAGGGGTCGCCCACAACCGCTGCCGTCAATGGCGCTGGATTGACTTGCAGCGTCACGGTGGCCGTGCCGGTCGTGTAGTCCGTTGTGTCCGTGGGGACAAAGGTGGCCGTCAGCTTCTGTGCTCCCGCATTCAGCACCGTGCCAGAGGCTGGCGAATATGTGATGATGCCCGGAACAGACGATGTCGCATCCAATTGCGCTGGGCCAAGTTTCGTCCCATAAACAATGGGTGCTGGCGTGGGCCAGGTAATGGCCGATGCAGCAGACGCCTGCGTCACCGTCAGCGTCCCATTGACAGGGACCACGGTGTAGTTGGCAAGATTAGGCCCAGCCGCAGTAGGCACAATGGGATAACTCCCCACCGACGATGCCGTTGTCGCAGTAGTGGTAAAGCTCTCCGTAAAGGTGTCCCCGTTGACAGCGCCAGTTACTGACCCGGTAAAGACAGGATTGGGCGTATTGTACGGGCGTGTTGCATTGTTCGCCGTCACCGTCAACGTTGCCGGGTTGACCACCAACGGTACGGTTGTGCTTGTGATCTGGTAATCGGTCAGGTCTGTCGGCGTAAAGGTGGCCGTCAAGGTGTGCGTGCCTGCGCCCAGCACCGTCCCAATGGATGGGCTGTACGTGAAGGTCCCGGGCAGGGTCGAGGAGGCATTCAACTGCGCATTACCCAACGGCGTGCCATAGGAAATGGCCGCAGGTGTGGGCCAGTTGATGGTCGATGTGGCCGATGCCGGCGTCACCGTCAGCGTCCCGTTGACGTAGGTCACCTTGTAGTCCGAGATGTCCGTCCCGTCGGCCAGAGGCACGATGGAGTATGTGCCCACCGGGGAGGTCTGGGTCGCCGTGGTGGTAAAGCTCTCCGTAAAGGTGTCGCCGTTCACCGCGCCGGTCACCGTTGCCGTAAAGGCCGGGTTGGGCGTGTTGTACGGGCGTGAAGCATTGTTCGCCGTCACCGTCAAAGGCGCTTGGTTGACAATCAGGGTCACAATGGCCGTGCCGGTCGTGTAGTCCGTTGTGTCCGTGGGCGTAAAGATGGCCGTCAACGTGTGCGTCCCTGCACCCAGCACCGTATTGGCTGGCGGATCATAGGTAAATGTCCCCGGGATACTGGACTTGGCGTCCAGTTGTATCGCACTCAGCGCCGTCCCGTAGGTGATGTCCGTTGGCGTGTTCCACGTGATCGTCGATGAGGGCGATGCCTGCGCCACCGTCAGCGTCCCGTTGACGTAGGTCACGTTGTAGTCCGAGATGTCCGTCCCACTCGCCAGCGGCACGATGGGGTACGTGCCTGCCGGGGAGGTCTGGGTCGCCGTGGTGGTAAAGCTCTCCGTAAAGGTGTCGCCATTCACCGCGCCGGTCACCGTCGCGGTAAAGGCCGGGTTGGGCGTGTTGTACGGGCGCGTCGCGTTGTTGGCCGTCACCGTCAAAGGCGCCTGGTTGACCGTCAGTTGCACGGTCGCAGTACCGGGCGCGTAGTCCGTTGAGTCCGTGGGCGTAAAGATGGCCGTCAGCG
>JBMFGT010000001.1:0-244750 GCA_049977205.1 Acidobacteriaceae bacterium | reverse complement strand
TCGCTGACGGTGGCCTGAAAAGACCCGATTGCGGTTGAGGCGCCGTTGAGCGCCACTGCGGGGGTGGTGTAGCTGGAGCTTGTGGCCCCGGGAATCTCCACGCCGTTCTCGCTCCACTGATAGCTGAGCTGGGCCGAGCCGATTGCTTCGACGCTAAAGGAGGCTGTACTGCCGAGGGGGACAGTTTGACTCAACGGCTGCACGATGATCGTGGGTGGTTCGTCGAGAGAGGTGCTTGGTACAGAGGCGCTTGGTAAACAGCCGACGAGAAAAAGCGCCGTTGCAAAGATATCTCCTGTCGAGAACCGTTGCCACGCCCCGAATACCGCCATTCGATCACCCAAGTAACTTTCCGGATCAAGCAAAGTCTACATACAGAATGTCGCGAAATACATTGATGACCAACATAGTCTCATAGAGCCGGGCGCCACTCAAGCCTTCCTTTGGCTTGAGTGGGCCGCTCCTCTGAAGGTCCCTGGCGCGCGCATCCCCGACTGGTTTTCCCCGTTTGATATCCCCTGCGAACCGGCGTATCCTATGGAAGCAGACGAATTTGTCTTCGACCACGCCCTGGGACCAGACGGGCGGGCCGGGAGAAATGAGTGGGCGGAAGCCCACTTTTTATTTGCGGCAAATTTTGTTTGCAAAACAGTATGGCTTTCAATCTGGACCAGTTACGTTTGACCGCCGCGCGCGTGGCCGCCTCGCACGGCCTGGAGGTGGTGGACCTGGAGTTCCAGGGTGGCGCAAAACACCGCCTGTTGCGGGTCTTTGTTGAGAAGAACGCAGAGGGACGGGCCAGGCTGGCTGCGCTGGCAGGGACGCAGGAAGGGAAGCTGCCGGGACACGTAGCGCCGGAACAGTTGTCCTGGGTCACGCACGAGGACTGCGAACGCTTCAGCCAGGACTTTGGCACAGTGGTCGACGTGGAAGAACTGGTGCCAGGCACAGGCGGGTATATGCTGGAGGTCTCTTCGCCGGGACTGGACCGCAAACTGGGCCGACTGGAAGATTACCAGCGCTTTACCGGGTCCCTGGTGAAGGTGCAGACGTTTACGGCGATTGAGGGCAATCGCCATTGGCAGGGACGCATTGTCAGCGCCAGCGAAAATGGCGTTGTTTTGGATGTGACGGAAGTAAAGAAGCGGAAGGGAAGGCCCGTCCAGGAGGGCACAAGGACGGTGACGCTTCCCGTCCCGGAGATCGAAAAGGCAAACCTGGTCCCAGAGATATAGGGCCTGGGAAACGGACATACCGGTCTTGTTGTAGGGCAAGGTCCGGCGTGGAAAATGGTCCCTCAAAAAAAAAGGTGTTTCGAGAAGAGCTATGGCAAGTGCGCTGTATCAAACAATTGAAGTCCTAAGCCACGACAAGGGGATCGACCCGCAAATTGTGGTCGCCGCGGTGGAAGACGCCGTGGCCCTGGCCACGCGCAAGTATTACAAGACGCAGGAAAACATGCGTGCCGAGTTGGACAAAGAGACCGGCGAAATCCGCGCCTATGTGTACAAGACCGTGGTCGAAGCGGCGGAGCAGATTGAAGACCCGATCAACCAGATCACGCTGGAAGAAGCGCGCGCCGTTGCCCCGGAGGTCGAGGTGGGCGGCGAACTGCGCTATTACAAGCCGACGGACGTGCTGGGACGCATTGCGGCGCAGATGGCCAAGCAGATCATCTTCCAAAAGGTGCGCGAGGCCGAGCGCGACACGGTGTTCCTCGAATACAACCACCGCATCGGTGAGGTGCTGACGGCGACCGTCAAGCGCCTGGAGCCGCAGGACGTCATCTTCGATCTGGGCAAGACCGAAGCGCGGATGCCCAAACGCGAGCAGTCCCGGCTGGAGCAGTTCAGTGTGGGCGAGCGCGTGCGCGTGGTGTTGTTGCGCGTGGACCGCGCGGCCCGTGGCCCGCAGGTGATTGTCTCCCGCGCGGCCAAGGAACTGGTGCTGAACCTCTTCCACAGCGAAGTGCCGGAGATATATGACAACACGGTGGAGGTGCGCGCCATCGCCCGTGAAGCTGGCGAGCGGACCAAGATCGCCGTCATGTCGCGCGACAAGGACGTTGATCCCGTGGGCGCCTGCGTGGGCATGAAGGGCATGCGCGTGCAGTCCATCATCCGCGAGTTGCGCGGGGAAAAGATCGACATCATTGAGTACAGCGATGAGGTGACGACTTTTGCCGAAAAGGCGCTGCAACCGGCCAAGGTGAGCCGCGTCAGTATTGCCGACCTGGGCGAAAAGCAGATTGAAGTGATTGTTGATGATTCGCAGTTGTCCCTGGCCATTGGCAAGAAGGGGCAAAACGTGCGCCTGGCCGCCAAGCTGCTGGGCTGGAAGATTGACATTAAGAGCGAAGAGGAGAAGCGGCAGGAGGTGGAGCAGCAGATGAGCGCCATGGTCGCCCCCGCAGCTACGCCCGTGGAGCAGGTGACGGAGCTGGGCGATTCCATCCTGCAAAAGCTGGTCGCCGCAGGCATCACCACCGTCGAGGCACTGGCCGACATGACGCCGGAGCAGTTGGAAGAAATCCCCGGAATTGGCGAAAAAACGGTGGAAAAAATCGGTGCGGCAGTGCGGCATTATTTTGGCCAGTATGCCCCGGATGAGGAACGGCCTGCCGAGAAGCCATCGCAGGAAGACCAGGCAGTGGCCGCTGTCGATGTGGCTGCCGCTGACGGGCCAGTGGCTGGGGCCGAGGAGACGGTTGCAGGGCAGCCGTCCCTGGCTGTTGCTGGCGCGGATGTGACAGAGATGGCTGGACCCACTGTAGAGCAGCCAGTGGTTACGGAAGCGGCCACTGCGGAAGCAGAAACAGTGGAAGATGGACCGGTAGGGGACAGGGCCAGCGAAGGGGCCAGCAGCAAGGAATGACTTTCTATAGCTGGCCTGTTGGTCCCAGCGAGGACCTGCGATAGGCCATGCTTTCGTTGGATAATGGGAGCAGGACATTTCCCTGTGGTGTAAAACGAAACGGTAATGCGTCACGAAGTATTCGGGGCTGAAGAAGGCGAAAGAAGCGGATGAGTAAAGTTCGAATCAACGATCTGGCACGCGAACTGGAAGTGAAGAGCAGGGCGGTCCTTGATGCGCTGACGGAAGTCGGCGTGACCGAAAAGAAGACCCACTCCAGCTCGCTGGAAGCCGAAGAGGCCGAGCGTGTACGCGCGCACTTCCGACGCGGCGGCGCAAAGGGGGCCCCTGCGGGCACACGGGCCACAGAGACATCGGAGTTAAAACCGAAGATTGACCTGTCGCACATCTCCAAGCCCGGCGACGTGCTGAAGGCCATCCAACAGCAAAGGGAAGCGGCAGCCCGGCGCCCGGCGCCTTCGCCTGCCAGGCCACCGGTTGCCGTTGCCAACAAGTCGGCCTCCGTTGCACCCGCCATGCAGGCGGCCCAGGCGCCAGAGGCCAAGGGCGTGGAAGCAACCCCGCAACAGCCAAAAGCGAAGCCGGAGACGAAGCACGAAAAAGTCGCGGCCCGGCCTGCCCCAAGGAAAATTGTTCCGCTGCCACGGCAGGCCCCGCAAATTGTGGCCGCCGCACCCCCAGCTACTCCTGCCATTGCCTCCAAGACGCCCACCGGTCCAGTCATTGCCAAGCCCCCGGCCCATGTTGTGTCTGCCGTACCGCCGTCGGCGAAGGACGCTGGGACTGCGCCAGAGACGAAGCACAAGCCGGCCCCGGCCAGTACTGCCCCTGAGACGAAGCACGCACCGGCAGCGGCCAGCACAAAGGTCGAGGCCGTCCCTGCAACCAGTGTTTTGGCCGCGGAACCAACCGCCCCAGAAGCAACAGCGGACAGCCTGGTTTCCACTCCACCGGCCCTGGCAACTCCGGAGGCCACTGCCCCGGAGGTCGCTGCTCCAGTTGCGCCACAAGCCCCCGCCAAGCGCGTGATTATGCCGCAGACGGGACCGCGTCCGGTCTATACCGCACCACCACCGAGCGCCGCCCAGATCGCCAGCGGCGGGATCCAGCGTGGTCGCCCGATCTTCGATCGTTCCCGCCCGCAGCAGGGCACCGGCCCCGGGGGAAGGCCGGGATACGCCGCGCCCGGCAGCCGTCCTCCCACGGGGCCAGAGGGCAGACGTCCCATGCACCCCACGCGCCAACACCCTACGGGCACAGGTGCGCCGGGTACGCGCCCGCCCATGGGCGGACGTCCAGGCTTTGGCCCGCGTCCCGGAGCTGGGGGCGCGCCTGGCATGATGCCGCCTCCGGGCGCAGGGGACCGTCCGGCCCGCAGCCCGCAGCAGCGCCGGGGAGGTCAGAAACGTTACGAAAAGTCCAAAGAAGGCCCGATGAAGGGATACATGCCTCCACCACGTTTTGGTGGAGCACAGGTCCCACGCGAACCGCTTCCGATTACCCGCACCATCACGGTGACGGAAGGCGTGAGCGTCAAAGACCTGGCGGAGAAGCTGGGCGTCCGCGGCAAGGACCTGATCGCGGTCCTGCTGACGCGCGGTGTTTTTGTCACCGTCAACCAGTCTTTGGACGCTGCGCTGGTGAAGGACGTGGCCGCCCAGTTTGGGGCCGACACAGAGATCATCACGCACGAAGACCTGATGGAAAAAGAGGCCCTGGAGGGCCTGCTTTCGCAGGAGGACAAGGGAGAGCTGGATGTTCCACGTCCCCCGGTGGTGACCGTGATGGGCCATGTTGACCATGGCAAGACCTCGCTGCTGGACGCCATCCGCGAGACCGACGTTGCCGGGGGCGAGGCCGGTGGCATCACGCAGCACATCGGGGCCTACAAGGTCCGCATCGCCAAGCCGGACTCACCGGCCTTTGGGCGGGAGATCGTCTTCCTCGATACGCCGGGGCACGAGGCCTTTACCCGTATGCGTGCGCGTGGGGCCAAGGTCACGGACATCGTCGTCGTGGTGGTGGCAGCCGATGATGGCGTGATGCCGCAGACGCTGGAGGCCATTGACCACGCCAAAGCGGCCAATGTGCCCATCATCGTGGCCGTGAACAAGATTGACAAGCCGGAAGCGCAGCCCGACCGCGTGAAGCAACAACTGGGAGACCGCGGCCTGGTGCCGGAAGCATGGGGCGGCAGCACGGTCTTCGTGGATGTTTCAGCCAAAAAGCGCACCAACCTGGACCTGCTGTTGGAAATGATTTGTCTGGTGGCGGACATAGGCAACCTGCGCGCCACGCCGGACCGCTCAGCGGTGGGCACGGTGCTGGAATCCAAGCTCGACCGCGGACGCGGCGCTGTTTCCACCATCCTGGTGCAGAACGGCACTTTGCGGCTGGGGGACAGCTTCATCGTGGGCAACACCTTCGGCAAAATACGCGCCATGTTCGACGACCACGGCAAAGCCATTGAGGAGGCCCTGCCATCCACGCCGGTGGAGGTCCTCGGACTGGAAGGCATCCCCGATGCGGGCGACATCTTCCTGGTGGTCGCGGACCGTGACAAGGCCAAAGGCATCGCCCAGTATCGCACCATGAAGGAGCGCGAGGCGCAACTGTCCAAGTCCTCTCGTGTCTCCCTGGAGGGCCTGGCGGAGCAGATTAAGCAGGCCGGCGTCAAGGAACTGCCCATCATCCTCAAGGGCGATGTGCAGGGTTCCGTTGAAGTGCTGGCTGAGTCCCTGCCCAATATGTCCACTGAGAAGGTGCGCGTCAAAGTGATCCATTCCGGGGTTGGGGCCATCACGGAGACTGACATTCTACTGGCCTCCGCGTCCAATGCCATCGTCATTGGCTTCAATGTGCGGCCAGAGCGCAAAGGCGCGGAATTGGCCGAGCAGGAGGGCGTGGACATCCGTATGCACTCGATCATCTACGAATTGCAGGACGAGATGCGGCGCGCCATGCTGGGCCTGTTGGAGCCGACCGTCAAGGAGACCGTGCAGGGCCGTGCAGAGATACTCAATGTCTTCCGCATCCCCAAGGTGGGCACCATTGCTGGCTGTCGCGTGACCGATGGCCACATCCGGCGCGATTCTGAGGTGCGCCTGATGCGCGACGGCGTGCCGGTCTATAAAGGCAAGCTCGCCTCGCTCAAACGCTTCAAGGACGATGCCAGCGAGGTACGTAGCGGCATGGAGTGCGGTATGGCCATCGCCAACTTCAATGACATCAAGGTGGGCGATGTGATTGACGCCTTCAGCTCAGAAAAGATCGCCGCCGAACTGGGCGCGCTGACCAGCGCCGGGGCCAAGGCCTGAGCGGTCCGCAAGTGCCTTGAGGGCGGCTTTTCCCTGACGGAAAGGCCGCCCAGCAGTCTGTGGTGTCGGGTTTTGAAGGGGCACGGCTTCAGCCGTGCCGTAAGGGCCGCAAAATCAATGCGGCTTTGGCCGCCGAGGGACGTTTTTGTGGCATCTCGACTTTCACCACGGGCTTGCTAGGCATTGCCGGTCGAATCAATCAATGGACATCAACAGGACGCCCCAGGTCCGTTTCTTGTACTCCGCATAATTAGAGTACCGCGCCGCCAGCAACCTCTCCTCGAACCGCGCTTTGACCGTCAAAAATGAGACCACGATGATTGCCGTGGCCCCAATCATCAGGGTTGGCCTGCGAAGGAATGTCCCCACAAGGAACAAGACGATTGCCGTGTAGAGAGGATGGCGGAAGCGCCGATAAACGCCCCTGGTCACCAGGACCGCCCCTGGCCGTGGCGCTGGTGATATTTGGACCGCCCGGCCAAGGGAATAGAAGCCCAGGGACATCAGTACAAGGCCGGCCATGCACAACACGCTACCCATGGTCCTTGGTATGCCACGGGCCGCAAACAGGAAATGCGTTGGCCCAAAGAAAACAGCGGCGGCAAAGGCGCAGAGAAGGGCGATCTGGATGGTTGCGTAGGCCGTGCTTTTCCTGGTGGATGTGTCCATTCTTGTATCGACCAATCTATAACATACACATGGAGGGAAGGCGGCTTGTCCATGCCTTGCAGGCGGTGGGCCTTTTTGCCGGGCAGGAAGACCGTTCCCGTAGGCCTGTGTCGGGATGGAGCTGGGGAACGCGGCCTGCCGTTACCTGCGTGCGCCAGCGCCGTTTTTTTGCTTATGCACGGCGCAATAGGTGCTGCACCCGGTCGCCTTGCTCCGTAAGGGTCTCGACCACGCCTTCCAGCCTGCCAAGGAATTCCTGGCCATCCTGGAGATACTCTGGGGCGTGGCCCCACAACTCCTTCAAGGACTCTTTGTCCTCGGCCAGCACCACGGCAACGCCAATGCCTGCCACGGCGAGCGCGGCCTTTTTGCGGCCCGTCAACAGAAATACTGCCCCGGCCACCAGGGACCCTGCCGCCAAGGTGCGCCGCCATGAAAATTCATCCTGCATCGATCACTCTCCCTGCGATGAATGTAACAGATGCGCCCGCATCTGTCGGCGTTTCCCAGCCCCATGCATTGCCTTTCCCAACCGGATGCTGCTACCCTCAAGGCGCGGATGGGGCGTCCTACTCTACGCGCCGCCAAGGAAAAGGAGATCGTATGAAACGGGACCTTCGTTTGGTTGCAGGAATGGCCCTCGTGGCCTGTTTTCTATGGGCCGCCGTGCCGCTGCGGGCGCAATCGTCCCAGCAGGCAGACCCGGCCAAAGTGCTGGACCAGTTGCTCAGCAACTACGAGCGCGAGTTCGTGTCGCTGGCCGAGGCCATGCCCGCCAACAAGTACAACTTCGCCCCCACCAGTGGCGAGTTCCATGGCGTCCGCACCTTTGCCGAGCAGGTGAAGCATGTGGCCGGGGCCAACTTCAGCTATTACGGCAGCATCAGCAACGGAAAACCAGCCAACATGCCCAATTTCTCCGCCTTGAAATCCAAGGATGAGATTGTCCAGGCGCTCAAGGCGTCCTTTGCCTATGCGCACCAGGTGACAGCGACCATCACGGCCCAGAACGCATTTGAGCCGATGGGCACAGGCAATCCCCTGCACACCCGCGCCGGGACCGCAGCCGCAGCCATCGCGCATGGCTTTGACCACTACGGGCAGATGGTCGTGTATCTGCGCATGAACGGTATTGTCCCCCCAGCCAGCCGCTGATAGGGCATGTTCATTTTGGTTGCAGTATCAATGTTTTTTCCAGATGGAACATCAGCACCGTTTCCGCCGGGACGATGACATGCTTGCCGCGGGTCAGGACCTGCGTTGCGCCACCTGTGCCCGCACCCGCCAGCGCCCCGATGAGCGCGCCCTTGCCGCCGCCAAAGATGCTTCCCATCAGTGTGCCAAGGGCCGCCCCTCCACCCATAAATCCTGCTGTCCGTTTGTTTGCTCCAACCCCCTCCTTGCCTTTCTCGTACTCATCGGAGGTGACCACGGTGTAGACCTTCCCATGGATCGTCACGGTGGCCACGTCCAAGGCCAACTCTGAGGTGTGAAGCAGGCCCCCGCTGGAAATCTTAACGATTTGGAGTTCCGCCGGGGACCCTTTGGGTATGGCAACTGCGCCGGAGCTGTCCAATACGGCCCCAGCAATACTGGCGCGGTAGGTCTGTCCAGGGGATGCGGTCTGCGAATCGATGTTTTCCTCCGTGCGCACGGTGATTTCCGTGTTATTTGGTATTTCCTTCACGGTTGTGGGCAGCTTCGCAATGGGGGCCGCAGATTGGCTCAATACCAGGGAGGAGACATCTGCGATGGGGAACTGGTATTGGATGCCTTGGGTGTCAGAGAACTGGATGGTTGTCCAGCCATAAACTTGCCCAGTGTAGGAATGGCCGTCCCTCAAGGTGAGGGTGTCATTGGTGTTTGTAAAAACAATGGTCTGCACGTCGTGGGCAGGGAATTTGTACTTGATCCCCATCGTGTCGGTGAAATTGATCATACCGCCAGGCGCCACCGTGTACTGCCCTGTGTAGCTGCTTCCATTGCGTAAGATGACCGTGTCTGCCCGCAAGGCCGCGGGTGCGATGAAGGCCGCAAGCATGACCAGGCCAAGTAGGCGCAAGTGCAAGACCGTTCGTTGGACCATTGGGACCGTTCTCCAGTAGTAAATTTGGACCCTGATGTTTCGCGTCCAAGATGGATTTTATCGAAGGCGGACACACATAACAAATGCGGTGCGCCACCTACAATGCGGACCAGCAAGCAGTTGTACTCCCGGCGGCTGGGTGTTCGCCTGCCGTGACAGCAGCGGCCAAGGCCCTGGGGCAGCCGGAGTGGGTGGGACTGTTCTAAAGTTTCGCCGCGCCTGGCCGAAGCATAGGCCAGGGTGCGCTGTCTCCCTGTGCGCGCATGGGCGTGACGTGTGGGAATTTTTCGCATGTTTGGTTACCTGAAACGGAAAATTGCATCTAATCCAATAGAACGATCGAAGATGCGATTGCATCCGGAGCGGGTGCGATTTCTTGGCAACAGCCGCAACCATTCTCCCGTACGGCAAACGAAATTTCTCCGTTGAGGTAGGAACGAATGGTGAATCAATGTGCAAACCCAGAATGCCGCAGGCCCCTGCGCTATTTGCGGGACGGCGTAGTGTATCTTTTTTCCGGTGAGACAGGCGCCGATACCAGCACGGATGCTCCACACCGCATGGAACATTTCTGGCTTTGTGGTGCTTGCGCCAAGCGGTGGACGTTGAAGGTGGCCCCAGGGGGCGGCGTGCTGTTGCTCCCCAAAGAACAGCGCAGAAAGTATCTTCCGGCGACGGAAGGTGCGGTCGCTTTGCATTATGCCGTGCGATGAGGAAAGGCCAACTGTGCGTGGGCCGCTGTTAACAGCCTGTGGTGAGTCGGGTTTTGAAGGGGCACGGCTTCAGCCGTGCCGTAAGGGCCGCAAAATCAACGCGGCTTTGGCCGCCGAGGGACGTTTTTGTGGCATCTCGACTTTCACCACGGGCTGCTAAGGTTGGTGCGTGTGCGCGCTGGGATGGGTGTTTTTTTTTGCGCGCGGGGCGCAGCAGGCGCAATCGGCAAATCCTGGCTCCGACTGGTAATTGTCTCCATCGTATAGACCAAGGAAGGCGTTCCACCGGACACGCAGGATTTCTTGGATCATCTGGATGCCATCTTTCAGATAGCTGATGCGGGAACGTTCATCGTGGCCCCAGGTGACGGGGACCTCCTGCACCTTCAGGCCCAGGCGCAGCGCAATAAAAAGTATTTCTGGATCAAAGCCCCAGCGCTCAATGCGTTGACGGACAAAGATGGCCTGGGCCGCCTCCCGGCGAAAGGCCTTGAAGCCGCACTGTGTATCGGCAAAGGGCAGCCCCATAATCAGGCGGGTGACGCCGTTGAAGCAGCGTCCAAAAAAGCGCCGGTACAAGGGCTGCTGGATGGTCTGACGCGCACGGTCCAGCCAGCGGGAACCAATGGCCACATCGGCGCCGGCGTTGATCGCGGCAAACAATAACTCCGCCTCTTCCATGGGGGAAGACAGGTCAGCATCAGTAAACATCACAATGGGCGCCCGCGCCTGCAGGATGCCGTTGCGCACACTGTGGCCTTTTCCACGGTTGCAGGGGTTCTCAATCAGCCGGACGATGGGGGACACTTTGGCGATTTCCTGCACCAGGCGCGCCGTCCCGTCGCGGGAGCCGTCGTTGACCACCAACACCTCTGCCGCCCAGTGGCGCTGGGTGATGCATTCCAGCACATGTTCCAGCGCCGCGCCAATGCGCGCCTGCTCGTTATATGCCGGGATGACGATGCTGTATTGCAGTTCTGCCATAGCGTGGTCTGCGCCCGTCCTCTTGCTGCAAGAAAAGCTGATGGGTGGGAATATGTTCTCGGTCAAGGATAGGTCACAACCGTAATTTAGGCAATGCGGAAGGCGTCCGCTTCCGGTTGGCGGGTGGGGCTTTCTTTTGGCTTGAGTGGGGGCGATGCGCCCTTCCATTCCACATCCCAGAAGCGAGATGTGGGCACCCACCCATGTCCGTTTGAGGACACAGCGGGGCGCAATGCTACACTCGACGCATGGACATGCGGGAAACACCCCCCAAGCGTTCTTTCTGGTTCTGGACCAGCGTGGCTGGCGGCGTCTTTCTGGTTTTTGTTGCGGTCTTCTGGGGACTGGCCCTGATGTCGATGGGTGGGGACCGCTCCAGCTTTGCTTCCTTCCGTTCCAACCAGATTGCGGTCGTGGACCTGACAGGGACCATTGATTCAGCCGACGCCATGAACGACCAATTGGAGCGTTTTGCCAACGATGGGTCCATCAAGGCCATCATCCTGCACATTGATTCGCCCGGCGGCGGGGCGGCCGCTTCGCAGGAGATATACCACGAGGTGCTGCGCATCCGCACGGAGCACAAAAAGCGCATTGTGGCCTCGATTGAAAGTGTCGGCGCCAGTGGCGCGTATTATGTTGCCTCCGCCACGGACCGCATCTACGCCAATCAGGCCAGCATTGTGGGCAGCATCGGCGTCATCGCGCAGTGGGTCAACTACGGCGACCTGTTGCAGTGGGCCAAGATGAAGGACGTGACCATCAAGGCCGGCGCGTTGAAAGACGCCGGCTCCCCCACGCGCGACCTGACCCCGGAAGAGCGCGCCTACTTCCAGGCCCTGATCGACAATATGCACCTGCAATTCATTGCGGACGTTGCGCTGGGCCGCCATCTTACTGTGCAGCAGATACAGCCGCTGGCCACCGGGCAGGTCTGGACCGGCGAGCAGGCGTTGCCGCTGCATCTGATTGACCAGACAGGCGGCTTCCACGAGGCCTTGATGGACACGGCGCGGGCCGTTGGCATTCGCGGGGAACCAACCATTGTGCGCCCGGAAAGGCCCCACCGTGGCCTGCTGGACGCCATCCTGGGAGCGGGTTCGCGGTCGCTCTTTCCCAGCCCCGATGCGTTGCTCGATAAGGCCCCAGGTTTTTATTTTCTATGGAAATAACAAGCCTTTTCCTTTCATTATGTTGCAGCTTGTCCTGGGTTGTTGTATTTTCAGATTGTAGGAGCGGGCATGACCAAAGCTGATCTGGTTGTCGAGGTAATGCAACTGGGGGATCTGACTCGCGGGGACGCGGAGAAGATCGTCGAGACCATCTTCGGGGCTGTCATCGGGGCATTGCGCGCCAATGACAAGGTCGAAATTCGCGGGTTTGGCAGCTTTCGCACACGCCAACGCAGGCCGCGTATTGGTCGCAATCCAAAGACAGGCGCGCGCGTGGATGTACCCGCCAAGCGCGTCCCTTTCTTCAAGCCGAGCAAGGACCTGCGCGACCTGGTGGACCACGGCGAAGCAGCGCCGACGGCGACCACTGGGCCTGCCGTAGACCCGGCATAGCGCCAACAAAGCCCAACTGGATTTGCTGGGGCCGTCATGGGAGGGACCATGCCGCTTGCCGTGCTCACCGTCGCCCTCCGCATGGACCAGGCGCATTCGCTCAAGGACCGTCGTCAGTGCGTGCGCAGCTTGAAAGACACCCTGCGCCACGGATTCAATGTCTCTGTGGCGGAACTGGATGGGGCCGTCACCTGGCAATCGGCCACCCTGGGGATTGCGGCCATCTCCGCTTCGCGCGATTATCTTCGTGGGCAAATGGAGCAGATTGAGGCCGCCTGCGTGCGCGTGGCCGAACACCACGGGGCCTCTGTCAGCGATGCGTTTGTAGAGTTTTTTCCCGAAGAATGACGCGCCCCACGGCAGCCAAAATGGGCGCTCCCCCAAAAAACCAATAAAAATAAAAATGTACCGGGGCCCCGCAAGTCTGGTATCCTCATTGGTTTAATCGATGGGGGCCCTGTATGCCAGAGTTACGCGCGCGGAAGCACCACAAGGACCGCGTGGCGGAGACGCTACGCGAGGAAATTGGCGCCATGATTATAGGGGAGTTGAGCGACCCCCGCATCAGCTTCGCATACATTAGCGAGGTGGTACTGGCCCCTGGCGGCAAGTCAGCGCGTATCTTTGTGGCCATCGATGGTGGCGAGGAAGAAGAAAAGCAGACCCTGGCAGGACTGGATGCCGCGCGTGGATACATACGGCACGAGCTGATGGAGCGGATGGGTGTGCGCCATGTGCCCGAGCTGAGTTTTCACGCGGACCGTTCGCAGGGGCTGAAAGCGCGGATTGACGAACTGATGGGCCGGACACGACGGGGAAGTAAAAATATTTTGAAGGAGATTGCCGGACAGCCTGGCCCAGCCGACAAGGACATACAAGACAGCTAAAAATGGATGGACGAAACAACACGGAGAATACGGTGGTGTCAGCAACGCCGGAACTGGCTGGAAGACACACCCTGGAGCAGGTGCTGGCGGCAATCCGTGGCCGGAAATCATTTCTGGTCACCTCCCATGCCCGTCCGGACGGGGACGCGGTCGGCTCTGTGCTGGCCTGCTGGATGATGCTGGAGCAGATGGGCAAGCAGGCAGAGATGGTGCTGTATGACCATGTCCCCTTGATTTACCGCACGCTGCCTGGCGCAGACCGCATCCGCTGCGCCTCCACCATTGACCGGCAGTATGACGCCGTGGTTTTTCTGGAGTGCGATGGCATTGCGCGCACGGGACTGAAGGGGCTGGAAGGCCAGTTCCTCATCAATGTGGACCACCATGCCAGCGCGCGCAACTTTGCCCATATCAACTGGGTGGACACGCGGGCCAGTGCGGTGGCCGAGCTGGTCTACGGCATGGCCCAGGCCGCTGGCGTTTCCATTACGCCTGCCATGGCCACCTGCGTGTATACGGCGGTGCTGACGGACACCGGCTCCTTCTGCTACGAGTGTACCCATGAGCAGACCTTCGCCCTGGCGCAGGACCTGGTGCGCCATGGGGCCAGTCCATCGCGCATCGCGCAGGACGTCTACTTCAGCAATCCCACCTCCAAGATGCGCTTGCTGGGCGCTGCCCTGAACACCCTGCAACGGGAAGGCCCCATTGCCTGGCTGTGGGTCACCCACGGCGACATGGTCCGCACCGGCGCTGAAGAAGAAGACTGCGGAGGCATTGTGAACTACGCCGTTTCCATCTCTGGCGTAGAGGTGGCCGTCTTCGTGCGCGAACTGCCGGACCATCGCCTCCGCCTCAGCCTGCGCAGCAAAGGCCAGATCAACGTGGCCAAGGTGGCCGAACGATTTGGAGGCGGTGGCCATGAGAATGCTGGCGGCTGTACCCTGGAAGGCCCTCTGTCCGCAGCCATCGACCGCATTTTGAATGAGTTGCGCCAATGTATACGGGGCGTTGCCATTTCCCATGTGGCATAGAGACCTGTTAACAGGCCCAGAGATTGCAGGGACACGCACTGTCCCTCCTGTCGTTTTTCCCCTGCCTGTTCCGCATCCCGTCGCCTTTTGATAGGCTGGAGGTGGTTTCCCCTATGCATCCATCCCATAGAGACGGTCCAGGACAATCGTGACACCTAGGCGAAAGGAAGACTGGGAGCGGTATTTGCCTGGGGGCAGCTTCTGGCAGAACGCCAACGCAGCGATGGCTGCGGAGGTCTCTGTCCTGCTGGTCTTTACCATCTTCTTGCTGCTCTATGGCCTGGTCCCGCTCTTTGGCGGCGATGTGCTGGGCCTGGTGGGCGCGGACGAACCCCGCTATGCGCAGGTTGCGCGGGAAATGTTGGCCCGGCACGATTACATCACCCCCATCTTGTACGGCAAGCCATGGCTGGAAAAACCTGCGCTCTATTACTGGCGTGCCATGTTTGCTTTCCGGGAGTTTGGGGTGCATGACTGGTCTGCGCGGCTGCCCTCGGCCAGCTTCGCCTTCGCCCTGGTCCTGTTGATCTATCTCCACATGCGCCGCTTCCGTCCTGGCGGGCAACTCGACGCCGCGCTCATCACCGTCTCCTGCGCGGGCATCCTCGGTTTTGCGCGCGGGGCGTCTACAGACATGCAACTGGCTGCGCCATTCTGTATCGGCATGTTGGGCTGGTATGCGTGGTATGAGACGGACAAAAAATTCTGGCTCTTCGACCTGTATTTTTTTGTGGGCGCCGCCACGCTGGCCAAAGGGCCGGTGGCGCCGGGCCTGGCCTTCTGCATTATTTTTCTTTTTGCCGCCCTGCGCCGGGAGTGGTCCCTGTTGCGCCGCACTGTCTGGCTGCCTGGTGTGCTGCTGTACCTGGCCATGGTGTTGCCGTGGTTCATCGCGGTGCAGCACCGCAACCCAGAGTTCCTCCGTGTCTTCTTTCTGCAACACAATCTGGAACGCTTTGCCACGGGCCGCTTCCACCACGCGCAATCGCTCTGGTACTACCTGCCAATCATGCTGCTGGCCCTGCTGCCGTGGACGGTAGTGGCCATCAGCGCCCTGTGGGACGCCATCCGCAGCTCCATCGACGAATGGAAGGTGCGCCGCGCACCCGACCGCTATATCGGCAACCCCCGCGCCGGAGACGCTTTTCCTGAGTTCCTGGTGCTGTGGGCCTTGTTCCCGGTCCTCTTCTTCTCTTTCTCGCAATCCAAGCTGCCGGGCTACATCCTGCCGGCCATCCCGCCCATCACCATCCTGACCGGTGATTATCTGAACCGCGTGCGCACGCGCGGCCTGCATCCCTGGCTGCTGATGGCCCATGCCGTGGTGGTAGGGCTGCTGGTGGCCATTGGACTGATGCTGCCGCACATCCTGGTGCTGCCACACCACATCCCGCCCGTGCCAGTGATAGTGGCTGCGGGGATGGTTGGGGCCTCCTTTGCCATTGCGCTTCTGGTGGTGGTGGTCCGCTTTGGCACGGCCCGGTTGCGCATTGCAACCATGGTCCCCGTGGTGCTGCTCCTGTTCTTTTTAATGGGCACACGGAACAGCACGGTGATGGACCAGATGTATTCCGCGCGCACGCTGGCCGGAGAGATTGCCCGCGTCCAGGACGCCCCGCAACTGGTCTGCGTGTATCAGACGCGGCGGGACGTGCAATATGGCCTGGGCTTTTACCGCAACCAGAAGGTCCAAAATTACAGCACGGACGGCGTCCCTTTGCAGGAGCACATCCTGGTGGTGCGCAACCAGGCGGTCCCAGAGCTGCACACCGTGCTTGCTGGACGGAGCTACGCGCCGCTCTTTGGATACGCGGCCCAGGACCTCACCATCTACCGTGTCCAAGCCACGAAATAGCATCTCCCCGTCCCTGTTGTTTTGCGGGTCATGGACCGGCGTGGCGGAGCGCGCTCCACGCGCTCGGCGGGGCATGGAAGAGGCGGATGGCGGCGGTCCCCGCGGCCCCGGCTGCACGGCAGGCCGCAGCGTTCTTCGCTGTCACCCCTCCCAACGCCAGCACCGGTACAGGCTGCGCCGCGCGACAGGCTGCGGCCAGCGCCTCCAACCCTTGACCGGGAAGGACGTTCCCCTCGCTAATCTTTTTTTCAAAGACCGGAGCAAAGAGGACGCAGTCCACCTGCTGACGGCGCGCCTCCAGCACCTCCTCCAGGGTGTGGCAGGAGACGCTGACCCAGAAAGGCCGCGCGCCCGGGCCACTACCGGAAGAGGCAGAGATGGCGGCGTGGAGACCGCGAATTTCGTCGATCTGGCCGGGGGCAAGTCCAGCAGGCAGATGGATGCCGTCCACGCCTGCGGCCAGCGCCACCTCCGGCGGAGCATTGAGCAGTAGCCGCGTCCTCGCGCCCGTTGCGCGCATGGCCTGGTGCATGGATTTGGCCAGCGAAAGCAGCCCCGCGATGGGCAGGTCTTTTTCCCGCAATTGCACCAGGGCCACGCCATTTTCTGCCCAGATGCGGGCCAGTTCGACCAGCCCAGCGCGCTGCTCGGCCAGAGTTTCCCCCACCAGCCGCCTGTCCGTAATGGCGCAAAGTAGCATCCAAAACAAGTGTAAAGGCTTTGCAGATGGGCTGTTCGGGCCGAACGCCCCTTCCGCAAGGCCTTTTTGCAACACAAATCCATCGCTGGCAGATGCCCAGCAGAAATACGACCCAATCAAGCATGGAAACCTTCGATCTACTCGTCATCGGTTCTGGGCCCGCTGGACAGCGGGCAGCCATTGCCGCCGCAAAACATGGGAAAAAAGTCGCCCTGGTCGAACAAAGAGAGGTGATGGGGGGCGTTTGCATCAACACCGGGACCATCCCCAGCAAGACCTTTCGCGAAGCGGTGCTGCACCTTTCCGGCTTTAACTATCGCTCGATCTACGGCATGAATTACAAGGTGAAGGAAAAGATCACCATGGCGGACCTGGCCTTTCGCGTGCAACATGTCATTCAGGCGGAGATTGCTGTCACGGAAACCCAATTGTCCCGCAACGAGGTCCAGACCCTGACCGGGACGGCCACCTTTGAAGACCCCACGCATGTACGGGTGACCAATTCCCGCGGTTCCAACACGTATGAGGCGGCCAACTTCCTGCTTGCCGTGGGCTCCAAACCGGCCAAGTCCGACAAGGTACCGGTCAACGGACGCAACATCGTCAACAGCGACCAGATCATTGCGCTGGCCGAGTTGCCCAAGACGCTGATCGTGGTCGGTGGCGGCGTCATCGGCGTGGAATATGCCTGCATGTTTGCGGCCCTGGATGTGCGCGTGACGCTGGTGGAACGGCGCTCCCGGCTGCTGGAATTTGTGGACCAGGAGATTGTCGAAGCACTCAGCTATCATCTGCGCGACAGCCGCGTGACCCTGCACATGAACGAGGCCGTGGAAAGCGTGGAGGACCTGGCCGATGGCACGGTAGTGGCCAACTTGGAAAGCAAGAAAAAGATCGCCGCCGACATGTTGCTCTACGCCGTGGGACGCCAGGGCAATGTGGACGACCTCAACCTGGCCGCGGCTGGCCTGGAAGCGGACCCGCGCGGGCGCATCGCAGTAGACGAAAACTACCGCACCAAAGTGCCGCATATCTATGCCGCTGGCGATGTGATTGGATTTCCCAGCCTGGCCTCCGTGTCGATGGAGCAGGGCCGCATTGCCGCCGCGCGTGTGATGGGCGACCAGGCGCTGACCTCCAATCCCAATCTTTACCCTTATGGCATTTACACCATCCCGGAGATATCCTTCATTGGCAAGACGGAGGAGCAGTTGACCGAGGCGGGCGTCCCTTATGAGGTCGGCCTGGCCTTTTACCGGGAGACCGCGCGCGGACAAATCCGCGGGGACACGACGGGCCGCCTGAAGATGCTCTTCCACCGCGAGGACCATAAAATCCTGGGCGTGCATATTATTGGGGAAGAGGCCAGCGAGCTGGTGCATATTGGTCAGGCCGTCATGGCCTTGGGCGGGACCATCGAATACTTCGTGGACACGGTGTTCAACTATCCCACGCTGGCCGAGTGCTACAAAATGGCCGCCTTCAACGGCCTCAACCGCCTGCGCAAACTGGAGTGACGCGGCCCACTCACCGGGCCTGGTCCGTTTCTGTGCTTTCGGCTGACGGCGTTGCGTTGTCAAGGAAGATGGACTCGATGGGGCCTGCAAAGAGCCGGGCGATCTTGAACGCGAGCGGAAGGCTGGGGTCGAATTTTCCCGTCTCAATGGCGTTGACGCTCTGTCGGGAGACCCCGAGGCGCTCGGCCAGCTCGGCCTGGCTCCAATTGCGCTCGGCGCGGAGCACACGGAGACGGTTTTTCATTGATACCTCCAGCGCAAAATGCGGAAGGCAATCAGGGCCGAGGCCGCAAAAATATCGAAATTCAGTAATCCGAGTGGAATTGGCGCGGGTTGCCATACGGCAAAGCCCCCCCAGACCGTATCCAACACCATGGTCACGCCAAAGCCCCACAGCATGGCTTGGACAACCAGCATACGGACAAATTCATCCTTTTCCTCTGCTAGATAGCGGCCAACAACGCGGATGACGAAGACCACAGGGACCGCTGGCAGAATGGCAAGAAGGATGACAAACGCAATCGAAGGATGGCCATGCCGGAATCCGTAATAACCTGCTTCTGTAAGGGCCACGAAGATCAGGATGGCGACACTGACGAGGAGAAGGGAACGGCGCTGCAACGGCGGCATATTTTTATGGCAACAAAATAGGCGCATGATTGGTGTCCTTTCCTAAATGACAAGTTAACATTACACTTCTTGGGGAAATGTGTCAGACCTATTTGTCTTTTCCTGTGGAAAAGTGACTGCAGAGTGGCTGTAGTGGGTGCTCCAGCGTGCAATGGGTCCTTGCGACCTTTCGCCAGAGAGGACAAAAAGAGGCCCTATTTTTCTTGGTGGATGTTTGCTATGGGCAACCAGGGGATGAGTTTCCCCTGCCATTTGTGATAGCATCCGCGCACGATGTTTTTTACTGGTTTGTCACGCATTTTCCCCCTGCTGCAGGCCCCCGTACTTGGCCTCGGCTTGCTGTGTTTGTCTGCAACAGGCGCGGCGATTGCGCTGCCGCATGCCTCCACACAAAACCCGCACAGCGCATCTGTCTCATCCGCCACATCCGTCGCGTCTCCCGTGTCTGTGGGCCAAACGGCGGACAAGGCGGCCAACCCGGCGACCAACAAAAAAATCGCCAGCATTCTGGAGCAGCTTGGCCGCACGCACTGGCCGCAACAGGCCGCCATCTCCCCGGATGGAAAGACCGTGGCCTGGGTGGCGCGGCAGGAAAAGACGGGCAGCCGCATCCATCTGGCCAGCTTGGAGGGTGGTAAGGGCGACCGCATCGTGACGGCCAGCACGCCCAAGCAGCAGGACTGCAACGAGGGTGGCGTGGCCTGGTCGCCAGACAGCCAGCAGATTGCATTTCTCTCCGATTGCCAGTCTGCGCCGCAGAAGCAGCTCTTTGTTGCCCCGGCGGACGGCAGCGCGGCCCCGCGCAAGTTGACCAGCGCGACCGGATTTATGCACCAGGTGGCCTGGTCCCCGGACGGCAAGCAGATCGCCTTCCTCTTTGTGGAGAACGCCACGCGTCCGGCAGGCGCTCTGGCCGCCATGAGGCCCGCCGTGGGCGTCATCAGCGCCGCCAATCTGGCCGAGGTACAGCGCGTGGCCGTGGTGCAGGCGTCCACGGGGGCCATGCGTCTGCTGACCCCAGCCAATCTGCATGTTTACGAATACGACTGGTCGCCGGGTTCCCAGGCGTTCGTCTACGTGGCCGCGGCCCCGCCGGGCGAGGACAACTGGTGGGTGGCCCAGCTTTACACGCAGACGGAAGCGCAAACGCAGCCGCAGGCAATCCTGCGGCCCCCCATGCAGATCGCCCTGCCGCGCTGGTCGCCAGACGGGAAGGAAATCGCCTTTATTGGCGGACTGATGAGCGACCAGGGCGTAACGGGAGGCGACATCTACCGGATGCCTGCGAGCGGCGGTACACCGCAGGACCTGACGCCGGGACGCGCCTCCACGCCTGCATGGATCGATTGGAGAAGCAACTCGGACCTCCTGTTTACGGAGTTTGTGGATGGCCAGCCGCGCATCGCGCAACTGGACACGGCCACGGGTGCGGTGCGCAACCTGTGGCAGGGCGAGGAAAGCATCGGCTCCGGCAACTATGAATTGAGTATTTCCGTGGCCAGACCGGCTGCAGGAAACCCCGCCGCGGAAGGCGCGGCCACCGCGCCAACGGCGCTCATTCGTTCCTCCTGGTCGATGCCGCCGGAGGTCTGGGCGGGCAGGATTGGCCAGTGGCGGCCTGTCACGCACCTGAATGCCAGCCAGAAGCCGGACTGGGGTGCGGCCAAGGGCCTGGTCTGGAACAACGATGGGCATCGCGTGCAGGGCTGGCTGCTGTATCCCAAACAGTACGACCCTAGTAAAAAATACCCGATGGTCGTGTATGTGCATGGCGGCCCGGCCAGCGCCGTAACGCCACGCTGGCCCTACGCGGGTTACAACGGCACGGCATTTTCCAGCCTGGGATATTTCGTGCTCTTTCCTAACCCGCGCGGTAGCTTCGGCGAGGGTGAGGCATTCACGGCGGCCAATCGCAAGGACTTCGGTTACGGCGACCTGCGCGACATCCTGGCGGGCGTGGACGCGGTAACAAAGGCGCTGCCGGTGGACCCCCGGCGCATTGGCATCACCGGTTGGAGCTATGGCGGTTTTATGAGCATGTTCGCCGTCACGCAGACGCCGCGCTTCCATGCAGCGGTGGCCGGCGCGGGCATCTCTGATTGGAAAAGCTATTATGGCGAAAACTCCATCGACCAGTGGATGGTCCCTTACTTTGGCGCCAGTGTGTATGAGGACCCAGCGGTCTACGCGAAAAGCTCCGCCATCAACTTTGTCCGCAATGCGAAGACGCCCACGCTGATTGTGGTGGGCGACCGGGACGGCGAGTGTCCGGCGCCGCAGTCTTTTGAGTTCTGGCACGCGCTGCGGGCCATGGGCACACCGGTGGAACTGGTGGTCTATCCCAACGAGGGACACGGCTTCAGCAACCCCAAAGACCGCCGGGATGTGCTGGAACGCGCGCTGGAATGGTTTGAGCAGTACATGCCACCCGGCCAGTCATGAGGGGGCAGAAGCCGTAATTGCAGCCATTTTTGAGCAACGGGCCTGGGGCCAGTCCAGGGACGGTTGCCGAAGCTGCGCTGTACCCATACACTAAAAACACCAGATCACGGGTCCCGTGGGTCTTAAATGTGACCGTCCGCGCCAATAGTGCGCCGACGGGGAGGTTCGATGCGGCGGTTTGTATTTTTGGCGGTCCTATGTTCCTTGTCTCTGCCCGTCAGTCTGTCGGTAACAGGATGTTACTTCAAAGACTATGGGCAAAATTTCTGTACTGGCTTCCAGAGCGGTCCATCTGTTACTGCCACCTCAACGATCGTCCTGCAACCGTATACCTACGGCGTCTCCATCAACTATGGCGCAACCAATGAAGTGGTGACGCCAACGGCATATACCTGCAAAGGCACGCCTTCCGGCCTGAACCAGTTCACCTATGGGACCAGCGACCCCACCATTGCGGACGTTTCCCCCACAGGGCAACTTTGCGGAGGGACCTGGAACCGCAATTCCGGCAATGGGGTCTCCAGCTACACCACCTGCATCCCTACCAACAAGCAGGGGATTGCCTATATTACCGCCAGCGGTGGGGGCGCCACCAGCAATGTGGTCCCGGTCTTCGTGCATCCGCAGGTGACCAGCGTGCTGCTGGGCACTACGGTGGAGAATTGTCCCAATAGTCCGGCCAATAATCCAGCCAATGGCCAGCCGTCTCCCAGTCCGGTCTGCACTTCTCCAAACAACCCGCCCGGCTGTGTCCCGGTCTACAACCAGCAAAGCTGTCTCTCCCAGAACCAGACAGCGCAATTGGCCGCGACGGCATACGCGACCGTGAATGGCGCCAACACGGACATTACCTGCGCCGTCGGCCACCTCTCGTATACGCCACAGAACCCCGCCATCGTGACGGTGGACCAAAACGGTGTTGCGACGGCCCATCAACCGGGGTCTACAGTCATCAACGCGAGTGTTGCCCAGGCCTCCAGCACAGCAGGCTACTTCTTCACCTGCCCGCCTAAGAGCATCACCCTCAATGTTGGCACCACCCCCAACACCACCAGCGTGACCCTGAACCAAGGCAACATCCAGCCCCTGACGACCACGGTGACGGACACCCTGGGCAACCTGATTACAGGACTTTCCCTCACCTATACTTCCACCAATCCAATCAACATCGCGGTCAACAACTCCGGCACCGTGACGGCCAATTTCCCCAGCGATGCGGACATCGTGGTGCAGTGCATGCCGGGAATATGCAACCCCGCGCCCCAGGACCAGATTGGGAACCTGAGCACAGGACTGCCCATTACCAGCAACCCAGTTGCGGTCCATACGCCGGGGCCAAGTTCCACGGTCCTGTACATGGCCAACCCGTGGTCTTACGGCTTTGTCCCGGTGGATTTCCTCCTCGGCACAATCGGCACCCCGGTGCAGCTCCCCTACCTTCCCAACTCGATGGTGATGAACCAGCAGGGCACGGCCCTGTACTTTGGCAGCGCCACGGAGCTGATGCTTGTCAGCACCACGAACAATGCTCTTATAGGGCAGAGCACCAGCGTACCGGGCACCGTGCTGGCGGTCTCGCCGGACAACAGTACGGTCGTCATCCACGACCCTTGCCGCCAGCTTTTTTACCTCTATAACCCATCCAAGGGGACCTCTCTTGCCTTCCCGGCGCCGGGACCGACCGTCGCCTGCAATGCCAATAACCAGCCAATCTACCCCAGTGGCGTAGTGAACCCGATCTATTCCACGCAGACCGCTTCCAATGTATTTCCTCCGCTCAATCCTGGCGGTGAGGTCAACCCTCCGTACGCTGCCGCATTTACAGAAGACAGCCAGAACTTGTACATCACCTATTCCAATCCTCCCAGCGCCAACACGCCGAATGCGGCCACGCTGTTCGTTTACTCCAGGTTCACTGGCTGGCACGCTTGCACGGACAATGGCAACAGCGCCGCCACGAACTGTCCCGTGCCCACGAGTGGGAGCACCACGGCCCCCGTGCCCAGTGTTGCGGTCACGGTGCCCGGCGTCGGGATTTACACAAGTACAAACGGCGGACAGCAGGTGGACGCATACAGCTACTGCTCCACTGGGCCGAACAATACCAGCCAAAATCCCAACGACGCCTTCAATCCAACGAACTATTACCCGCCGGTTGGCAGCGTCACGGAAGCGGTCGACCAGGTGGCCAGCACGGTCGATGGACACCATATCATTGGCGCCACGGCCGCCAGTGGAAACATTACCGACATCAATGTCACCATCCCACCGGGGGCCTGTCCGCTGACGGGCAATCTGCAATATGGGGCGCCGCCCAATCTGGCCGGACTGCCGTATACAACCAGCCTGAACACGCCCAACATTGGCAGCATCAATCAGGTGTTGCCATCGCCGACCTCCGGCCTGGCCTTTGTGACCTTTTATCCGGCAACTCCCGGGGCCAGCAACAGCACCCTGCCCGCATACAAAATCCCACCCACCGGAGGTGGCACGGTGGTCAACGTACCGCTGACGGGCAATGCTGGGACGCCCATCGCAGGCGTCTTCAGCCCAGACACCAATACGTTCTATGTGGGCACCAATCGGGACAATCTGGTCCATCTTATCAATACGACCAGTCTGACAGACACCCAGCAACTCAACCCGGCGCTGATTGGCGCCTCCGGCACTACGGTCTACAACAAGCCATTGCCGGCCTTTTTCCTGGCAGCCAAACCGCGGCCACTCCAGGGCACGGGCCAGACCAATTAGGCCCGGAACAACGGAACAACGCACCACAGACAAAGGCCCTGCTCCATGCAGGGCCTTTCTTCGATCTGTAGCGTGTGGCACGGGCGGCGGGGCCGCGTTTATTTTCAGGTTAAGGGACTACTTCTGCGGCCTGGGCGTCAACTGCTTCACGGTGCGGGGCAGGTCGCGCGCCACGGCATCCAGCACCCCATTCAAAAACTGCACAGACTCCGGGGCGGCGTAAATCTGCGCGACCTCCAGAGCTTCATTGATGATGATGGGCAAGGGCGTGCCCGGAAAGCCCAGCATCTCAGCAATGGACGCCCGCAGCAGGTTGCGGTCCACGGCGGCCATGCGCTCCAGCCGCCAGTTTTGGCTGTGCTGTTCAATCTGGCCATCAATCTCCTCGCGGCGTTCACAGGCCACGCGAAAGATGTCTTCAGCAAAGCCACGCAGGTCGGCGCTGCTGTTTTCCCGTGCCTGCCAGAAGGTGCGCAGGACCTCATCGGGGGACTGCTTGCCCACGTCCGCCTGGAAGAGCATCTGCATGGCCAGTTCGCGGGACTTGCGCCGTTTGCCCACGTCAGTCCCGCCCTGTTGCGGTATCTGTAACAGCAGCAGTTACAATTTTGCGTTGCAGTGAGACCATCTCAATGGCCGCCATCGCCGCTTCAAAGCCTTTGTTGCCCTGCTTCAGGCCGGCCCGGTCCAGCGCCTGCTCCAGGGTCTCGCAGGTGAGCACGCCAAAGGCATGGGGGACGCCTGTGTCCTGTTGCGATTGCCCAATGCCGCGCGCCACCTCGTTGTAGATGGCCTCATAGTGCGCCGTCTCGCCACGCAGCAGGCAGGCCAGCGTCAGGATGGCGTCCACCTGTTTGGTTTCCGCCAAGGTGCGCGCCGCAGATGGGACCTCCCACGCGCCCGGCACCCGTACAATGTGCAGATCGGCCCTCTTGGCGCCGCTGCGCAGCAATCCATCCAGCGCGCCCTGCAACAGACGGTCTGTGATTACAGAGTTCCAGCGGGCCACCACAATGCCAAACCGCATCCCAGCGGCTGACAGGTCCCCTTCCAGCGCAAGGGGCCTTCCGCGTAGTGGGTCCTCTGCTTCCCAAAAGGCAAAGGTGTGCCCCGGCATGGGACTGACTGTAAACAGCCGCGACTTCCAATGCGTTGTCTGTACTTCTGAGATGTGCTGCGACACTTCTGGCGCGGCGTAGTTTTGCTCCATCCAGCGCTTGGCGACCGTGTATACATCTTCCAGGCCGGTCACTTCAATCAGCACTTCTGGCGTGGCGGGAGGGAGGCCCAGGACCACTTCCAAATTGCCTATGGGCGCCAAAAAAGGCGCGCCTTTGCTGGCCCCGTCCGTCCAGTTCTTGCCTGGTTCCAGGCCAAGGGAGGAGAAGAAGCCGGACATTTTGTCAAAAACATTTTGTGTGCTGGCAAGACGCACCAGCGTGATTCCTTTGATCATATTTCGATGGTACACTGCCGCACGGCCCAATTGCTTTGCCCATGCCGCAACAAGTTGATACACTCATTTGTTTTGCAAGAGGAAGTTCTTTTTTGAGGTGCGCAATGTCCATGGAACATGAAAATCTACTCTTTGAGGCCCGCGATGGAGTGGCCTTCGTCACCCTCAACCGGCCCAAGGTCCTGAACGCCCTGAATGCGGCCACGTTGGCAGACCTGGCAGCCGTCTTTACCAGCATCCGCGAGGACCCCACCCTCCGCGCCGTCATCCTGACCGGAGCGGGCGAAAAGGCCTTTGCCGCCGGGGCGGACATACAGGAGCTGGCATTGGTCAACGGGGAGCAAGGGCTGGACCTGGCGCGGCGCGGGCAGGCCGTCTTTCGCACCATTGAAGAGTGCGGCAAGCCGGTCATCGCCTGCATCAATGGATTTGCTCTGGGCGGCGGCTGTGAGTTGGCACTGGCCTGCACCCTGCGCATCGCCAGCGAAAATGCCCGGCTCGGCCAGCCGGAGGTGAAGCTGGGCATCATTCCCGGCTACGGCGGGACGCAGCGCCTGGCGCGGCTGGTGGGCAAAGGCGTTGCCTTGCAGATCATTTTGACCGCTGCAATGGTCCCCGCCGCTGAGGCCCTGCGGGTGGGACTGGTGAATGAGGTCGTTGCGCCGGACAAGCTGCTGGCGCGCGGCGAGGAGATCGCCCGCACCATCGCCAAAATGTCCCCGCTGGCCGTCCGCTACAGCCTGGAGGCCGTCCATCGCGGCTTCGATCTGCCCTTGGACGAGGCCCTGTATCTGGAGGCGTCGCTCTTCGGCGTCTGTTGCAGCACCCAAGACAAGGCCGAAGGCATGAGGGCCTTTCTGGAGAAGCGCACGGCCACCTGGCACGGACGTTGACAAGCTATTGACCGCCAGGAAACGCTGCTCCCATTCCTGTTTGGATGGGACGTGGGGTAGATTACGCCCTGGTCCGCCCACGCGGGACACGAATCCAATGGGAATGTAGAGACCCCAGGCGCCGTATCCTGATATGGCACACATCTTTTTTGACTAGGGAAATCCCAATGAATGGACTGCTGGTCCTGGACAAGCCGTCGGGCATGACCTCTCACGACGTGGTTGCGCGGGTGCGCAGGCTGACGCAGGAGCGGTCCATTGGGCACCTGGGTACGCTGGACCCAATGGCGACCGGCGTCCTCCCTCTGCTGCTGGGGAAATTTACGCGCCTGGCGCAGTTCTTTCAGCAGGACGGGAAACGCTACACCGGGAGCATCCGGTTTGGTTTCGCCACCGACACCTACGATGCCGAAGGCAGCCAGGTGGGGGAAGCGGTGGGACCAGAGCTGGCCCTCGAAGCGGTGCGTGCCGTGGCGGCGCGCTTTCTCGGCCCTATTGCGCAGACGCCGCCGCCGTACTCGGCCAAGAAAATTGAAGGCACGCCCGCCTACAAGCTGGCCCGTGCAGGCGCTCCAGTTGTGTTGCGTCCGGTGGCCATTGAGGTCCTGCGGCTGGACATCCTCTCCTATCAACCGCCGCTGGCATTTTTTGATATTGAGGTCTCCTCTGGCGGTTACATCCGTTCCCTGGCGCACGAGATGGGCCAGCAATTGGGCTGCGGGGCGCACCTGGCCAGCCTGCGCCGCGTGCAGGCGGGGGAATTCACGCTGGAAGACGCGGTGACGCTGGAGGAACTGGACGCATGGGCCAGCGCGGGCACAATCGAGGGGCACCTGCCCCATCCGCGCACGCTCCTACCGCAGGCGCCTGCGGTCACCGTGGACGCGACCACCGCAGGGCGTTTGCGCAACGGGATGGCCTGCAATCTGCCGGAGTATTCCCAGGCCCCGTTGGTAAAAATCTTCACCAGCCAGCGGGAGTTGCTGGCGATAGGCCGTCGCGTGGCCGGGACCCTCATCCAGCCGATGGTGGTGCTGGGGGGCGCCAATGCAGGGGCCGCAGAAGCATGATTTGTGCAGGGTCTTCTTGGTTGCCGGGCCGCAAGGTTGACCAGAACTTCCCGGCAAAATATAGTCATAAGTGCTGCCCAACACGCGGCCACAATTGCACCACTGCCCCCTCGTTCAATGGTAGGACAGCTGCCTCTGGAGCAGCCTATCGGGGTTCGAATCCCTGGGGGGCAGCCAATCTTTCCTGAAAATCCCTCTTTTTCCACTACTGCAAGCCCTACAAATGCAACCTGGCAACCTTCCTGTTGGGAAGTTTTGCATGGGATGAAAGCGGGCCGTGCCAGTATTTTGCCTCTGGCTACGTCGGACTTGTAGGGAAAAATTCTGCCTCCCTTGTATAGAAAAATGTGATACATTAAAAAGTTTTCATTATGGAGAAAACGATGGCGACAGAGACATTCCACGCAAGTACGCAGGCAAGCACGCAGTTCCACCTCTACACGGAGGAGCAGCAGCAGCTCCGCGCCGTGGTACGCAACTTTGCTGCGAAGAAGATCGCCCCCAACGTGGCGCGCTGGGACGAGGCCAGCGAGTTCCCGCTGGAGACGGTGCGGGAACTGGGCCGCATGGGGCTGATGGGCATCATTTTCCCGCAGGAGTACGGCGGCTCCGGGCTGGGCTATGTGGAGTATGTCCTCGCGGTGGAGGAGCTTTCGCGCGTGGATGGCTCCATTGGCATCATTGTGGCCTCGCACAATTCGCTGTGTACAAACCATATCTTCATGGCCGGGACTGGGGCGCAGCGGAAGCAGTACGTGGGCAAGCTGGCCAGCGGAGAGTGGCTGGGCGCGTGGGGCCTGACAGAGCCGGGATCAGGATCGGACGCTGGGGGTGCGCGCACGACCGCCGTAAAAAAGGGCGACCGCTGGGTGCTAAACGGCAACAAGACCTTCATCACCAATGGCCATTATGCAGACGTGGCCGTGGTCATTGCCGTCACAGACAAGACAAAGGGCACGCACGGTCTTTCTGCCTTTGTGGTGGAAAAGGGCACACCAGGTTTCCATCCCGGCAAAAAGGAAAACAAGCTGGGCCTGCGCGCCAGCGACACCTCTGAGCTGGTTTTTGAGGAGTGCGAAATTCCCGCAGAAAACCTGCTGGGCAAGGAGGGGGATGGCTTTATTGACTCAATGCGGGTCCTCGACGGCGGACGCATCTCCATTGCCGCCATGTCGCTGGGCATTGCGCAGGGGGCGCTGGATGCAGCGGTCAAATACACCAAGGAGCGCAGGCAATTCGGCAAGGCCATCTGCGAGTTCCAGGGGACACAGTGGAAGCTGGCCGACATGGTGACGGAACTGGAGGCCGCGCGTCTGCTCACCCTGCGCGCCGCGCACATGAAAGACGCCGGGCAGAAGGTGACGCAGGAGGCGGCGATGGCCAAGCTCTACGCCAGCGAAGTGGCCGTGAAGGTTTGCAATGAGTGCGTGCAGTTGCACGGCGGCTATGGCTTTATCAAGGACTATCCGGCGGAAAAATTTTATCGTGACGTGAAACTCTGCACCATTGGCGAAGGCACCAGCGAGATCCAGCGGATGGTGATTGCGCGCGAGCTGCTGAAAAAATGATCTCTCCAGCGGGCCGCGACCATCGTTGGTAGCGCAGGGCCGATTGCGTGGTTTGAATGGCCGCACCGGCTGCTTGCCGATTGCCTGCCGCAGCGAAGGGGCAGGGGCGAGGAGTGTCTTTGCGCCGGGGCTGCCGAAGGTGCGCTGGACGCGATATGATCGCAACGGAGATGCCCACTTCAATCCTGCATTCCGAATCGCATACAAATACAGCCGTGGCCCTGCTGGAGCGGATGCGCTCTGGCGATGTGCGGGCGCTGGCGCGCGCCATTTCCCTGGTAGAAAATGAGACCGCAGCCGCACCGGCGCTGCTTTCCGCATGTTTCCCGTATACCGGGCACGCCCTGCGCATTGGCCTGACGGGCGCCCCCGGCGCTGGCAAAAGCACACTGGTCGACCAACTGGTCCTGCACTATCGCGCGCGGCAACAGAGCGTGGGCGTGGTCGCGGTCGATCCCACCAGCCCCTATACCGGCGGGGCCATCCTGGGGGACCGCATTCGGATGCAGCGCCATCATGCCGATCCTGGCCTGTACATCCGCAGCATGGCCACGCGGGGGTATCTGGGCGGGCTGGCGCGCGCCACGGCGGACGTGGCCTCCGTGGTGGAGGCCAGCGGAAAAGACCGCCTGCTGATTGAGACCGTGGGCGTGGGCCAGGATGAAGTGGACATTGTGCGTCTGGCGGACGTGACGGTGGTGGTTCTGGTGCCGGGGCTGGGCGACGATGTGCAAAGCCTGAAGGCAGGGGTGCTGGAGATTGCCGATATTTTTGTGGTGAACAAGAGCGACCGCGAGGGCGCCGACCGCGTGGAGCGTGAGGTCCGCGCCATGCAGACGCTGGGCGCACATGCGGAGGGATGGGTGCCTCCGGTGCTGAAGACCGTTGCCAGCACTGGACAGGGCATGGAAGAACTGGCCGAGATGATTGAGAAATGCCATCAGACACTGCAACAAAGCGGACGGCTGAGGGACAAACGCGCCGCTGGCTGGCGCGAGCGCCTGCTGGACATGGTCCGCCAGCAATTGATGCGTGAGCTGGTGGAGCACCGCATGGGCCATGCGCAACTGGAGGCCCATGCCCACGCCATTGCCGAGGGACGGGAAGACCCCTACCGGCTGGTGGAGACATTGTTGCGTGGGCTGCTGGCGCAGCGCGCAGGGAAAGAAACGTGGACCACATAGAGGTGGGGAGTGAGTATGTTTCGTATTGATCATCTGGGTGTTGCCGTGCGGGACATCCATCAGGCACGCCTGTTTTATGAATTGCTCGGCATGGAAGTTGGCCCGGAAGAGGTCATCGAGCAGGAACAGGTGCGGACGGCCATGGTCCCTGTGGGGGAGAGCCGGATTGAGCTGCTGGAGCCGTTGTCGTCAGAGTCGGTAATTGGCCGGTTTCTGGACCGTCGCGGGGAAGGCCTGCACCATCTGGCGCTGCATGTGGACGACATTGAAGACATTTTTACAGAGATGAAGGCCGCTGGGATGCGGTTGGTTTCTGACGAGCTACGGATGGGCGCGGGTGGGCACCTGTATTTCTTCGTCCATCCGTCCAGCACCGGCGGCGTACTGATCGAAATCTGCCAGAACGCGGACGCGGTCGTCTGATGCTGTTGCTGGCGGTGGACACGGCAGGGGCGACGGGAAGTGTGTTGCTGGCGCAAGGGACCTCCAGCGACGCACTGCTGCCGCTGGGGGCCATGGACCTGGCGGGACGGGCCTACTCCGTACAGATGTTTCCGGCAATTGCCGCCTTGCTGCAACAACACCACGCGACGCTGGCCGATGTTGATGGGTTTGTGGTTGTGCGCGGGCCGGGGTCTTTTACGGGGCTGCGCGTGGGCCTGGGCGCGGTGAAGGGCCTGGCGGAGGCGACCGGCAAGCCTGTGATTGCGTTGTCGCGACTGGCTGTGATGGCATCCCTGCAACCGCAGGCCCCGTTGGTACATGCCATTCTCGACGCCGGACGCGGCGAGTTCTACCACGGTACTTATCGCGATGCTGGTTGGGAGTGCGTGCAGGAGTCCCTGGAAACGGCGGAGACGCTGCGGGCTGCGTTGGCCGCATCGCTGGCGGCAGCACCGGCAGCAATAGCGGGCGTCTGCGTGGTAACAGGACCGGCGGAGGCAGCGGTGCTTTCGGGGCCGTTCCCAGGCGTTCTGCAAGGACAGCTTCCGGGGCAGGGTGAAATTACCGTTGTCCATCCCACCGCCGGGGACATTTTGCCATTGGCCCAGCGCGCATGGCGGCAGCAACGATTTGCCGATGTTGCCTTGCTGGACGCCAATTATCTGCGCCGCTCGGATGCGGAGCTTTTCCCCAAACACAAACTTGCAGCGGCGCACCCGCAGGGCCGGTAGGCGCAGGATGCGGCCCCCGGTGCACCACAGTGGCCCAACGGTCCGTCTGGCGAGTTTGCGGGAACTGGATGGCATCCTGGCCGTGCAGGGGGCCGCCCCAGAAGCGGCCCAATGGCCCCGCGCGGTCTATGCGGAGATGCTGCAAAGGCCCATACAGCCAGGTCCCGGCACCGTTTCTGGTCCCACGTCTGGTCCCATGTCTATTCCCACGTCCGGCGTTGTGCGTGCGGTCTTTTGCGCCATGCAAGGAGAGCTTGTGACGGGCTTCGCAGTCGTGGCGATGTTGCAGCTTGCCGGGGCAAACGAGTGCGAACTGGAGAACATGGCGATAGACCCGGTGTGGCGCCATCGCGGGCTTGGCCGCAGGCTGGTAGAAGCGGTCCTGGCATGGTGCCAGGAGCGGAATGCGTTGCAGCTCTCACTGGAGGTGAGGGCGTCCAACAGCGCAGCACTGGGACTGTATGCAACGATGGGTTTTCATCCGGTTGGCAGGCGTTTTCAATACTATACGCAGCCGGTGGAGGACGCGATTTTGATGACGAGGGCGCCCCGGACAGGGCCGTGATAGGGCCAGGAAATGCTTTGTGGATGCCTGTTAAAAAACCAGACTTGCAGCGGGCGTTTCTTGGTGGTAACGTTGGCGTTTGACGTGGTACCAAGAGGTGCATGCCTATGGAAGTGTCCGTGCAACAAGACTTCGGGGCCAGCAGTGACGATCTGGGTCGCCTGGCCGAGGAACATCAAAAATACTCCCTCCAACTGGAAATGCTTCTCGCAAGGCCCTACCCCACAGAAGAAGACAAGCTGGAAGTGGTCCGCTTGAAAAAGCTGAAACTTCGATTGAAGGACCGTATTGAATCGCTCGCGCATGGCGTGGGCAGGCCCATGCCCGCGGCCTGAAGCGTTGTGTCAAAGGTGCATTGCGCCACTGGAAACGGCTGTCCTTGCCGGGAGAAGGCAGACCATCCGGCAGTGTCTGGCACTGTGCGCAGCGGCGGCCCAATTTCCATGCCAGGGAACGTATAATCACAGACACAATGGTGCGTGACGGATACTGGTACGGGCTTGGCTTGGCGGCAGTGGCTGCCGTGGTTTGGGGGACGACCCACTCCTTTGTGTTCCTGTTGCTCCCTCTGCTGCTGGCCGTGTTTTTCCTGTGGTTTTTCCGCGACCCGAAGCGGGCCATTCCAGAGGCGCCGGGACTGATTGTCTCGCCTGCGGACGGCAAGGTGACGGCGCTGCGCAAGGTGGCCTCGGCTGAGGGGGGGCAATACCTTGTCAGTATTTTTATGAATGTCTTCAACGTGCATGTGAACCGCGCCCCCATCTCTGGCACGGTACGTTCCATAGCATATAAAAAGGGCGAATTCTTGAATGCCATGCAGCCGGAATCCGCGGAGAAGAACGAACAGAACCAGGTGGAAATTTCTGGGGAACTTTGCACCGTGCGCATGACGCAGATTGCCGGGCTGCTGGCGCGGCGCATCGTTTTCAACAAAAAGGAAGGCGACTGGGTGCATCGCGGGGAACGGGTCGGCCTGATTAAATTTGGTTCCCGCGTGGATGTTCTTTTCCCCAGCACCTGCACGTTGCAGGTGGCCCTGGGGGACCATGTGCATGGCGGCTCGTCGGTGCTGGCGGCCATGCCTCTGGCGGTTGACATGGAGGGACTGGCCGTCCTTGCAGCGGAGCAGGCGCAAGGGACATCGCAAGTCACGAAGCAAGGCGCAACGCAGGGGACAAAAGAAACAATGCGAGGGACGCGATGAGTGCTGGGAGCAAACGCGGTGCAGGGACAGCGCGTCGTGGCATGTTCATCCTGCCCTCCCTCTTTACTGCGGGCAACATCGCCATCGGATATTACGCGATCACCCAATGCCTGCAAGGCTCGGCGTTGGAGCCGCACCACTTTGATTACGCCGCCCTGGCCATTGGTGCGGCGGTCCCATTCGACGCCCTGGACGGGCGCATTGCGCGCATGACCAACACCACCAGCGATTTTGGCCGCGAGCTGGACTCGCTGGCCGACGTGATTACCTTTGGCGTGGCGCCCAGCATCCTGGCCTATACCTGGGGCTTCCGCATGTTGCCGGTGACGATGGACCCGCTCCTGCGCGAAAAACTGGTCCTGGTGGGCGCGCTGGTCTGCTTCCTGTATCTGATTGGCGGGGCCAGCCGCCTGGCGCGCTTCAATATCAGTTCTGACGCCAAACCAAAGAACCCAGGCCGTCCGGACCGCAAGTATTTTGTCGGCATGCCCATCCCTGCGGCAGCCGGAGTGGTTGCGGCAATCGTGCATTTCTTTGGGGGCACCCCGGTCTTTAACGGATGGGTGGCCGCCCTCTGGATGCTGATTGTCGGGTTGGTTGGCTTCCTGATGGTGAGCACCTGGCGCTTCTGGAGCGGCAAGGAAATCAGCCTTTCCAATCGGCACCCCTTTCAAATGCTTGTTCTTATAGGCGCGATGGTCTCTGTCATTGTGTTGTTCTCGCAGGTGATGCTGTTTGTCATTGCGCTGGGATATATGTTCTCTGGGATCATGGCCCGCGCGGCCTACTCCTGGGAGCTGCGCCACCGTCATTCCATCCATCCAGAGGGCCCATTGTCGGACACCTCCACAGGCCAACTTTGATGCTATTTCATTCCCGAAAGATCGCCATCGTGGGGGCGGCCACGCTCCTGGGCAAAGAACTCAACGAAGTATTGTCTTCCTTTGCCCCTGCCACCACTGAGTTCCTTCTGTTGGATGATGAGGATGCCCTGGGGAAAATCGAGGCCGCAGGCGAGGAAGTTACCTTTGTGCAGCGCATCGTGCCGACTTCCTTTCGCGGCTGCGATTATGTCTTTTTTGCCGCGCAGCCGGAGACCACCGAGAAGCACTGGCAGCAGGCGCGCCGCGCCGGGGCCTGCGTGGTGGACCTGACCGGGGCACTGGAGAAAAAAACGGGTGTCGTCGTCCTGGCCCCGTGGATGCTGGCGGAACTGGCCCCGGCCCAGCAGAAGCACCTGCTGGACCTGAAGACCGCGGCGGTCGTCCCAGCGCACCCGGCGGCCCTGGTGCTGGCGCTGGTGGCGGCACGCTGCCAGCGGGCCTCTCCGGTGCATTCCCTGTGGGCGACGCTGCTCCAGCCCGCCTCAGAGTACGGCAAGGCGGCGCTGACGGAACTGCACCAGCAGGCCGTCAACCTGCTCTCTTTCCAGTCCCTGTCAACGCTGGTCTTTGGGGCGCAGTCCGCATTTAACCTGGCCATCTCCTTTGGCCGGGAAGGCCGCGTGCATCCCGGCGCGATGGAAGAACACATTCGCCAGCATTATGCGGCCATTGGCGGGGGCCTGCTTCCTGAGCTGGACCTGCAAGTGGTGCAGGCACCCACCTTTCATGGCCATGTATTTTCTGTGGCCGTGGAATTTGAAGACGCGGTAGACCTGGGGGCCTTCCGCACGGCGCTGGCCGGGGAGCATGTGAAACTGGTGACGGAAAGCGCGGAAGCGCCGGACAATATCGGCGTGACAGGCGGGGACGGGACCATCATTCTGGTGCGTCCGGCGTCAGAGACACAGGGCGCATCCAAGCGCTATTGGCTGTGGATGGTTGCCGACAACCTAAGACTGGCGGCCCTTCAGGGCGTGGCTTGCGCCGTGGAAATGGGCAAGCTCCTGCCCCAGGGCAAGGTGCAATAAGCGACATTTTGCAGCGTGGGCCTCAGACTGCCTTGGCGGTCGATGCGGCCAGGGCCGGCATCAGGGCCAGGAAAAGGCGCGTCAGTTGCGCCTCCACGCCCTTGCCGGTCTCCATTACCTCGGCATGGTCCAAAGGACGTCCACTGGCGCCTGCGGCAAAGTTTGTCACGCAGGAAATCCCCAGCACCTCCACGCCCATGTGCCGCGCCGCAATGGTCTCCTGCACGGTGGACATGCCCACCAGGTCGGCCCCCAGCGCGCGGAAGGCACGGATTTCCGCGGGCGTTTCATAGCTGGGGCCAAGCACGCTGATGTAGACGCCTTCGGGCAATTGCCAGCCCTGTTGCTGCGCGATGGCCTGCGCCATTTGTCGCAGACGCGGAGAATAGGCCGCAGTCATATCAAAGAAACGCGGCCCCAGGCGTGGGTCATTTGGCCCGGCCACGGGATTGAGGCCAGAGAAATTGATGTGGTCCGCGATGGCGACCAGCGTGCCCGGAGGCAGGTCCTTGCGCAGGCTGCCAGCGGCATTGGTCAGGACAAGTTGCCGCACGCCCAGCCGCGCCAGCACGCGCACCGGGAAAACCACCTGGTGCGGCGCGTGGCCCTCGTAGGCGTGGACGCGCCCCTGCAGGACGGCGACCGGCGCGCCCTCCACCGTGCCGAAAACCAAGCGCCCAGCGTGGCCCTCCACGGTGGATTGCGGAAAATGCGGGACCTGATGGTAGGGAATGGCCAGCGCATTCTGGACAGAGCCAGCGAATGCACCCAGCCCGGAGCCAAGCACCAGGCCAACCGTAGGAGTGGAGAGGTGCGCCGCGGCCAGTTGCTCCCGTAGGAAAGCCGCGGCTGTCTCGATCTGTCCAAAAATTTCCGTCTGCAATGCCTTTCTCCCTATAACAGAATGCTCACAATGGAGGCGGACATCAGATTGGCCATGGTCCCGGCCAGCATGGCGCGCAGGCCCAGCCGCGCCAGGTCATTGCGGCGATTGGGCGCCAACGCGCCGATGCCACCAATCTGGATGCCGATGGAGCTGATATTGGCAAAGCCGCAAAGGGCAAAGGTGGCGATGGTAAAGGAGCGTGGGTCCAGCATGGCCCGCTGCGCGCCCAGCATGGAGTAGGCCACCAGCTCGTTGATGACCATGCGCGTACCCAGCAGATTGCCAACCAAGCGCGCGTCGTGCCAGGGAATGCCGATGAGCCAGGCGACCGGCGCGAAGAAAAAACCCAGGATGGCGTTCAGGCTGGCGGGGAAGGGAATGTGGTGCGGGACCAGCCAGTTGTGTAGGCCGCCAATCATCCCATTGGCCAGCGCCACCAGCGCCAGAAAGGAGATCAGCATGATGGCCACATTGAAGGCCAGCCGTCCGCCGTCCATGGTGCCCCGCGCGATGGCCCCCAGCAGGTTTTCCTCTTTATGCACCGCAGATTGCGGGATGCGGACCGTGCCTGCGGTGGCCGGGACCTGCGTCTCTGGCACCAGCATCTTGGAAAGCAGAATGGTCCCCGGCGCGGTCATAATTACGGCAGCCAGCAGGTGCTGCGCAGAAATCCCGTAAAGAATATATGCCGCCATGATGCCGCCGGAGACATGCGCCATGCCGCTGGTCATAATGGTCATCAATTCGGAGTTGGTGGCCTCTGGCAAAAAGGGCCGGATGGTCAGTGGCGCTTCCGTTTGCCCCATGAAGATGCTGGCGGCCACGTTCAGGCTCTCCGCGCCGCTGATGCGCATGGTGGCCTGCATCAGCCACGCGAAAAGGCGGATGACGAACTGCATGACACCCAGGTAATATAGGACGGCAAAAAAGGCCGAGACAAAAATAATGGTCGGCAGCACCTGGAAGGCGAAAAACATCCCTTGCGGGGAGTTTTGCAGGCCCAGCGTGCCAAAGACCATGGCGGAGCCTGCAAAGGAGTAGCTGAGCAGATGGTTGATGGCGTCTCCGGCGTGGTGCAGGGCCTCTTCGCCCAGCGTCCAGCGCAGCACCAGAAATGCAAAGAGGACCTGGAGTCCCAGTCCCCATGCAACGGTGCGCCAGCGGATGGCGCGGCGGTCATTGGAAAGCAGGTAGGCCACTGCCACCATGCAGAGCAAGCCAAGGATGCCGGTCCATCGTCCCACGCGGTACTCTCCTTATTTTTTGGGAGGCCCGATGCGGCCCCCTGTGCTGCGTTATACGGCCCTTGGTTTACGGGGCGCGGTGCGTAGCGCCTCGCAGTTGTCGCGCGTCACCACCTGGCGCAGCAGCGGTCCCATCGCGCGCGGCGGCGTGTCGTCAATAACAAGCGCAGTGCGCAGCAGGCGCTCTGCCTCTGCAAATCGGCTGGCGTCGTCGGCAAAGAGCGTGCAGAGCGGTTCTCCTGTGCGCACCGGAGCGCCCACCTGCACATGCATCTCCATCCCGGCCAGGGGCGAGACGCGGTCTTCAGCGCGCTCCCTGCCCGCACCCAGGCGTTGCACGGCCCAGCCAATCTGCTCGCAATCCATGCGTGCAATGTACCCGCTGCGGGTGGCGCGTACCTTGGTGCGCACCGCGCCGGAGAGCAGCGACTCCGGGTCAGCCAGGGCGCGTGGGTCGCCATCCTGCGCTTCCACCATCCTGGCGAAGCCCTCATAGGCCCTGCCACTGGTCAAAATCCCTTCCGCGTGGGCGAGACCGTCTTCCGGCGAGGCGGTAATGCCGCCCAGATGCAGCATCCATCCGGCCAGGGTGAGCGACAGCGTGCGCAGGCCCTCGGTAAGCGTATGACGTTGGTTGCGCAGGATGTCGAGCGATTCGATCACCTCAACGGCATTGCCCGCCATGCGGCCCAGCGGTTGGTCCATGCCGGTCACCAACGCCACGGTGCGCGTGTCGGCTGCTTCTCCCGTGGCCACCATCAGGGCGGCCAGATATTGCGCGTCCTCCGGGGCCTTCAGGAACGCGCCGCTGCCGGTCTTCACGTCCAGCACCAGGCCATTCAGCCCGGCGGCCAGCTTCTTGCTCATAATGGAGGCGCAGATCAGGTCCGGGCTTTCCACCGTGGCCGTCACGTCGCGTAGCGCGTAGAGCTTGCGGTCGGCAGGCGTCAGCGTTTCGCTTTGCCCCACGATGCAGCAGCCGGTACGTTCCAGGATGCGCTTCATGCCGTCCAGGGGGATGCGCGTGCGAAAGCCTGGGATGGATTCCAGCTTGTCCAGAGTGCCGCCGGTGTGTCCCAGTGCGCGACCGCTAATCATGGGCACCAGCAGCCCCGCCGCAGCCGCAATGGGCGCAACGATAAAGGAGGTCTTGTCGCCCACGCCGCCGGTGGAGTGCTTGTCCACGGCGAACTTTCCCAACGGCGCGGGGTCAAACTGCTCGCCGGAGCGCCGCATGGCGTCCGTCAGTGCGGCCAGTTCGGCGGGCGTCAGACCGCGCAAATAGACGGCCATCAGCCACGCGGACAATTGATAGTCGGGCACGGAGCCATCTGCCGCGCCGCGCACCAGTGCGGCAATCTCTTCCGCGTCCAGGGGGCGTCCGTCGCGGGTCTTGCGAATGCTGTCGAGGACATGCATGGACCGTTCCATACCTACAATTCAGTGCAAAGGATGACAACCAAGCATTGTACGGTTTTTTGCAAATGCGAGATACAAAAGGTGGGTGCGGCCATTCAGGACCTAAGCAGCGAAAAGTCAAAAGGCAACAAGGCGCCCAATGGCTGCGCCTCTTCGCCATGTGCTCCGGGAAAAAAGACCCAGGTCGCCATCTCTGGACCGCGCAAGGCAAACTCCGCCAACACCTGACGGCAAGCGCCGCAGGGAGGGCTGGCCGTCTGGTTCCTGTTGACGATGCAGACAGCGCGCAGGCGTACCTCTGGCCCAAATCGCGCGATGGCCTGCACCAGGGCCGCGCGCTCAGCGCAGATGGTCAACCCATAGCTGGCGTTTTCCACATTGCAGCCGGTCGTGGTCTCGCCATTCGCCAGCAAGAGCGCCGCGCCCACGTAAAAATGCGAGTAGGGCGCATAGGCGCGCTCGGCGGCCTGTTGCGCCAGCCGCCGCAGTCTATCGATGGTTTCCGCTTCCAGTCCGCTGGGATGCATCTTGTTGGCAGGTTATCCGTTTTTGCCCAGCGAAGCAAAGCCGTTTGCGTGGGGATGCGTCGTATCTGCGCATATTTGTTTGCGAGGAAACGGCATCTGGGATGCAGGGACCATTTATCGTAGAAGATACGAGCATGAAGGCGATCCAGGCCGTGCGCGGCACACGCGATCTTTTGCCGCCGGAAACCGCATTGTGGGAGCATATTGAGACAACGGTGCGCCGCGTCTTTGCGCGCTACTGCTTTGGAGAAATTCGCACGCCCATCTTTGAGGACACGCAGCTTTTTTCCCGCAGCGTCGGCGAAGAGACGGACATTGTCTCCAAGGAAATGTATACGTGGGAAGACCGTGCGCGGGCGCAATCCGAGAAGGCGCAATCGCTGACGTTGCGCCCAGAGAACACCGCTGGCGTGGTCCGCGCCTACATTGAGCACAATCTGGGTGCGACCGGGATGCTGCAAAAGCTCTATTACATTGGCCCGCAATTCCGCCGCGAACGCCCACAGAAGGGACGCTATCGGCAGTTCTACCAGATTGGCGCGGAGGTGATTGGCCCCACCAGCGCGGGCAGCGAATCGCCCCTGCGCGATGCGGAAGTGCTGGAGATGTTGGCCACGCTTTTAGAAGAACTTGGCATTCGGGACTGGAAGCTGTACTTGAACTCTGTTGGCTCGTCCCAGGACCGTCCGCGCTATGTACAGGCGTTGCAGGAGGCGCTCAAGGACGTTGCGCCCAAGCTCTGCGCCGATTGCCAGCGGCGGGCCGGGACCAACCCGCTGCGCGTGCTCGATTGCAAGGTCCCCGAAGACCAGCCGCCCATCGAGACGCTGCCGAAGATTGCCGAGTATCTGGACGATGCCTCGAAGGCGCACTTTGCGCAGGTCTGTGCGGCGCTGGATGACTGCGGCGTGGCATACGAAATCAATCCGCGCCTGGTGCGCGGGCTGGATTACTATACGCGCACCACCTTCGAGTTTGTCCACGGCGGCCTGGGGGCGCAAAACGCCCTGCTGGGCGGTGGACGCTATGATGGATTGAGTGAGTTGATTGGCGGACCGAAGGCACCAGGGATTGGCTTTGCCATTGGTGAGGACCGGCTGGTGCTGACGCTCCAGGCGCAGCGGGAGCAGCAGGGAATTGCCAGCGCAGCGACCTTGGCGGACGCCTACATCGCCCCTCTGGGCGAGGCGCAGCAGGCGCAGGCGCTGCTGTTGGCGCGGGAGTTGCGTCGTGCTGGCCTGCGGGTGGAACTGGGCGACGGCAGCTTTCGCATCAAAAAGTCCTTTGAGATTGGCAACCGGCTGGCGCGCTGGATCGTGCTCTTTGGAGAAGAAGAAGCGCGGTCCGGCGTGGTGACGGTGAAGGATTTTGCCAGCGGCGTGCAAAGCAAGGTCCCGCGCGCAGAGCTGGCCCCAATGCTGCGTGAGAAGTGAAGACCATCAAAAGTCACATTCAATAAGAAGATAGGAAAACAACAGTGCTGGATATTTTAGGGAACCTGGAGCGGACGCACACCTGTGGGGTGCTGCGGGCGTCGGATGCTGAAACCACGGTGGTGCTGATGGGCTGGGTGAACCGGCGGCGCGACCACGGCAACCTGATTTTTCTGGACCTGCGCGACCGCTCTGGCATCGTGCAGATTGTGCTGGACAAGGAACTGTGTCCAGAGGCGCACGCCAAGGCGGAACAGGTGCGCCCGGAATACGTGGTTGCCGTCACGGGCAAGGTGCGTTGCCGCACCGCGGATGCCATCAACCCCAACATGCCGACGGGAGAGATTGAGATAGACGTCGCGCAATTGCTGGTGCTGAACGACGCCAAAACGCCGCCGTTTTCGCCAGCCGAGGGGGCCATTGGCAATGAGGAACTGCGGCTGAAGTATCGCTATATTGACCTGCGCCGCGCGGAGATGCAACGCAACTTTGCCCTGCGCCACAAGGTCGCCCTGGCCATCCGGCAATATCTGGACACGCAGGGGTTTTACGAGATTGAGACGCCCTTTATGACGCGCTCCACGCCGGAGGGCGCGCGCGATTATCTGGTGCCCAGCCGCGTTTATCCAGGCAGCTTCTATGCGTTGCCGCAATCGCCGCAGATTTTCAAGCAGATTTTGATGGTCTCCGGCTTTGACCGCTACTTCCAGATTGTGCGTTGCTTCCGCGATGAGGACCTGCGTGCAGACCGCCAGCCGGAGTTCACCCAGATTGACCTGGAGATGAGTTTTCCCCAGCAGGCAACGGTCTTTCGCGTGGTCGAGGGGTTCATGGCAGCGGCCTTTGCCGCAGCGGGCATCCCGTTGCCAACGCCGTTTCCGCATATCACCTATGACGAGGCCATCCGCCAATTCGGCAGCGACAAGCCGGATCTACGCCTGCCCCGGCTCACAGACGCGCGCAGCGCCTTTACCGATGCGGACCTGCATTCTCTGGCGATTGATCCGACACTGCCCGTGGTGGTGGTGCGCGTCCCCAAAGTTGGCGAGCTTTCGCGCAAGGAGCGCGACGACAACCGTCCTTTGTTTGATACGCGCAAGGGGGCCAAGCTGCTGGACGATTGGAAGCGTCTGGAAAAGAACTTCCCCGATGCTGTGAAGAAGCTCCGCGAGGACGCGCAGGCAGGCGACGAGGACCTGCTACTGCTGATCGCGGGCGATGCGGCCACGCACATCCACGCCAGCGACACGAAAATTGCCGGGCGGCTCTCCGAGCGCGAGATTGCCGTTTATTCTGCGGCTGGCTCCCTGCGCATGGAACTGGCCAGAAAATACGCGGCCAAGCACGGGGCCTTTGCCGCCACGGAGAAGGCCGTCCAGCAGCCGGGGTCCGTCCCCGGCGGAGAGGCATTTTTCCCTATCTGGGTGACGGACTTTCCCATGTTTGAATACGACGCGGAGACAAAGGGCTGGATGCCCGCGCACCATCCTTTCACTTCGCCGCATGAGGAGGACATGGACCGGCTGGTTTCTGATCCCGCCTCAGTGCGCGCCCGTTATTATGACCTGGCCATGAATGGGTTGGAGCTTGGCTCCGGGTCCATTCGTATCCATCGCAAGGACGTGCAGGCGAAGATTTTTCGCGCCTTGGGAATGTCCGATGAGGAGGCGAAGGCGCGCTTTGGTTTCTTTTTAGAGGCGCTGGAGTATGGCACGCCCCCGCACGGCGGCATCGCCCTGGGTCTGGACCGCATTGTGATGATTTTGGCCGGCGCACCCAGCCTGCGCGAGGTGATTGCCTTCCCCAAGACTGCCAAGGCCATGGACCTGATGATGGACGCGCCCACGCCGGTGAGTGAATTGCAACTGAAAGAGTTACAAATCCAGTTGCGCAGGCCATAGGACCGTCATGGGACTGTTACAAATTGCATGGGCCATTCCTCATTTCCTATGGAATGGCCCTTGTGTATGCCGCCCTAATACGCAGGGACGCCGGTGACGCTGTGGCCGATGATGAGCGTGTGGATGTCCTGGGTGCCTTCGTAGGTCTTCACCGATTCCAGGTTCATCATGTGGCGCATCATCGGGTAGTCGTCGGTGATGCCTGCGGCGCCCATGATCTCCCGCGACATGCGGGCGCACTCAATCGCCATCCAGACGTTGTTCCGCTTGGCCATGGAGATGTGCTGGAACCCCTCCGTGCCCGCGTCCTTCATGCGTCCCACCTGTAGGGTGAGCAACTGCGCCTTGGTGATCTCGGTGATCATCCAGGCCAGCTTTTCCTGTACCAACTGGTGGCTGGCGATGGGCTGGTCGTGGAACTGCTTGCGTTCCAGGGAGTATTGCAGCGCCGTGTCATAGCAGGCCATGGCCGCGCCGATGGCCCCCCAACTGATGCCATACCGGGCCTGGTTCAGGCACATCAAGGGCGACTTCAAACCACCGCTGCCGGGCAACAGCGCCGAGGCGGGCACGCGCACATCTTGCATGGAAAGCCCGGACGTTATCGAGGCGCGCAGGGACCATTTGCCGTGGACATCGTAGGCGGTAAAGCCGGGCAATTTGGTGTCCACCAAAAAGCCGCGGATGCGGTCACCCTCGTCCTGCACCTTGGCCCAGATGACGGCCACCTCTGCCAGTGTGCCGTTGGTGATCCACAGCTTTTCGCCGTTCAGGATGTAGTCCGTGCCATCGCGTTTGGCGCGCGTCCTCATGCCGCTGGGGTTGGAGCCAAAGTCCGGTTCCGTCAGGCCAAAGCAGCCGATCTTTTCGCCTTTGGCCATCTGCGGCAGCCATTCATTTTTCTGCTCCTCACTGCCAAAGGCGTGGATGGGATACATGACCAGCCCCGACTGCACGCTGACAAAGCTGCGCACGCCGGAATCGCCGCGCTCCAGCTCCTGCATCATCATGCCGTATTCCACGTTGGACATGCCGGCGCAGCCGTGGCCCTGGATGTCTGCGCCGTAAAAACCCATCTCGCCCATGGGCAGGATGAGTTCTTTCGGAAAGCGCCCTTCGCGGAAGCATTCCTCGATGATGGGCATCAGGTTTTTGTCAATGAATTTGCGCGCGCTGTCGCGCACCAGGCGCTCATTTTCGCTCAGCATGGCATCAAAGCCGATGAAGTCCACGCCCCGGAATTTGTAGGACATTTTGTTTGTTCTCCGTTTGTACGATCGAAACATTTAAGGTTAGCAGAGATGGCATTGGTGGAGGAAGCCCTGGACTTGACGGGGTAGAAGTCGTGGTAAAGGCCGTCGAGGATCAGGCCAGAAACTCCTTCAGGAATGGGTCGTTGGAATGCACCATTTCTGGCAGCGTCCCATTGAAGAGGACGCGCGTGGCATCCAGCACCAGGAAGGTCGTCTTCGGGTCCAGCCCGTTGTTGGGGATGCGCTGCATCTGGTTGCTCTCGTGGTCCCAGCGATGGGTGGCCAGGGTGTAGGCGTCCTGCAGGCGATGGGTGACCAGCAGGGCCGTGCTCTCGTAAACGTCGCGCTGCTTCACGATCAGCTCAATGATAGTGGTGGAGGTGATGGGGTCCAGGCCCCCGGTGGGCGAGTCATAGAGCAGCAGCTTCGGCTGCGTGAGAATGGCGCGGGCAATGGCGACACGGCGCTTCATGCCGCCGGAAAGCTGCGACGGGAACATGTCGATGGTGTGCTCCAGTTCCACAAATTGCAGCACTTCCAGCACCCTGGCCGTGATGGTCTCTTCCTCGACATGGTCTTCAATCAGTTGGTAGGCGACGTTCTCGCGGACGGTGAGCGAATCAAACAGGGCGCTCTCCTGGAAGACCATGCCGGTCCTTCGGCGCAGGCGGAACAGCTCTGTTTCTGTCAGCGCCGTCACCTCTTCGCCGAAAGCATAAATATGGCCGGAATCGGGCCGTAGCAGACCATTGGCGAGTTTCAGCAGGACGCTTTTGCCGCAACCTGCCGGGCCAAGGATGATGCGCGTTTCCCCGGTGTATGCGGAAAAACTGACGTCGTCCAACACCGGCTTGCCGTCGAAGCCAATGGAGACGTTTTGGAACTCCACTACCGGCCCATTGACTTTCCCAGGCAGGGCGGCGATTTCCGGGAGCAGGTTGCTGGTTGCCATGGCGTCCCTCACCGGCCAAAGATGCCAATCATCAAGCGGCTGACGACGAAGTCCACGGCGATTATCAACACGGAGGCGGCGACCACGGCCTGCGTGGTGGCGCGTCCCACCCCGCGCGTGCCCCCCTTGGTGGACATGCCGTAATAACAGCCGATGGTGGCGATAATAAAGCCAAAGAAAAAGGGCTTGACCATCCCTTGCAAAATGTCTGGGTAACGCAGGGACTGGTAGGCGGTATGGAAAAACTGCGAGGCATTGAACCCCAGCATGGACGCACCCACCACGCCACCGCCCAGGATGCCCACGGTGTCCGATACAATCGTCAGAAAAAACAGCATGAAGATGGTCGCAAGCAGGCGCGGCGTGACCAGTTTTTTCATAGGGTCCGTGCCCAGGGCGCGCATGGCGTCAATTTGTTCCGTCACCTGCATGGACCCCAGCTCGCTGGCCATGCCGGAGGCGTTGCGACCAGAGACCATAAGGCCCGTCAGTACCGGGCCAAGCTCTTTGATCATGGAGAAACTGACCAATTGCCCGGCGATGCCCTTGGCCCCAAATTGCGAAAGCGTGGTGGCCGATTGCAGGGCCAGCACGCCCCCGGTGAAAAAACCCGTGAGTATGACAATGGGCAGGGAACCGACCCCAATGATGTCTGCCTGGGTGTAGACGTCGTCCATGTACAGCGGACGGCGAAAGATGTTCTCCAGCGCCTGTGACGACAGCAGGGCGTACTCCTGCACGCGCAGGACTTTTTCCCGCATCAACTCGCTGATCTGCATACAGGCATTATGGCATTTAGGAGGGGGAATGTCCGAACTTGCCATACAAATGGCGACCAGTGGAAAGGTGCAAAGGCCAGAACAAGCCAGCGCACGTCCCCGGAGAAATGCGGCAAACGCACCTCTACGGGGTCTGGTCCTGGGTCCGGTGGCCTAAAAACTGGCCAGTTCAGCGATGGCCCGCAGAATGTCCCCCGGCTGGGGCAGGATCGCATCTTCCAGCAACGGCTGATAGGCGACAAAGGTGTCCTTGGCAGCCACGCGCCGCACGGGGGCGTCCAGGTCCTCAAAAAGCTCGTCCGCAATGCGCGCGGCAATCTCTGCGCCATATCCCCAGCTCAGCATGTCCTCATGCGCAATCAGGACGCGGCTGGTCTTGCGCACAGAGGTGGCAATCGCCTCCCAGTCATAGGGACTGAGCGTGCGCAGGTCAATGACTTCCACGGAGATGTCGTTTTCCCGCTCCGCGCGTTGGGCCGCCTGCAAGGCCCGTGGCACCACAGCGCCGTAGGTGAGGATGGTCAGGTCTTCCCCAACGCGGACCGTCTTCGCTTTGCCAAAGGGAATGGTGTACTCCGGCCCTGGATTGGCGGCGCGTCCGTAGGTCTCCCGGTAGAGCCGTTTATGTTCCAAAAAGAGCACAGGATCATCACAGCGGATGGCCGTGCGCAGCAGTCCATTGGCGTCCAGCGCGTTCGACGGGAAGACCACGCGCATACCGGGTGTGTGCGTGAAGATGCTCTCGCCGCATTGCGAATGGTACACGGAACCGCCCGTCAGATAGCCACCAATGGCCACGCGCACCACCAACGGCGAGGAAAAGGCCCCGTTCGAACGCCAGCGTATCAGCGGCAGCTCATTGCGTAATTGGTCCATGGCAGGCCAGATGTAGTCAAAAAACTGGATTTCCACCACGGGCTTCATGCCGCGCGTGGCCATGCCCACGGCCCGGCCCACAATGTTGGCCTCGGCCAAGGGGGAGTTGAAGACGCGCTCAGGACCAAAGGCCTTTTGCAGGCCCGCCGTCAGCTTGAAGACGCCGCCCTTGCCTTTGACGAGGCCCTCTTTCAGGTTCTCTTCGCGGCTACAGTCCGCCACGTCTTCCCCAAAAACAACAATGCGCGGGTCGCGCCGCATTTCGTCCGCCAGACAGAGATTGATGAGGTCCGCCATGGTGCGCTCCGTGGGCACATCGGCTGGAGCGGGGCCCCGCAACAGCGCAGGGGACGTTACATCCATGTCCTCAGAGTACACATGCCGCAGGACCGTCTCTACCGCAGGCAAAGGCGCCCGCAGGACGCGCTCCGCCGCCTGGCGTATCTCCTCGGTGACCTCATTTTCCAGCCGCGTAAAGCCCTGTTCGTCCAGGATGCCTTCGCGCAGCAGGCGCATCTGCATCCGAGGCAGCGGGTCCCGCTGGGCATCCGCGGCACGTTCGGCCTCTGGACGGTAGAAACGTTCGTCGTCGGAAAGGGAATGGGAGTATATCCGCACCACATGGCCATGTACCAACGCCGGCCCCTTGCCTGCGCGGCAATGCGCCACGGCCCCCTGGAAGGCCGCATAACTGGCCACCGGGTCTGTCCCATCCACTTCGGCAAAGAAAAAATTGGGGAAATTGGCGACCAGTCGGGAGATATTGCCGCCTGGCGTGTTCACTTCCACAGGCACGGAGATGGCATAGCCGTTGTCTTCCACCACAAAAAGCACCGGCAATTTGTTGTTGGAGGCAGTGTTCAGCGCCTCCCAGAACTCGCCCTCGCTGGTGGACCCGTCACCCAAAGAGACATAGGTGATTTCATCCCCATGAAAATGAACGTCCTTGAAGGCGCGATAGTCGCCCTCTTGCCGCAAGGCCGCTTCGGGATGGCGGGCAAAATAGCGTCCGGCCTCTGCACAACCGACCGCCTGCAAGCATTGCGAGGCCGTCGGCGAGGCCTGGGTGACGATGTTCAGCCGCTGGCTGCCCCAGTGCGACGGCATCTGACGGCCCCCGCTGGCCGGGTCTGCCGCCGCCCCCACGGACTGCAGTAGCATCTCCTCTGGGGTCACGCCCAGGGCCAGGCAGAGCGCGCGGTCCCGGTAATACGGATAGAACCAGTCATGGCCCGGCTTGAGCGCCATCCCCGCAGCCACCAGCAGCGCTTCATGGCCCGCGCCGGAAATCTGGAAGAAGATGCGCTGCTGCCGCTTGAGCATGATTTCGCGGTCGTCCATGCGGCGGGACTGGAACATGAGCCGGTACATCTCGACCATTTGCTGGCTGGTCAGACCGGTTGCCAGATGGGAAGGACTAGGGTTCGGTATCATCGTGCCGGTTTGTGTCATAAGGGTCCTTGGTCCGGGGAGGGACCTTGCCCCCGGAGTGGGTATTGTATCGTCTTGCCCCTGTCCCTGTCAGGGGCTGGCCGGGAGTGTGGGCACCGTCACGCATCGACGCAGGGATGGCCAGGGTTGCAGGCTGCGGGAGATGGGGCTTCCTTCAATATCGGCCTTGTATTGTGATGCACACCCTGGCCCCTGCGTGTTGTTTATCACAGAGAAATTGGTTGGCTGTGGTATTGTTCATAACTGGACGGGAAAGCCGCCCTTTACGGGCCATTGTTTTTTGTGTAAGTATCCGCAGTGAAGAATTTTCCTAGGAGGGGTAAATGTCAGTGATGTTTTGGGTGTGGTTTATTTTTGTCGTGAGCGTACTTTCGCTCTTTGCGGCGTGGCTGTTTGCGCATCATGTCCTGGCTGCCGATACTGGCACACCAGCAATGCAGCAAATCGCGGGCGCCATCAAACAAGGGGCCGAGGCCTTTCTGCGGCGCCAATATAAGACCATCTATGGCCTGAGTATTTTTCTGGCCATCCTGTTCTTTGTCTTCTATCACTTCACCCAGAGCACAGACCTGGCCATCAAGATCGTGGTCTCGTTCTTTGCCGGGGCCATTTGTTCCGGGTTGGCCGGGTTTTCTGGCATGTTTGTCTCCATCCGCGCCAATCTGCGCGCCGCCAGCGCGGCCCGCACCAGCCTCAACAAGGCCCTGCAGATCGCCATTCGCGGCGGCGCCGTCACTGGCCTTTCGGTCGTTGCGCTCTCCCTGCTCGGCGTCGGGATCATCTTCATCGCCTTTGGCGGGATGCACAATCCAACCGTCATCCCGTATCAGATCGTTGGCTTTGGCTTTGGGGCCAGCTTTGTGGCGCTCTTTGCCCAGCTTGGCGGCGGGATCTACACCAAGGCGGCGGACGTGGGCGCTGACCTGGTCGGCAAAGTGGAAGCAGGTATTCCAGAAGACGACCCCCGCAATCCGGCTGTCATCGCGGACCTGGTGGGCGATAACGTGGGCGATTGCGCTGGCCGTGGCGCGGACCTCTTTGAGTCCACCGCTGCGGAAAACATCGGCGCCATGATCCTGGCCGTCGCACTCTACAAACAATTTGGCATCTACGGCATTTTCTTTCCTTTGGCCGCACGCGCCTTTGGGTTGATCGCCTCCATCATTGGCATTCTTTTTGTCCACCTCAAGAACGAGAACGAGGACCCCATGCAGGCCCTCAATCGCGGTTATGGGATCACCACGGTCCTCGCCATCATCGGCTTTTACGTTGCCGTCCACTACATGCTGCAAAATAACCTCTGGTTCTTTGCGGCTGGCGTCATCGGCGTCGTCACCAGCTACGTCTTTGTATGGATCACGCAGTATTACACCGAGTGCCGTTATCGCCCCGTGCTCTCCATTGCCAAGGCCTCGGTGACAGGCCCGGCCACCAATATCATTAGCGGCCTGGCCGTTGGCATGGAGTCCACGGCCCTGCCTGTCGTCACCATTTCCGTTGCCATTCTTTCTTCTTACTATTGTGGCCTGCACGCCCTGCCTGGAATGGTCGGGGCCGGGCTTTACGGCACGGCTGTGGCCACCATGGGTATGCTTTCCACGGCCGCTTACATCCTGGCCATGGACACCTTTGGCCCCATTACAGACAACGCTGGCGGCATCACTGAAATGTCTGGCGCGCCGGAAGAGGTACGCAGACGCACCGACCGCTTGGATGCCGTCGGCAACACCACCAAGGCGCTCACCAAGGGATACGCCATCGGCTCTGCCGCTCTGGCCGCCTTCCTGCTCTTCTCCGCCTATCTGGACACGGTCCAGGAACTGATGCGGCAGAAGCTGCATAGCACCACTTTTCTTTTCCACGCGGTTGACCTGAGCAAACCGCCCGTCTTCGTCGCGGCCCTGATCGGCGCGGCCCTGATCATCCTCTTCAGCTCCCTTGCCATCCAGGCCGTTGGCAAGACCGCGCAGACCATCATCCAGGAGGTCCGCCGCCAGTTCAAAGCAGACCCCGGCATCATGGCAGGCACCTCGCTGCCCAACTATGGCCAGTGCGTGGACATTGTCACCAAGTCCGCCCTTCGGGCCATGGTGGCGCCCGGACTTCTTGCCGTCGGCGTCCCTGTGGCGGTTGGTTATACCTTCCATTTTATGAACAACGCGCAAGACCCAACCATTGGGCCGGAATCCGTTGCCGGCCTGTTGATGGTGGGCACCATCAGCGGCATCCTATTCGCCCTCTTTATGAACAATGGCGGCGGCGCGTGGGACAACGCCAAAAAGCTGATTGAGACCGGCGAGTATGGCGGCAAAGGATCGGACGCCCATAAGGCCGCCGTGGTTGGCGACACTGTTGGCGACCCGTTCAAGGACACTGCTGGCCCGTCCATCCACGTGCTCATCAAGATGCTGGCCACCATCACCTTGGTGCTGGCGCCGATATTCATGTAGTCCAACCGCAACAATACCGTCCCAGGGCCGTCCCATTGTGGACGGCCTTGGGTGTTGCTGGCGTTTTTCGGGGGCACGGTTCCTTTTCCACGGCGGGCCAAGTTATGCTTGGGATGTGCTGACCTCTCTCTCTTTTCTCGCCTTTGTCTACGGTCCTGGCCTGGCCCAACTGCCACTCCACCCGCGCCTGATTGACCGCATGATGGATGCCTGGTCCGATGACGCCGTGGACCTGCTGAATGTCCGCCTGCCCAAGCTGCTTCTCATTTTTACCCTGGCTTTTGTATTGGTGCGGTTCCTGAAATATGGCACCAAGCACCTGCATTGGCTGGCGGAGCAGGAACATCTGGTGGGGCCGTCGCGCTCCGGGCAGTTACACACCCTGGCCAGCATCTTCGAGACCGCAGGATACGGTTTTGTCGGCTTTGTCGCCGCAGTGCACACCTTGCAGGTCTTTGGCATCAACGTCACCCCGCTGTTGGCCTCTGCTGGCGTGGCCGGTCTGGCAATCGGTTTTGGTGCGCAAACCATCGTCCATGATGTCATCAACGGGATGCTCATCCTGGTGGAAAACCAGTTCAACGTGGGCGACACGGTCACCCTTGCGGGATTTACCGGGACCGTGGAGCAGATGAGCTTGCGCAAGACCGTCCTGCGCGGCAGTGTGGATGGGACCCAGCATGTGGTCCCCAACAGCCAGATCACCACCGTTTCCAACTACTCGCGGGAGTGGGCGACGATCCAAATCAACATCTCCGTGGATTACCGCGAGGACGCAGACACAATCATCCGTCTTCTTCAGTCCATTGCGCAGGAGGTGGTCGCGTTGCCCGAATACAAGGCCATTGCGCAGGCCGCGCCCAGCATTGTAGGGCTGGACAGTTTCAAGGGGTCCGAGGCCGTCTTCCCAGTCATCTTCCGCACCAGCGCAGGCAAGCAGTGGACGCTGGCGCGGGAGTTCCGCCGCCGCGTGAAAATCGCCTTTGAGCAGCAGCACATTTTGCCCGGCGATCCGCTGCGCATCTTCCACTATCCCGAAGAGACGCAGCCATCCCAGGCCAAATCAGAAGGCCCACGCTGAACGCTACACCACGCGCTCCAACAACTGTGCAAGGGCCTCGGCACTGCGCACCGGGGGCTGGCAACTGCTCCCGGTGCATACCACGGCGAAACTGGCAGGCGTGGCCAGTTCTGGCAGATGGGGCAGGGTTTCCGCCAGCACAGGCGGCAGGGCACGCTGCTCAATCGCCGCGCGCGGCAGCCGTAAGATTGTCTTGTTAATGGCATAGCGCGCGATGGCCGCCGCTGCCAGTTGGCCGGCAACGGCGTCCTCCCCAATCACGCAGACCTGCACGGGCGGCAGCAAGAAACGCTGCAAGGCCAGCCCATAGGCCCCGGCGTACAGGCCAAAATGCTCCACCACCCCGGCAAAGGCCTCCAGCGTTTCCTGCGCCTTCTCGCGCCAGTCCTTGCGTCCGTTGTAGGTTTCCAGACGCAGCAGCAGGGAAGCGGCCAGGGGATTTCCAGCGGGCGTTGGCGCGTCTTGCAGTGGTTTGCGCCGCGTGCCAAGCACCCCCAACACCACCGCACCCGGCGCAGGCGCTGCTGTATCAAAAAATCCTCCGCCCGTGGCGTCGTAGAAGCGCGCCAGCATCGCGTCCGCAAGCGCTTCGGCCTGTTGGAAGTAACGCACCTCCGCTGTGCTTTCCCAGGCATCGACGCAGGCGTGGCCCAGCATGGCGTAATCGTCCAGCATTCCGGCCACAGGGTTGGCCGGGGCCTTGCCACCAGCAGAAGCAACCACATGATGCAGCGCGCCATCCGGTTGCCATGCCTCCCGCAGAATGCGGTCCAGCGATTGCAAGGCGAATTGCCGCGCAGGCCCCAGAGCAAGGACGCGCGCTGCCTCCAGATAGGCCGAGATGCACAGCCCGTTCCAGTTTGTATAGATGGTTGTGTCCACATACGGCGTGGGCCGCTGCAAGCGCGCCGCAAAGAGCTTTTCCTTGGCGGAGGCCAGTAGCTGCGCGGCCTCGGTTCCATTGATGGAAACCTGGTGTGCCACCTCGTCGAGTGGACGCCCTACATGCAGCACATTTTTCGCGGGATTGTGGTGCATCTGGCCCACGGCGTCGATGCCGTAATACGGCGCGGCCACGGCCATCTCGCGCGGCGTCAATACTGCGGCGGCCTCCGCCAGCGTCCAGGTGAAGTAGTCGCCATCGTCATCGAGGGAAATGTCCGCGTCCTGCGATGCGTAAAAGCCGCCACGCACGCGGTCGCTCAGCGTGCGGCCCATCCAGCGCACGATCTCCGTGGCCACGCGCGCATCTTCCGGGTCCGCATAGCCCTGGAAGCAGTGCAGATAATTTTTCAGCAATTCGGAATTGTCGTAGGCCATCTTTTCAAAGTGCGGCACAGTCCAGCGTTCGTCCACAGAATAGCGATGGAAGCCCCCGGCCAGTTGGTCGTAAACGCCCCCCCGCGCCATGGCGTGCAGCGTCCCTTGCGCGGCCTTGCGCGTGCCTGCATCGCCGGTGCGCATGGCCTGGTCCAGCAGCAGGTCCAGCACTGTGGGATGGGGGAACTTTGGCTGTGGGCCAAAGCCGCCATGCTGCGCGTCGAAGAGGCGCAGTGCCGATTGCACCAGCTTCTCCACCAGCGCGGGCTGCAACTCCCCGGAGCGGCCCGATACACTCTCATTGCGCTCCACGGCCTTGCGCACGTTTTCCGCCGATTCGACCACCTCGGCCTGCTTGTCGCGGAAGACATCGGCCATGGTCAGCAGCACGCGCTTCAATCCGGGCCGTCCATGGCCATCTTCTTTGGGGAAATAGGTGCCACCAAAATACGGATTCCCCTGGGGCGTCAAAATCACAGTCAGGGGCCATCCACCCATTTCGCTCATGGCGGCCACGGCGGTCTGATAGCGGCTGTCCACATCGGGCCGCTCGTCGCGGTCCACCTTGATGGCGACAAAGTGCCGGTTGATGATCGCGGCGACCTCCGGGTCCTCATAGCTTTCGCGGTCCATTACGTGGCACCAGTGGCACCAGACCGCGCCAATGTCCAGCAGGATGGGTTTGTTCTCGCTCTGGGCGCGGGCAAAGACCGTTTCGCTCCATTCATTCCACTCCACCGGCTGGTGCATGGCAGAGCGCAAATACGAGGACGATGCATGGGCCAGCGCGTTCATCGTGTGCTCTGGCGTGGCGTGTGTGTTGTCTGGTTGCGGTCCCATATTCTCCTTTAGGGCGGGCGAGTTGTTCTACGCGAAATCATTGCTGGAACAGGCGAAGGGCGATCTCCGTGTAAAGACCAATGGCCTGGAAGAGTTCCTTTTTGGCCAGCCGCTCTTGTGGCGTGTGCGCCACATGGATGGACCCCGGTCCCAGCAGAAGGGGCTCGCCCCAGGCGGAAAGCGCGGGAATGTCCGTGGTAAAGGCAGCGACCATGGTTGGCAGGCCTTCAATTTTCCTGAAGCGTTGGAAGGGTATCTCCAACGTAAAATCGACCTGCGCCGAGTCGCCGATCGCAGCCACCACGGCCTCGCGCACTGGCTGCGATGGCCCCACCAGCCGCACCAATATGTGCGCTGTGGCCGCGTCGGCAATCACGTTGGGGGCGCGCCCGCCTTCCATCAGGCCGATGTTCAGCGTCGATGGCCCCACTGCATCATCCACGGGCAGCTTGATTTGCAGCAGACGGTCCAGCGCCGGAATGAGCTTGTGGATGGCCGATTCGCCCAGCTCCGGGTAGGCCGAGTGGGCCATCTTTCCCGTGGCGCGGACCTCAGCGCGCAGGGTCCCCTTGGAGGCCAGGGCCAGGCGGTTGTCCGTCGGCTCGCCATTGATGAGATAGCGGCTGCCTTTGGGATGCAGGTTGGCCTCACGGGCGCCAGCGCTGTCGCGCTCTTCGCCCACGACGAAGAGCAGGCCCACGGGCACGCCAGTTTCACGCAGCCGTTCCGCGGCGGCAATCTGCGCGGCCAGGATGCCTTTGGCGTCACAGGCCCCGCGTCCGTAAATAAATTCGTCATCTTCGCTGCTGGGAATGAAAGGCGGCACAGTGTCCATGTGCGTGGAGAGGACGACCTGCGGCGGACGCCCGTCTGCGCTGGCATACACATTGAAGCGCCCGCCTTCGGTAGTCTGCTCCACGGGCATCCGCTCCACCAGGAACTTTTGCGCAGCCAGATATGCAACCAGGAAATGCCCCACCGCTGTTTCGTGGGAGCTGATGGATTCAATGTCTATCAGTTGGCGCGTCAGTTGGACTGGATTGGTTGCCATGCGCTTCCAGCATATCGCAGTGCGCTTACAATGGGACTGTCAGCCTTCACGCGCCATGATGCAAAATGGACCTGTTCCCGCAACGTTTGTCCCTGCCGTGCGCCCGCTCGATCTTGCCGGCCCCGCTGGCCGTCTGGAAGCGCTGCTGAACACGGGCCGGCCCGATGCCCGTTATGCCGCGCTGGTCTGCCATCCGCACCCCCTGGGCGGAGGCACCATGCACAACAAGGTCGTCTATCACGCAATGAAGGCGTTGAATGGACTCGGCCTGCCAGTGTTGCGCTTTAATTTTCGCGGTGTTGGACGCAGCCAGGGCAAGCATGACGACGGACGCGGCGAACGGGAGGACGTTCGCGCCGCACTCGACTGGCTGGACCATGCCTTGCATCTGCCGATCATCTTTGCCGGGTTTTCTTTTGGCTCGAATGTGGGCCTGCGCGCCTGCTGCGGCGACGTGCGCGTGCATGGCCTGATTGTGCTGGGCCTTCCCGTACAGGCCGGTGGCCGCACCTACCACTACAACCATCTGCCAGAGTGTACGCAGCCCAAGCTCTTTGTCAGCGGTGACCGGGACGAGTACGGTCCGGTGGATGCCGTCACGGCTGTGGTGGCCACCGCGCCGGGGCCAAAGCAATTGGTCTGGATTGCGGATGCCAATCATTTTTTTGTGGGGAAATTGGGTGCTATGCAGACGGTCCTGCGCGACTGGACCGTGAAAAATTTTCTTCACCAGCCATAGATGAACACTGGACCTTTATGTCCACACTCCCGCACTTACACGGTCCAGAGCAGGCCTTCTTCACGCAGGCCGCACGCGACATCTTTGCCTCTGCGCTGGCCGAATGCACCGTGGAGCGGGCCTTTGCGCGCAGGGTGGTGGTGGAAGGTACGGAGCTTCGCTTTGACGAGGAAGTGTTTGACGTGGCGAGCTATGACCGTGTGCGCATTCTGGCCGTTGGCAAGGCCGCATCTCCCATGTTGATTGCATTGCTGGAGCGCCTGCCGCTGCGTGCCGGGTGCGATGTGGCCGGGGTGCTGGCCACTCCGCAAGCGCCAGCCGCGCTGCCGCCGGGCTTCCGCCATTTTGCCAGCGGCCATCCTTTGCCCAACCAAGGGTCCTTCCTTGCAGCGCAGGCCGCACTGGAGATGCTGGCTGCGCTGCCGCGCGATGCGGAAAGCGTTGCCCGGACACTCTGCATCTTTCTCATCAGTGGAGGCGCTTCGGCCATGATGGAGGCCCCGCTGGACGCTACGATCTCCCTGGCGGACACGGCAGGGTTCCATCGCGCGTTAGTGCAGTCTGGCGCTTCGATTGTTGAGATCAACTGCGTGCGCAAACATTTTTCCGCCGTGAAAGGGGGACGGCTGGCGCTGGCCGCTCCGCAGGGTGCAACACGGCTGGCCTTTCTGGTCTCCGATGTGCCCCGCCTGCATCTTGCCGAACTTGGTTCCGGGCCGGCCCTGCCCGACCCGACCACTGTGGAGCAATGCCGCGCGGTGTTGGAGCAATACGCCTTGCTGGAGCAGTTTTCCGTCTCCGTGCAACGTTTTTTTGCCCAGGCCCACTTACCGGAAACACCCAAGCCGGGGGCCTTCCCGATGGCCATCTGCAAGCTGCTGGATTCGGATGATCTGATTACCGCAGCACAAACGCACGCCAAGGCATTGGGTTTCCGCGTGGCCGTGGACAATACCTGCGATGACTGGGAATACATGGCCGCCGCCCGTTATTTGCTGGAACGTCTGCGGGAACAGCGCCAGTGGGTGGACGTAGAGCAGGCAGGGGCGGAGCAGGCCAGAGCAGACCCAGTAGAAGAAAGGCCCGTCTGCCTGCTTTCTGCTGGAGAGGTGACGGTGCGGGTGCAGTCCCCGTCCGGGACCGGCGGGCGCAACCAGCAATTTGCCTTGTACGCAGCAACCCAGATCAAACCAGAGGACGCGCCATTGGCCGTACTTTCCGCCGGGTCCGATGGCATCGACGGCAACAGCCCGGCAGCCGGGGCCGTTGTGGACGCAGAGACGTTACTCCGCGCTGCCCAGCTTGGTCTGGATGCGGAGGCAGCACTCGCTGGGTTCGATGCAGGGACTTTTTTCCATGTGCTAGGGGATGCAGTCCAGACCGGGCCAACTGGAAATAATCTGCGCGACCTGCGTATCCTGCTGGCGAGCAAGCTGCAGGCCCCCCCACCAGAAGGGAAGGCGTCCGTAAGGAAGTCCCTTTCCAGAAAAAGAAAATCAGCTCGAAAATGAATTCTAAAACCAACAATTAGGCCTATTATTTTTCATATAAATACGTGATAATGAGGGGACAGAACAAATACGTCCTACGCAAGCTCTTTGTATATTGTTGATATGCAATGCGATATAGAAAAGATGTGGATGTCTATACTTGGTCCTCTATATGGCACGCCAGTTGCATGAATGAGATAGGTGAATCGTTCTCGCACAGTGCTGCATGGGGCTGGCAGGAAAGAACCTGAGACCGATGCTACGGTACTTTCAAGTACGGATTGCAGTCATTTTGCTGGCATTGCTGACGCTGGCTGCGATTGTTCTTGCGTCTGTCAACTTTGCCCATGAAAGCGAATTTCAGGCCCCCACCGATGGGACTTGGTGGACGGAAGCCGCAGGAGGCCTGGTTGCGCAACAAGTGTTGCCCTCTGGCCCAGGGGAGCGCGCAGGCATTGAGACTGGCGACCTGCTGGTCGCCGTTGACGACCAGCCAATCACCCGGATTGCTTCTTTGCAGCGGGTCCTCTACCACGCTGGGACATACAGCCGCGTAACTTATACGCTGGTCCGCTCTGGCATCCATCTGGACGTCCCGGTCTATCTGGTCCCGGCAGACCGCAGCATCAATCCCGGTCTGCGGCTCATTGCGCTGGCATATCTGCTCATTGGACTCTACGTCTTGTTTCGCCGCTGGACGGCCCCGCGGGCCATGCATTTTTATATTTTTTGCCTGGCATCGTTTGTCCTCTACGCCTTTATTTATACGGGCAAGCTGGACCTGTTTGACTGGGTGATTTACTGGGGCAATGTTGTGGCAGGGGCGCTACAGCCGGCGTTATTGCTCCATTTCGCGCTTACTTTCCCTGAGGAAAATGCTGCCCGCCGCAGGCAGCGCTGGCTGGTGGGACTCACTTATCTGCCCGGCGTGGCGCTGGTTGTGCTGGACGTGGTTGCCATTCAAATGTGGTCGGCCACTGAGGCGCTGAACCACCGCATGAACCAGATCAGCCTGGCCTATCTGGCCTGTTTCTATGTGCTGGCGGCAGGGGTCTTCTTTGTCAACTATCGCCGCGCCAACAACCCTTTGATGCGCCAGCAGCTCAAGTGGCTGACCCGTGGCACCATCATCGCCGTGGCGCCCTTCACCACGTTTTACGTCCTGCCCTATCTTTTCGGCACTCCCACCCACGGGACCCTGGACCACTTCGCTGTGCTCTCCTTGGTGCTGTTGCCGCTGACTTTCAGCTATGCCATTGTGCGCTACCGCCTGATGGATGTGGACCTGATCTTCAAGCGCGGCGTCACCTATACGCTGGCCACAGCGGCGCTGGTGGGACTGTACTTTGGGGCCGTTGCGGTTGCCGGTGAGGAGTTCCACGCGCGCCTGCCCGCTGCTGGCGGATGGGGGCTGGCGGCGGCCATCACCATCTTTGCGCTGCTCTTTGAGCCAATGAAGCGCGCCATCCAGGACCGCGTGGACCGCATCTTTGACCGCAAGCGCTACGACTACCGCGAGACCCTGATTGAGTTTGCCCGCGACCTGAATTCGCAGACCGACCTGGACACCTTGCTGCGGGCCATTGTGGACCGCCTGCCACGCACCCTTCTGGTGGCCCGCGTGGCGGTCTTTCTGGCGGAGGACGAGGCCCCGCACCGGTACAACCTTGCTGCCGCGCAAGGGGTCCCGGCCCAGCTCCGCAAAGAATTTTCTTCCCTGGACATGGGTTTTCTGGACTTTGACCGTGCAGGCGCTGAAGGCCATATCTTTTTTGAAAGCACCCAGAATGCCCCGCACCTGACGCCCGCGCAGCAACGCACCGTGCGGCAACTGGACCTGAATTACTATCTCCCATGCCATGTGCAGCGGCGCACCATTGCCGTGATTGGCCTGGGCCGCACCACCGGCGGGGACTTCCTTACCAGTGAAGACATCGAATTGCTGGGGACACTGGCCAGTTACATCGGCATCGCCATCCAGAATGCGCGGCTCTACGCCAGACTGGAAGAAAAAATTTCCGAATATGAACGATTGAAAGAGTTCAACGAAAACATTGTTGAATCCATCAACATTGGCATCCTTGCGGTTGATCTGGAAGACCGCGTAGACAGTTGGAACGCGCAAATGGAGTCCATGTACGCCGTGGCGCGCGCTGAGGCCATCCATCAGCCACTGGCGGCGCTTTTCCCTGCGGACTTTATGGCGGAATATGAGCGCGTCAAACAGGACCCAGGCGTCCATACCCTGTACAAGTTCCGGCTGGCCACCCGTTCCGGGGAAATGCGCACCGCCAACATCGCCCTGGCCCCGCTCCTCGACAAGGACTTCACGGCGGTGGGCCGCATCATTTTGGTGGATGACATCACGGAGCGCGTGCAGATGGAGGCGCAATTGATGCAGGCGGACAAACTGTCTTCCATCGGGCTGCTGGCCGCGGGTGTGGCCCATGAGGTGAACACCCCGCTGGCCGTCATCTCCTCCTACACGCAGATGCTGGCCAAGCAGGTGCGGGACGACGAGCGCCTGGTCCCATTGTTGAACAAGATCACGCAACAGACCTTTCGCGCCTCTGAGATCGTCAATGGCCTGCTGAATTTTTCCCGCACCAGCGGGACGGAATTCAAACCGTTGAACATGAACCAGGTATTGCGCGAGACGCTGGCCCTGCTGGAACACCAGTTCCGCACGGCTGGCATCACGTTGGAACTGGACCTGGACGCGGGACTGCCGGAGGTGCTGGGCCATGTTGGCAAATTGCAGCAGGTGTTTTTGAACCTCTTCCTGAATGCAAAAGACGCAATGGCTGGTGGGGGCGTGCTCCGCGTGGCAACCATGAGCAATGGCCATGTGACCGTTGTGGTCTCCGATAGCGGCTCCGGCATTGCCCCAGAGGACCTGCGCCGCATCTACGACCCATTTTTCACCACCAAGTCCTCCCCGCGCGAAGGGGAACGGCGCGGCACTGGCCTCGGTCTGGCGGTCAGCTACGGCATCATCCAGGAGCACGCCGGGAAGATCCACGTGGAAAGCGAAGCTGGCCAAGGGACCACCTTCCACCTGGAGTTCCCCATGCTTAGAAAGGTCGTCCATGCCTGAAATCGCCACAACATCTCCTGCCAATCTTTCTGAGACAGGGACCAACACGATGGAATCCAGGGTCCTGATTATTGACGACGAGGCCATGATCCGCGAGTCGCTGGAGATGTTGCTGGGCCTGGAAGGTTTTTCCGCCGTCAGCGCAGCCGATGGGGAGGAAGGACTGCGCAAACTGGAAGAGGGCGTTTACGACCTGGTATTGCTGGACCTGGCCTTGCCAGGGCAGAGCGGTCTGGATGTGCTGCATACCATCCGGGAGCGGCAGCCCCAGTTGCCCGTGATTATGATTACCGCCTACGGTACGGTGCAGAACGTTGTGGACGCCATCCGCGCTGGGGCCAATAACTTTACCCAGAAGCCCTGGGACAATGAAAAGCTACTTGCGGATGTCCGTTCGGCCATTGCGCGCTACCACACCGAGCAGGAAAACCTCCACCTGAAACGCGCCCTGAAGCAGCGCTATAACTTTGAGAACATCATTGGAAAAAGCGAGACGATGTTGGCAGTGCTGGACCTGGTGGGCCAGGTGGCGCCCAGCCGCTCCACCGTGCTGGTGCAGGGCGAGAGCGGCACCGGCAAGGAGCTGATCGCCAAGGCGGTCCATGCACATTCCCCTCGCCGCGACAACCCATTTGTCCCCGTCAACGCCGGGGCCATGCCATCGGAGTTGCTGGAATCCACGCTCTTTGGCCATGTGAAAGGCTCCTTTACCTCCGCCATCGCCACCAAGAAAGGGCTTTTTGAGGTCGCCAATAGCGGCACGCTCTTCCTGGATGAGATCGGCAACATGAGCATGGACATGCAGGCAAAGATGCTGCGCGTGCTGCAGGACCGGCGGTTTATGCAGGTGGGCGGCACGCATGAAATACAAGTGGATGTCCGCATCATTGCCGCCACCAACGTTGACCTGCGCCAGGCGGTGCGCGATGGACGCTTCCGCGAAGACCTGTTCTATCGCCTGAATGTAATCACCATTGACCTGCCCCCGCTGCGCAACCGCAGGGAAGACATCCCCCTGCTCGTGGCCTTTTTTCTCAAGCGATATTGCGAAGAAAACAACATGTCCCCACGCACCATGGCTCTGGATGCCATGCGCACCCTGGTGGATTATGACTGGCCGGGCAACGTGCGGGAACTGGAAAACGTGATTGAGCGCTGCGTGGTGCTCTCCACTGGCCCGGTGATTGGGGCGGACCTGCTGCCTGGCCACGTCACCGGACAAAGTTACTCGGCCAGCCTGCTGGAACATGACCCCAATGCCTCTCTTTTTGACATCCTCGAAGAAATTGAGCGGCGCATCATTACCGACCGTCTGGAACGCTGCAACTGGAACCAGACCGACGCCGCCGTGCATTTCCATGTCCCACTCTCCACGCTGAACCAGAAGATCAAGCGCCTGAACATTGAGGTCCGTAAAAAAGGCAAGGAATAGCGCCGCGGTCCCCCTTACGCCAATGTTTTTCCTGCCTTCGCCGCACAGGCAGGGAGGGGCCTGCTAGCGTCTGTATGGTTTTTACGGCCCTGTTCATAAGAAATTCGTATGCGCGAAGTTACAATGAAGAAAGACATCGGCATGGTCCAGGCATTCCATCCAGAACAGCGGGGGCACCATTGTTTCGTTTTTTTCATTTGTCGTATCGGATTGTTTTCATTGCAAGCATGACGGCCCTGTGCCTAGTTGCACAGCAGACGCCCCCGTCTGTAGGCGCGTCGCAATCGGCCCCGGCCCTGCCAACGGCCTATACCTGGCAGCAGGTGGTGGACAAGTTTGAAACTGCCAACCCCGTGCTGAAAGCGGACGCGATCAATGTGCAGGAGATGAAGGCCGAAGAGACCACGGCGTATCTCCGCCCCAATCCGCAAGTCACCCTGTCCGCCGATGGGACCCAAATCGCCCCCAATCAAAATGTGTGGCAGCCGACATCGGGTACGGATGTCGTCCCGGCCATCAGCTATCTGCATGAACGGCGGCACAAACGGGAGCTGCGTCTGGCGAGTGCGCAGGCAGGCACGCAGATTGCGGCCGCGCAGCACCAGGACCTGGAACGTAATCTGCTCTTTGACCTGCGCTCCGTTTTTGTGCAGGTGCTCCAGGCCAAGGCGGTGCTGGAACTGGCCCATCAGGAGCTTGCATATTACGACCACATCATCGACATCAGCCGGGCGCGTTACAAGGCCGGCGACATCGCGCAGATTGATCTGGACAGGATTGAACTGCAACGCGTGCAATATGAATCGGACCTGCAGGCGGCGGAGGTGAATTTGCGCACGGCGAAAATCCAGTTGCTGCAATTGCTGAATGAAAGGACGCCGGTCGACCGGTTCGATGTCACCGGCCCATTTGAGTATGCAGAGACGCTCCTTCCGCTGGAACAATACCGCCAGATGGCCCTGGATGCGCGGCCTGATCTGAGGGCGGCGCTGGAGTCCATCCAGCAGGCGAACATCAACCATAAGCTGGCCGTCGCCAACGGGTCCACTGACCCGACTTTCAGTACCTGGTATACCTACAATGGGTCCTTCAACAACCCGTATGATAACCATGCCCTCGGACTCAGCGTGAGCGCCCCATTGCGCATCTTTGACCGCAACCAGGGCGAGAAGCAGCGCACGCTGCTGGACATTGGGCGCACGCAGCAGGTGACGGACGCGGCCCGCGCCCAGGTCTTTGCTGATGTGGATTCGGCCTACGCACAGATGGACAGCAACCTGGCCCTGTTGCGTCCGTACAAGGAAAAATATCTGGCGCAGGCGGTCCGTGTGCGCGACACCATGACGTTTTCCTATCAACATGGCGGTGCGTCCTTGATGGACTTTCTGAATGCGCAGAGTGACTACCGCAATGTGCAATTGGCGTATTTGCAGTTGATTGGCGCCTACCTCACGGCTGCCAGTCAATTAAACCTTGCTGTAGGTCGAGAGGTGGTCCAATGACCAGTAAATCTTTGCGGATGACTGCCGTCTGGCTTACTGCATCTGTCTCCCTTGCTGCATGTGTCTCCCTGGTGGCGTGCAAAAAGAAGTTCAACCCAGCCGATGGCGCAGTGCCACAGGGGCAAGTCATCGGGGCCAGCAACACGGGCCTTGTAACTGTGGAAAGGCCGGAGCGGTTCTCGTTGGTTGCGGCAGACCGGATGGAGGCCCGCGCCCAGTTGAATGTCACTGGGACAGTAAATCCCGATATTGCGCGGGAGGTCCCGGCCATCTCGCTGGCGAGCGGTCGCATCGTCTCAATAAAGGCCCGCCTGGATGACAACGTGAAAAAGGGCCAGTTGCTCTTGCAGGTGCAAAGCACAGACGCGACGAACGCTTTTGATGCTTACCTGAAGGCGGTAAACGACGAGCAGCTTACCAACAAGACATACGTCCGCACCAAGGATTTATATGCGCATGGGGCGGTCCCTCTCAGCCAGCTTGAGCAGGCGGAAGATGCGGAGAAAGACGCCAAGGCCGACCTCGTCGCGGCAGAAGAGCAACTGAAGACCCTCGGCGTGGACAAAAACCATCCTTCCAGCATTGTGAATGTATATGCGCCCATCACGGGCGTGATCGTCGCGCAGAATGTGACGAACGCCGCGGCTGCGGGCGTCACATATTCAGGGACCTCCACGCTTTTCACCATCGCAGACCTGTCTGTGGTATGGGTCATCTGCGACGTTTATGAGAATGACATTCCCAAGGTCCATCTTGGGCAGCTTGCCACTATCCATATTGATGCCTATCCCGGCAAGGTGTTGGTCGGCCACATCAGCGACATCGGCCCTGTACTGGACCCCAATCTCCGTACCGCCAAGGTCCGCATTGAGGTCCCCAACCCTGGGATTTTAAGGTTGGGCATGTTTGTCAACGCGGTCCTGGAGAGCAGAACGGACCAGGTCTACGCGGTGGTCCCCGCTTCCGCCATTCTGCACCTGCATGACCGCGACTGGGTCTTTGTCCCCGCAGGCGGAAAGCAGTTCCAGCGCGTGGAAGTGAATACAGGCGACATGCTGCCAGGGAACAAACAACAGATATTTTCTGGTATTGCACCGGGCCAGCAGGTGGTGGCGGACGTCCTCCAACTAGAAGAAACGTTGGAGGCGCAATGATCCGCAGGTTGGTCGATTTTGCCCTGCAGAACCGCTTCCTTGTGCTGGCAATCGCAATATTGCTGTTTGCGTGGGGGGTGGTCTCCTTCCATCGGCTCCCCGTTGAGGCCTATCCCGACGTGGCAAATAACTATGTGGATGTGATCGCGCAGTGGCCCGGCATCTCCGCCGAACAGATCGAGCAGCAGGTAACCATCCCGCTGGAAACCGTGATGAACGGGGTCCCTGGGGTCGTCCATGTACGCTCGTGGTCGATCTTTGGGCTTTCGACCGTGGAAATGGTTTTTGGGGAAGAGACGACAGACTTCGAGAACCGGGAACGGGTCCTGGAGCGGCTTTCACAGGCCACTTTGCCGCCGGGTGTCGTGCCGCAGATGGGCACAGACTGGAGCCCGGTCGGCCAGATTTATTTCTACACGATGGAAAGCACGAACCCAGAGTACGACGTGATGAACCAGAAGTCGCTCGAAACCTGGGTGGTAGAGAAAAACCTGAAGTCCGTCCCCGGCGTCGTTGATACCAACCCATTTGGCGGGCCAACCCGCGAATACCAGGTCCGCCTTGATCCTGACAAACTGGTTTCCTACGGACTCAGCATCGCCCAGGTGGAACAGCAACTCACGAACAACAACGCCAATGCTGGCGGCAGCTTTATCCAGGAGGGCCAGCAGCAGATCAATGTCCGCGAAGTCGGTCTGGTACGGAACATCCAGGACATTGAGGACACGGTCATTATGACCAAGAGCGGTACCCCGCTCCGGGTGAAAGACATTGCTGTTGTTACGCAGGGGCCGGAGATACGGCTCGGCCAGTTTGGCCGGGCGGTCCGTCGCGAGGACGGGAAAATCATCGATGACGATGATGTGGTTTCGGGGATCGCGCTCCTACAAAAGGGCGCGGACGCACAGCCCGTGCTGGAAGGCATCCACAAAAAAGTGCGGGAGCTGAACGGGCAGATACTGCCAAAGGGTGTGAAGATTGTCCCCTTCATCGACAGGAGTGACCTGCTGCGCTTCACCACCCATACCGTTTTGCACAACCTGACCGAGGGGATGCTCCTGGTCGTCATCGTCCTTTTTCTCTTCCTGGGCAATGTGCGCGGCGCATTCATTGTTGCGCTGACGATCCCGTTCTCTTTGCTTTTCGCTGCAATTTGCCTGGACCTGAGACATATTCCAGCCAACCTGCTCTCGCTGGGCGCGCTGGACTTTGGTATGGTCGTGGATGGCGCAGTGGTGATGGTGGAAAACATTGTCCGTCACCTTGCGCGCAAAGAGGAAAACGGAAGGCCGCCGCTCGAACGCATTCGGGAAGCGGCCCATGAGGTCCAACGTCCGGTCTTCTATGCGATCCTGATTATTATCACGGCCTATCTGCCGATCTTTACGCTACAGGCCGTCGAAGGGCGGCTTTTCCGGCCCATGGCATGGACCGTGGCCTTTGCCCTGCTCGGCGCCCTGATTTTTTCCATGGTCGTTGCCCCGGTCCTCTCCAGTTTCCTGTTCCGCAAAGGCGCAAAGGAATGGAAAAACCCGGTAATGGGGTCCCTGAAGTCCCACTACCGGAAGGGCGTCACCTGGGCCATCCAGCACCACAGTTTTACCGTAAGCGCGGGCGTGGTCAGCCTGCTGCTCGCAATCTATTTGGCCTTTGGGGGTGTCATCGGCTCTGAGTTCCTCCCGCATTTGGATGAGGGCGCATTGTGGGTGCGCGGCACGCTGGCCCAGAGCGCAGGGTTCGATGAAGGCGTGCAGGTCGCCAACCGGGCGCGGGACCTGCTGTGCTCTTTCCCTGAGGCGACCGAGTGTACCAGCCAGACGGGCCGACCAGATGACGGGACGGACCACACAGGATTTTTCAACACCGAATACTTTGTGGGCCTGAAGCCGAAAGAGCAGTGGCGCCCCGTCTTCCATCAGGACAAAGACAACCTGATCGCTGCCATGGACCAGCAGCTTGAGAAGCAATTACCCGGTGTAGATTGGGGCTTCTCACAGCCGATTGAAGACAACATGGAAGAGGCAGTCAGCGGGGTCAAGGGCGAGCTTGCCACCAAGGTCTATGGCGATGACCTGCATGTACTGGAGGACAAGGCCGACCAGATCGCTGCCATTATGGGCCAAGTCAAGGGCATTCAGGACCTTGGAGTGCTGCAAGTTACAGGCCAGCCTGACCTGGACTTTGAGGTGGACCGTCATGCGGCTGCCCGGTATCAAATCAATGTGGCGGATGTGCAAGACGCCATCCAGACCGCGGTCGGAGGCAATGCCCTCACCCAGGTCCTGCGGGGCGAACAGGTTTACAACCTGACGCTGCGCTATCTTCCCCAGTACCGGGACACCAGCGAAGCCATCAAAAACATCCGTTTGCTGTCGCCGTCGGGCGAGCGCGTTTCTCTGGCCCAGCTCTGCAAGGTACGGGAGGCGGACGAAGGGTCTGAAATCTATCGCGAAAACAACCAACGCTATGTCGCCATAAAGTACAGTGTGCGTGGCCGCGCCCTTGGCGACACGGTGCGGGAGGCCATCCAGAAGGTGGACGCGCAGGTGACGCTGCCGCGCGGGTATCACATCGCATGGGAAGGGGAATACCAGAGTGAAGTACGCGCAGAAGCGCGGATGCTTGTCATTGTGCCGATAACGGTGCTGCTGATCTTTATCATCCTGTATTCGATGTACAAGTCCTTCAAATGGGCGCTGCTGATCATGGCCAATGTTGCGATGGCGAGCATCGGCGGGTTGCTGGTGCTCCTGATTACCCGCACCAACTTCAGCGTCTCGTCCGAGGTGGGCTTTCTGGCCTTGTTTGGCGTCTCTGTGCAGACCGGTGTCATTATGCTGGAGTACATCAATCAGATGCGCGTGCGAGGCAACTCCGTGGAAGAGTCCGCAGTGGAGGGCGCCGTGCTTCGGTTGCGTCCCATTATGATGACCATGCTGGTGGCCACGCTGGGCCTGCTTCCTGCGGCAATGTCCCACGGCATTGGCTCTGATTCGCAGCGTCCCTTTGCCATTGTGATTGTGGGCGGACTGATTGCCGATCTCGTGATGAGCATCTTTCTGCTGCCGACCCTCTATGTATGGATGGCCCGCGAAGGCGACGTCTTGCCCCCGCGTGAGACAGAGTTTGAGAACTGACTGGCAGGCAGGCCATTGCATCGCTGGAAAAAAGCGCCGCAATTTCATTCATGGCACAGGGTTTCCGCCAGAATTTTCAGGGATGTGTTGCGTCTTTACGGACGTGGACGCTGTGTGTGCGCTATCCTAAATGTGTACACGATGTGCGGCTGATCACATAGCAGCCGACACACCAGGTCGTCTCCTATGGTCCCAAGCGGTCTTCAATTCGTGCATTCCAGCCGGATTTACCAGATAAAGCAGGCCACGAATGGCGCGGAAGAGGGCGGCCTATAATGGATGTGCAGAAAGTTCTTTCGTTTTTTCATGATGAAAACAGAAGGGGAACCTTGCGGAATGGAAACCGATAATGGAGCAGTGGGAGTGCAAACAGGCGCTCCTGCAACCGGTGTGGACCCGCAGCAATCCACGGCCCACAAACAAATCGTCAACGACTTCAGCATACAAGTAGGCACCGTAAACGGATCGGGGTCCCAATCCGCAAACAGCGTCCTGTTGCGCAGCATCTTCCTGATGGGTGTCCCCGTCAGCGGCAAGAACCTTTTTCCCTCCAACATCTCTGGCCTGCCCACCTGGTACACCATCCGGGTCAGCAAGCAGGGGTATGTGGCGCGCAAAAAGGACAATGATGTCCTGGTGGCGCTCAACCCGGAAACAGCACGCGAAGATGTTTTGTCCCTTCCGGCTGGTTCGGCAGTCATTTACGACACGGCGCTGGATTTGCAGCAGTATCGCAAGGACGTGACATTTTATCCCGTGCCTTTTGACAAACTCACCGCAGAGGCCTGCCCAGAGACGCGTTTGCGCAAGCTGGTCAAGAACATGGTTTATGTCGGGGTGGTGGCGCAGTTGCTCCGCATGGACCTGGAGAGCGTGGAAAAGGCGGTGCGCAAACAGTTTGCCAGCAAGCGCAAGGCCGCGGACATGAACTGGGCGGCCATTCGTGTTGGATACGATTATGCCGTGCAATCGCTGACCAAGCAGGACCCGTTTGTAGTGGAGCGGATGCACGCGACCGAGGGCAAGATCATCATTGATGGCAACGATGCAACGGCGCTGGGGGCCTTGTTTGCCGGCGTCACGGTCGTTGCCTGGTATCCCATTACGCCTTCCACCTCTGTGGTGGAGGACCTTGGCGAATACCTGGAGCAGTATCGTCGTACGCCGGATGGCAAGGCCACCTATGCTGTTGTGCAGGCCGAGGACGAACTGGCCGCCATCGGCATGGTGCTGGGCGCTGGATGGTGCGGCGCGCGGTCCATGACGGCGACCTCCGGCCCGGGCATTTCCCTGATGGCGGAGTTTTCTGGCCTGGGTTATTTTGCTGAGATCCCTGGTGTCATTGTTGATGTGCAGCGTGTCGGCCCCTCTACCGGTATGCCAACGCGCACTGCGCAAGGCGACTTGTTGAGCGTGGCCTATCTTTCCCACGGGGACACCAAGCACGTCATCCTGCTGCCCGGTAGCGTGAAGGAATGCTTTGACCAGACCATTGCGGCCTTTGACCTGGCCGAGCGCCTGCAAACACCGGTCTTTGTGCTTAGCGACCTGGACCTGGGCATGAACAACTGGATGTCAGAACCGTTCACCTATCCAGAAAAGCCATTGGACCGCGGCAAGGTGCTGAGCGCGGAGCAATTGCAGGAACTGGGCGGTTTTGCCCGTTATAAGGACGTGGACGGCGACGCCATCCCATATCGCACGCTGCCAGGGACAGACCATCCGCAGGCGGCCTACTTCACGCGCGGCAGCGGACACAATGACAACGCCAAATACACGGAGAAGCCCAACGAGTATCAGGACCTGATGGAGCGGCTGGCGCGCAAGTTTGAGACGGCGCGCACGCTGGTGCCGTCCCCGGTGGTGGTGCAGACAGGCAAGTCGAAGGTGGGCATCATCGCCTATGGCACATCGGATTTTGCGGTGCTGGAGGCGCGCGACCAACTGCTGAAAGAGTACGGCGCAGAGACGGACTATTTGCGTGTGCGCGCCTTCCCGTTCACGCGCGAGGTCTTTGAGTTTGTGGCCAGCCATGAGCGCATCTACGTCGTCGAACAAAACCGCGACGCCCAGATGTTGCAGTTGCTGAAGCTGGAACTGCCCGCGCCAGAGACGGTCAAACTGCGCAGCATCCGCCACTTTAACGGCCTGCCGATCATTGCGCGGGCCATCACCGATGAGTTCGTGTTGCAGGAGGGGATATAACAATGGCAACCATCACGACACCTACGACAGGCCCGGCGCCCAAGACCAACCGCATTGGCCTGCCCATATTGGATTACCGCGGCGGCAAGAGCACACTCTGTGCCGGCTGCGGCCACAACGCCATCTCCGAGCGCATCATTGATGCCATGTATGAAATGGGCGTGCAGCCGGAGCGGGTGATGAAGCTCTCCGGCATTGGCTGCTCGTCCAAAAGCCCGGCCTATTTCATGTCCCGTGCGCACAGCTTCAACAGCGTGCATGGACGTATGCCGTCGGTGGCGACCGGCGCCTTGCTGGCCAACCGCACCATGATGGGCCTTGGCGTCAGCGGCGATGGGGACACCGCTTCCATTGGCATTGGCCAGTTTGTCCACATGATGCGGCGCAACATGCCGATGATCTACATCATTGAAGACAACGGCGTTTATGGACTGACCAAGGGCCAGTTCTCAGCGACCGCGGATGTTGGCTCCAAGCTGAAGGGCGGGGCCGTGAACGAACTGCACCCCATTGACACATGTCTACTGGCCATCCAACTGGGCGCGTCCTTTGTGGGGCGCTCCTTCTCCGGCGACAAGAAGCAGTTGCTCACCATGCTGAAGGCCGCCGTGGCCCACCAAGGCACGGTGATGCTGGACGTGATCTCGCCCTGTGTCACCTTCAACGACCATGAAGGGTCCACCAAGAGCTACAAATACATGCAGTCCCATGACGACATCATTGCCGAGGCCGATTTTGTCCCTGCCTTTGGGGAGATCACGGCGGACTACGCGGCTGGCGCGTCCTATGATGTGCAGTTGCACGATGGTTCGCACTTGACGCTCCGCAAGTTGCACCAGGACTATGATCCGACCGACCGGGTCAGCGCCGTCAGGGCCCTGATGGAGGCCAGCGAACGCGGGGAGGTCCTGACCGGCGTCTTTTATGTGGACGCAGAGAAGCCGACCTTTACTGATCTGCTGAAGATGGTGCCGGAACCACTGGCGACGCTGCCGGAATCTGTGACCCGTCCTCCGAAAAAGGTGCTGGAGGAAGTGATGGAGTCATTGAGTTAACAGGGAAGTGGCCATTTTTGTAAAAGGCCATCGAACGTACAAAGGGCAGCCACTATGGCCGCCCTTTGTTCTTTACGTGGCCCTGTTTCTATCAATGGCGCTCAGTTGGAATGTCCGGCCTGTGGCTTGGCGTAAAGGCGCACGCCCAGGGCATTCAGCTTGCTGCGCGCCTGGAGCGCCTCCGGGGTGCGGGGATAGCGCTGGACAAGGCCGCGCAATTCGCGTATGCCCGCGTCCTTTTGTCCCAGCGTGAGCAGCGACTGGCCTTTGCGCAGCATGGCTGCCGGGGCCTTGTTGTTGCCCGGATACTGCGCAAGCATGGCGGTATAGCCCTTGACCGCACCCTTGTAATCGCCCTGCCGATAGGCGATCTCCCCCAAATAAAACTGGGCGTTTCCAGCCAGGTCGTTTTGTGGATAGAACTTGAGGACGTCAGCGAATTCCTGGCTGGCCAGGTTGTATTTTGCGGAATTGTAGTCGCGCAATGCTGATTGATAAAGCTGGTCAATGGGTGGGGCCTGCGGGACCGGGGGTTGCGCCATTGGGGCAGAGGCGTCGGTCGGCGTACCTGCATTGGGCGTGCCAGCATCGGGACTGCCAGTAGCAGGCGTGCCTCCTGCTGTCATGGCGCCAGCCATCTGGCTGGCCTGCAATGCCTGTTGCTGCTGTTGCAGGGCCTCCAGCGTCTTCTGTAATTTGTCGAGACGGGCGCGCAGCTCGTCCACGGAATCATTCAACGATTGCATCTGGCCAGAGACCTGTTGCAGTTGGCCATTGTCCGCGTCCTGCGTGGTCTGCATCGATTTCTGCACGGCGTCAAGCTGGGTGGAGATTTTGTTCACGCTGGTGGCTGTCTGCTGCACCATGTTGGTGAGTACGCCCATGCGCTCGTCTTGCGATTGCTGCATGGTCAATAACATGGACTGCAATTGCTGCACCTGGGTCTGCAATTCGATGATGTCTTTGTTGGTGGCGAAGGCGCGTGGCGCGCCAGTGAGCAGAAGGACGCAGGCAAGGGCCAACAAGTTGCGGGCGGTCGTATGGGAGATGGCGTAACAGGTCGAACGCATGGTGTTTTCCTCTAATGCCGCCGACAGGTCCGTCCAGCCGCATTATGGGTCCAGATTGGGGCCACTGCACCGCGGTGGACTGCCCCAGGGTGCGCCCAATAAAAGTGTACGGCAGCATGGCTTGTTTCCGCCATGCCGCCGTAGGGTTGGAAGCAAGGACTACTGGTCAATGCTGAACTGGTCACGCCGGTTCTGCTGCCAGCAGGACTCGTTGTGCTCAGTGCAGAACTGCTTTTCCTTGCCGTAGCTGATGGTGCGCAGGCGGCTGGCGTCCACGCCAGCACTTACCAGCGCGGTCTTGGCGGCGTTGGCGCGGTTCTGGCCCAGCGCCAGGTTGTATTCCTCTGACCCGCGCTCATCGCAGTATCCGGCGATCAGCACCTTTACGTCCGGGTGCGCCTGCAGGAATGCCACAGATTCGGCAATGGCCGATTGCGCGTCCGCACGAACGTCATAGCTGTCGAAATCAAAAAAGATTGGCTTTACGTTCTGCTCAAACAAGGACTCGGTCATGGCCGGAGGTGCTGGGGCCGGGGGCGGCGGGGGCTGGTTTACCGTCACCGTAGCGCTTGCCTCGGTGGAACCACCATCGCCGCGCGCCACCAGATGATAGGTGGTTGTTGCAGATGGGTTCACTGTCTGGGTGCCATTGGCATTGACGGTGCTGCCGTCAAGGGTGACCGTTGTGGCTTCTGTGGTGCTCCAGTTCAGTACCACGCTCTGACCCGGTGTAATGGCGTCCGGTGTGGCCGTCAGGCTGGCCGTCGGCGCAGGTGTAGGTGCTGGCGCGGCTGGCGGTGGCGGTGGCGGCGGCGCAACTTCCTTCTTGTGGCAGCCAGCCACCGGCAGCAGTACGGCCACCAGTGCGGCAGCAAAAAGGGCCTTGGTCTTACTTCGTGCGTTCATTGATATTCCCTCCGTGGTTAGAATGTGTGGACCATCAAAAGATACTCAGTATCAGGATACAACTTATTTCCAACTCCAATTGGGCATTGTGTTGCCACCACCGGCAGTGGTCAGCGCGTGCTGCCCAGTGCCATCTGCCAGCATGGTCCAAATCTCCCGTCGGCCATGCTGAAAGTTTTGAAAGACGATGTGACGCCCGTCCGGCGACCAGGAGGGGAAGTCATTGCGCCCAATATCATGCGTCAGTTGTATCCAGCGATGGCTGGCAATGTCCATGACGTAAATGTCCTGTCCGCCGGGTGCTCCGGGGCCATAATGACGGTCCCACGCGAATGCCAGAAACTGACCATTGGGCGACCATGAGGGCGAGGTGGCATAGCCACCATCGGTCATGCGCTGCACATTGGTGCCGTCCGCATCCATGATGTAAAGCTGGGGCAGTCCGGTGCGGCCACTGATCCAGGCAATCTGCGTCCCGGTCTTGGGGTTCCATACGGGCGAAACATCCGGCCCGCGGTAGGCCGTGACCCGGTGGAGATTGAATCCGTTGGCCGAGCAGGTCCAGATTTCCGGGTCGCCGCTGCGCGAAGAAGAAAAGGCCAGGGTATTGCCGTCCGGCGCCCACGCGGGGGAAAGGTCAGAGCCGCTGCCGCTGGGAAAACTGACCAGACGGCCCAGGTCCATGGAGTACATGCGAATGGACCAGCCACGCCTGCCCATTTCTGCAAAGGCAAGACGATGGCCGTCGGGAGAAATGCGCGGCGAAAGGGAGATGGAGCCAAGATGGGTGATCTGCTTCTGGTTGGCCCCATCGTAGTCCATCTGCCAGATTTCCTTGCTGCCGGTGCGGTTGGAGACAAAGAAGATTTTGCTTTCGGCAATGCCGGGGATGCCGCCGCCCAGGCGCGTGATGATGGCATCGGCAAATTCATGGGCAATATGGCGGGCCGTGTCTGGACCGTCGGCCTCGTTGTATTGCAGGCCCAACACCTGCGGGGACTGCTGGCTCTTTGTGTCATACAGCCAGCCATAAACAACCACACGTCCTGCCTGGATGGCAAAGGCGCCAAAGGCGACCATGGCCGCATTGGCCGGGGGCGCGCTCCATTGGCTTAAATTGATTTCCTGCGGGGAGCCGGGCATGACCGGAGGGGCCATGCTTCTGGACACCATGTCAAAGATGCCAGCATTGGTCAGGTCGGAGTACAAGACCGCGTCAAAGGTCTGTTTCTCGTTGGGCAGCGCCACGTCAAAGCCGACCGGTTTGAAGTCCGCCGCTGCCAGGCGGATTTTTTGCGCGCCTAAATTGGTCCCAGTATGCACCCAGTCTTGGGCATGGACGAGAAGGGGCGTCAATAAAAAGAAAGAAAATGCAATCGCTGTATATGCGATATGCCAGGGAAAACGTCGCGGACTTTCCATTGTTTCTCCTGCATTGCTTAAGATGCGTCCTGTAGGGACTTCCGTTGCCAGAAGGAAAATCCTTGCATTCAGACAGGATTTCAATGTCTTGTCGTCTGGTCGTAGGTAAAAGTATAGGCCACCGAGACAGAACTGCCCGCATATCCGCCAGGCAAAGGGCCAAACGAGTCCACCCGCTGGACCGCCTGAATGGCGGACATGTCCAGGGAAGGCACGCCGCTGGATTGCATGATCCGCGCGTGGCCCACGGAACCATCGCGATAGACGGTAAAGCTGACCACAACCGAGTGGCCCATGGATGCCTGCGGGTCGGCCAACTGGCTGTACCAGTTCTGCGCCACCGTGCGCTTGATGACGTCCACATACCAGCCGAAGCGCGCGCCAAAGTCGCCACTCATTACCGTCACGGCCTTGTTGCTGGCGCTCTGCGCGTTCATCGGAATGCTGGAGGGCGCGGCCTCGCCGTATGCGGCGCGATGTTGCTGGGGGGGCGTCTGCGGGTGCAAGGGAGGTTTATTGTGTTGTTCTTTGGGCGCGGTCTTTTGCTGCCTGGCTGATATAGGGATGGCGTCCGGGGGCGGGGCCGTTTCGGCCTTCTTTTCTGGGGCGGCTGGCGCGGGGCTGGGATTTTGTGTGGCCAGCACATTGTCGTTGGGGGCCTGTACATTGGGCAACGGCAGCGAGGGAGCAGAAGAGACCAGCGTGGCCTGGATTGCGCCGCTGCTCTCCTGTCCCCAGTTTCCATGCATATTGGCAAAGAGCAGGACGTAGGCCGCGATGGCCCCTACCAGTAGCAGGTGCAGCATGGCAGAGCCGACCCAGGACCCGGCCACCGGTTCCTCCGTCTGCCAATTTTGTGTACTGTCCAACATCGCCATACTCACTTGGGCTGTCCGTGTGTCTTTCTGTTGCTAGTGGGATGGGCCGCTGTTGATGGGCTGGGTCACAATGCTGACATTGGTAATGCCGGCCTGCTTGACCGCATCCATCACAGAGGCAAAAGCGCCAAAGGGAACGCGCTCGTCCGCGCGCAGGTAAATGATCTGGTGCGCCGCATCCAGACCACGCTGCCGCAGCAAAGAAGGCAGGTCGTTCAAATTTACCGGCTTGTCATCCAGATACACCTGCTGTTCCCGGTCAATGGTGACGGTGCGGCGCTGCTGGGTGATCTGCTTGACGGTGCGCGTCTTGGGCACGGCCACTTCAATGCCGGATTGCAGCACGGGCGCGGTAATCATAAAGATGACCAGCAGCACCAGGACCACGTCCACCAGCGGCGTGATGTTAATGTCCGCCAGCGCGCTCTGGGTGCGTCCGTTGCTAGCGGTGAAGGCCACGAGGCGCCTCCCGCTGCCGGGCGTAAGCACCGTCGTCCAGTGTGGCGGCCTGCACGTCTTCCATCGCATTCAGCAGCTCGCGTGCAAAATCATCCATGCGCGCGCCCATTTCCCGCAGGCGTGCAGTGAATTGGTTGTAGGCAATGACGGCAGGGACGGCGACGGCGAGTCCGGCAGCGGTGGTGATGAGGGCCTCAGAAATCCCCGGAGCGACGGCGCGCAGGGTGGCCCCGCCAGCGGTGCCCAGGCCGTGGAAGGCGTCCACAATGCCCATGATGGTGCCAAACAGCCCAACAAATGGCGAGACAGCGCCGATGGTGGCCAGCCATGTCATGCGGTTTTCCAGTTGTGTCAATGCCTCGCTACAGGCGCTTTGCGCGGCCCGCTCGATCCCTTTCAGGCTGCGAATTTGCCCGGTGACTTCCACCTGGCGCTTATATTCATCATAGGTCTCGTTGAAGATCGGGACCAGCGGGCTGGGGCGGAATTGTTCACTGACGGCGGCGACTTCCTGCAACCGCTCCGCCTTGCGGAAGGCGCGCAGAAAGCGCCCGTTTTGCACCCGGACGCGGCGCAGCCCCGACCATTTCCCTAGTATGATGCTCCATGAGAACAGGCTGGACAGCAGAAGAATGCCAAGGACGACCATGGCCACCGGGCCACTGTTTTGCAACATGTCCAGCAGGGCGCTGTTGCCGCCAAAACTTGGATTGCTGGCCGCTGGGGTGGTCTGCTGGGTTGCGTCCTGCACCTGCAACCATATAAGTGCGAGAAAGGGAAGTGGGTCCATGCTGCTTCTAAGTGTACAGATACGCGGGGGCCACTCCAAGTTGCTTTTGTGATTCATGGTATGCTGCGCACGTCCCTGTACTTGCGAACACGTGGGCGGAATTTTCCAGGAATGTCATGCTACTAGAACTGCGGGCCGTAAATTATGCTGTTGTGGACCAGGCCGGGGCCGTGTTTGGCGCGGGCCTGAACCTGCTGACCGGAGAGACCGGCGCGGGCAAATCCATTCTGATTGACGCGCTGGCGCTGCTGCTGGGGGAAAAGGCCTCAGCGGAGGTGGTCCGTCATGGCGCAGAGAAGGCCGTTGTCTCCAGCGTCTTTGAAAGCACGCCCGGCGCACTGGCCATCCTGGAAGCCAACGGCATAGATGCGGCGGGGGACGAGATCATCCTGCGCCGGGAGATTGCCGCCAGTGGCAAGGGCCGCGTCTTTGTGAACAACCAGCCGGCGACCGTGGGCGTGCTGCGCGCGCTGGCCCCAGAGTTGGCGCTGGTCCATGCGCAGGCCGATTCGCTTGGGGCCTTTGACCAGGCGCAGCAGCGGGACCTGCTGGACCGCAGCGCGGGCCTTGCCAACGATGCTGTGGCCGCCGCTTATGCTGAGTGGAAACGCATCCAGGAAAAGCTGCAATCGCTGGAACAGGACGAGCAAGACCGGCTGCGCATGGCGGACGTGTGGGGTTTCCAGAAGCGCGAGATCGAGCAGGCGCAGCCACAGCCTGCGGAAGACGCTGCGCTGGAGGCCGAAAAGCGCGTGCTGGCCAATGCGGAAAAACTTTACGCCGCCGCCCTGGGCGCACACGATGTTTTGTATGAGTCCTCCACCTCTGCAGAGGTGGCGTTGCGCGCCGGGCTGAAGCACCTGGAAGAGATTGCCCGCTGCGACCCGCGCTGGGAAGAGGCCGTGCAGCAACTTGCTGCTGCGCGGGCCACGGTCAGCGACCTGGGCACGCAGGCGCGGGAGTTTGCCGAGCATGTGCATTCCTCGCCGGAACGGCTGGCGGAGATTGAAGACCGTCTGGCGCTGCTGGACCGCTTGAAGCGCAAGTACGGGGCCACGCTGGAGGCCGTGATTGCATACGGCGAGGAGGTCGGCGCCAAGCTGGCCGCAATGGAAGACCGCGACCACCTGCTGGCCGAGCTGCGCGGACAACTGGAGCGGGCCGCTGGGGCCTATCGCGCTGCGGCGCAGGCGTTGACAAAACAGCGCGAAATTGCCGCGAAGCAACTGGCGAAGCGCACCGAGGGCGAGATCAACGATCTGGCCATGAAGGCGCGGTTTGAGATTGCTGTCACGCCGCACACGGACGAGAGCGGCTGGACCATGCACGGCTGGGACACGGTCGAATGCCGCATCGCCACCAACGCGGGCGAGCCACTCAAACCGCTGCACCAGATTGCCTCTGGCGGGGAGATGTCCCGCGTCCTGCTGGCGCTCAAGGTGGGCGTGGAGGAGAGCGCCAACGCGGCCAGCAGGGGCAAAAAGAAGCTGCAGGTCCCGCGCACGCTGGTCTTTGATGAAATTGACATCGGCATCGGGGGCCGTGCGGCGGAGGCCGTGGGGCGCAAGCTGAAGGCGCTGGCGCGCGTGCAGCAAGTGCTCTGCATTACCCACCTGCCGCAAATTGCCGCCTTTGCCGACCTGCATTTTGCGGTGGAAAAAAATGAGCATGGGGGACGCACCCGCGCCACCGTCCAGCAGCTCTCTGAGGAGCAGCGCACACAGGAGATTGCCCGCATGTTGAGCGGGGCCAAGCTGACCGAGACCTCCCTGCAACACGCTGCGCAGTTGCTCACCAGCAGCCGTTGATGGAATTTATTACAGACTGGAAGACGGGCATTCTGCTACACTCGCGGGACATGGGGTCCCGTAGGCTTTTCTGCTCGCTTTCTGTTTCGCTCTTGTTTGCCACGCTGTTTCTTCCGGGCGTCGCCTCTGCGCCTGCGCAAAGCACCTCCAGCGCCACGCCACAGCACCTTTTTTTCCGTGTCACGCTTGCTCCGCAATATAAAGGTCCCGTGTCGGGCAGGTTGCTGGTCTTCGCCAAACCAGGCAACAGGCCAACAGACGTGGATGTGGACCCCTTCCATCCGCAGATTGTTTCCATTGCGGCCAAAGACGTGGCCTTTTGGCAGCCAGGGCAATCGGTAGACATTGACACCGACGACCTGGCCTACCCACAGGGGTTTTCCCATCTGAAGCGCGGCGAGTATGTGGTCCAGGCGGTCTTGGATGTAAATCTTCTGTACCCCTATGAAGGCCGCACGCCGGGCGACCTGGTGAGCGCGCCTTCCCTATGGGACCCCAACAATGGGACCGGGCCGCAAATCGAATTGAAACGGACGCTGCCGCCCCTCCCCAACAAATGGTTGCCAGCAACCATGACCACGGAACAAAAACAGGCCGTAGTTGCGGCCACAGGGCCGCTGGATTTCACCAGTCCGTTGCTGACCCACTTCTGGGGCCGCACCATGCGCCTGCGGGGCTGGGTGGTCCTACCGCCGGGATACAAGGCGCACCGCAAGGAGCGTTGGCCCACCGTCTACTGGACGCACGGCTTTGGCGGTACGCAGCACAATGTCCATCCGTTCGCGGCGATGCTCTATCAGCGCATGGCGGAGGGCAAAATGCCGCCAATGATCTGGGTGTTGCTGGATGAATCCAGCCCACGCGGCACACAGGAGTTTGCCGATTCGGTGAACAATGGCCCGTGGGGCAAGGCGCTCACCACGGAACTGGTCCCGTATTTGGAACATATCTACCGCATGGATGCGCGGCCTTCCGGGCGCTTTTTGCAGGGGCACTCGTCGGGAGGATGGGCGTCGTTGTGGCTGCAGGTGGCGTATCCGAAGTTTTTTGGCGGGACCTGGTCCACCTCCCCTGACCCCAGCGATTTTCATGACTTTCTTGGCGTCGATCTTTACGCGCCCCACGCCAATCTATATCACCAGCCGGATGGGACGCCCTACCCGCTCATCCGCGACCACGGCAAGGTGCTGGCGACCCTGGAGCAGTTTGCCCGCGAGGAGCAGGTCCTTGGCCCCTACGGCGGCCAGATGGCCTCGTTCGAATGGGTTTTTTCTCCGCGCGGGCCAGGGGGACGCCCGGAGCAGATGTTCAACCGCGCCACGGGCGACGTGGACCCGGAGGTGGTTGCATACTGGCAGGAGCATTACGACATTGCCCATCGCGTGGCCGCAGAGTGGCCGCAGATTGGGCCGGAGCTGCGCGGCAAAATCCATTTGTATGTGGGCACGGCGGACACCTTCTATCTGGATGGCGCGGCCCACCGCCTGGATGCCGTGCTGCAGGGCCTGGATGCCGACGCGCACTTCACGTATCTTCCGGACCGCACACATTTTGATCTCTACCGCGTAGGGGACGACCACTTCGGACTCTTTGACCAGATGGCGGCGGAGATGTACGCCGTGGCCCGGCCCAAGGCGCACTGGACGCCCGCTGGACAGGCATTGCCTACCGTCCCACCAACACCTGCCGTACAGCCATCGCCAGCACACTGATGGGACGCAGGACATCCCGCAGGACAGGGGGCCTTGGCGGATGGAATGCCGACAGTGGCCGGGACGGTTGTATGGGCTGGCCCTTGTTGCTATAGCGGGAGAGCAGGGCCTATCATTTTCCGCCACAGAATTGTCCGTGGGGACGGTATACTGGACAAGTGACAGATCGCACAGAAAACACTTCCTCCAATGGGGCGCAGGGCACGGCAACACAGGGCGGCAAGCGGCGCGTCCTGTTGTTGAAGCCACGCGGCTTTTGCGCTGGCGTGGTACGCGCTATTGACGTGGTGAAGATTGCGCTGGAGACCTTTGGCGCGCCCATTTATGTGCGCAAAGAGATCGTCCACAACAGCTTTGTCGTCAATGAATTGGCGGCAAAAGGCGCCATCTTTGTCAATGATATTGATGAAGTGCCGGAGGGGATGCGCGTCATCTACAGTGCGCATGGGGTCTCCCCGGCGGTGCGGGAACGCAGCAAACAACGCCACCTGAAGGTGATTGACGCGACCTGTCCGCTGGTCACCAAAGTACACGTCGAAGCGGTCAAATTTGCCGAGCAGGGGTATTCCCTGGTCTTGATTGGCCACCGCGACCACGATGAGATCGAAGGCACGCTGGGCGAGGCCCCAGACGTGACGCATGTGGTCTCCAACGTGGCCGAGGTCGCCACGTTGCAGGTCCCGGACCCGTCCCGCGTGGCCTATTTGACGCAGACCACGCTCAGCCTGGATGAGGCGCATGACATCATCCACGCGCTCAAGGAAAAATATCCGGGGATTGTCGGCCCGCACTCGCAGGACATCTGCTATGCCACGGAGAACCGGCAGGTGGCCGTAAAAAATGTGGCGCACCAGGCCGAACTGGTGTTGGTTGTAGGATCGAACAACAGCTCCAACAGCAACCGGCTGGTAGAGGTCTCGCGCAATCTGAACACACGCGCCTATCTGATAGACAACACCGACGCCATCCAGTCAAAGTGGCTGGAGCAGGTGCAGACGGTCGCGATCACCGCGGGTGCCTCCGCGCCAGAGGTCCTGGTGCAGGACGTGGTGCGTTTCCTGCGCACCCACGGGTTTGCTTCCGTTGAAGAAGTGGAAGTGATGCCGGAAAATGTGCGTTTTGGTCTGCCTCCGGGGATTGTGCAGGCCATTGCAGCGGCCCCAGGGCCGTCTGCCCCTGTGGCGGCGCAGTCGGTACCGACGACCAAATAGCTGTTTCAGTTGTTCGGAACGTCACCAGTTTTCAGGAGAGTTTCGGTCCAAGACCATGAGCCATTCCCAGCAAGGCAAACAGTCGGCAACCGTGAGGTATGGCAGACTGGACGCCAGTTTAGACCAAGTGGAGCAGGCGATTGTCCGTTCCTGCGACCTGCTCTTTTCGCAGCAGCACCCAGATGGGTACTGGTGCGGGGAGCTGGAGGCGGACACCACCCTTGAATCGGATTACATCATGCTGCACAGGCTGCTTGGTACCGGCGATGAGGGCCGAATGCAGCGCGCCCTGCAGGAGGTCCTGCGTCACCAGAATGGCGATGGCGGCTGGAGCATTTACCGTGGCGGACCGTCGAACATCAGCGCCTCGGTCAAGGCGTATTTCGCCTTCAAGCTAATGGGTTGGTCGCAGGACCATCCAGTGCTGGCCAAGGCCCGCGAATGGATACTGGCGCATGGCGGCGTCACCCAGGTCAACACGTATACCAAGCTCTACCTTTGTTTCTTTGGCCAATATGACTACAACGCCGTCCCGGCCATTCCGCCGGAGATCGTACTCTTCCCCAAATGGTTTTACTTTAATTTGTACGAAATTTCCTCCTGGTCGCGCGCCATCCTGGTGCCGCTCTCCATTGCCTACGCAAAAAAGCCATTCAAGAAGCTGCATCCAGGGCAGGGGATTGAGGAGCTTTTCATAGGTGGCCGCAGACAGGCCAATCTACACCTGCCCTGGGACAAGCACCTGGTGAGCTGGCGCAACTTCTTCCTACTGTTGGACCGCGCCACCCATTGGTCGGAACGTGTCCATGTGCGCCCGCTGCGGGCCATTGCGCTCAAGAAAGCGGAGCGATGGATATTGGACCGTTTGGAGATGAGCGATGGGGTGGGCGCCATTTATCCGGGAATACTGAACACCATTATTGCGCTGCGCTGCTTGGGGTACTCGCAGGACGACCCGCTGGTGATCCGGGTGTTGGACGAGTTTGAAAAGCTCGGCATTGAAGATGCGGGCGTCCCCAGGAAATCCCCTGCGACCTTTCGTATGCAGCCCTGCATGTCGCCTGTTTGGGACACGGCCTACGCTGTCTTTGCGCTGGCTGAGGCAGGCGTCCCCAAAGATGATCCCCGCCTGCTGAAGGCCGCCGACTGGATGCTGGCCAAGGAGGTCCGCCACAAGGGCGACTGGTCAGTCAAAGTGCCCAATGTGGAGCCGGGTGGTTGGTACTTTGAATTCAACAATGAGTTTTACCCGGACGTGGACGATTCTGGTCAGGTATTGCTGGCGTTGAACAAGGTGGACAATCCCCGCGAACGCTACCAGTATGAGGTGTCGCAACGGGCCATCCATTGGATATTCGCCATGCAATGCAAAAATGGCGGGTGGGCCAGCTTTGACAAAGACAACACCAAGATGATCTTCCAGTACATCCCGTTTGCTGACCACAATGCCATGCTGGACCCACCCACCGTGGACATAACGGGACGCATCCTGGAGATGCTGGCTATCTACGGACATACGCGCGAAGACCCCCGCGTGGAGCGGGCCATCCAGTTCATCTTCAGGGAGCAAGAGGCGGACGGGAGCTGGTTTGGACGCTGGGGCGTCAACTACCTTTATGGCACCTTTCTGGTGCTGCGCGGGCTGGAGGCAATGGGCGTCTGGAACCATGAGCCGCAGATACAGCAGGCGGCAGAATGGATACGCTGCGTACAGAACGCTGATGGTGGTTGGGGCGAGAGCTGCGCCAGCTATGACGATCCGACGCTGCGCGGCGTGGGCGTCAGCACGCCATCGCAGACGGCCTGGGCCATCTTGGGCCTGCTGGCCGCCGGGGACACACGCAGCGATTCGGTCGCCAAGGGCGTCCGCTGGCTGCTTGAACGCCAACGGCCGGACGGCTCCTGGGACGAAAAAGAATACACTGGAACAGGCTTCCCGCGCGTCTTCTATCTTGCGTATCACATGTACCGCAATTATTTTCCGTTGCTGGCGCTCACCACGTACCGGCGGGCCATGCAACCGGGGGCAACAGGCCCCAACGCTGGCACATTGCAGCAGGCCAGTTAGAAGTATTGAAGGAAGTATCAAAGTACAACGGGAAAGTGGAGGGAACAAGGCATGGCTGTGCCGATCTCGCAAATGTGGACCGTGGCGACCTATGTGCTCAAGCAGCGCTGGAGCGGGCGCAAGCAATATCCGCTGGTGCTGATGCTGGAGCCGTTGCTGCGCTGCAATCTGGCCTGTGCCGGCTGTGGAAAAATACAGTATCCGCCCCACATACTCAAGAAGCAGTTGACGCCGGAAGAATGTTTCCGTGCTGTGGAGGAATGTGGCGCGCCGATGGTCTCCATCCCCGGCGGCGAACCGCTGCTGCACCCGCAGATTGGCGAGATCGTGCAGGGCCTTGTCGCACGCAGGAAATACATCTATCTGTGTACCAATGCGCTGCTGCTCAAGGAAAAAATCGACCTCTTCAAGCCAAGCAAATACCTCACCTTTTCCGTCCATCTGGACGGCCAGCGGGAGCACCACGATTTCTCTGTTTGCCGCGAGGGCGGCTACGACATTGCCGTCGAAGGCATCCGCGAGGCCGTCAAACGCGGCTTCCGCGTGACCACGAACACCACGCTCTTTGACGGCGCTGACCCGAACAGCGTGCGCGCATTTTTTGATGAAGTGATGGCCCTGGGTGTCGAAGGGATGGTTCTGTCTCCTGGCTATACCTACGACAAGGCCCCGGACCAAAACCGTTTCATGGGACGCGCCCGTTCACGCCGTCTTTTCCGCGCCATCTTGTCCAATCGCAGCAAGCACTGGAAGTTCAACATGTCCCCGCTGTTTTTGGAGTTCCTGATGGGCAAACGGGACTACCAGTGTACGCCGTGGGGTTCGCCCGCCTATAACATTTTTGGATGGCAAAGGCCCTGCTACTTATTGCAGGATGGATATGCCGACACTTACGATGAATTGCTGCGGACAACCGAATGGTCGCAGTATGGCACGGAATCTGGAAATCCAAAATGCGCCAACTGCATGGTGAGTTGCGGGTATGAACCCTCCGCTGTGGACGATGGTTTTGGGTCTTTGCTGGGCCTGCTGACGATGGCGAAGGCGACCTTCTCCCGCCGTTATCCAGACAAGGGCGCCTTGGACCTGCTGGCCCAGCCAGTGGCCCCCGCGCAGGGACAAAATCCATTGGTGCAGCTAGGCCCCGCCCCCAAGAATCTGGAGAAGACGACGGTATGATTGCAGACCTGAACCAGCGCCATCCTTCGGCCACGGACGCGGATGCACAGGAAGTGGCTTCCGGCTTTGAACACGAAAACATTGAGGGTTGGGTGCCTGCCCTGGCAAGTGAAGAAGAAATCCGGGCCGCGCTCGAAAAGGCATTTGATTATCGGGGCGACGTGACGATCACGCTGAAATCCGGCAGCAAAATTGAAGGCTACATCTTTGATCGCCGTAGTACGCCGTCCATTTACCAGTCCATTGTGCGCATTGTCCCCAAGGGCACCAACGAGAAGCTGGTCATACCCTACACGGAGATTGCGGCCCTGGCCTTTACCGGACGGGACGCTGCCGCTGGTAAAAGTTGGGAGGCATGGGCCAGGCAATACCAGGAAAAGAAGCAGGCCGGGGAAAAGAACATTGGCCTTGGGCCTGAACCACTCGACGAACAGTAACAGCTTTTGCCCACCGCGCGGACTTCTATGCGAATTTTTCTTACAGGGGCCTCCGGTTTTGTAGGGACGCATGTGGCCCGCGCCCTCAGCGCCAGTGGCGCGCAACTCCGCCTGTTGGTGCGCAAGACCAGCCGCACGGACCACCTTGCATCCCTGGACGCGGAACTGGTCACGGGAGACCTGCGCCAGCCCGCGTCCCTGCGTACGGCCCTGGCCGATTGCGGGGCGCTTGTCCACGTTGCAGCCGATTATCGCCTGTGGGTGCGCGACCCGGAAGCAATGTATGCGGCCAACGTTGCCGGCACGCGGGACCTGCTGCAAATCGCGCGCGAAGCAGGCGTGCGCCGCGTGGTCTACACCTCCAGCGTGGCCACCATGGGCTTCCGCACCGACGGCGCCATTGTGGACGAAGAGACGCCTGTTTCCCTGGCGGAGATGGTGGGCCATTACAAGCGCTCCAAATTTATGGCGGAGCAGGAGGCCATTGCCGCGGCCCGCAGCGGCCAGCAGGTCATCATCCTGAACCCAACCACGCCGATTGGACCGGAAGACGCCAAACCTACGCCGACAGGCCGCATCGTGGTGGACTTTCTGGACCGCAACTTCCCGGCCTATGTGGACACGGGGCTGAACCTGGTGGACGTGACGGCGGTCGCCCAGTCACACGTCGCAGCGCTGGAGCGTGGACGCTCCGGGGAACGCTATATTTTAGGCGGGGAAAATTTGACGCTCAAGCAGCTCCTGGACCGCATGGCGGCCATCACCGGGTTGCCTTCGCCGACCATGAAGGTGCCGCACGCCGTTGCCATGGCCTACGCTTTTTTTGAGGAATGGACCACTGGGCGGTTGCTGGGCAGGGAACCGCGCGCGACCGTGGAGGAAGTGCGCATGTCCAGAAAGATGATGTTCGCCTCCTCGGCCAAGGCGGAGCGCGAACTGGGCCATAAGGTCTTGCCCATAGACGCGGCGTTGCGCGCCTCCATTGCATGGTTCCGCGCCAATGGACATGGGGACCCCGCATGAGGCCACGGATCGCCATGATCGCCGCGCTGCCGCGCGAGGTCGCCCCGCTGGTGCAGGGATGGCAGGATAAAAGTGACCGTGTGCGCAAGGTATTTGTATACACCAGCGATGCAGCAGTGGTGGCCTACGCAGGAATGGGGGCGGTGCGCGCGGAGATGGCGGTGCGCGCTGCCTTGCAGTATGGGCCCATCTCGCACATTCTTTCTGTGGGCTGGGCGGGGGCGCTGAAGCCAGGCCTTGCAGTCGGCACGGTCCATCACCCTGCGTATGTAATCGACGCAGTTACAAATCAAAGGTCCCCCACTGTGGCCGGCGCAGGGACGCTGGTGACCGTGACAAAATTTGCGGACGCAGAAGAAAAACGCAGGCTGGTTGCAGATTTTAATGCGGACTTTGTGGACATGGAAGCGGCAACGGTGGCGCGGATTGCGGCGGAACAAAAGGCCCCTTTCGCTGTGGTCAAGGCCATCTCGGATGGCCCTGACGATGGTTTGCCGGAGTTGCAACGTTTTTACACGCAGGACGGGTGGTTCCGTGAAAAGGCATTCGCGCTGCACCTTGCGCTGCGTCCCTGGCTGTGGGCCGTGGCCGTGCGCATGGGCCGCAGCGCGTCCATCTCCGCGCAGAACCTTTGTTACGAGTTGGACCGCGTCCTCCGCGCTTACGAGGGGAAATAAACCATTGTAGAGGGAAGAAACACATGGCAACAAAAAGCGTTTTCGGCGCTGGAGCGGCGTCGTTTGTGGTCCCATCGACGATGCGTGCGGCGGTCTATCGCGGAGTGGACGATGTCCGCGTGGAGACCGTGCCGGTCCCAAAGATCGGCGCAGGCGAAGTGCTGGTGCGCATCCATACCTGCGGCATCTGCGGGACCGACCTGAAGAAGATACACACCGGCTCCCACACCGCGCCGCGCATCTTTGGCCATGAGATGGCCGGGACCATTGTGGCCATGGGCGATGGCGTGCAGGGCTGGCGCCTTGGCGACCGCGTGATGGCCTTCCATCATGTCCCCTGCGGAAATTGTTACTATTGCCGCAAAAAGACCTTCGCGCAATGCGAGACGTATAAGCGTGTTGGTTGCACCGCTGGCTTTGAACCCGCTGGGGGTGGTTTTGCGGAGTACATTCGCGTGATGGATTGGATCGTCCAGCGTGGCATGATACGGGTCCCAGACGGGGTCCCCTTTGAGCAGGCCGCATTTATTGAGCCGGTAAACACCTGCCTGAAGGCCATAAAGAATTTGCAGCTTGCGCCCGATGAAACGGTGTTGGTGATTGGGCAGGGGCCGATCGGATTGCTGCTGGCCGCGCTGGCGCAGAAGACGGGGGCAAAGGTGCTTACCTCGGACCTGTACCCATCACGGCACGCGATTGCCGCAGGCTTTGGACTCACCCACCCCATCGACGCCAGCAAGGAAGACGTGGTCACTGTGGCCAAGGCGGAATCCGAGGGGCGTGGCGCAGACGCGGTGGTCCTGGCCGCCGCGGGCAATGCTTTGGTTCGCACGGCAATGGACGCGGCGCGGCCCGGTGGTCGCATCCTCCTCTTTGCGCAGACCCAGCATGGGGAAGCTGTCATTGACCCTGCGGCGGTCTGCATGGACGAGAAATCGCTGCTTGGTTCTTACAGCGCATCCGTGGAGATACAGGAGGAGGGCGCACGGTTGGTGTTGCAGGGGTACCATGCAAGCTTTGACCTGACGCGGCTGGTCTCGCACCGTTTCCCTCTGGAACAGGCCGCGGAGGCCATTGCGTTGGCTTCGCAACCAAGGCCGGATTCCATGAAAATCGTGGTCCAGCCCACTTAGGCTTGACTCTCTGCGAAAATAGGAAACATGGCATTAGAGATGGATGCTGCCGTCCTTTACGGCAAAGAAGACCTACGCATGGAACGACTGCCGGTGCCAGGGCCAGCCGACGGCGAGCTGGTGGTGCGCGTGCAGGCGGCGCTGACCTGCGGGACGGACCTGAAGGTCTATCGTCGCGGTTATCACGCCAGGATGTTACAGCCGCCCATTCCTTTCGGACATGAATTTGCCGGCCATGTGGCGAAAGTGGGGGCGGGCGTGACCAGCTTTCGGGAAGGGGACCGCGTGGTGGCGTTGAACTCCGCGCCCTGCGGCGATTGTTTTTTTTGCCGCCACAGACAGGAAAATCTTTGTAACCACCTCCTCTTTAATAATGGCGCGTATGCGGAGTACATCCGCATTCCGGCGCGCATTGTGGCGCGGAACACGTTGCTGGTCCCGCAATCGGTTTTGTTGGAGCACGCGGCCATGACCGAACCGCTGGCCTGCGTGGTGCATGGCATGGATGAGACCGGCGTGCAGCCAGGCGACCAGATGGTAGTGATTGGCGCCGGCCCGATTGGTCTGATGTTCATGCATCTGGCGCAGCGCATGGGGGTGGACGTGATTGCTGTGGTCAAACACGCGGCGCAGGTGCAGACAGCAAAGGCCCTTGGCGCAAGGCAGGTGGTACAGACAACAGCAACGGAGGACGTGATTGCCGCAGTGCGGGCATTGACCACCAACCATCATGGGGCCGATGTCGTGGTTGAGGCCGTGGCAACGCCAGGGGCCTGGCAGTGGGCCGTGGACATGGTGCGCAAGGGCGGCGTGGTCAATTTTTTTGGCGGCTGCGCGGCGGGCAGCAAGGTGGAACTGGACACAAACCGATTGCATTACAGCAACCTGGCCTTGCGCGCGAGCTTCCACCACACGCCGTCGGTCTCGCGCCGCGCCTTTGAATGGATTGCCAGCGGCAATTTTAATTGCGCGTCCTTCCTGACTGGCCGTGCACCCCTGGATGAAGTGCCCCAGCTCTTTCAACGTATGATGGACCGTGGCAACCCGGACCATGTTTTACAGATCAAGACCGTGGTCCTTCCATGAACAATGGATTGGCCACTGAAGGACAGATGGCGGAACCAATGACACAGCCCGATGTGGCGCTCCTGGACGCAGGGTGGAAAAAACTGCCTGCGATCTACCGCACGCCCAAGCAGGTCCCCACGCTCGAAGAGGCGCAGGCATATTGCCGCCAACTGGCTGGGTCGCACTATGAAAATTTCCATGTGGCGACATGGTTCCTGCCCCAGCGGCTGCGTCCCCACTTCCATAGCATTTATGCCTATTGCCGCATTGCTGACGACCTGGGTGACGAGGTGGGGGACACCCAGCAATCGCTGGCCCTGCTGGATTTCTGGAATGCGGAGTTGGACGCCTGCTATCGCGGAGAGGTGCGCCATCCGGTCTTTGTCGCACTGGCAGAGACGATACGCGTCTGCAACATCCCCAAAACGCCATTTGCAGATTTGTTGAAGGCCTTTCGTCAGGACCAGACCGTACAGCGTTACCAGACCATGCAGGATGTCCTTGGTTACTGCCAAAATTCGGCCAATCCGGTGGGCCATCTGGTGCTGTATGCCAGCGGCCATCGTGGCGCGGAACTCTTCGCGTTGTCGGACTTCATCTGCACCGCACTGCAACTGGCGAATTTCTGGCAGGACGTCAGCGTGGATTTCCAGAAGGACCGCATCTATCTTCCCTTGGAAGACATGCAGCGTTTTGGCGTGACAGAAGAACAGATACGCACGCGCCGCTGCACGCCAGAATTTCGCACCTTGATGCAGTATGAAGTTGCGTATGCACACGACCTCTTCCGCAAAGGGGCGCCGCTGGTCCAACAGTTGGACCCGGAGCTGGCCGTGGACATTGGACTTTTTGTCCGGGGCGGGCAGGAGATTTTGCGGGCAATCGAGCGGCAGGATTTTGATGTACTACGCGCGCGCCCTGTCATCAGCAGGCCGCGCAAACTGGGCCTGTTGCTGCGTGCCGTGGCGGCCAAGCTGACCACGAGGCGGACCGCGTGAACACTACAGTGGAACAGGCATATCAGGCCTGCGCGGCCATAGCACGGCGCGAAGCGAAGAATTTTTATTATGCATTTCTGGTCCTGCCGCGACGCAAACGGCTTGCCATGTGCGCGGTCTATGCCTTTATGCGCCATGCCGACGACCTTTCCGATGACGATGCCATACCGCTTATGGAACGTCGCCAACGGATGCAGGCGTGGCTGGAGGAGTGGCACTGCGCCGCTGACGGAGGGGCGACCGATGACCCTGTCTTTCTTGCCCTGCGCGATGTACAAAAGCGCTTCGATATATCGAAAGGGCTGCTCGACCAATTGGTCCAGGGCACGATGATGGACCTGGTGGCGCAGCCGGAACGCGTTGCCGGGGAGTATGCGACCCAATCAGAAATGGCGCTGGATGCTTCCGTGGAGCACGCCTTCACCATCTACCGCACTTTCGATGAGTTATATCGCTATTGCTACTATGTTGCTTCCGTGGTGGGACTGGTTTGCATTCGTATCTTTGGATATAGCGATCCACGCGCAGACAAACAGGCGGAAGAACTTGGCATTGCTTTCCAGCTCACCAATATTTTGCGCGATGTGCGCGAGGACCTGGAGCATGGGCGCATTTACCTTCCGTTAGAGGACATGCGCCAGTATGACCTGACGATTGAGCAACTGGCGGCCATCCGGGGGGGCCAGCCGTTGACGCTGAATGCGCGCTCCCTGCTGGAAAAGGAGGCCGGGCGCGCACTGGATTACTACGCTGCGGGGGACGCGCTGTTGCCCCTGGTCGCCCCAGACAGCAGGCCCGCGCTCTGGGTCTTGATTGCCGTGTATCGCCGCTTGCTGGAGCACATCATGGCCAACGAGTACCAGGTGTTTTCTGCAAAGATAAAGGTCCCGACCTGGGAGAAGGTCGCGATTCTTGCCCATGGATTTTGGATGGCGTTGCGCATACGACTCTTCCGGCGCGCATCATGATTTTCTGTTGAAGTGGAGAAGATGGACAACGCGATGGAAGCGATGCACTCCCAGTCCCCGGAGCAAGGAAGCGCAGTCTACGATGTGGCCATTGTTGGCGGAGGGCTGGCAGGGCTGGCCACAGCCTGCGCCCTGGCGGATGCGGGCCAGCATGTCTGCCTGCTGGAACGCCGTCCCTACGTGGGCGGGCGTGCTTCCTCGTATGAACATCCGGGCACTGGGGAGGTGGTGGACAACTGCCAGCACATTCTGCTGGGCTGCTGCACCAATCTCATAAATTTTTATCAACGGCTTGGTGTCGCAGACCGCATCCGCTGGTTTGACCGCATCACGTTCCTGGAACCGGGTGGAAGGCACAGTGTACTTTCTACAGGAATGCTGCCAGCGCCCTTGCATAGTGCGCGTTCATTTCTTTTCGCTCCCATGTTGTCTTCTGCGGACAAACTCGCCATTGGCCGGGGCATGATGTCTTTTCTTCGCGGCCTGCCTGCGGACACAGCGGAAAACTTTGCGCACTGGCTGGAGCGCCACAAACAGACACGCGGAGCGGTCGATCGCTTCTGGCGTCCCGTCATGGTCAGCGCGTTGAATGAGGACCTGGACCGCATCTCCATCCGCTATGCGGGCAAGGTGGTGCGCGAATCATTTATGGGCTCCGCCGTGGCCGGACATATGGGGGTGCCCACCATTCCGCTTAGCGAACTGTACGGCCATGCAGTGGAGTACATTCGCGCCCGTGGTGGAGAGGTGCGGCTGCGCACCGGCGTGGAGGCCCTTGCCCTCGACGCAAATACGCAACGTTGGAGCGTCCGCACACAGGACGGCCTTGCAGGGCAGGGAAGCGGCGTGCAGGCGGAAGCCGTTGTCCTTGCGCTCCCGTTCGAGGCGGTGCAGAAGCTGTTGCCCACCATGCCGCCGCTGCCTGCAGGAGTGGAAAACACATTGCAATGCGGCCTGGGACATTTCGAGCACTCGCCGATCACCGGCATCCATCTTTGGTTTGATCGGAAGATCACAGACCTGGAACATGCGGCGCTACTCGACCGGACCGTCCAATGGATGTATCACAAGTCCCTGTTGCAACCGCAGACGCGCTCCGCTTCTTCCGGCGATTACATTGAGCTGGTGGTGAGCGCATCGAAGACGCTGGTGCCGATGCAGCGTCAGGAGATCATTGATCTGGCCCTGCGCGAGCTGGCGGAATTTTTCCCCATCGTAAGGGAAGCCAAGCTGTTCAAGGCCACTGTGGTGAAAGAAGTGCGCGCAACATTTTCCGTCACGCCGGGACTGGATGCGTATCGCCCTGGCCCGGTGACGGCATGGCCGGGGACCTTTCTGGCTGGGGACTGGACGGCGACCGGCTGGCCGGCGACGATGGAAGGGGCCGTGCGCAGCGGTCATCTGGCAGCCGAGGCGGTCATGCGCAGCCTAGGCCATGAGCAGAAATTCCTCCAACCAGATTTACCCATGCAAGGACTGATGCGGTTGTTTGGGTAGATACGCAAGTCAGTGCGCAATCAGCAGCACGCCCAGGCCGACGCAGAGCGCGGCAAACCAGCGGCGGCGGTCCACATTCTCTTTCAAAATCCATTTGGCGGCAAAGGCGTTGGTCACAAAGGTGAGCGCGGCGGAAGCGGGCGCAACCAGACTGACATCGGCCCAGCTTAGCGCGAAAAGCAGCGAAAAAAAGCTGAGCGCCATGCAGAAGACGCCAACAACAAAGCGCGCGTTGGTGAGCACAGCGCGGATGGCCCCTGGCAGACCAGCATGGGCGCGGATGTGGTCCAGGTCGCCGGTCTTGCGCATCGCACTGGCAATTGCAATGTCGCCAGCCGTCGCCAGCACCACGATGGCGGCAATCATCATCCAGACAGCGGGATCGGCAACATGCTTCATGCCGCACCTTCTCGCCCCTGACCAGCAAGCACCGGGGCCGGTGTCGGTTCGGATGGATTTTGTGCAGGTGGGTGCTGCGTGTACGATGGCCCGCGGGTAACAAAGCCTACGCCCAGCGTGATGAGAAGGATGCCCGCCCAGCGCGCCAAAGAAATAGGCTCATGTAGCCAGAACTTTGACAGCAGGGCGATCACGACATAGCCGAAGGAGGTCGCTGGCAGCACAAAGGTCAGGTCGGCCCAGGAGAGCGCTGTCAGATAGGAGGCAAAGAAGCCGATGAGCAAAAATATCCCGGCAATCACCCACGGGATGCGCAGCGCCAGCAACAGGCTGGACAGATGGTGCAGGGAGACGGGCCCCATTTGCCTCATGCCGACGCTCAAAAACGTATCGCCAAAGGACGCGGTCAGCGTGACGGCGACCAGGACCAGGTAGCGCCGGAAGGTCATGGTGAAATGCATTTTCGGAATGGGTGTCTCCTAATTTGGGTGCATGTGAGACATGCATTGCGAAAAAGGAAAACGGCCAGCGCGCCCTGCTGCTGACCGCTTCTGGCTGGGCCTTGTGCGGGCCAGCCAGGCTATGCGTCCGCAGGCGCCGTTGTCGCCGCCTCGGTCTTGTTGCGTTTGGCCTCCGCCACGGCGCGATTGCGTTGCGCGCGCAGTTTCAGGAACGACTTGGACTCAATGTATAGGCGCTTCAAGTCGCGATTGCGGATGGCCTTGCTGACCACGCGCCATGCGGCCTTGGGACGGAAATAATACTCGTCATAGAAGCGGTGCACCATCTCCATCACATACTCGGTGGGCAGGCCAGGATATTCGATGTGCGCCAGTTGGTGGCCACCCTCATCCACCATGGCCCCGTTATTGATGATGAAGCCGTTCTGCTTGGCGAACTCGTGGAACTCCGTGCCGGGATAAGCATGGGCAATGGAGACCTGGATGGTTTCCACGTCCAGGGCCTTGGCGAACTTGATGGTGTTGCGGATGGATTCCTTGGTCTCGCCGGGCAGTCCAAGGATGAAGTCGCCGTGGATGGTCAGGCCAAGGTCATGGCAATCGCGCGCAAAGGCGAGGGCGCGTTCCACCGTGGCGCCCTTCTTGATGTTCTTCAGGATTTGTGGGTCGCCCGATTCAAAGCCGACAATCAACAGACGGCAACCAGCATCGCGCATGGCCTTCAGCGTTTCGCGTTCGGTGGTGACGCGCGAGGTGCAGGACCATGTCAGCTTGAGCGGCTTCAGCTTCTCGCACAGCTCAATGGTGCGCGCCTTCTGGATGTTGAAGGTGTCGTCATCGAAGAAATACTCCTTCACATGCGGGAAGAGTTCCTTGGCGTGGGCCATTTCCGCGGCCACATCGTCGGTGGAACGTCTGCGCCATGCGTGCCCACTCAGGGTCTGCGGCCACAGACAAAATGTGCATTGCGCCGGACAGCCGCGCGTGGAATAGAGCGCAACATAAGGATGCAGCAGGAAGGGGACGTTGTAGCGGGTCACGTCCAGGTCGCGGGCGTAGATGTCGGTCACCCAGGGCAGATTGGGCCGGTCCAGGTCCTCCACCTGCGGACGGTCCGCATTGTGTACAATCTGGCCGTCTTTACGATAGCTGATGCCGAGAATGTCCGTGAGCGGCCTGCCGTTGGCGAACTCCACCACGGAGAAATCAAATTCGCGGCGGCAGACAAAGTCGACCACCGGGCACTCATTCAATGCGCGGTCTGGGGAGGTGGTCACCGGCGGCCCGACAAAGGCGATTTTGATGGCAGGATTGGCCGCCTTGATGGCCGCAGCCAGTTTCTGGTCGCCCGTCCAGCCGGGAGTGCTGGTGAAAAGCACCAGGAACTCATATTGCTTGCATATCTCGATGGTCTCCTGCGCAGAGACATGGTGGGACGGCGCGTCCAACAGGCGGGAGCCTTCCAACAGGCCAGCCGGGTAAGCGAGCCAGACCGGATACCAATAGGACTCGATCTCGCGTGTGGCGGGCCAGCGCGAGCCAGCTCCACCATCGAAGTTTTCAAAAGAGGGCGGGTTGAGGAGTAGCGTCTTCAGTGGCATAGCGTATGTATATGATTTTACCACTCCAGCGGTCTTCTGCCGGTCCTTGTGCCGGCCAAAGCAGTTGTCCACTGGCAGCGCCGTGTATGTGTTTTGTGTGGGATGGCAGGGGCCGGGTAGGAACCGCTACAGAAAGCTTGGTCCCATGAAAAGATGTGTGTGTTGCGTCCCATAATTTCCCAATGTACCGGCGTACTTCCTCGTGGCCCGCAAAGGTGCTTTGCGGGGCCACGGTCATCCTCTGGCTGGGAGGAGTGTTTTTAGAAGTTCTTTGCCTGGTTTTCAGCAAAATCGCCAAGGAGCGGCAACTTGAACCATTCGCCTTTACTTGCTTTTAGGACCAGGACCACCCAGATGACAAAGAAAACCAGGCCCAGAATGAGCTGTAGGAAGTAGGTGAGTCCCAGGCCCAGGGCAAAGACCCCAAGAACGGAGGAGGCGATCGTGAGAAAAACGGAGAGTACGGCCTGCACGATGATCTGCAAAACAAAGGCCACGACCCCGAAGCCAATGGACTGGAAAGCGTGGAAGCGGACGAGGGGCCTTTTGTTGTATGGCTCAATCAGCAGGAAAATGATGGCCGGAATAATGGTGATATAGGCAATGGCGGATGCAGCATTGTCAGAGAGTCCCGCGCTGGCGCCAGCAGAAGGCGCAGCATTGCCGCCCCAGCCAGGGGCCGTAGTTGCCAGGGAAGCGCCGCAGTGACTGCAAAAGGTCGCCCCCGGATTGTTTTCCGTATTGCATCGTGGACATTGCATGGATTGTCTCCTCCACACATGGGGCATTCGGTAGTATTCGGTCCATGGGTGGGTAGTATGATTTTGCTGCAATTGCAGAGATATTACACGAGGGACGGGGTTTCCTCAAAAAAATCTTGAATAAGCGCCATTCCCATGGTGGTCCTGGCCACTGAGGGAGTGCTTGCATGCAGTGCAATCAGGACACCCCTTGAGCGCGATCTACTTCCCATGCAGTTCGTTCAGCCAGTCTTGCATATGGCCAAGGGAACGCAGCAGGTCCAGCCTCGCCTTGCTTAGATCGAAGCCTGCCTCCAGTGCGTCTTCGTACTTTTGGCGCTCGTCAACATGCGCCTGTAACTCGGCCTTGGGCGAGAGTTGCGGCCCTCCGTTCAACTGGTCCCGTGCGCCCATTTGCAGTTGTGTTTGAATGGCCTTGAGTTCCTCTTCGGCAATCTGCTGCTTCAGGCCAGAAATTTCAGCCTGCACATCCAGTTCGCGTATGCTGCCTGTCAACTTCGCGATTTGGAGGTTGTTCTTCTGCTGGACCTCTTCGGCCTCGACTTTGGCGCGCAAGGCGTCGGCGGACGATTCCCGGCCCTTGGCCCGGTGCCACAGGTCAAGCAATGGGACCTGGATCATGACCCCCGAACTGAAATTGTTGGCAGGCAGCGGCTGGGCGAAGTATTTGTTGACGCTGTTCAGCAAGGTGGTGTTGCGGTTGTACTGTGCAATAAAGTTCATTTGCGGCATGTAACTGAACTCTGCATCGCCCTTGGCCACCAGCAGTTTTGAGCGTTCCTGTAGTTGCGCAGTCTCCAGGCCCACGGAGGTGCGTGCGGGGCCATCGCCGTGGATCTGCGGTATTTCTGGGATGCTGGCATGGTCCGGTGTGATGGACCCCTCTGGCAGGCCGGTGAGTGCGGAGAGCTGCGTGGCCAACGTAAGCACGCGGGACTCAAGCCGTATACGCCCCAGTTTGATCTGTGCGGCCGTCAGGCGCGTTTGCAGAAGGTCGCCCAGTGGGTCCACGCCCGCTTCGGCACGCTCCTGCTCAATGGTGACCAGCCGGTTTGCGAAGTCCTCCTGCTGCCGGGCAACGTCCAGTTCGCGGTTGGCCGTATCGAGATCGATGTAGGCCGTTGAAGCGTCGAGCGCCACCTGCTCGCGGACGTCATGCAAACGGGAGATGGCGGCCTTTAATCCAAAGCGTGCAGCGTCGATGTAATGTTTCTGCGGGACGCCAAATACCAGCGACTGCACGGTGGCGGTCCATATGGAAGGTGTAGTGCCTGTGAAACCTACTTCAGGGAATGCAGGGACACCAGAGCCAAACAGTGCTGAAGGTATGACGGAGTCCTTGCTTTCTGACAGTGCGGCCTCGGCCTTGCGTACGTCGGCCTCGGCCAGATGGACCGAGCTGCTGTTGCGCATGGCCAGGTCCACAGTGGTGTACAGAGACACCTGGGCGCAGGCCACGGCCCCCAGCCATGCCCAGACCATTACACCAGCAAATACCTTCCTCAAAATACGCCCACTCCTGGGACAGCTTTGTTTCTTGTCCTGCAAAAAATGATTCTATATGGCCACGGCCACTGCGGGAACCAGGGACGGCCAATTTTGTAGCACCGCAGCGTGCTTGTCGTCCCGCCTGTCACTGCGCCTGTTGACGGATGGTCGTGTCCCCAGTGGCCAGCGCCTGGGCCGTCGCGTACTCCTGCTGCGCCTCTGCGCTGCGCCCCTGCCGCGCCAGCAGTGCGCCCAGTTCATCATGGACCTGAAAGGCCGGCGCACCTTCCGTAAGGTCGTCCGAGGCCAAATACTGCCGCAACATCTGCTCCGCCAGGGGGAAATTCCGTTTGTAACGCAGCAGAATGGAAGCGCCATCCACCAAGGCAGCACCGGGATTTTTGTCCGCTGTACGGCCACTCTGTACGGCCTGTTCCATGGCCGGAAGGTCCCCCTGTTTGCCGTAAAAAGAGGCCAGATCCATCCATGCTTCCGCAGGTGCTTTGGAAGACGCGATGGCGAGTTTCAGTTCCCGTTCCGCCGTGGTTGGGTCTTTTTTCTTGCCGGCGATTTTTGCCAGCAGCCAATGATATTTCCCTGCGTCCAGCGGGCGCAATTGCGCGGCAATGGCCCCGGCCTTGTCCAGTCCTCCGCCTAAAAACCCCGGTGCGTCCACAGCAAATTCTCCCAGGTCGCACAGTGCAGGCACATTGTGCGGGTCCAATTGCACGGCGGTCACAAATTCTGCGTGGACCTTTTTGGCCAGGCTGTACGCCGTCAGCATGGAAGCACGTTGCGCTTGTTCGCCGTAGACGCGGCCCAGCCAGTCGTGATATTCGCTGTTGTTGGGGCCTTGTTGCACGGCGGTCTGGCATTCGTGGACCGCGTCAGACCAGCGCCCTTCCTGGTAATAGACCCGGCAGAGCAGATTGTGCGCCTGGGCGTCCTGTGGATTGGCTGACAATGCCTTCTGCAACACGGCAATGGCGACATTTGCCTTGCCCTGGTTGAGCAGGGAACGTGCCTCCACGTCCTTGCCGCTTGCATTGCCTATGGCCAAAGCGCACTGCCATTGCAATACGCCTGCCAAGGCAAGCAGGGAAGCGGCCCACGTCATGCGGCAGCTCTTGGTCACGGTCTATGGCACACTCTGGACGGTCATTCCGTTGCGCAAAGCAGTTTCATTGATTGTAGACAGCGCAACCGTGGCGTGCTCATTGAGGCCGGAAAGCACTTCTACCATGGTCATGTTCGATGTGCCAATCTTGATGGGCGTTTTGCGGAGTTGGCCGTCCACCACCTGATACACATAGTCCATGTTGCCATCGGGATGTAGTGCCTCCCGCGGGACCGTCAGCACATTTTCCTTGCGCAGGACCGTCACGGTCAGGGTCACATTGGTGTTGGGCAGCAGTCCGTCATCCGCGTCGTCGATGGCAAGGATGGCCTCCCCAACGTGGCGCGTCCCGTAGGTGATGATGGTGGAGGGGGTGCGCACAATGTGTCCATGCCAGACCTTGCCTGGACGTGCGTCCCACACAACCGTGGCCGGTAGGCCGACAGCCAGACGCCCAATCTCTGGCTCATCGAAATAGGCGCGGACCTGGATGTGCGCCAGGTTGGCCAGCTTGAGCAGGGTGTCGCCTGCCTGGACATATTCGCTGGGCCGCACGGGGATGGAGTAGACAGTGCCAGCAAACGGGGCGCGTATGTTTTCCTGGTGCAGTGTGTCCAGTGCAGCGCTGTAAGCGGCCTGGGCATTGGCAAGGTCTGCGGCTGCGCGTTCCCGGTCCACGGTCGCATAACGCTGTGTTTTCCGCTTTTCCAGGTTTTGCAGGGTGCTTTGTGCAATGGCCAGGTGGCCCTTTGCCGCCGCAACTTCACTGGGGGACGACGCGCCCATCTGCTCCAGCTTGGCAAGCGCAGCCAGTGCCGTTGCCGATTGGTCACGAATGGCGCGGGCCTTGGCAATCTCTGCCGCCAATTGCAATTGCTCGTCCTGCGTGCCGCCCTGTTGGATGGCGTCCATCTGCGCCTGCGCAGTGCTCAGGGCAGCCTGCGCAGCGGCAACCTGCACCCGTGCGGAACTGTCATCCAGGGCAAGCAGGAGCTTTCCCGCAGGGACCTTTTCTCCCTCATGGACGTAGACCGCTTTCACCGTACCTGCAATCGGACTGTGCGCCTCAAAGTCCTGCTGCGGTTCCACATTTCCGTTGGTGCTCAGGCTGCTCACCAGGTCCTGACGTTCAACGGTTGCCGTACGGACCAGGACCGCACTTCTGGAAAAATGACGGATTACGAGCACCAGCAAGACCAGCGAAGCGACGAGCGCGAGCCACTGGGTGCGGCGGGATTTCCGGGTTGCCGTAGTTCCTTGCACAGCCATAATTACAAAATGTCAGTATATAAGACGCGGACCAACGGTAATGGATTCAGATTGCAACGATTTAGAGGGTGCCCAAACCATCATACAGCGTTCGCGGCAAGGGCGTTGGCCATGCCCAGTCCCGGTCGCTCCCGGTACAATGGCCCCATGACCTCCGCAAGCCCACGCTATACCGACGACCATGCCAAGGCCGGATTGGATTTCCCCTTCCCTGCCATTGAGACCTGGAAAAACCAGTTTCCCGCCTACGAAATCGTCATTGACGACCCGGAGTTTACCTCCGTCTGCCCCAAGACAGGACTGCCCGACTTTGGCGCCATCACGCTGCGTTATATGCCGCGTGAGCGTTGCCTGGAGTTGAAGTCCTGGAAGGAATATCTCTTCTGTTATCGCAACTTGGGCATTTTCCAGGAAAATGTGGTCAACCAGGTGCTGGAAGATGTGGTGAAGTCCTGCAATCCGGTCTGGGCCGTGGTGAAGGGGGATTTCCGCCCCCGCGGCGGCATCACCACCGTGGTGGAAGCGCGCTGGCCCCGTCCAGAAGCAAAATAGCCATGCCGGTCCCATCGATTGGTGCGCGCGGAGAAAATAAATTCCGGATGGGCAGCGCCGCCTGCTATGCTGGCCGCGCATGACGAAACCTGCCGTTCCAATGCGCGCCGCCTGGACCGCCCTGGCCCTGCTGACGGTGCTCAACCTCTTCAACTATATTGATCGCTACATCCTGCCCGGAGTGCAGCCGCTGGTGCAGCGGGAGTTCCACGTCAACGACGAGCGCATGGGCGCGCTCACCTATGCCTTTTTCATCACGTATATGCTGGCTGCGCCGCTCACCGGCTGGCTGGGCGACCGCTTCCCGCGCAAGCCGCTCATCGTGCTGGGCGCGTTGCTGTGGAGCGGGGCCACGCTGCTGACGGCCACGGTGCACAGCTACAGCACGCTGTACCTGCGCCATGCCATCGTCGGCATTGGCGAGGCCAGCTTTGGCATCTTTGCGCCCGCCTTGCTCGCGGACTTCTGGCCGGAGGAGCAGCGCAACCGCATCCTGACCCTCTTTTATCTCAGCCTGCCGGTGGGGTCCGCGCTGGGGTATATCATCGGCGGGACCCTGGGCAACGCATACGGATGGCGCGCGCCGTTTTATGTTTCCGCACTGCCGGGGGCCTTGCTGGCCGGGCTGGTCTTCCTCTTCATGCGGGAGCCAAAACGGGGCGCATCCGAGCACCTGGCGCCGACCTCGGACCGCGCCACCTACGCGGGCCTGCTGCGCAATCGCGCCTACTGGACGGCCACGCTGGGCATGGCCATGATGGTCTTCTCGCTGGGCGGCATCTCGGTGTGGATGCCGACCTTTCTCTATCGCAACGCGCACTATCCGCTGCCTGCCGCCAATCAGTTGTTGGGGGTGATTACCGTGGTGGACGGCATTGTCGGGACCTGGCTGGGCGGATGGCTGGCGCAGCGCTGGCTGCGGCGCAATTCCGCCGCGCTGTATCTGCTCTCCGCCTGGAGCGTGCTGCTGGCTGCCCCCGCGGCGCTGCTCACCTTCTTTGGCCCGCGTTCGGAGATGGTTGCGTGGCTGGCCTTGGCTGAATTTCTTCTGTTCCTGAACACCGGGCCATTGAATGCCGCAATCATCAACTCCGTGGCCGCGCCTGTCCGCTCCACGGCCATCGCCATGGAGTTGTTCACCATCCACGCGCTGGGCGACGCGCCTTCGCCGCGTCTGATTGGTTGGGTCTCTGACCATAGCTCGCTGCCCCTTGGCTTGGCGCTCACGCTGGTCACCATGCTGATTTCCGCCGCGCTCTTGTTCCTGGGCGCGCGCTTTGCTCCGCCACTGGACCCCCGGCTGGCAGCGATTGTGGAGGGGAAAACGTAACGGCGAATTGCGTCTGGCTGAAAGGGCAGGGATGGCGATCCTCACAAAAATGGTCAAAGAAATAGGCATATTATAGAGTCAGTATGCATATATGGAATTTCCTCCCCACAGGCCCGCACCTGTTTGCGGTTTTTGCCTGGTTGATTGCGGCTGTATGGGCCAGCCGCGTGGTGACCGCGCTGGTGATGCTGCCCCGTGTCCCTGATCTGCGGCGCAAGGAATACGACCATCTGCAACAAAAAACAGGGTGGCCCTCGCTTGTCGTGATTGTCCCGGCCAAAAACGAGTCCAGGGCCATCCGGGCGACCCTGCAATCGCTGCTGGCCAGTGATTATCCCAACCTGCAAATCATCGCCGTGGACGACCGCTCGACCGACGCCACAGGGGAGATTATGGACGCCATTGCCAGCCAGCCGCAAAGCAAAGGCAGGCTGCGCGTGCTCCATGTGACGGACCTGCCCGCAGGCTGGCTGGGCAAGCCGCACGCCATGGCCCTGGCTGCGCAATCGGCGCACACTGATTGGCTGCTCTTTACCGATGCCGACGTCCTCTTTGCCCCCGACGCTTTTCGCCGCGCCCTCCACTACGCGGAGCAGGAACACGCCGACCACCTGGTGGTCTATCCGACCATGCTGCTGAAAGGCTTTGGCGAGCGCATGTTCCTGTCCTTCTTTCAGGGCATCTCGGTGTGGGCCGCGCGTGCATGGAAGGTGGCCGATCCGCGCGCCAAGCGTGATTTTGTCGGCGTGGGCGCTTTCAACATGGTGCGCCGCAGCGTCTACGATGCGCTGGGCGGATATGAGGCCTTGCGCATGGAGGTGCTGGAAGACATGCGTCTTGGCTATCGCGTCAAAGAGGCCGGGTTTGCGCAGCGCGTGGCCTTTGGCCGGGACCTGGCACGGATCCGCTGGGCAGAGAGTGTGTGGGGCATGATGGGAAACCTGACCAAGAACATGTTTTCCGCCTTTCGCTTCCGCGTCTCGCTGCTCCTGGCGGCCTGCGTAGGGCTGCTGTTCCTATGTTTGACGCCCTTTGTTGCGCTCGTTGTTCCGGGGGCGGCGCGTTGGGCCGGCGTAGTGACCTTGCTGTTGCTGCTGTTGCTCAATCTGCGTTACTGGCCGCAGACGCGCATCTCCCCTGTTTGTCTGGTCTTCTTTCCTGTTGGGATGCTGCTTTTCCTTTATACCCTGCTGCGGTCCATGGTCCTGACGCTGTTGCGTGGCGGCGTTTTATGGCGTGGGACACTGTATCCACTGGCAGAGTTGCGCGAACAGGTTGACCCGCTGTGATGGCCCTATGGGCAGGCTTCAGCGTCCCCGGTGATGGAAGTGGACGCCGTGCTGGCCGGTGACTCCATTTTGGCTGCTGAAGGCCTTGCCTCCGTACTCGGAGGAGAATTTTTGTAGCAGCAATGGGTTGGCGTGGAACTTCTCCCTGCCGCCGTGCAGTTGCTCCCGGCGATTCAGCACGATCTCAGCGCGGCCTTCAAAGCTGCGCACGGTGCCGCGGACCTGGATGTCCTGGTCTGCCAGCGACGAGAGATCGCCCACGTCCTTCTGGTCTTTGTGGAAGCTGACAATGGTGAAGTGGCAGGCGTCGTCGGAGGTCTTCGGGCTGCAAACATCCAGAAAATGCGTGTCCTCGGCGGCATGGACCACGGTATACACATGGGCCGTGACGCAGACGTCTTTGTTGACGTACCGCAGCGCTTGGTCCGGCGTAATGCAGTGCATGTCCTTGGCCATACCGAGGGGCGCGAACAGAAGCAGCATCGTTGGGGACAGCAGCCAGCGCACGGGGGAAATGCCTCGTCTGTCTTGGTATGACCCCATTATGCGCGGGTCTGGGGCCGGATTACCAGTAGAAAATTCTGGCCAGACCGTTCCATGGACGGGAACAGGCGGACTATTGCGCGGCCAGTTGTGGCGCGGTCTTGCCGTAGCGTGCTTCCACGTATTCGTCCAGGATTTTGATGAACTCGGCAACAATATGGTCGCCGCGCAGGGTGGTCATCAGCCGTCCATCGACGTAGACCGGGGCCGTAGGTTCTTCAAAGGTGCCTGGCAGCGAGATGCCAATGTTGGCGTGCTTGGATTCGCCAGGGCCATTGACGACGCAGCCCATGACGGCCAGCTTGAGTTCTTCAACGCCGGGGTATTTTTCACGCCATGCAGGCATGGAACCGAGTAGGTGTCCTTGGATTTGCTGCGCCATTTCCTGAAAGAAGGTGCTGGTGGTGCGTCCGCAGCCGGGGCAGGAGGTCACCTGCGGCAAAAAGCTGCGAATGCCTAGGGACTGCAAAATCTGCTGGGCCACCTGGACCTCTTCCGTGCGGTCGCCACCGGGTTTGGGCGTCAGGCTGACGCGGATGGTGTCGCCAATGCCAGCCAGCAGCAGCGGGGCCAGGCCAGCCGTTGAGGCCACAATGCCTTTCATGCCCATGCCGGCCTCGGTCAGGCCAAGGTGCAAAGGGTAATCGCAACGCGCTGCCAGCATGGTGTAAACGTCCAGCAGGTCGCGCACGCCGCTTACCTTGGCGCTCAGGATGATCTGGTCGTGGCGCAGGCCACTGCTTTCGGCCATCGCTGCCGATTGCAGGGCGCTGGTGACCAATGCCTCCATGGTCACGCTGCGCGCGTCCAATGGCGTGGCCAGCTTGGAGTTCTCGTCCATCATGCGCGTCAGCAGGGACTGGTCCAACGACCCCCAGTTGACGCCAATGCGCACCGGCCTCTGGTTCTCTGCCGCACACTCCACCATGGTGCGGAAGTTGTCATCATTCTTGCGTCCAATGGAGACGTTGCCGGGATTGATGCGGTATTTCGCCAGTGCGCGCGCGCAGGCCGGATATTTTTTCAGCAGCAGGTGGCCGTTGTAATGGAAGTCGCCGACAATGGGCACATCCATGCCCAGCTTCGCCAGCCCATCGACGATCTGCGGGACGGCCTTGGCCGCATCGTCATTGTTGACCGTGACGCGGACCAACTCCGAGCCAGCACGGTGCAGCGCGGCCACCTGCCGGATGGTGCCCTGGATGTCTGCGGTGTCCGTGTTCGTCATGGACTGCACGGCGACGGGCGCATCGTGGCCGATGCGGACCTTGCCTACGTGAGCGGTTACAGTGGTCCTGCGTATGATATTAGGCATACAAATGTCTGCCTTAGTTTAGCACTTTGGATGGAACAGTAAGGACCACGGGAGTGTCCGCAGTGCATGGAAACTTGGTACGATGAAATCTCCAGGGCCACAGGAAGCAGGGCAATCTACAGGGGAAAAGGGACCTTCACTGCTCTCCCTCCCATGACCGATTGCAGATTGGTGTCATTCCTGTTAGGTTTACGAAGAACCAGATATGGCGGAGCTGGCTGGCCCCCAGTATAGGGACTTTTGCGGGCGAGATTTTGGATGAAAGAAGAGAAAGCGAAAAAAACGAAGGGCAGAGTGCAGACGTTGGCTGGCACAATCAAGGCCAGCCCTGATCCAGCGCGGACGCGACTGCTTCATCATTATGAAGTGGCGATGAAGCTGCTGCAGGAAGGCAAGGTCGAAAAGGCCAAGCCTGCCTTTGAGGCCATCCTAAAGGACGGCGCAGGAGAGCTGGCCGAACGCGTGCGTATGCATCTTTCTGCCTGCGACCGACAGATCAACCAGAAGAACATGAGCTTTGGCAGCCTGGAAGAGCGGTATGATTATGCCGTCTCCCTGATCAACACTGGCTATTACGAGGACGCGCGGGAGCACCTGGAGGCGGTCCTGCAAGCAGACCCCAAGGCGGACTTTGCCCATTACGGTCTGGCCGTGCTGGAGGGACTGACAGGCCATGCCGAGGCGTGTCTGGAACATCTGGGCGAGGCGGTCCGCCTGCAACCACGCAATCGGATACAGGCGCGCAGCGATTCAGACTTCCAGGAAATGGCCGATGATCCGCGCTTCACGGAGTTGCTGTATCCAGAGGTTTCCTAGGTGTATTTTCCAGCACCAACGGGCTGCGACCAGCGCAGAGGGGCACTCAAAACAGGAAAGTGTTCAGTATCGTGGCGGAACAAAGTCCAGACCGGATGACCGTTGCCATGCCGGGGCCTTCCACGGAGCAGGAGGTTTCTGGTCTTAGGGTGGCGGCCATCGGCGGCGGCACGGGACTTTCGACATTATTGCGCGGCCTCAAGCGCCATGTGCCTCCGCCCCCGGCCTCTGTGGCCTATGCACGCGGATGGGAGCACTTCCCTTGCACCATCCAGGACCTGACCGGCATTGTCACCGTCAGCGACGATGGCGGCTCCAGTGGCCGCTTGCGTAAAGACATGAACATGCTGCCGCCCGGCGACCTGCGCAACTGCATGGTGGCGCTGTCCGAGGACGAGCACCTGCTCTCGCGCCTCTTCCAATATCGTTTCGGGGCGGGCCAGGGATTGGAAGGCCACAATCTGGGCAATTTGCTTCTGGCCGGGTTGGCGGACATCACCGGCGATTTTGCCCTGGCGGTAAAAATGTCTTCGCAAATCCTGGCCACGCGCGGCCATCTGTATCCGGCGACCACGGCCAATGTCACCCTGACGGCACAGATGGAGGATGGCTCCATCGTGCGGGGAGAGACCCGGATCACGGCCAGCCATCAGCGCATCGTCCAACTGCGGATGGAACCGGCGACGGCACAGGCCCTGCCGGAGGCCGTGGAGGCCATCCAACATGCCGACCTGATTACGGTTGGCCCTGGGTCGCTCTATACCAGCCTGATTACCAACATGCTGGTAGTGGGCATTCCAGAGGCGCTGGCCAGGGCCAGGGGCGTGCGCGTCTTTGTCTGCAACCTGATGACGCAGGCCAACGAGAGCCTTGGATTGAGCGCCTCCCAGCACATTGAGCGCATCTATGACCACGCCCATGCGTCCATCTTTGATTACGCGCTGGTGAACACTGCGCCCATCTCCTCTGCGTTGCAGCAACGCTACGCCGCCCAGGGCGCCACCCCGATTGAACCGGACATCGCACGCATGGAGGCCCTCGGCGTCCAGTGCATTCCTGGCAACTTTGTCTATGAGGGGGACGTGCTGCGGCACAATGCGGACCGCGTCACCGAAACGGTGTTGCATCTGGCCATGGAACATCACGCCGTGAAAAGTACCGTAGCTCCCATAGCAGGGCACGCCCAATAGCGGCCAGTCAGGCTACTCCACGGTGCGCTTCAGTTGGCCGCAGGCGGCGTAGATGTCGCGTCCGCGCGGGCGGCGAATGTAAGTGGGCACTCCCGCGGCGACCAGGCGCCGCTGGAAAGCGGCAACATCTGCACTTTCCGGCATGTGGTACGGAGTGCCAGGGCCAGGGTTCCAGACAATCAGGTTCACCTTGGCGTTGAGATGGGAGCGGAGCACCAACTGCGCCAACTCGCGGGCATCTTCCAGCCGGTCATTGACGCCGCCCAGCAGGACATACTCGAAGGTCAGGCGCTCGCGTGGACGCAAAGGGACGGCCTGCAACGCTGCCAGCAGCGCGTCAATCTTCCATTTGTGCGTGATGGGCATGATGGAGGCGCGGACCGCGTCATTCGGCGCATTCAGGCTGAGCGCCAGCTTGGGCCGCACCGGTTCCGTGGCAAAGCGTTCAATGCCGGGAAGGATGCCGGAGGTGGAGACCGTCATGCGCGGTCCCGGGATGCCAACTCCCTCCACCAACAGGCGGACGGCGTCCATAAAGGCGTCGTAATTCAGGAACGGCTCGCCCATACCCATAAAAACGATGTTGATGCGGTCCCGCCCGATGCGTACCTGCTGCCGGTTGAGCACGGCCACCACCTGCCCGGCGATTTCGCCTGCCGTCAGATTTCGCTTCATGCCCAGTTTGGCCGTCAGGCAGAATTGGCAGTTGACCGCGCAGCCCACCTGGCTGGAGACGCAAATGGTCGCACGCTGGTAGTTTTCCGTTAACGTCCCACCAGCAGAGCTTGCTCTGGCCCCTTCCGCGCCTTCTTCCACTCCTTCTTCCGCATCCAGGCCAGACCCGTCGCCACGCTCCCCACCGTCCCCGTTGGGCATCCATACCGTCTCCACGGTCTCTCCGTCCGCGCAGGCGATCAGGTATCGCTCTGTCCCATCCGAGGAGGTAAAGACCTGCGTGATCTCCGGCAGTCCAACGCAGTACCCAGCAGCATGCATCCTTTGGCGTAGCTCGGCAGGGAAGGTCGTGATCTGGTCCAGGCGTGTCACTCGCTGCTGGTAGAGGGCCTGCCAAAGTTGACAGGCGCGATACGACGGTAAAGTAAAACTTTCAGTTATTGCTGTAAGCTTATGATATAAAAGTCCAAATAGGGGAACAGACGTGCTCCCTGTGGAAATCTCGAATTGTGCTGGAAGTATCATGCAATCTTGATTTTAGTCCTGCCAAAGCCAGTCGGAGTGGCCGCCGGAGCGCCCCGGACGGCCCCTGCCTGCCTGTGAAACAATATAGGCAGATGGTAGATGTACAGCAACAACGCAATATCCAACGGACTGTGTTGCCCAACGGGCTGGTGGTCCTGACAGAGCGAATGGAGCACATGCGCTCCGTGTCTATGGGCGTCTGGATCAAGACCGGCTCGCGCGACGAGCGGCCAGAGGTGAATGGGATTTCCCATTTTGTGGAGCACATGGTCTTCAAGGGGACCAAGTCCCGTACCGCGCAGCACATTGCGCGGGAGGTGGACGCGATTGGCGGCAATCTGGACGCTTTTACCAGCAAGGAGTCGATCTGCTTCAACATGAAGGTGCTGGATGAGCACATTGGCAAGGCCCTGGATGTGTTGAGTGATCTGGTCCTGCACCCGGTCTTTGCGCCGGAGGACATCCAACGGGAACGCGGCGTGGTCCTGGAAGAGATCAAGATGGACGAGGACAACCCGGACACGCTGGTACATGAGACCTTCGTGCAGAACCTGTGGAAAAACCATCCATTGGGGAAGCCGATCCTGGGCACCAGGGACACGGTGGGCCGGTTGGACCAGCAGGCATTGTTGGATTACTACGGGGGACGCTTCCTGGGCGGCAATGTGGTTTTTTCTGCGGCAGGCAATCTGGAGCATGAGACGCTGATCGCCATGGTGACGGACAAGCTGGCAGCCATGCCAGCCGGGGTGGTGGAAAATGATCTGGGACGTCCCAAGAGCCATGCCCGCATCACCTTGCGCCAAAAGAAGTCCCTGGAGCAGGTGCAGCTTTGCCTGGGCGTACCGGCGCCGCAGACCAATGATGACCGGCGGTATACGGAATTTTTGTTGAATGTGGTCCTGGGCGGCGGCATGAGTTCGCGTCTTTTCCAGACGGTGCGCGAGCAGCGCGGTCTGGCCTATTCCATTTTCAGTGAGCCTAGTTCCTTCCGCGACACGGGGGCGCTTTGCGTCTACGCGGGCACCTCAGCGCGCAATGCCGAGCAGGTGGTGCGGCTGACGATGGAGGAGTTTTCCCGTCTAAAAAATGTACCGGTGGCCGAGGAGGAATTGCAGCGGGCCAAGGACCAGTTGAAGGGGAATGTCCTGCTGGGGTTGGAAAGCACCGGTTCACGCATGTCCAATCTGGCCCGGCAAGAGATGTATTTTGACCGTTTTATTGGGGTCCCAGAGATATTGGAAAAGATAGAATGGGTGACCAGCGAGGACATTATGCGGATGGCGCAGGACCTGTTCCGCCCCGATGATGTGGCCCTGGCCTTGCTGGGGAACCTGGACGGAGTAAAAATCACCCGCAAACACCTCGCTTGCTGATACAGTGTTGGAGACATAAAGTTTAAGGCCAAAAACCATGCGTACATTTTTAAGCACAAGCCGAAAACGCCGCCAGGCAGGTTTCACGCTGATGGAACTGCTCATCGTGATGTCTGTCATATTGATCCTGATGGCGGTCGCCATCCCAAACTTCATGAACATGCGCAGCCAGGCCAATGAGACCTCGGCGATCCAGTCCCTGCGCGCCATCAACAGCGCGGAGATACAATACGAGACCAACTATCCGGCCAATGGCTTTGCCTGTAATCTGGCCCAGTTGGGCGGGGACCCAAAGACCGGGGCGCCCAGCCCGCAGGCGTCGCAGATGTTGCCCTCCGACCTGGCCAGCGGATACAAAAGCGGCTACGTCTTTACGATTGGCAACTGCACCAAGGTGACGGTCAACAACCAGGACGTCTTTACTTCGTTTGAGGCCACCGGGGTCCCGCAGGCAGTGGGGAAGACGGGCCACCGTGGTTTTTGCATGGACCAAACAGGGGAGATCAAGTCGGACCCGACAGGCGGTACGAATTGCACGCAGCCAATCCAGTAAAACACGCGTGGAGTGGGCCATCCTGTGGTCTTGCGCTGGCCGTGTTGCTGGCCACGCCGCTGGCCATGCTGGCCGAAGGCCAGGTCCCTGCGCCAGCGCAGCAGCTTGACCCCAGGACGGACCCGTTTACCCTGCTCCAGCCCTCCGCCACAGACGTGGCGGCGCGCGTGGACAAGCACTATAACCACATCCACGCCATGCAACTGGATTTTGTGGAGAGCTACAGCGGCATGGGCATCCAGCGCACGGAGCAGGGGACGCTGCTGCTGAAGAAGCCCGGTTTTATGCGTTGGAGCTACAGCCATCCGAAGGGCAAGCTGTTTCTGGTCGACAAGCATGACGCCTATGCCTACACGCCGGGCGACGCCCAGGCGCAACGCTTTCCCGTGGAGCGGCTGGACGATCTGCGCTCCCCCTTGCGTTTTCTTCTGGGGCACACGGAGCTGGCCAAGGAACTCTCTGACCTGACCGTCGTCACGGACGGCAGCATGTATCGATTGCAAGGCGTCCCTGTGGGCATGGAGAAGCGTGTGGCCAGGCTGCAACTGACGGTGACGCAGGATGGGACCATCCTCTCCATGCGCATCCAGGAAACAGGCGGAGCGGAGACCCGCTTCCAGTTCTACGGAGAGAATGACAAAGTCTCTGCTTCCAAGTCCGACTTTGAATTTACGCCACCGGCAGGGGTCAAGGTCGTTGATGGCCTTCCTCCGATGTAGTTTGCTGTCAGATGAGGATTTTCTTCCGTCCCGCATTGCCAAAGGCGCCAATGTCCAGAAATGTGCATCCTGCAGGACGGCCCCTCCCTGTGGAAGTGTCTCTTTAGGGCGGTCCGTGCGCAGGCGTTGCCAAGCTGGTATCGTTAAGAAAATAAACGGTGGCAGGAGACCTGCCCCGGTAGGGACGCGCGCACAGAACAATCATGGCGGAATTTGTCATCAAAGTCGCGGATGAACGGGGGCGTGTGCAGGAGCAGGTGCATGTGGCCAGCTCAGCGGAAGAGCTGCGGCACCGTTTTTCGCAGGCGGGTTTTTACGTTTATTCCGTCAAGCCAAGGGGCATGATTGGCGGCTCCAAAAACCGCAAGCGCGTCAAACTGGAGCCATTCCTCATCTTCAACCAGCAGTTCCTTACCTTGGTACGCGCAGGTCTGCCGATCCTCTCCTCGCTGGAGTTGCTGGCCAAGCGGCAGAAGGTCCCTGTTTTCCGCGCCCAGTTGGAGGACGTAGCGGTGCGCGTGCGCACCGGGCAATCGCTTTCTGCGGCCTTTGAGTCGCAGGGGGGATTTCCCGTCATCTACACCACCACGCTGCTGGCCGGGGAACGCTCTGGCAATCTGGAGGAGGTGCTGGGGCGGTATCTGGCCTTCCAGCGCATCTCTCTTACCTTCCGCAAGAAGCTGATTGCGTCGCTCTTCTATCCGGCATTGCTGGTGGTGATGGTGACCTCGCTTTTTATTTTCCTCATCAGCTTTGTGGTGCCGCGTTTTGCCGCGTTATATGACCAGATTGGCAACAAGCTGCCCACCATCACCATTTTCATGTTGGCGATGGGCAAGAATTTCCAGGCATATATGCCGTATCTGTTGCTGGGCCTTGCTGTCACGGCCTTTGGTTTGTACCGCTATAGCAAGACGGAAAACGGCGCCAACGCCATTGACCTGTTGCGGGTGCGCATGCCAATCTTTGGCAGCATCTGGCTGAAATACCAAGTGGCGCTTTTTTCGCGGACGCTTTCCACGCTGCTGACGGGCGGGCTGCCGCCGGTGCCGTCGCTGGAGACGTCGGCGCGTTCGATAGCCAGCCGCAAAGTGGCCCAGGCGGTGTTGAAGGCCGTGGTCAGCGTGCGCGAAGGCAAGGGGCTGGCCAAAAGCCTGGAGTCCACCGGGATATTTCCAGAGCTTTCCATTGAGATGATTGAGGTGGGCGAATCCACGGGCGCGTTGCCTGGTATGCTCAACTCCGTCGCGGAGTTTTATGAGGAGGACGTGCAGACCGCATTGACGGCTGCGCTTTCTTTGATTGAGCCGGCCATTTTGATTGTGATGGGCGCCGTGGTGGTGACCATCCTGATCGCGCTGTACCTGCCTATTTTCAGTCTGGGGGCGGCCAGCAGCTTTCAGAAATAAACGGGCCGACGGGAATGAGGGCCTTGGAAGTGGTGGGCATACTGGGCGCCACTCAAGCCAAAAGCGGGCTTGCATAGGGAGCCAACCACCGAGACCCAACAGGAGAAAAATATGGCAGCTCCAATTGTTTTACCCGATGCAAAGGCAGTCCCGCTCGACGAGGCCGCGCAGGCCAGGATGCTGGCGCAACGCTATCGCTGCGAGTATGTGGACCTGCGCAATTTCCACATCCAGCACGAGCTATTTCGCACCGTGCCGGTGGACATCATGTTCCGCTACAACTTTGTCCCGCTGGAGCAGCAGGAAGACCGGCTGGTCATTGCCGTCAGTGATCCCAGCCGCCTGATGGTGATGGACGAAATCTCAGGCCTGCTGGGGCAGCGGATCACGGTGCGCGTGGCCACACTGGGCCAGATCACGGACCTGCTGAAGAAGACCGAGCAGTCGCAGCGCGTGCTGGACGAGGCCAGCGAGGGGCTTACTTTTGACGTGATCTCCGCCGTGGACAATCCCGACGAGAACATCTCCATTGAAAAGCTGACTTCAGAGGAAGACATCAGCCCCATCATCCGCCTGGTGGACACGACCATCTTTACCGCGCTGGAGCGGAGGGCCAGCGACATCCACATTGAGACCTATGACGACAGCGTGCATGTGAAATACCGCATTGACGGCGTGTTGCAGCCGGCCATGGCGCCGATTGCGCGCGAACACCACCAGACCATCCTTTCCCGCATCAAGGTGATGAGCGAGCTGGACATTGCCGAGCGGCGCGTGCCCCAGGACGGTCGCTTCCGCGTGCGCTACAAGACGCGGCTGATTGACTTCCGCGTCTCCATCATGCCGACGGTGCATGGCGAGAATGCCGTACTGCGCGTGCTGGACAAGGAGTCCATGAGCGAGAAGTTCACCAAGCTGACGCTGGACGTGGTGGGCTTTGCGGAGGACGACCTGGCCCGCTTCCGCAGTTACATCCGTGAGCCATACGGCATGGTGCTGGTGACCGGGCCGACCGGCTCCGGCAAAACGACCACGCTGTACGCTGCGCTGAATGAGATCAAAAGCGACGAAGACAAGATCATCACCATTGAGGACCCGGTGGAGTACCAGATACGCGGCATCACGCAAATCCCCGTGAATGAGAAAAAGGGGCTGACCTTTGCCCGCGGCCTGCGTTCCATCCTGCGCCACGACCCGGACAAGATACTGGTGGGCGAGATACGCGACCAGGAGACGGCGCAGATCGCCATCAACTCCGCCCTCACCGGGCACTTGGTGTTTACCACCGTCCACGCCAACAACGTGGTGGACGTGATTGGGCGCTTTTCCAACATGGGTGTGGACGCTTACAACTTTGTCTCCGCATTGAACTGCATCCTGGCGCAGCGCCTGGTGCGCACCATCTGCGAACATTGCAAACATGAGGTCCATTACGACGACGCGACTCTGCGGGCCAGTGGTATGGACCCCAAAGAATGGGCCGACCACAAATTTTATGAAGGGGCGGGCTGCATTGATTGTGGCGGGACCGGGTATCACGGACGCACGGCCATCCATGAATTGCTGGAGCTGAATGATACAATTCGCGAGATGATCCTGGCCAAAAAACCAAGCTCGGAGATACGGAAAACGGCCCGCGAAGAAGGCATGAGGTTCCTGCGTGAGTCGGCCTTGCAGCGTGTGCGGCTGGGACTGACCACCCTGCGGGAAATCAACAAAGTTACCTTCATTGAGGCTTCGCGGTAAGCTAAAGCAAAGATGCGACTGGTCCCCACCTCACTGCAAATGGCAGTACGCCCCAGGCTGGCGTGTGAAATTGCCCCGGAAGCGGTCTTTGCCGCCCTGTCCGCAGGGCAGGAGGCCCCTTTGCAGATGGCCACCTGCGTCCCCCTGCCCGAAGGGGCCATCGTCCCAGGGTGGAAGACGCCTGTACTGGCCGCGCGTGGGGCCGTCCAGTCGGCATTGGAGACGGCCTTGTCCGGTGTCATGGGCCGGAACAAGCAGCTTACGCTGGTGCTCCCTGACATCTGTGTGCGCGTGCTGGTGCTGGATTTTGATACGCTGCCTGTCCGACCGCAGGAGGCGCTCCCGCTGGTGCGCTTTCGCTTGCGCAAGATGCTCCCCTTTGATGCAGATACCGCAGCCGTCTCCTACCAGGTGTTGAAGAGCAATCTGGGAGCAGAGAAGGCCGCCTCTCTGCGTGTAATGGTGGCCGCGGCCTCAGCGGAGGTGCGCGAGGAACTGGAGTCCCTGGTGCGCGAGGTGGGGTTTGAGCCGGGAGTGTTGTTGCCCTCCACGGCTGCGGCCCTGGCTGCGGTCCCGGAGACGGGAAACCACTTGCTGGTGCATACAGGAGGGCGCTCGGTCACCACAGCCATCACCCAGGCAGGCGACCTGCTGCTGTACCGTACTGTGGGCCGCGAGGGGCCGGAAACGAAGGAAGCGGCAGGGGCCATCGCCGAAGACACAGCAGAAGCAATGCCGGAACAGGCGCCGGAGGCGCAGGAAGACGACCTGGTGCAGGCGGTCCTGGTGGCCACGGCCTATTATGAGGACTCGCTGGGCGCCTCCCCGGAGCAGATATGGGTGGCCGGGCACGATACGCCCGATGCGTTGCAGAACAGGCTGAGCGTGGGTGGAAGGTGGCAGGTCCCTCTGCGTAGCTTGGTGCAGACGGAACATTTTCTGGCGGAGGCAAGGCCAACAGGGCCCCCGGCATGTGGGTTTGCAGGCGTGGTGGGGGCGCTGCGCGGCTGATGCGCGTCACGCTCAATCTGGCCTCGCGGCCCTACGTGGAACTACGCGCTGTCTTTGCGTTTTTGCGCATCGTGGCAGGCGTGTTGGTATTGCTGGCGCTGCTGCAATGGCTGGCGTTGCGCGGCCTGGAGCGTAAGGCCACGCTGGCGGACGCCAACGTCCGCCATTGGACGCACCTGACGCACGCCCTGGAACGCGAATGGGAACAAGACCAGGCCATGATGCGCGAACCGCAAAACGCCGTCACCCTGGAAAAGTCCGATTTCCTGAACGGCCTGTTTGCACGCAAAGCATTTTCCTGGACGGCCGCGTTGATGGACCTGGAAAACGTCTTGCCCGCCGGGGTACAGGTGGTCAGCATGGAGCCGCAGATGACCAAAGACAGCCATGTCCAGTTGCGTTTGCGTGTGAGCGGCGACCGCACCAAGGAGGTGGACCTGGTCAAGAACCTGGAAGGCTCCAAACATTTTCTCTTCCCTAGGATCATAGGCGAATCCGCACAACAGGCGCCGACCGGAAAAGCGGGGTTTGCGCCACCCTCCGCCACCACCGACGTGAATTTTGACATTCTCGCCGAGTACAATCCACAGCGGCTGGAGGACGTCTCTGCTGGCAGCAAGAAGGGGAGTGGGCCAACAGGGGGACAGAACGCAGACAACAAGGCAGCGCATCTTCTGGGGCCTGCGGGCGGGAAGCCAAGCGGCGGCAAGCGCGTCGGCGGAAAACAAAGCAGCGGCAGACAACGAGGTGCGCCATGAAGTTCCAACGCCCTGCATGGTCCCAGCTTCGCATTACCGCGTTGCACTGGCATTACGCCGGGATAGTGCTGCTTCTTGTGGCCAACGGGATGCTGCTGACGCACGTTGTGATGGCCTGGCAACGGGTGCGGGCCGGGGACGTGGTGCAATTGCAGCAGCACGAGGCGGACTACAAGGCCATGCAGTTAAAGACCAGGCCATTGCGTGGGCTGGACAAGAAAATCGAAGTGGCCAAGGCCGGCCAGGCCGCCTTCTATAAGGACCGCTTCCCTGAAAACTACTCCACCGTTGCTGCCGAGCTGGGGGTGCTGGCCAGCAAAAACAATGTGCTGCTCTCCCGCGTGCAATATGCGCAGGGCAAACCCAAGGAAGACCTGTACGAAGTGCGCATGGACGCCAGCTTGAGCGGTGATTATGCGCCGATCGTGCGCTTCCTGAATGGACTGGAGCGGGACAAAATTTTCTTTTTGATCAATAGCATTGCCCTGAGTGGACAGCAAAACGGCGTGGTCAATCTGCGCCTGAGCCTGACCACCTATCTGCACGCGCCAGTGGCGCCCCTGGGCGCTCCGCAACCCACTCCCCAGACCACGGAGGCGCAATAACCCATGGCCATACGTATTGGGGCGGAAGACAAAAAGAAACTGGTGGGCGCCTCCGTGTTGGGCGTTCTGGCGATCATTCTGGTGGTGCATACCGTATGGGACCTGATGAGCGGGCCATCGACGCCTGCGCCAGTGGTTGCCGAGCGTCCCGCTGCTTCCTCCGCCAGCGGCACGAACCCACAGCCTGCACAGTTCGACCAGTCCAGGCAGGCGCAAAAACTGGAAAGCGCGACCGAGTTGGACCCCACATTGCATCCTGAGAAGATGCTCTTTGCGGAAACCACGCAATATACGGGCAGTGGCCGCAACATCTTCTCTAAGAACTCGCTCCCACCTCCGCCGCCGGTCAGCAGCATAGAAAAGCCAATTGCTTCCGCCCGCCCAGGCGTGGTCGCCCCACAGGGGCCACCTCCGCCCCCGCCCATTGACCTGAAGTTTTATGGTTTTGCCGTCGGGCAGAATGGCAGAAAGACGGTCTTTCTGTTGCACGGGGAGGATGTTTTTGTCGCTGGCGAGGGGGACATCGTCATCCGGCGTTATCGCGTGGTGCAGATCATGCCCAAGGCCGTGGTGGTGGAAGACCTTTCTTACAACGACAAACAAACGCTCCCTTTGCAGGACAATTAAGGCCGAGGCCCGCGATTTTTTCTCTCCGACAGCGTATTTTTAAGGTAGGTACAGGACTTCCGTCTTTTGTTTCCATTATGGATTTTCATTCCAAACCACGCGCTCAGGAACAAGGCTATCTGCTGATTGGCCTTCTGTTTCTGGCCGCACTCATTCTGGTGGCGCTGGCCATTGCTGCGCCGGAGATTGGCAAGCAAATCCAGCGCGAGAAGGAAGTGGAGGCCGTCCATCGCGGCAACCAGTACAAGCGCGCCATCCAGCTTTATTACCGCAAAATGGGGCAATATCCCGCGTCCATTGACCAGCTAAAAAACACCAATGACATCCGCTTTCTGCGCCAGGAGTACGTGGACCCCATTACCGGAAAGAAGGACTGGAAGCTGTTGCATTACGGCGAAGTGCAGATGCAAACCATGGGACTCTTTGGGCAGATGACGGGCGCTGTTGGGGGCGCGCCGATTGCAGGGGCCACGCCAGCCAGCGGAATGTCTGGTTCCCCCGGCGGTAGCGCCTTTGGCTCTCCCAGCACGGGCACTTCCGGCGCAGGCGGCAGCTCTATTTTTGGCGCAAGCAGCTCCAGCACTCCCGATATATTCAGCGATGCCAGCTCTGGCGGTGACACTTCCGCGGCTGGTTCCAGCTCGACCACCTCAGCCAACGCACCGCCCGGCGCATCGCCCGGCACGTCCTCCAACCCATCGCCAGACCAGAGTCCTTCCTCAGGCGGTGGATTTGGCAGCGGGACAGGTCCATCTGGCGCATTTGGTGGCCCTGGCGGAGGGGCGTTTGGCGCTCCCGGCGGCGCAAGTGCTCCCGGCGGTTTTGGCAGCACTCCCGGGGCCGCAGGGGCTGCTGGGAGCAGCAGTTCCACAGGCATCTTTGGAGGGTCTTCGGTCGGGGGCGCACCCATTGTCGGGGTCACCATCCCCAGCAAAAAGAAGTCGATTGTTTCTTATAGGAAACAGACGGAATATGACAAGTGGCAGTTTGTTTACAACCCTGCGGAAGACACCAGCATGAATTCGGGTACGGGGGGTGGCGCGGTTGGCGGAGGGGCCGTACCGGCAGGTAGCAGCCCCTCCTCAGGCTTTGGGGCCTCCAGCTTTGGCCCGTCGCAGTCGGGTTTTGGCACGCAACCCGGTCAGAGCAGTTTCGGAAATTCCTTTGGGGCCTCTTCAACAACCCCCGGCGGCACAGGCACTCCCACGCCGCCTGCGCAACCCAGCAGCGGGAGTGGGCCATAGGCATACATCCATTCCATACGATGGCCCTGGCCCATAAAGAAAGCCCCGCAAATGCGGGACTTTCTGGTGCCCAGCGGTAAACCATCCACCGTTTACCATCGTAAGACACACCTGCCACCCTATGGGCGCGGAGATGCTGCAAGTGGGCGAAGGTGCCTGCTTAAACGCTGAAAGAGGAACCGCAGCCGCAAGTGTTTTTGACGTTGGGGTTATCAAATTTGAACCCGGCTGCTTCCACGGTCTCAACGTAATCGACCACGCAACCGTTCAGATACATCAGGGAAGTTGCATCGACGAAGACCTTGACGCCATCGAACTGGAAGACCTTGTCCATCATTCCAGCCTGGTTCTCAAACGACATGGAGTATTGGAAACCAGAGCAGCCGCCGCCAACGACCCCAATGCGCAGCCCTGCCGGCAATGGGTCCTGTGTGGCCATGATCTCCCGCACCTTGGCGCTCGCCTGGGGCGTAAGGATGACAGGTTGGGTGGTGGGGGTCTCGGTTGCAGGGGCGTTGGTGGTGGTTGCCATAGGTCTTTTATCTCCGGGCCAAAACTGGCCTATTCGGATTATACGGTGGCCCGGAACGGGAAACAATCCATCTGTAAAGGACAGGATGGGGCGTGAAAATCCTGCCCCGGTACGGGCCACGGTGTAAACCATTTAAGCCCAAATAGATATAAATATACCGGCAGCCAGGCCCAGGAAGGGAAGCAAGGTCAATGGCCCCAAAAACATCTGTTTCAGGAAGTGAAAATGGGTGTACTATCATGCCAACAGTTGTGGGGCCTGCATTTCCCAACAAATGTGACGGCCCCAAGGCTGAACGATTGCAGTAATAATGCGAGGTGGAAATTATGAGTTACATCATGCTGATGTGGATCGTCTGGGGCGTACTGACGGTGGTCTTTTTGGGCCTATTGATGTATCGCGGAAATGTTACTCGCAATGAGGAAGACCAGTTGTTCCTGGATGACACCAACCAAATTGAACAAGGCGAACAAGACGTGATTTTACGCAAGGCCAAAAAGATCGAGCCGGTGATCCGCATTTGGGGCGGGATCACAGGACTGGTCACCATCGCCATTGTCGGTTTTTATGTTTATGATGCAATCCAGCAGTTCCGTTGATAGGAATGCAGCGCAGTCCGCAAAATCTGGCGCTTGCCGCAAGGGACGATGATGGCCTGGACAGAACGCTTTCTGTGTGATGTTTGCGGTAAGCAGAAGATGGAAACAGAGGAGTGGTGGCTGGCGCTCGTCGAATGCCACGATGCGCAGGACGGCGCCGCCCCCCACCCCCTGTTGAAACTGCAACCGTGGAACAACCTGACGGCCCATAGTGTGGGGGCGCGGCACCTTTGCGGCGTGGCCTGCTCGCACACCTTTCTTGACCGTTGGATGAATGACCTGCTGGCGGTCGATGGCCCTATCGTCTGCAAAGATGTCCTTTGATTTGCGCCCTTCTGCAACGGTCCCCACGAAATGACACCACGGTCTACCTGCCATATTGCGGCGCATTTGCGTTGCGCCAAAGTGGAGTGCTGCGCTTTTCCCCGCGGACATTTACGATACTGAGGTGTGGTCAGCACGGAAATCCGTGCCACACCGGCGGCAGACATTGGAAGGAGAACGGACTTGGCTTATTACGACCTGAGAGAGTGGACACAAAAGCTGGACAAGGCGGGAGAACTCAGACGGATTGGCGAGGAAGTGGACCCGATTTTGGAGATCGCTGAGATCACCGACCGCGTCTGCAAGGCCGGAGGCCCGGCGCTGCTCTTTGAAAATGTCAAGGGCCATCCCGGGGCCAAGGTGCTGATGGACCAGTTTGGCAGCGAACGCCGGATGCGCTTGGCGTTGGGCGTGGACTCACTCGACCAGATTTCCGGCAGGATACGGGACCTGATGGAGCTGCGTCTGCCAGAAGGCCTCCTGGACAAAATACGCATGTTGCCCATGCTGGCCGAGATGGGGAAATTTTTCCCCAAGGTTGTACCCAGCAAAGATGCGCCCTGCAAGGAGGTCATCCTACGGGAAAATTTCAGCGTGCTGGATTTCCCCATTCTGCAATGCTGGCCGCAGGACGGGGGCCGTTTCATCACGTTGCCCTGCGTCATCACGCGCAGCCCAAACAGCGGCAAGCGCAACGTCGGCATGTACCGGATGCAGGTCTACGACGGCCAGACCACCGGGATGCACTGGCAACGGCAGAAAGTGGCCGCGGAACATTACCGCGAACAATTGCGCCGCGCCGCGGAGGAACAGGCCCCCGGCGACAAGGCAGTGGCCCGTGTTGCGCGCATGGCCGAGACCGCAGGCGGGGCCATGCTGCCATCGCCCTCGAATGCCCTTCCAGGCGCCACGCACACTGCGGCGCGCGTCAACACTGCGGCCCAAACTTTAGATGTGGCCGTGGCCATCGGCACAGACCCGGCACTGACCTTTTCCGCCATTGTGCCCGCGCCGCCGGAGGTGGAGGAATTTATCATCGCCGGATTTCTGCGCCAGCAGCCGGTGGAACTGGTCCAGTGCGAGACGGTCGATCTGCAGGTCCCTGCTTCAGCAGAGATCATTCTGGAGGGGTACGTGCGCATCGACGAGCTGCGCTCCGAGGGGCCATTTGGCGACCACACCGGCTTCTACACCTTGCCCGACGAGTACCCGGTCTTCCACATCACCTGCATTACGCACCGGAAAAACCCGATTTATGCGTCTACTATTGTCGGCAAACCGCCGATGGAAGACGCCTGGATGGGCAAGGCCGTGGAGCGTATCTTTTTGCCACTGATGAAGCTGACCATGCCAGAGATTGTGGACATCAACCTGCCTATGGAGGCGGTCTTCCACAATCTGATGATCGTCTCCATCCGTAAGAGTTACGCGGGGCAGGCGCGCAAGGTGATGCACGGCATCTGGTCGTTGGGCCAGGCCATGTTCACCAAGTGCGTCATCGTTGTGGATGAAGATTGCGATGTGCAGGACCTGCGCGAAGTTACTTTGCGCGTGGCCAATAACATTGACCCGGAGCGCGACATACAGTTCACCATGGGGCCGGTCGATTCGCTGGACCACGCGGCCAGGCTGCTAGGTTACGGCAGCAAAATGGGCATCGACGCCACGCGCAAGTGGGCGGCGGAAGGATTTACGCGCCCCTGGCCAGAGATGCTCCGCATGGACGCCGCCACTAAAGCCCGCGTCGATGCCATCTGGAGTAAGCTGGGGCTGTAGTGCGGGGAACTTCCCCCACTCAAGCCAAAACAAGGCTTGAATGGGGCCAGCTATTACCTAGCGAAGGTCTCGGCGATGCCAGCTTCCAGCGAAGTAAAGGGTGCGCTGTAACCGGAGGCGCGCAGGGCGGTCGTCTCTGCTTCTGTGAAGTGCTGGTAGCGTCCGTTAAGGTCGGCAGGGAAGGGAATGTATTCGATTTCGGCGGGGCCATGCACCTGCATCAGTGCGCGGGCCACGTCGTTAAAGCTGCGGCTGGCCCCGGTGCCAGCATTGAAGATGCCTTTATAGGTCTTTTGCGCGCGGCCCATGCCGGAGCGTGCGGTCTCGTCGCCCAGCCCAGCAAAAAATAGATTCATGCGGCATAGGTCGCGCACATAGACGAAGTCGCGGCGCTGTTCGCCATTGCCGTAGCCACCGGAGCCTTCAAACATTTTGATCTTTCCCGTCTCGCGCATCTGCTTGGTGAAGTGATGGATGACGGAAGCCATGCGTCCCTTGTGCTGCTCGCGCGGGCCGTAGGCATTGAAGTAGCGCAGGCCGACGACGGTGCTTGCAATGGACGGCAGCAGACGGCGCACATAATTATCGAAGACCAGCTTGGAGAAGCCGTAGACGTTCAGCGGACGCTCGTTCTCCGGCGCTTCCAGAAATTTCTGGCTTAGACCATAGACCGCAGCCGTCGATGCGTAAATAAAGGGAATGCGGTTTTCCAGAGCGAAGTGCAGTAACTCCTTGGAGTAAGTGAAGTTATTGTCCATCATATAAACGCCGTCATCGACCAGCGTGTTGGAACAGGCCCCTTGGTGCAGAATGGCGCGGACCCGTTTACTACGGAATTTGCCCGCGGCCAGCGCCGCGCGTAACTCGCGCTTGTCCATGTAGTCGGCAAAGCGCGCGCCTGCCAGGTTGAGGAACTTGGTGCCGGAACCAAGATTGTCCACGCAGAGGATGTCGCTTTCGCCTGCAAGGTTGAGTTCGTGGACAAGATTGCTGCCAATGAATCCTGCCGCGCCGGTGACGACGATCATGCCTGCTCCTTGGGGGTGCGTGGTTTTTTGGTGGGGCCTGCGCTGGGCGCGGAGATTTTTTGCACCAGATTGCTGGTGCTGAAGCCTGCGACCGTGGGGACAATCTCCACGCGCCCGCCCCAGCCCTGCACCTCCTCCGCGCCAACGACGGTGGCCATTGTGTAATCGCCGCCTTTTACCAGCACCTCCGGCTGCAACAGGCGGAGCAATGGCAGCGGCGTGTCTTCATCGAAGATGGTAATGGCGTCCGTGGAGGCCAGCGCCGCAAGGACCTGCGCGCGCTCCGTCTCTGGGACGATGGGCCGCGTGGGGCCTTTCAGTCGGCGGACAGAATCGTCGCTGTTGACGCCAACCACCAGGCGGTCGCCCATGCGGTGCGCCTCCTGCAACAGCGTGATGTGGCCGATGTGCAGCAGGTCAAAACATCCATTGGTGAAGACGATGCGTTGTCCACGTGCGCGCCATTGTGCGGCGCGGGCCAGCAATGCCGGGCGGGTGAGCACTTTTTCTTCGGTGTTCAGCGCCAGGTCCCCGGTAAGCTGCGCCAGCAGGCTGGCGCGGTCAATGGGCACGGTGCCGACCTTGCCGACAATGACGCCAGCGGCCACATTGGCCAATTGTACGGAGCTTTCCAGGTCAAGCCCCGCAGCGGCGCTGGCGGCCAGCGTGGCGATGACGGTGTCTCCCGCGCCGGAGACGTCAAAGACCTCGCGCGCCCGCGCCGGTGCATGGAAGCTCTGCGCCGGGTCGCGGTGCTCCACGCGGATGCCGCGCTCGCTCAGGGTGACGGTCAGGTAATCCAGTTCCAGCGGTACAAGCAAGGCGCGCGCGGCCTCCATCAATGCGGCCAGCTCCGTGGCGGCCACGCCAGTGCAGGCGGAGAGTTCCTTCATGTTGGGGCAAATGGTGGTGGCCCCGCGATATTTGCGGAAATCACGCCCCTTGGGGTCGACCAGGACGGGAATTTTTCGCGCCCGCGCCTTTTGCAGGACATATTGGCAGACGCGCTCCGGGAGCGCGCCCTTGGCGTAGTCCGAAAGGATGACGGCATCGACGCGGGCCAACGGCAAGTCCAGGCTGGCCAGCAGGCAGTCGATTTCTACGGGCGAGGGCGCTTCCGTGCTCTCCACATCGAGCCGCAACAATTGCTGGCGACCGCTCATCACGCGGGTCTTGGAGATGGTGGGCCGTTGCCAGGTGCAGAGCGGGAAGCAATCAATGTTGGCCGTTGCCAACAGGTTGCGCATGGTTTCAGCGTTTTCGTCCGGGCCAACAAAGCCAGCCAGCGTCGTCTGCACGCCCAGTCCGGCAAGGTTCATGGCCACGTTGGCCGCCCCGCCGGGTACGTTCGTGGTGTGTACGGAGCGCAGCACTGGCACGGGCGCCTCTGGGGAGATGCGGTGGACATCGCCCATCACATAGCGGTCCAGCATCACGTCGCCAATGGCCAGCACGCCATGCCGTGCGAAGCCAGATTCTATCAATTCGAGTGCTTGATGTAGATTGCGGACCATAAAGGATGAACGTATTTTACGCTGACCAGCCGTCCGCGGATGCGTGTGCAAATGTTTGCTTGGCCAACACATGCAGCACGGCCCCGATCACGGCGTCGGGAGAAATGGCCATCAGGCATTTTTTGCGTTGCTCAATGCAAGTTTCCAGCCCGCACCCCCAGCAATCGGTGCGGTGGTAGAGGATTTCATGGCCGCTGCCGCAAGGGAACCACACGGCGGGACGGTTGCGTGCGGAAAAAATGGCCACGCAGCAGGTCTGCATGGCTGCGGCCAGGTGCATGGGGCCGCTGTCATGGCCCAGAAAGAAGCGCGCGTGTTTGAGCACCGCAGCCGATCCGCGCGGCGTAAGGCTGCCGCAGAGATTGATGCTCCGGCCCTGCCATGCCGCGGCGGCGTGGTCGCTGATGGCGCGTTCTTCGGTCGCGCCCACCAGGACCAGCCCATACTCTGGCAGCTTTTGCGCCAGTTCTTGCAGCACAGTGCGCCAATTATCGATGCCCCAGTCCTTGGCCTGCACTTTGGTGCCGACACTGCAAGCAAACAAGGGCCGACCATCGAAAGGAAGCAGCGCCATTGCTGCGTGGGCGTGTTCCGCTGGCGTCAGATGCAGGTCCCAGTTGGCCGGGTCTTTTAGGTCGATCTCTCCAAGTGCGTGCAGGGTGCGCGCCAGGCGCGCGGCTTCCGCCTCATATATGCCGCTGGCTGCGTCCATGCGGTGGGTGCGCGCATCCAGCGAGAACGGCGCACCGAGAATGTGCGGAATGCCGCAAAAGCGGAAGAAGGCCACATCGCGGACCACTTGCAGCCAACGCGGGCGCGCGGTCAGGTAGACCAGCACCTGCGGCTGCCATTGGCGGACCTGGCGGCGCAGGGCCAGCAACTCAGCGCCATCGCGCGTGCCGATAGGGTAGCGCAGATAGCCATCGTGTGTCGTAACAAGGCCGGAGCCTGCGAGTACGGAATATGCTGCGGGGGCCTTGCTATGCACGGGAAGGTTGGTGAGCAAGCGCCGCTGGGCGTTGGGGAAGGCACGTGCAATCTGATGGAAGCAGGGCAGTGCGACGATCGTGTCGCCCAGGCTGCCCAGACGATAGATCAAGACGCGTTCGATGCTGTGTGGGTCTTCTGGGACTTGCATGCCTGCCTTGCGCAGGAGGGGCCGCTTGTCGTGTTTGGCAATGTATGCCCCACCCGTTCCAGTTTAATCATATACGGGGCAGGATTGCAGCCTGGACCCTGTAAGACGGGACTTGTGGGCACAATATGCCGTATACTTTTGGCATGTCGATTGTGCAGAACGTTGCAGGCATTGCCAAGGGAATGAGCATCACCTTTATGGAGATGTTTGAGCCGACGCAGGTGGAGAACTACCCCGATGGCGCGGGCCCCATGCGCGGGGCGCAGTTCCAGGAACGGTTCCGCGGCAAGCACGAGCTGCAACGGGATGAAAATGGCCTGGAAAAATGTGTCGCCTGCTTTTTGTGCGCGGCTGCCTGCCCATCGAACTGCATTTATATTGAGGCCGCTGAAAACACCGCCGAGCAGCGCATCTCCAGCGCCGAGCGTTATGCCAAGGTCTACAACATCGATTACAACCGTTGCATCTTCTGCGGCTATTGCGTGGAGGCCTGCCCAACGGACGCCATCACGCATGGACACGGATTTGAACTGGCCACCCTGAATGCGACCAATCTGGTGATGCGCAAAGAACAATTGCTGGTCCCGATGCCGTCCCAGTCGGCCCAGCAGACACTCCCCAAATAATCCGCGTATGCCCCTTTCAAAACGGTATGGCAACCAGCCGCTGTGTCCCTGTTGCAGGTGTGCCTGCGTCTTGCTGTATCTTTAAGTACGCAATCGTATTTGGAGAATGGGAATGTCCAGTTTTCTCGATCAGGTACGGCAGCGTGTCGTCATCTATGACGGCGCCATGGGCACCAACATCCAAAAGCACAATCTTTCTGTCGATGATTATTGGGGCAAAGAGGGCTGCAATGAGCTACTGGTCAAGAGCCGCCCTGACATCATTCGCGCCATCCACGCCAGTTTTTTCCAGGTGGGCTGCGATGTGGTGGAGACGGACAGCTTTGGTTCTTCGCGCATTGTGCTGGCGGAATATGGGCTGGAAGACCAGGCCCGCGACCTGAACATTACCGCCGCGCGTCTGGCCAAAGAAGTGGCGGCAGGATTTTCCACGCCGGGCCACCCGCGCTTTGTGGCCGGCTCCATTGGGCCAACCACCAAGCTGCCATCTCTGGGGCACATCACGTATGACGACATGGCCGCCGCCTATCGCGAACAGATTGAGGCGCTGATTGAAGGGGGCGTGGATGTCTTGCTGATTGAGACATGCCAGGACCTGTTGCAGGCCAAGATCGCGCTGGCGGCCTGTGAGGACGCCATGCGCACAGCAGGCAGGCGGTTGCCGGTGCAGGTGCAGATCACGCTGGAGGCAAGCGGGACCATGTTGCTGGGCAGCGAGATCAGCGCGGCCCTGGCCGTACTGGAGTGCTTCCAGCCCGATATTGTCGGCCTGAATTGCGCAACCGGCCCGTATGAGATGCGGGACGCGGTGCGCTATCTCTGCCAGAACGCCACGCGCCCGGTCAGTGTCCAACCCAACGCCGGCCTGCCTCAGAACGTTGGCGGCCATGCCCATTACACCTTGACGCCGGAGGAACTGGCGCGGGCGCACAAGCAATTTGTGGGGGAGTACGGCGTGCGTGTTGTGGGCGGGTGCTGCGGCACCACGCCAGAGCACCTGCGTGCCGTGGTGGAGGCGCTGCGCGATGTGCGCCCAGCCGAGGTCCATGCAAAACCGCAGAGCGTGGCCGCCAGCGCCTATTCCGCCATCCCGCTGGAGATTGACGGCCAGCCCGTCATCGTGGCCGAGGAGATGAACACCACCACGCGCGTGGAACATTTCCGCAACATGGTGCGTGCCGGAGACTACGACGGCATCCTTGCATTGGCCAAGCGTTTGAGCAGCGAAGGCTCGCAGATGCTCGACCTCTGCTGCGCCATTGTGGGCGAGGATGAAAAGGCATACATGTGCGCGGTGCTGGAAAAGATCGCCACCCGCGTGCCCGCGCCCATCATGGTGGATTCCACTGAGGCCGAGGTGATTGAAGAGGCGCTCAAACGCATTCCAGGCAAGCCCATCATCAACTCCATCAATTTGGAGGACGGGGAAAAGCGCACTTCGCGCGTGTTGCCGATGGCGCGGCGGTACGGCGCGGCAGTGATTGCGCTCACCATTGACGAGGAAGGGATGGCGCTGACGGCGGCGAAAAAACTGGCCGTGGCGAAACGCATCCATCAATTGGCCACGGAAAAATATGGGATGCGGGCGCAGGACCTGGTCTTTGATCCGCTCACGCTGCCCATTTCCACCGGACAGGAGGACTATCGGACGGCAGGCATGGAAACGCTGGAGGCCGTGCGCCTGATTAAACAGGAACTGCCGGAGTGCAAAACGGTCCTGGGCGTCAGCAACATCTCCTTCGGACTGACGGCGTATTCGCGCCGCGTGTTGAACAGTGTTTTCTTGAAAGAGGCCGTGGACCGCGGCCTTGACATGGCCATCGTCAACTATTCCAAGATTTATCCGCTTTATAAAATCCCAGAGCAGGAAGTGGACCTGGCGCGCAAGCTCATCTTCCACGATAGGAGCAACGGCGACCCATTACAGATATACATGGCCCACTTTGCCGGGACAAAAAAAGGCCCGGCCAGCGCAGAAGACGAGACGGCCACTGCATCGCTGCCCGTGGAAGAAAAGTTGAAGCAGATGATCATCCGCGGGGAACGCACCATCGGCGGCGGGGCAGGGAAGCAGACGCTGGAAGAGGCCCTGGAGACCGCGCTAATGGGCCACACGCCACTGGATTTAATTAACACAGTGCTGCTCGACGGCATGAAGACGGTCGGTGAACTTTTTGGCGCGCGCAAGATGCAGTTGCCCTCCGTGCTGGATTCCGCCGCTGTGATGAAAGCTGCGGTCCATTATCTGGAGCCAAGGATGGAGCGCGTGGAAGGTTCGCAGAAAGGGACCATGGTGCTGGCCACGGTGAAGGGCGATGTCCACGACATTGGGAAAAACCTGGTGGACATCATCCTTTCCAACAACGGCTACAAGGTCGTCAATCTCGGCATCAAACAGCCAGCGGACGTAATCATCCAGGCCGCGCAACAGCACAAGGCCGACGCCATTGGCCTGAGCGGGCTGCTGGTGAAAAGCACGCTGGAGATGAAGTATGTCATCCAGGACCTGCAGCGGCTGGAAATGAACATCCCGGTGATCTGCGGTGGCGCGGCGCTCACACGGAAGTATGTGGAAGATGACCTGCGCAAGGAATATTCCGCGCCCGTTTTTTATGCTGAGGACGCCTTTGCCGGTCTGCATGTGATGGGCGACCTGACGACCGGGGACGCAGAATCACGACAGCAAAAAGTGGTGGAAGGCAGCACGGTGCGCACCTTCCAGCAGAAAGAACAGGCAACATCCGTCCCTGTGGTGGTTTCTACACAGCGCTCGCCGGTGGTGCAGGACGTACCGGAGGTCCCGCAACCAAAATTTTATGGCGTGCGCGTGTTGCAGGAGATCGACCTGGAACAGGTCTTTGGTTTTATCAACGAGACCGCCCTGTTCAAGAACCAATGGCAATTGAAGACCGCCTCGGCGACCGATTATGTGCGCCTGGTGGAGGAAAAATACCGGCCCATCCTGCGGGAACTGATGGCAGAGGCCAAGCGTGAAGGCATTCTACGGCCAAAGACGGTCTACGGGTTCTTCCCCTGTAACAGCGATGGCAATGATATGGTCGTTTACAGCCCGGAAACGGCCAGCGATGCGAAAAAGAAACAGGAACTGTTACGAATTACCTTTCCGCGCCAGCGGGAAGGGCGTTTGTTGAGCATTGCGGACTTTTTCTCGCCCGTGCAATCTGGACGCCTGGACGTGGTTGGATTTTCCGTGGTGACCATTGGCCAGCGCGCCAGTGAAGTTACCAAGCGGCTATTTGAACAGGGGGACTTCACCAAATATCTTTACCTGCATGGGCTGAGCGTGGAGACGGCGGAAGCGCTGGCTGAATGGATGCACAAGCGGATGCGCGAAGAATTAAGCATTGCCGGCGAGGACGCAACCGATGTGCGCGACCTCATCCACCAGAAATACCGTGGCTCGCGCTATTCCTTTGGCTATGCGGCCTGCCCCAACCTGGAGGACCAGACCAAGATATTCGCGCTGCTCCATCCAGAGGAGACGATTGGCGTGCGCTTGACGGAGGGCTTCCACATGGAACCGGAACAGAGCACCAACGCCATCATCGTCCACCATCCGCAGGCCAAGTATTTTATGGTGTAGCTGGCCAGTTCTACTGTTTTTAGGAAAACCATGGTTAGGTCCCCGTTTTTGAAGGGGACGGGCTTCAGGGCAGCCCTGGTCCAGTCCTACTGCTGTCCCTCAGGGGCTGAAGCCCACTATTATTTCAGGAACTTCTGGCGGGACTAAAGTCCCGCCCTTTCAAAACACTGACTTGCTCAGGGGTCCCTTAGCGTGAAGGGGACGGGCTTCAGCCCGTCCATAACTGTAGCAAAATAGTCCCGGCTTTAGCCGCTGAGGGAATGCCGGATGGTTTAATCAGACCCTCCTTAGTCATGCGCCACTCCTTGTTGCAACGGGGAGTGGCGTGGTCGCTGCTCCCGCTTCTGGATACTGGAATAGACCGTGATTTTTGCGGCCATTTTTTGTCCAGGAGGGCCAGGATGTCCATGCAGAGTGATTTTTTGCTGCGCGCCTACAACGCAGCAGTGGGAGCCAAACACATCTTTCCAGGGTTTGCTGCCTGTGAGGCGGCGTTGGAGTCAAGCTGGGGGCATTCGCAATTGGCGCTCAGCGCCAACAATCTTTTTGGCCAGAAGCAAGACCATCCCCCGATGGAAGGTACTGGCACAATCGCCATGCCAACACGCGAGTTTCTGCATGGAAGCTGGGTGAAGGTGCTGGCCAACTGGGCGAAGTTCCCCGATTGGGACGCAAGTTTTGCCGCGCGGATGCGGGTCCTGGAACGTATGAGCGGGAGCTACCCGCACTATGCCGCGGCCCTGCGCGCCAGCAACGGCGAGCAATTTATTGTGGAAGTGTCCAAGAGCTGGTCCACCGATCCGCAGCGCGCCGGGAAGGTCCTCTCCATCTACGACGAGCACCACAGCGTCTTTCCTGCGGCGTCTTCTGTGGTCCCAGCGCCAGAGAAGAGCGCCGTAGCAGCGGCGTGATTCGTCAGTATGGATACAAGATGGAATCTGTACGGAAGAGTGGATGCGGCACCTCGTTGCGCGAGACCATACAATATCAACATGGGTATGCAACGACGTTTGCTTGCTTTGCTCCTTGCCGTTTTTGTGTTGTCGCCGGTCGCTTATTCTGATTCGGCCTTTGATCTGGACGGCCCGCAGGTCCATATAAAGGTGACGCGCGGGGCGATGGTCCTGCCCATCTCGCAGGTGCCCAGCCTGCAACCGGACGACCAGATATGGCTGCGCCCAGAGATGCCGCCCACCCAATCTGTCCACTACATCTTGATTGTGGCCTTTCTGCGCGGCCCCACGAACCCTCCGCCGGAGAAGTGGTTCAGCCGGGTGGAGACGTGGAGCAAGCCGGTGCGCAAAGATGGCGTCCGCGTGACGGTCCCGCAAGGCGCAGAGCACCTTTTGCTGCTATTGGCCCCGGAGACCGGTGGAGGGTTCAGCACGGTCCGTTCCGCAGTGGAAAGCCAGCCCGGTGTTTTTGTACGCGCCTCGGTGGACCTGGACCAGGCCAGCCTGGACCGTGCGCGCGTGGATGCGTATCTGGATGCGGTCCGGCAGACCTCCAACACAGACCCTGCCGCGCTGGAGGACCAAACAAAACTGTTGGCGCGCAGTTTAGGGCTGAAGATTGACACGAAATGTTTTGATCTGCCCACGGACCAACAATCGTCCTGCCTGACGAAAAACAGCAACGATGTTGTGCTGAATGACAGCCACACGCAGTCGGTGGTGGCCGCGCTGACTTCGGGGACCGCCTCCGATCTCTTCAACCAGATCAGCAGCACCCCGATGGGCGGGGGTGGTATGTACAGTCCGTATGTGGGCGCTGTGGTGGATGTGGTCCACCTGATGGGCAGCCTGCATACGGCGGACTATCAATATATCCCTGCGCTCTCGCTGATGCAGCAGGACCTGGTCAGCCTGAAGCTGAACGCTGCGCCATCCTTCCACAAGCCCAAGTCGGTGCTGGTGGTGGGGATGCCCGTGGTGCAGGCGGCGCAGTTCCCGCCGCTGCGCGCGGTGGATGCAAAACAGGTGTACTGTTTGCAATCGCCCACGTTGGTGTTGCCGGTGGAGGGTGCGCCGCTGGTCTTCTCCACAGGCTATGCGCATGGCATGGTGCTGCGGGTCCCCGATGGCGCAGGAGGGCCGGTGGAGATTGCAGCCAATGCCGACCCGGAACGCGGCGGCTACGTGTTGGATGCTGCCGCGACCAATGCGGCCCTGCCAGAAAATGGGGCCATTGGCAGGTTGCAGGGCGCTTGGGGATTTGATGCGTTTCATGGTCCGGCCTTCCATCTGCAACGCTCCCATGCGGCCCAGTGGGTGGTCGTTTCCGCTGACAGAAACGCATTGATTGTTGGCCGTCAGGACACATTGGAGGTACGCTCCAACGCTGCCCCCTGCGTGCAACAGGTGCAATTGGTGGATGCGCAACAGGCCCTGTTACCGGCCACATGGAAGCTGGTGCAGCCGGACACGCTGGAGGTGCAGGTGGCAATGCAGAATGCCGCGCCCGGTCCGGTCACGTTAAAGGTGCAGCAGTATGGCATGGAGAAACCAGACCAGACCGCCCTCCACGCCTATGCCGAAGCAGCGACACTGAAGGACTTCACCCTGTACAGCGGCGACCAGAGCGCGCTGCTGGAAGGGACACGGCTGGATGAAGTGGTCAGCGTGGAACTGAAGGGGTCCCGGTTGGTCCCATCGGACTTGGTGCGCAAAGGCAACGCCGATGAACTGCATTTGGTGCTTCCCGTTGCTACAGAGAAAGACGCCGCAAACAATGCAACCAAGGACGCAGCAAAGAATATGGCCAAAGAAACCAACAAGCTGGCGTCCCTGAAGCCGGGCGAGGCGGTGGTGTTGCATGTAACGTTGCAGGATGGCCGCGTGCTGGACCTGCCCACGAGCATTTTGCCGCCGCGTCCACGGGTCTTGTTGATTGGCAAGACAGTGCAGCCAGCCATTTCGTCCACGCAGTCCGCCATACGGCTGGCCAATCCAGACGACCTGCCGCAAAATGGACATCTCTCGTTCTTTTTGAAGACGCTTGCGCCGTCCTCTTTTCCACGCACGGAAAGCGTGGAGGTGGCCGCAGAGGACGGCTCCTTCCATACCATGCTTCGCGTGGCCGATGGGACACTGGTGCTGCAGGACGCGCAAACGGTCATGGCGGAACTGGACCCGGTGAAGAGCTTTGGTCCATCGGCCTTTGGCCCGCTGCAATTCCGTCCCATTGCCGCCAACGGGGTGGCAGGAGACTGGCAGCCGCTGGCCAGTCTGGTGCGTCTGCCGACCTTGCAGGAGGTGCGCTGTCCCATCAGCGCCGACCAGTCATGCACCTTGCACGGGGGCAATCTTTTCCTGCTGGATTCCGTTGCCGCTGGCCCGCAAATGCTCGGCGCTGTCCCTGTGCCGATTGGCTTTGCCGGGACGACGCTCAGCGTGCCGCGACCGAATGGGGCGCTGCTTTACTTCAAGCTGCGGGACGACCCCAAGGCAGTCAACGTCCTTGCCCTGCCCGTGCTGCCAGAGATGGAATGACCGGGCCTATTTCTCTGCAGAAATGTCTTCCGTGGTCCGGGTGTCAATTGCTGGAACAGAGACAAGCGACTTGCAGCGGTGCCTCCAGACGGCCAGCAAGGTTGCGGCCAGCAGAACCAGTGAGAGCGAAAGTCCGGTCCACACGCCAGCCGCACCCATGCGCAGATGGAAACAGAGAAAGTAGCCGAGGGGCAGTCCCAACAACCAGTAGTTCAGCAGGTTAAGCAGCATGGCGCTATGGGTGTCGCCCAGGCCGCGCAGCGCGCCTATGGTGACGGTCTGGATGCCATCAAAAAGCTGGAAGAAAGCAGCAATCACCATCAGCGTGCTGCCCACGGCAATGACGTTGGCGCTGGAGGTGAACAGGCGGATGATTTGCGTCGGGAACAGAATGAAGGTGAGCGCCATCGTGCCCATAAAGGCCGCCCCCAGCGCGATGCCCAGCCAGCCTACGCGGATGGCGCTCTGCGGGTCGTTGCGCCCCAGTGCGTGGCCCACGCTGACGGCAGTGGCCGAGCCAATGCCCAGCGGGACCATGTAAGTGAGGCTGGCGCAGTTCAGCGCGATCTGGTGCGCGGCCAAGGAAGCCGGGGCCAGCTTGCTGATAATCACGGTTGCGGCAGCGAAGGCCCCTACCTCGAACAAAATTTGCGATGCGGCAGGGAAGCCAAGTTGTAACATGCGCCAAAGTCGCTGCCAATCCAGCTGCGGGCGCTGGTGAAAAAGTCCGGTCGTGTTTCTGCGCTCGTAAAAAACAATGTACAGGGCCAGAAAAGCGGTCAGGTAGACACGCGACAGAAAAGTGGCCCATGCCGAGCCGACCACGCCCAGCGCGCGAAATCCCAGATGGCCGTAGATCAGCATCCAGTTGCCAAAGACGTTCACCAAATTGGCCGTCAACAGGGCAAACATGACCGGATGCACCAGCTTCATGGCCTGCAGATAGCGGCGCAGACAGGCATAGAGTAATAGCGGCAGGGTGCTCCACGTCAGGACGCGAATATAAGGCGTGGCAGCCAGGGCGACCACCGGGTTCACATTCCAGCGAACGAGAAGCTCTGGCAGCAGGTAGGAGATTGCCATCAATGGAATGGCCAGTCCGAAGGCCAGAAAGGTCCCCTGGTGCAAGGTGTGGTGGCAGTCCTTCAGGTCGCCTGCGCCATACGACCGCGCCACTAGCGGGTCCATGGAGAGCAGCAGTCCAAAGCCGAAGAGGACGACGGTGTTGAACAAAATGCTGCCCAGCCCGACCGCGCCAATGGCCACGGCATTCAGCCGCCCCACCATCGCCGTGTCCACCACGGACATGGTCATCCATCCCAGCTCCGACAGGGCCACGGGTACGGCCAGCAGCACCAGCGCGCGGAGTTCTTTGCGGACCGTATCGGGATGCAACATGTTTGCAGGCATGGAAGGGGACCGGGTTCCCTTATGGTACCGGAAGATATTTTCCTGTGTAGTAAATTGGACGAGTGAGGAGACGGCAGGACGCAGGCCTTTTCCTTCCCTGTGGGAAATAGGTCCATCGACAACAAAAAGAGGGGGCACGACGAAATGCTGTCATTCCACGAGGTAAACGGTCTCCATAAACAGCGCTTTGGTTGCGACGGCAATGCCTACCAGGCCCCGGGGCGCGTGAACCTGATCGGTGAACACACTGACACCAGCGAAGGCTTTGTGGTGCCTGCGGCATTGGATTTCCAGACCATCGCCGTGCTCAGCCCACGCGCCGATAAAACGGCGGTCATCCACTCCATAAACTTTGAGGAGACCATCAGCGTGGACCTGCAACAGCTTCCAGAGCGCCCTCGGCAGCATTGGAGCGACTATCCGATTGGCGTGTTGTGGGCGTTGCAGCAACACGGCGTTTGTTGCGCTGGTTTTGACCTGACCCTGAGCGGCAATGTCCCGGTTGGCGCTGGCCTCAGTTCCTCTGCCTCCGTGGAGGTCGCGGTCGCCATCGCGGTGCTGGACCACGCTGCGGTGGAACTGCCAGGACCGGAGATTGCGCAGTTGTGCCAGAAGGCGGAAAACAAATTTGTTGGCGCGCAGTGCGGCATCATGGACCAGTTTATTTCTTGTTGCGGCAAGCAGGACCACGCCCTGCTGCTGGATTGCCGCACGCTGCAATATGAACTGCTCCCCGTGCCGCCCAGTGTGCGCCTGGTCATCTGCAATTCGATGGTCAAGCACTCGGTGGCGCAGGGGGAGTACAACAGCCGTCGCGCGGAGGTCGCGCAAGGGGTGCAAATTTTGCAGCGCCATCGCCCGAAGATACGCACATTGCGCGACGCCACGGAAGAGGACGTGTTGCAGTGCGCCAAAGAGATGCCCGAAGGCGTGCTGCGCCGCTGCCGCCATGTGACATCAGAAAACCGTCGCGTAATGGAGGCCGCAGACGCCATGCGCAAGGATGACTTGGCCCGATTTGGAGAGTTGATGTTCCTGGCCCATGCCAGTATGCGCGACGACTACCAGGCCAGTTGCGCGGAAACAGATATTTTAGTGGGACTGGCGAAACAGCAACCCGGCTGTTATGGGGCGCGCATCACGGGGGCGGGCTTTGGCGGTTGCACAGTCAACCTGGTGGCGGCAGAGCAGGCCACGGGATTTGTGCGCTCCATGCAGGCCGCTTATCAGCAGGCGACTGGCATCCAGGCGGAGATGTACGTTGGGCGCGCTTCCAACGGCGCAGGCGCGCTCCAGTAAACTGGCACGCTGGCCCCACTTCACATTTCAACGTCCCATGCGGTCCCCTTGCGTCACATGGGACTGGAAACGCTAGGGCCCTTTCATGTCAGGATTTTTTGCCAGACTAATCAGATTGGCAAAGAGCCGATACGCTCCGGGCACGCCTTCCGGCATCTCCCGGTAGAGCGCCAACGAAGTGTAGATATAGGTCCCTTTGCCATAACGAGCGTAGACCAACCCTCCTTGTTGCGGCCCCTGGTCCGGGTCATGCATTTCCAATAGCGGCGTGTAGTGCGCGTCCCAGGAGCGCAGAAATCCGTGGCCGCGCTCTTCCACCCAGCCTTGAAAGTCCCTTGCCGTGATGTGATTGGGCCACGCCAGCAACGGGTCTTGCGGACGCAGCACCTGCACGACAGAGTTTTCGTCAACCACTTTTTCCGGATTGTTGCCGAGAGTGAGCGGCCACGGCGCGTCCCTTGGTCCCAGTCCTGCAATGTGGTATTGCACAATCAGGGACCCGCCCTGATGGACATAGCGCAGCAGGCGGCCATTGTAGGCCTTCAGGTCCGGACGGACAGAATAGGCGCGAATGCCCAGCACAATGGCGTCAAAAACGGAGAGGTCCCCATGGGCAAGGTCCTGTGCAGAGAGCAACTGGGGCGGAATGCCAAGCTGGCGCAGGGAACCGGGCACGTCATCCCCCGTGCCAACTACGTAGCCAATGCGCAGGCCCGGGGCCACGCGCACATCGGCGGCGCGCACCCGCGTGGCAGCGGCGCGATAGAGTGGCCACGAGCACAGACCGGGACACCCGGTCATGCGATACCCATCGCGATAGCTTTGTTGGTTGTAAGTGGCGACCGCTTGCAGCGTATAGGTCTTTGTCTCCAAGGCGCCAGGCGTCACAGTAAAATCAGCACTCGCAATGTCGTCCTCCTTGGCCGTGGAAAATCTCGCAGAGGCAGGCGTGGCCTTCCATCCAGCGGGTAGCTGTAAGGAAATCTGCCCGCTTGCCGGGCCTTTCACGTTGCTCTGGATGGAGGCCGTCACATGCAGTACCTTGCGGGTGAGCGGCAGAATGGCCACCTGCGGCGTCATCTGCACAGAGAGGGCGGGCGCAACCAATAATGGACAGAAGACCGGCCCACGGCCCACCTGTTGACGCACGGTCTCCACTGTTTGCCCAATGGCAAACGTGGCGCCATCATAGCGCAACGTGGCCACGGCATGGAGCGGGTAGGGCATGAAAGACCTGTTTTGATACTGTGGGTCGTCGATGTCGTAATAGGGCTGTTCGATGTTTGGGCGATGGTAATAAGGCCGCGTGAATGGGGGGTGCTCTGGCACGGTCACAGAGAAAATGCCATCGGTGGCCGCGTTTTTGTCCAGTTCGGCGGCGGGTGGCGTGCGCTCTGTGATCTGCCAGCCATTGGGTGCGCCTGTTTCAGGGGAAGCAACCACCTGCAACGCGGCGACCTGGACCTGCGTCGGGCTGCCATTGGCCAGATGCACCTGCACGGTGAATTGCTGGCCAGGAATGGCCCTGCGGAAGGTGTCAGGAAACCCGCGAAAGACCGCAGGAACGTGCGATGGCGCAGTGTCGTGCGTGACCATGGCCCGCATGGAGAGGCCCAACGCCTGCGCCAGCGCCAGGGAAAATTGCTGCTGTTTCTCGCGCAATTCAAACAAGACATTTTGCTGCGCGGTCCGGTCCGTTGCCTCTTCGGTGTTGTCGGCCTTCTCTGTCCACCTGGCGGCGGCAATCTCCGCGGCCAGCGCATTGGTGGCGCGCAGGCCAGAGGCCAGGTACGGGGCCGTGCGCTCCGGGTGCTCTGCGGAATAGGCCACAATGGCCCGATGGACAAGGCCCTCAATTTCCAGCAGCTTGGTCCGCAGGGCAGGCGCTTCGGCAGCCGGGGCCAGCGTGGCGATTCCGGCAAGTGTGACATCCATGCCATCAAAGAAGGTCGCTTCCTTGTCCGTGGTGGGGACCCGCGAAGCGTACCGGTGATACCCCACCGTGAGCGGCTGCGCCAGCGGCAGGCCGATGCCGTCATTCTGCGATTTCTGTTGGCCCAGACCGAGCCGCGCCAGTTGAAAATAAGTGAGTCCAAGCAGCGGGTCGTAATCGCCAACAGGGACCGCAACATTGGCCGAGGGCCTCCCATAGATGTTGCTTCCATCCACGTAATTATGGAAGATGGCCGGCGCCCAGTGGCCGGTTGCGTAGTCGTAGACGCCTTGGCTGGTCACGTCGGCAAAGGGGACGCGGACGTAGACCTTGAGCGGCGACCAGGGCAACAGGCCATCGCGGACCTGGTCGGGAAATATCGTCGGGTCGCCCGCTGCTTTGTATACTTCCTGCGCAATTTGCCCAGAGACCTGGTGCTGTCCGTGGCCATCGGAGACGTTCCCGGCGAAGACAGACAGGACGACCAGCGGTCGCGTCTGGCGCACCACGCGGACCGCATCGTAAAGCACGCGATCCTGGCCCCATTTGTTGAAGGACTCATCTTTGGTCTTGGAGAACCCGAAATCGGCCACGCGCGACCAGTATTGGCCCACGCCGTAATAGCGGTCCGCGGCCAGCATCTCCTGCGTGCGGACCAGGCCCAGCGCGTCCCAGGCATCGGGAGAGAGGACGTCCTGTCCGCCTTCGCCGCGCGTGAGCGAAAGCAGGTTGGCGCGGACGCCATCGTGCCTGACCTCATAGGTGAGCGTGGGGCCGTCTTCGTCGTCCGGGTGCGCCGTAAACATCAACAGGCTGGCGCGCGTGTTGAGTTTCTGCAACGTTTGCCAAAGGCCAATGGGGCCACGATCAAAGGAATGGGCATCGGCAGGAAAGGGGACCGGCGTAGGCCCCTGCGCTGAAGCTGCCAGCAGGGCAAACGGCGCAAAAGGGAAAGACAGCAGAAAGGAAAACAGTGCAGCCGCGCGCAGCCAACGGGGTGCTTGCATGCTTCGATTGTATCGGACCAAGGGCAGACCCAATGTGTTGGGCCATCAGAATGGAGTGGTGCGCCGCAAAAGGCGCTGGTCGCCCACGGAGTGTTAACAGGTCTAACAGCCCGTGGTGAAAGTCGAGATGCCACAAAAACGTCCCTCGGCGGCCAAAGCCGCGTTGATTTTGCAGCCCTTACGGCACGGCTGAAGCCGTGCCCCTTCAAAACCCGACTTTCACCACAGGCTGCTAAGGTCTTTTTCCTGCGGCGGCCCCGCTCCTACGTAATTGGCCCACGTCGCGCACTGCGCCGCGCGAAGCGCTGGTAGTGAGCGCTGCGTATGCCTGCAAGGCGGGAGAAACAACACGTTCCCGATGCACAGGCCCCCACGCATTTCCTCCACGGGCCTCCATCGCCGTGCGACGCTGCTCCAATTCCGCATCGCTAAGGGCGACGCGAATGGAACGCGCCGGGATGTCAATCTCGATGCGGTCCCCCTCTTCCACCAGCCCAATGGCCCCGCCCTCGGCTGCCTCCGGCGAAACGTGCCCAATGGAAAGGCCCGCGGTCCCGCCGGAAAACCGGCCATCGGTGACCAGGGCGCAGAGCTTGCCCAGGTGTTTGGACTTCAGATAGCTCGTCGGGTAAAGCATCTCCTGCATTCCTGGCCCGCCGCGTGGTCCCTCGTAGCGGATGATGACCACGTCCCCGGCCTTCACTTTGCCCCCCAGGATACCTTCCACCGCGTCCTCCTGGCTCTCGTAAATGCGCGCTGGTCCGTGGAAGACAAGCAGCTCGGCATCGACGCCAGCGGTCTTTACAATGCAGCCATCCTCTGCAATGTTGCCGTAGAGGACGGCCAGCCCGCCGTCTTTGCTGAAGGCGTGGGCCGCATTGCGCGTGACGCCGCCTGCGCGGTCCGCATCGAGCGAAGCATAGTGTTGGTCCTGGCTGAATGGCTCCGTCGTGCGCACGCCGCCAGGGGCCGCAAGAAAGAACTTCTTTACCGCATCGCTGGGGCGTCGGCAGATGTCCCACTGCTCCAACGCATCGCCCATGGTGCGCGCGTGGACGGTCGGTGTGTCGCGGTGCAGCAGCCCCACGCGGTCCAACTCGCCCAGGATGCCCATCACCCCGCCTGCGCGGTGCACATCTTCCACATGCACGTTGGCCACCGAGGGCGCGACCTTGCACAGGTTGGGGACCTTGCGCGAGAGATGGTCAATCTCCCGCATGGTAAAGTCCAACCCGGCCTCCTGGGCCGCGGCCAGCAGGTGGAGCACGGTGTTGGTGGACCCGCCCATGGCAATGTCCAGCGCCACGGCATTTTCAAAGGCCTTGCGGTTGGCGATGCTGCGCGGCAGCACAGAAGCGTCCTCCTGCTCATACCACCGCTTTGCCAGATCAACGATGCGCCGTCCTGCTTCCAGAAAAAGTCCCTTGCGGTCAGCGTGCGTGGCCACCAGCGTGCCGTTGCCCGGCAGGGAAAGCCCCAGCGCTTCGGTCAGGCAATTCATGGAATTTGCCGTGAACATGCCCGAACAGGAGCCGCAGGTGGGGCAGGCCGAGCGCTCAATCACCAGCGACTCCTCATCACTGACGTTCTCGTCCGCTGCGGCCACCATGGAAGTAATCAGGTCAATGGACGTGACCGTGTCCCTGGTCTGCACCTTGCCCGCTTCCATTGGACCGCCCGAAACAAAGATGGCAGGAATGTTCAGGCGCAGGGCCGCCATCAACATGCCCGGAGTGATCTTGTCGCAGTTGGAGATGCAGACCAGCGCATCGGCGCAATGCGCGTTCGCCATGTACTCCACGGCATCAGCGATCAACTCGCGCGAAGGCAGGCTGTATAGCATTCCACCGTGTCCCATGGCGATGCCGTCGTCAATGGCGATGGTGTGGAACTCCTTGGCGACGCCCCCCGCCTGCTCGATCTCGCGCGCCACCATCTGCCCCAGGTCCTTCAGATGGACGTGGCCGGGGACAAACTGCGTAAACGAGTTGGCGATGGCGATGATGGGCTTGCCGAAATCGGCGTCGGTCATGCCGGTGGCGCGCCATAGGCCGCGCGCGCCTGCCATGTTGCGGCCATGGGTGGTGGTGCGGGAACGATAGGCTGGCATAAAAATAGACCTCATGCGGCGGCCCGGACGGGGACGCTGTTGCTTTTAGCATACCCGGCCATCAGGCCCACTCCGCGCAGGAAGACAGCACAACAAATATTTTCTATGGGGCCATTAGCGGGACGAATGGCGGAGTTTCTCTGGCGCCAGCAGGTCGCGCATGGTTTCACGGCGGCGTATTAGCGTGTGTTGGTTGCCATCCACCAGCACCTCTGCGGCGCGTGGGCGCGAGTTGTAATTGGAACTGAGCGACATGCCGTAGGCCCCGGCGTCCAGGATGGCGGCCCCGTCTCCGGCGGCAAGCTGCGGCAGCTTGCGGTCGCGGGCGAAAAAATCCCCCGTCTCGCAGACCGGGCCAACAACATCCACCACCACCTGCTTGCTGCGCGGTCTGCGCAGGAGCGGCACAATGGCATGGTGCGCCTGATAGAGCGCGGGCCGGATCAGGTCATTCATTCCGGCATCAGTCACAACAAAAGTCTTGTTGCCGTTCTGCTTGACGGTGAGCACTTGCGCGAGCAGCGCCCCGGCCTGGGCCACGACAAAGCGTCCCGGCTCCATCAGCAGGTCGCCAGAAAAATCCCCCAACGCCGCGCGCACAGCAGAGGCGTACTCTGCCAGCAACGCCTGCGGATCAAAGGGCGCGTCCAGATCGTAGGAGATGCCCAACCCTCCACCCGCGTCGATGTGCTGGATGTGGATGCCCTCGCTGGCCAGCTCAGACACCAGTTGGCGCACGCGCTGCAATGCCTGGCCAAAGGGCGCGGCGCTTTGGATTTGCGAACCAATGTGGACGCTGATGCCGGTGGGTAGCAGGTGCTTGCAGCGTGCGGCGCGGCGGTAGAGCGCGCGTGCAGTCTCCATGTCCACGCCAAACTTGTGCTCACGCAGTCCGGTGGAGATGTACGGGTGCGTCTCCGCAAAAACATCCGGGTTGACGCGCAGGGCAATCGGCGCGCGTTTGCGCAGGGCGCGGGCGCGTGCTTCCAGCAGGTCCAGTTCCGGCGCGCTCTCCACGTTAAAAACGAGGATGCCCGCAGCCAGTGCCGCGTCCATCTCCGTAGCGGTCTTGCCCACGCCAGAAAAGACCACGCGCCGCACAGACCCGCGCGCGGCCTGCTGCACGCGCACCAGCTCGCCGCCAGAGACAATGTCAAAGCCCGCACCCATCTCCGCCAGCAGGCGCAGGATGGACAGGTTGGAGTTGGCCTTCACCGAATAGCAAAGCGTATGGCGCACCCCAGCAAAGGCCTGCGCAAACATGCGCACGCGCTCGCGCATGGCGTTGGCGGAGTAGACATAGAGCGGGGTGCCGTACTCGCGCACCAAGCGCGCCAGCGGGACGCCTTCGCACGCCAGCGCTGCCTGGCGCCTTCCCCGATACTGAAAGGGCCGCGCGGGAAGCCGAGGGGCAGTTGCGACCGATGTTTTCATCCCTGTGTTTTCTCCCCGTAGTGGGCATCGAGAAAGTCGCCGATGATTTTTGCCACCACCTCCGGCTGCTCGAATGGCGCGAAGTGACCGGCGTTTTCTATCAGGTGGAACTCCGCGCCGGGGACCTTTTCGGCAATGACGCGCATCTCTGCTGGCGTGCTGCTTTGGTCTTCGCCCCCGGCGATGGCGCAGACGGGCACCGTGATTGTCTCCAGCGTGGGGACAGAATCAGGCCGCAGCATCAGGCCCTGCTGCACGGCCTGCATGGCCTCCAACGCCACGGCGTCCATCAAGGCGCGGACAGAGGTGCGCTTCTTCGGATATAACTTTGCGGAGGTCGGACCGACCAGCGTGTTGGCCATCGCATCAAAAAACTTTGCCAGACCGCCCGGTCCACGGGCCTCCTGCATCCACTCATGGCGACGCCCGCGGTTGGCGTCATTGTCCGGCTGGGGCTTGCCGCAGGTCAGCACCAAGGCGGCCACCTCCTGCGGAAAGCGCCGCCAATATTCATAGAGGACGGAGGTCCCGATGGAGCAGCCGACGAAGGCCGCCCGCGTGGTCTTTTCTTTCAGCAGTATGGCGTGGAGGTCCCGCGCCAACTTCTCGACCGTCACCGGGCCGCTGCCCAGGCTGGACTGGCCATGCCCACGCAGATCGGGCAGCACCAGCCGGTAACGGTCTGCCAGTTGCTCCGCCACCGGCAGCCAAAAGGCATGGTTGACCGGCGTGGGATGGAGCAGAAATACATCCGGCCCCGTGCCCATTGCGGTGTAAAACAGGGACGCTTCATCTCGGACTATATGCAAACGGACATCTCCCAGTCATGGACGATTGTTGGCCATGAATCATTGTTGCATGGAACAAAGGAAAAGGCGCGAAGGGAAACGGCAGCGTGGTTGCGCTGGTCAGGGAACGCGCAGGCCCACGGGACCGTCTGGTATCAGCAGCCATCCGCACAGATAGGCGATCTCGCCCAGCGGGAAGACAAAGGTCCCTGCCAGCACCGTCAAAATGCGGGTGACGGCCAGGTCCCATCCATAGCGCTGCGCAAAAGCGGCGCAGACCCCGGCCACAACGCGCTGCTCTCTGGGGCGCACCATGGTGCTGCCGAAGATCGGGGCCGGGGCCAGAGCCAACCCGCAGTGGGGACAGAAATTCGCCCCGCCAGGGACCGGTTGGCCACATCGTTTGCAGTACATGGACACACCTCCTCTGCCTGCCGCCTGGATGCTCATCCGGCCAAGCAAATCCTTAGCATTCAGTACGCAGAAACCCCGACATCGGTTCGCTGACGGTCCTTGCCACACTGTTTGCAGGGACCTCAGCGCCCCTTGTAGGGCGAATGCTGGAACCTGCGCGCGCGTTCCACCTCAGTGGAATCGCCGCCAAAGGCGATTACCTTGGCGTACTGTTGTTGCGCCGCCACCCTTTGATGCAGCAGGTCATACATCTCGCCAGCGGCCAGTTCCGTGCGGCGTTTCAGCAGGGGAGAGATGGTCGGCTGCAGGGCGGCCTGCTGATAGGCGTCGGCGGCAGAGGCGTAATCGCGCTGGCCGCGCAGGGCCTCGCCCAGCCCGTACCAGGCCATCTCCATGTGTGCGTTCGGAAAGTATCCCGGCCTGCGCGCCTGTTGCAACAGCGCCCGATATTCGGCAATGGCAGGCGCGCCTTCCCCGGCGTCCTTTACCAGATTGGCCTTTTCCAGATGGAAAAGGAAGTCGCGGGGATACTGTTTCTCCAGCCCCTGAATGACGGCGATGGCGTCCTGATAGCGCGCCTCGCGGCGCAGAAAGAGCGCCAGCGCGGTACTGGCCCCGGTGGCCGTGATAATGCCATTTTGTCCATCGTCCCGTAGGTAGGCCAGCCCTTTGCTCTTGGAACCGTTGATGCCCACCAGTCCTGCCAGCAACTTGAAGGGTATGGCCAACGAACCCACCACGTATTCATGCACGCCCACGACGAGTTTGGCGTCCACATATTTGGGGTCCAGGCGCAGCACCCGCTCGTTGTCCCTGCGTGCCGCCAGGGCCATGCGGAGCGCTGGGATGTAGCTCTTCTCCACCATCGCCATATACGTGGCCAGCAGGCTGCGTGCATACCCCCGGGCGAAGAGCGCGTCCACGTCCTGGGGGTCCTTGCGGAGTTGCTCGTCCGCAATGCGGATGGCCTGCGCAGACTGTGCTTCCACCTGCGCGCGCACGCGCATGTCCTCCACCACCGGGTGCTTGCCGGTCATAAAGCCATCGTGGACATAGAGCGTGGTGTCCAGCAGGTCCAGCCGGTACAGCTCGCGGAAGACCGTGGTGTTCAATACATATACGGTGCTGATGGGGTCGTCGGGGTGCGCCTGCTGTATCTTCTGGAAGCGCAACATGGCGCCGTCATAGTCCAGGTCGTAGAAATGCAGATAGGCCTGATGGACCTCTGGCGTTAGATTGAGCGCGTCCGTATGCACCCCATTGGGCGCCGTCACCACAGCGCGGAGCGGCTGCGCGCCATACAACGCCCCCAGCAAGGCAAGAAAAAGTGGTAGCACCGGGGCGTTTCCACTGCGGCAGATGCAGCGGGTACGCCGCGCGATGGCTTGCAGCCAATCCATAGACAACACTTCAGACATGCTTTTCCTTTGCTGCATGCACCTCTCCAGTTTCTGTTTTCATTCCACGCTGTGCAAGGGGACAACAAAATTTTTCTGCAGGCGCGGTCCCGCGATACACTGGTGCCATCCTTGGTTTGTAGCAACCCAGATGCTCCGGCGCAAAGCACGACCGGAACAAAAATTGTATTGCACGGAAGGACCACTCCCAATCCGTCACTCGGCACTCCTGGCCCTCGTAGAGAGTAAAGAATGACACGCTCAGACTTGCTTCGCGCACTGGTCCGTCAAGCCAAAGAAAATGGCTTTGAGTTCCGCAAATGGTACACGGGACGCCTGACGTTACCCTGGACAAACTTCGAGGCCGCCATCGCCACGCTGGCCCAGGAGCGACGCTATTACTGCCTGCTCTTTGCCCACGAGTTCGCCCAGTCATTTTGGAGGCAGGGCAGCAAGATGACCTTTATTGTGCCCACCGCCACGTACACGCGCGTCACCAATAAAGGCCAGATACTCACGGTGCAACGGAGCGGCCACACGCGGCGCACCACCCAGGCCGGGGTCTGGCGGTTCCACCTGCGGCAGATGGCCGTTGCGGAAGACCCGCTGCGTTATATCCGCCGCTTTCTGTTGATTGAAGAAGACCTGAAGGGCACGCCGTTGCCAATGGAAGATGACCCGGTCCCCGTAGACACTCCATCCTCCAACGGCCACGGGAATTAACACGGCCCCTTCCGCTTTACTGGGGTGCGTTTTCTGCCTGGGCCTGTAACACTGCTTGGCCCTGCGCCGCGCGCAGGCCACGCAACCTTTCCAGGCGGGCGACTTCCTCTGCCTGCTGCGGGTCGATCACGTCCAGACGGACACGGGAGACGCCCCGTTTGTGGATGCCCAGCATGTGCGCGGCAGCGGAGGAAAGGTCCACAATGCGCGTCTCCGGGACCGGTCCGCGGTCATTGACCCGGACAACCACCCATTTGTGGTTGCGCAGGTTAGTGATTTTTACCCAGGTGCCCAAAGGCAGGGTGCGATGGGCGCAGGTGAGCGTGTTGGTGTCAAAATCCTCGCCGCTGGCGGTCTGACGGCCTTGGAACTTCCTCCCGTACCAGGATGCCAGACCCATCTGATACCATCTGTGGGCATGGGGCCGGGAAATTTTCGCCTGCATGGGAGCTTCGGCGGATGGAACGACAATCGGCGTGGGGGAGGCCAGTTCCAGGTTTCCGATGGAATGGAAGCCGGGAAGCACGGAACTGCTTGGCTGACCGGCCTGTACGCTGGTCAGTCCCATGCTGATGCCGACCGTTGCCCCAATGGCAATGGAGACCACGCGGCGGGCGGTGGAAATTGCCCGGACGTTTAAGAGCGAATTTTCAGAAAGAATATTCATCATGGTCAGCAGTCCCTAGTGTACCGGCTGGGAAACATCTAAGTCAATGCAATCCATGGACTTAACGAATAATTTTGTTGCTTTTCCGGCACGTTTATGATACCAAAATGGTACGCTTGATGGCCCCCTACCTTCTGGCTGCCAGACCAGGATGACCCTGTGACACTCTCCCCCAAGCAGCAATCTCGGCCCCACTCCACCCCAGAAGTCCCTCCCATTCCGCCTCCCATCCCGCCGATTGTTCTCACCATCGCCGGATTTGACCCCTCTGGGGGGGCAGGTATCTTGGCAGACATAAAGACCTTTGCCGCCAACGGCGCTTACGGCATGGCTTGCATTACGGCCCTCACCGTGCAATCCACGCAGGGCGTCCTGGGCGTTACACCCGTGGCCGCGCATGTTGTCCATGAGACGCTGGAATGTCTGGCTGGGGATGTCCGGTTTGCAGCAATAAAAATTGGCATGTTGGGCACCGGGGCGGTCGCCAAAGTCGTGGCAGAGTTCCTGCGCAGCCATCCAGAGGTTCCTGTGGTGTTGGATCCCATCCTGCAATCCAGTTCTGGGACAACTTTGCTGGACGCCCCCGGACAGGAGATTTTACAGCGGGAACTGCTGGCGCGTGTGGCCTGGACCACACCCAATCTGCATGAATTGGCTGTACTTACGGACCTCCCGCTGGCGCAGACGAGGGACACGATTGAGGCCAGCGCCCAGGCCTTGCTGGCGCAGTCACAACGGCTGGGAAATCCGGACCTGCGCGTAGTGGTCACCGGAGGACACGCGGCCCGGCCCGATGACCTGCTGCTGAGCGCCAGCCAGCGCCATTGGTTCCCCGGCCAACGCATTGCAACCAAGGCCACGCACGGTACTGGCTGCACCTTTTCCAGTGCATTGGCCGCTCGGCTGGCGCGGGGCGAGGACGACCTGACGGCCGTGGCGGGGGCCAAGGCGTATGTTACCGGAGCGTTGCAGTTAGCTCCTGCCATCGGCCACGGCCAGGGGCCGCTGCATCATTTCTGGCAAATGCAGCGGCTGGACTGAGTTCAAAAGGGGAATACTGGTGGGTCTTGCGGGAGAAATGAGCCTTAGAACTGGTGCAACTCTGGAAAATCCTGTTGATAAAGGACAGGGTCGAGTGTCATCAATCGGTCCGCTTGCATCATGGCATGGGCGCCAACAATAAAATCCGCAAGCAATCGTTTCGGGCCTTCTTTGGATGATTTTCTCCTGCGGCTGGCATAGCTGGCAAAACGGCGTCCGGCCTCCAGCCAGACCTTTTCTGGAAGGACGGAATCAACCGTGATGCCCGTTGCGGCCAAAAAATCCATCAGGAAACACTCCGTGGCCTTTGGATACGCCAACAACTCCGCGAAGACAACGGGAGAAATGACAAGACCGCCGTCCCCCCTGGCCGTTCCCAGGCGGGCCGCAATGGTTTGCGCCAGTGGTCCCCTGGACCACAGGGCAGAGAGAATGTTGGTGTCCAGCGCCGTCCTCATTGTCTTGCAGTCTCCGCGTCGCGCAGGCTGCGGACCCAATCGTTGATCTGTTGGACCTCCTCAAATGCTGGAAGGGCACCTACATATTTTTCAAAAGAAATTTCAGGCGCGCGGACTGGACGTAGGATGGTCCGTCCCTGCTCGACGGCAAACTCAGCCCGGTCGCCCTCCTTGAGGCCGAGGCGATGGCGGACGGCCAATGGGATGGTGACCTGTCCCTTGCTACTGATGGTGCTGGACGCTGTGGCTGGTCTCATCTTTACCAACGCTCCTACTGTAAGGACAACATCTTTTACCGGTCGGAAATATCCAACTCCATGCGGGTATCGCGCGGAAAGACCACGTTATGGCCGCGCACCAGCCAGCGCTTGGTGATGGATTGTCCCAGCGCATAATAGGCAAAGCCCTGGATGGCCACCGGATTCAAATAGACGACGGAGAGCAGGCGCGCCACCAGTCCGAAACCGTTGCTGGCCCCCAGCGCGGTGCCTTGGCCTGCGGGCGGGTCAAGGGTGGTGTCTCCGGCCACGGCGCCAAGCATGAGAGGCGCAATATATTTCCCCTGGTCTGCATTGGCGTGGGCGCCACCTTCCGAATCGACCGTAATGTTCTGCCCATTCTGGCCCTCCACAGCCGACATTTGGGCATGGACCCTCTCCAGTGCGCCGGAGGAGAGCTTGATCTGGCGGAAGGTAAAGCGCAGGGTCCCATTGCGTCCCAGTACGCGGGAGGGTCTGGCCTGCGTGACGGATCCTAGGAGCAGCGTCCCTTCCGGTAAAATCACATGCTTCTGGTCGGGTGCAAGAAAGGGACGGGTGAGGACGGCCTCCACCGGCGTGCCCACCTTGCTGGTGGCCGAACTGATGCCTGTTGTCAGCCTGGCCTCAATGACGCCTGGCGGGACGTGTCCCGCTGGAGGGGTAAGCGGCAACAGATGGCCGGCTTGTGGGTCTGGCAGCGTGACCGGTTGCGTCAGGTCGGCATCGTATTGCGCGCCAGGCCAGATGTTCTGGGGGTGATACGGAAGCTGTCCGTAGAGGGCCTGTATCGCGTGGTCGGATTGTCCGTGCGGGTGGAAGATGGACGCAATTTCTTTTTTTGTTGCCTCAATTTTCGCGTGGATGGCCTCTTTGGCCCTTTCCATACGCGAAGGTCTTTTCTTCGCAGTGCTACTCATTTCCACCATCTTCGTAGTGCGTTCGGTAGCAGTGGCGCTGATCTGTAAACGCGTACCATCCGGCAATTGCAGGGAACCAAAACGGAGCACTGGTTGTTTGAGGGGCGTAAAGTCGCCATTGAGCCGCGCCCATGCGCGCGCACTGCCCGGCGCAGGTTTCAGGGCCGTGATCGTGCCATAGACCGGCGTATTGGCAGGCAAAACAATATGGTCCACCGAATAGACAGGGTCAATCAGATGGCCTTCCACGGGTTGCCCCACGCGCAGCCGGTAACGACGATCGAGTTGTACCCGAAGTGGCAGGCCTGCTCCTAACGTGGTTGTGTGGGCCTGCATCGGCACGGAGGTGGAAGATGGAGCGACGCCTGCGGGCGCAAGTATCGTATGTTGCTGCAATGCCAGCAGCGTTGGAGCGCCCAGGAAAATGCCGACCAGGGCGATGCAGGATGGCGATCGATAGGGCAATCTATATGTTCTTCCCAGGGAGATGGAGCAAACCGGAGACCAGCCTACCACAGCCCCATGAAAAGAAACTGGGAACATCCATGCTTCTAATAGACGAATGAGTGGAGAGATTGTCTGCCTGGCGGATGGCTTTATAAAAATCAAGGTGCGCCGCATCAAAAAAAAAGGCTGTACGTGTGGGGTAGTTCCTGTCCGGGCGGGGCCAGTCCCTGTCTGGACAGGGCCAGCCCCCTGCCACGGAAGGCATGGCTTCCGGTACAATCAAGCGGCATGGCAGCTTCGCAATCACCGGACAACTCCGCTCCCACTTCGACTCTGGCAGGCGACACTCCGCGCCCGGTAAGCGACCGTCTCATCGTTGCGCTGGATTTTCCCTCCGCTGACGCGGCCCTGGCCCTGGCCCGCCAACTGCAAGGGACCTGCCGCTGGATGAAGGTGGGGCTGGAGCTGTATTTGTCTGCTGGAAGCAGGGTCATCGACGACCTGCGCGAGCAGGGTTTCTCCGTTTTTCTGGACCTGAAACTCCACGACATTCCCAATACCGTGGCCGGGGCGGTGCGTGCGGCGGCCCGGGCAGGCACTTCCTTGTTGACGGTCCATGCCGTAGGCGGGCCGGCAATGCTGCGCGCGGCGGCAGAGGCAGCGGCGGAAGCAAAGGACCCTCCGCACCTGCTGGCCGTTACCGTGCTCACCAGCATGGATGCAGCCGAGTTGTCCGCCATTGGAATTGCCCACACCCCTGCGGAACAGGTGCTGCGTTTGGCGCAGATGGCAACAGCAAGTGGGATTTCCGGACTGGTCTGCTCCCCGCAGGAGGTGGGCCTGCTACGCCACGAACTGGGAGAAGGGCCGCTGCTGGTCACGCCCGGCATCCGTCCCGCAGGCAGCGCGGCCAACGACCAAAAGCGCATGGCATCACCCGGTGCGGCCATGCTTGCCGGGGCCAGCTATCTGGTGGTCGGGCGGCCCATTACCCAGGCCGATGACCCAGCGCAGGCCGCCCGGCAGTTTGTTGATGAAATCAAGGACGCGCTGGCGCAGAAGGACCGTGGACTCCCTTTAGGGTGACGCAGTTGTGTTGCATCGCGCGTGCCCATAGAATCTAATACTCAGGAAGCATGATGGCGGACCAAGCGGTAATTGCAAACGAGGCGCTGGACGGGCCAATCAGCCCTGCCTGGCAGAAGACGGAGTTGGCGCGGCACCCGCAGCGCCCCTACCCCATGGATTTTATTGCCACACTATTCACCGACCGCAGTGAGGTCCACGGCGACCGCGTTTTTGGCGACGACGCCGCGATGACCTGCCAGATGGCGCGTTTCCACGGGGAAGAGGTGCTGGTGATTGCCAACCTGAAGGGCCGCACCACCAAGGAAAAGGTGCATCGCAACTTCGGTATGCCCAACCCGGAGGGGTATCGCAAGGCACTGCGTGCGATGAAGTTTGCCGAGAAATTTGGCCGTCCCGTCTTTACCTTCATTGACCTGGCTGGCGCAAGTCCCGGACTGGGCGCGGAGGAACGCGGTCAGGCCGAGGCCATTGCCCGCAACCTACGCGAGATGGCGCGCCTGCGCGTGCCCACACTTGCGACCATTACCGGAGAAGGCGGCTCCGGCGGTGCATTGGCCATTGCAGTGGCGGACCGGGTGCTGATGCTGGAAAATGCCACCTATTCCGTCATTTCGCCGGAAGGGTGCGCCTCCATTATGTGGCGCGATGCAGCCAAGCGCGCCCAGGCCGCAGAGGCGCTCCGCATTACCTCAGAGGATGTACTGCGCTTTGGCTGCGTGGATGCCGTGGTGCCAGAGCCGGAAGGCGGAGCGCACCTGGACCCGGCTGCGGCGGCAAAGCTGCTCGATGAGGCATTGCTTCACAATCTGGACGAACTGAAACTGCTTCCGGTGGACGAACTGGTGGCGCAGCGCATGAAAAAATTCCGCAATATCGCGCAGTTCTATACCACCTAATGGCCAACAACGGGCAGGCGGCAAAACAGGCGGGTGTATTGGGGCATGGCGGCAGGTAAACGATGAAAGAGGGACAGAGTAGAAATGCGCGCGAGGGGTGCGCATGAGTATCTTTCGCGGGCCGGGTCGTGGGCGCGCCATGCTGCGCTTTGTTTTTGCTGCTGCGTACTTCATCGTGGCGTTGCGTCTGGCGGACAGTGCCGCCCAGTGGTACAGCTTTGGGGTGGCGTACCCGCTGGTGCGCAATCTTCTCCAACTATTTCTTGAAGTCATTGGCTTCGGGTACATGGGTCTGGCCTTTGACGGCGCACGCCAGCCGCTGCGCGCCATGGGTCTGGCGCGACGACCGGGCTGGCTGCGCGAGTTTGCCTTGGGAGCGGCCATTGGTTGGGGCATGATCACCGCCATTGTGCTCATATTGGCGCTTTCCGGTGCTTTGTATGTGCATTTCTGGTGGACGCCGCGGGCCTTCGTGTTGTTGGCCATCCAGCTTGGCGTTCTGGCTGTGGGCGCGCTGGCGGATGAGGTGGCCTTTCGCGGCTATCCATTCCAAAGGCTTCTCGAGGTCCTTGGCCCATTTTCCGCCACCGTGATGGCAGGCGTTTTTTTTGCTCTGTTGCGTATGGAGTCCCCGGAAGCAGGGACGGCGGGCATCTGGGGCAGCGGCATTGCCGCAGTGTTGCTGTCTGTGGCGTATCTGCGCACCCGCGCCTTGTGGCTGCCTTGGGGACTGCACTTTGCCTGGCTGGCCAGCATGGGCGCACTCTTTGGTCTGCCTTTGGCGGGGAGCACGCAGGCCGCCACCGTGGTGCAAACGGAGACCTATGGTCCTTTATGGATGACCGGCGGCGACTATGGCCCGGAAGCAAGCTGGCTGGCCGTTGGGGTGCTGCTGGCTGGATTGTATGTTTTGGTGCGGGCCACGCGGGACCTCTCCTGGCAATACAATCAACCGGAGTTGCGCCCCGCAGGCATCGCAGTGGAGATACACCATTCCGCTCCCGCACCGCAATCTGTCCAGGCAGAGCAGCCAGGGCCGCAACTGGTGCAGATTGCTACCTTGGCCAGCGCAAGACCTGCCGCTGCCGGGGCGGGGTCTCCGTCAGCACCCCAGTCTCCTGGCCCTTCTGCAGAGACAAAATCATCGGATGGCGGCCCTGTCAGTTCGTAAAAACCGATTCGGGGCACGGCCTGTCATTTCTTTTGCATCACGCGGACATAATTTTCCAAGGACAGTATTTCCATAAAGCTCAACCTGCCAGTGTAGGCGGGCATTTGCCCCCGTCCGTTCGTAATGATGTCGATGATCTGATTGTTCGACATTTTGATGATTTCTGGTGAGCTAAAGCTGGGTATCTTCATTTCCTTTCCGGCGGGTGTTTCCCCTTTCCCGTCCGCGCCGTGGCACATGGCGCAGCGGCTGCGATAGTTTGTCATGGGATTGCTGTCAGCCAGGGCCAGCGTGGGCAATAGCAGCAGCCCCGCACCCAGCAGAAACAAATAGCGACAGGGACGTTTCATCTCTCCTCCATGTTTTATATCGGCGGGGCCCTGGAAAACGTGAATGGGAAGACCGTCCGCAGATGGCCTGGCAATGTGGCCTCCATCCGTCATGAAGGCCGTCTGTTGCCCGCGCCCTGCGCGGAAAGGGGACGATGGGCATCTGATAATCTGGGAGTGCAATCGGACGAAAAATACCCAGGGAAGGTGTCATCGAATGAAGAAAATTGTCCTGCTTCGCCACGGAGAGAGCGTATGGAACAAGGAAAACCTGTTTACCGGCTGGACGGATGTTGACCTCTCAGAACAAGGCCGGGTAGAGGCCAAAGAGGCCGGGACCATCCTTAAAAAAGAAGGGTACAGCTTTGACGTGGCCTTCACCTCGGTATTGAAGCGGGCCATCCGCACGCTATGGACTGTGCTGGACGAGATGGACCTGATGTGGGTCCCCGTGCATCGCGACTGGCGTCTGAACGAACGGCACTATGGCGCGCTGCAAGGCCTGAACAAAGCAGAAACAGCGGCAAAATATGGGGAAGCGCAGGTGAAGATATGGCGGAGGAGCTACAGCATTCCGCCACCGGCGTTGGAAGTGACAGACCCGCGTTACCCCGGCAACGATCCGCGTTACAAGGACCTTACCAGGGAACAGCTCCCGCTCACCGAATGCCTCAAGGACACCGTGGCGCGTTTTTTGCCATGCTGGCATGAGAAGATTGCGCCCAGTGTCCAAGCAGGGAAGCAGGTGCTGATTACGGCCCACGGCAACAGCCTGCGGGCACTGGTCAAGTATCTGGACGATGTTTCAGAGGAAGAGATCATTGGCCTGAACATTCCCACCGGGGTGCCACTGGTATATGAGTTGGACGATGCCCTGAGACCTCTGCGTCATTACTATCTGGGCGACGCCAAGCGTGTGGAACAGGCCATGGCCGCCGTGGCCAGCCAAGGCAAAGCCAGCAAATAGTGGGTCACCGACAGTTGCCGGACATCTCTTGCATGGGGGATGTTTGGGCAAGTCGGCTGCGTAATCGGCCCTAGCTGGCGAAGAGGCGCTCCTGCATGGCGTGTTCCGGCTTGCGGCGGGCGCCCTGGCCGATGACGGCCACCACCTCAAAAGAGTGCATGGCCTGGAGCGGAACAAAGACGCGTTGCGTGTTGGAGCGCGTGTCTGGCGGCGTCAACTGGATGCCCTCTGGGTCCAGCAGGGAAAGATCATTGCTGGCGAGGCCCTCCAGTTGGTCGCCATCGCGGAAGTGCAGGCGGACCCAGAGGCCTGCGGAGCGCGGTCGGGTGGTGAAGGTGCGGCGGACAAGCCGCTCTGGATTGACCGGGTCGTTGGGGAGAAAATCACGCACGAAACAAAGCATCTTGATCTCGCCCAGGGCAATTTCCATCACTTTTCCCGTCAGGTCCAGCAGCTCCAGCCGTCCGTCATGGACAAAGCCCTGCGGTTCCACGTAGCCGGAGAGCCAGTCGCGGCTGAACTTGCGTACAATCACCTTTTTTCTGCTTGCCATGGGTCCTCGGACTTCTATACAGGGGTCAATCTTGGATTGTCGCATGAAGCACGGCAGTAGCAGCGCGAATTGTGCATTTTTATGGAAAAAGTTGGATGAGTGTGGTATTGTAAGAATGTTGCATTGCGGCCTAGCGCTGCATATCTATATGAAAAGAATGGTGTTAGTGGCTTAGGTATCACGCTACTTGCGTCATCCCGTACAGGGCATGCCCGACTACACTCACCTGCTCGAAACCAGGCTTACCACTGACCAGAAGCTCGCGCTCAATTCCGTCACGGAGATTGCCCGCGCGCACAATATGACAGTCTATCTGACGGGTGGGGCCGTGCGCGACATTATCAGCGGGTCCTCTGTGCGCGATCTGGATGTTTCCGTGCAAGGGAACGCCCTCAAATTACGCAAGGACCTGGAGAAGGCCGGCTTTGATCTGACCGGGGAACATACGCCGTCGCAGACATTGTTTGCCAACTTCCACCAGCACGCGCGACTGGAGGTCTCCAGCACCCGCCGCGAAGAGTTTGCCAAGCCGGGACGGGCAGAGTACGCGCCCGCGGGCATACTGGACGACCTGCGCCGCCGGGACTTTACGGCCAATGCCATGGCGCTCTCCTTGAATGAAGGCTCCTATGGTCTGATGCTGGACCCATTGAATGGAGCAGCCGACATCCAGGCCCAGCATGTACGGCTGGTAGACAATTACGGCTTTCTGAATGATCCCATCCGCCTGGTGCGTGCCACACGATTGATGGCGCGCACAGGATGGAGCATGGAGGAACGCACTAAGGCCCGCTATGACCAGGCCAAGACAGAGGGCGTAATCAGTCACATTACGGCCTACCAGCGCGGGTATGAGCTGGAAGAGACCGCCTACGAGGAAGATGCGCTGGTCATTTTGAAGGCGCTGGAAGCGGAAGGTTGGATGAAGCACCTCTTCCCCGCCTGGACACATCACAGCGCAGACGCAGCAGGGCTGCAAAGGTTGCACGATAACCTGGTGCGGCTGATGATGGCCGGCCTGCACCCAGACGCCTCGGCTGCGGCCTTTACGCTGCTGACCGCCAAAATGCCCTCCAATCAACTGGGCGCGCTAAAAAAGCTGTTTCCCCGGCGTGGTCTGGCCCACGATGTTGCAGCGTTGGAGCATGATGCGAAGGCCTTTTCCAAACAACTGCTCTCCAAAGAGGCCGCCACTTCCTCCCAGACGTGGAAGCTTTTCCACGCCGCCAAGCCAGAGGCCGTGTTGTGGCTCTTCCATACCGGGAAAAGCGCGGCAATCCAGGGCCGCTACACAGACTTCTTTACCAAGTGGACGGAGGCGCGGCAGAGGACACCCTATGCCATCCTGCAGGAAATGCGCATCAAGCCTGGGATGGAAAATTATGTAGACATCTTGGAAAAATTGACCTTCGCATTTATGGATGGGGAAGTGGATTCAGAAGAGTCCATCCGCAAATTTTTGGGGCCATTTTCCCCGCCAGCGCCGCCCCCGCCGGTTGTGGTGCGCCGTCCACGCAGCACCAAACGCGTGGATGTACCCAAGGAGAAGAAGAAGACTGCGAAGGCCGTCCATGCAGAGGAAGTGGTCGCTGCTGGCGATGTGTCTGTTGTTGCGCAAGCCGCCGTCCCCGCAATCGTGACGGAGGGCAAGGTCAAAGCGGCCTCTGGGAAAAAGACGGAAACGCTGCCCAGAACGATGCCGGAACCTGGGCCAGCATCTGCGACGAAGCCAGTTGCCAAGACGATCGTCCCGGCCAAGCCAGTTGTTGCCGCCAAGACGACGAAGAAAGCAGTGGCCCGGCCAGTAGTTGCGGCAACATCTCCCACAAAGCCCCCCGCGAAAACGGCCACGAAGCCCGTTGCGAAGAAGGCAGGGCCACTAGCGAAGAAGGTAGAGTCACTGGCGAAGAAGGCCCCAGTCGTCAAGCCGGTCCAGAAGCCAGTGGTGAAAGTTGAGCAGAGGCCCACAGAAAAATCTTCGTCAAGGCCTGTGGCGAAACCGGCAGCAACGCCCGTGCAGAAGTCTACAAGCAGGCCAACACAGAGGCCGGGAATGAAAGCTGAGCAGAAGCTGGCGGCCAGACCTGCGGCGAAATTACCCGTCAAGCCAAAGGCCAGGCCGGAAGAAGGACCGGCCCATAAAGGACCGGCAGCCGGGCCGTCCGCAAAGGTGGCGGCCAAACCTGCTCCAGCAAAGGCGTCCGTAACGAAGCCTGCGCCACGGTCAGCGGCAAAGTCCGTTGCCAAACCCGCACCTGCCAACAAAAAACCAGCAGACAAAAAGACCGCAGCCAAAGAAGCACCCAAACCGGCCAACAAAAAGGCCGTCATCCAAGCAGAGAAAAAATCCGGCGGGCCATCCCACAAAAAGTAACGGCCAACACGCGGCTGGGCCCAGCATTCCACGGGATTACAGCCGCGTTTTCCTCAACCGACCGGCCTTCCCTGGTAAAACATTGCGCCCGCAAAGAATAGAATCAAGCCAGGACCATGGCGGAATTTACCCATCTACATCTGCATACGGATTATTCGCTGCTTGACGGCGCATGTGACATTGAGAAGCTCGTCGCCCACGTAAAAAGTATGGGCCAGAAGGCCGTGGCCATGACCGACCACGGCAATATCTACGGGGCCGTCCATCTTTTTGACGCGGCAAAGAAGCAGGGCATCAAGCCCATCCTTGGCTGCGAGTTGTATATCTGCAAAAAGGAAGACCATCGCGCGGACGCGCAGGGCGACACGTATAACCACCTGCTGGTGCTGGCGGAAAATGAAGAGGGCTATCGCAACCTGGTCCGCATCACATCCGAGGCGTCTCTGTATGGCTTTTATCGCAAGCCACGCATCAGCAAACGCTTTTTGGCCGAGCACGCCAAGGGGCTGATTGGTTTCTCCGGTTGCCTGGCCGGGGAGTTGAGCCAACACCTGATGCAGGGCAACTACGATGCCGCCCGCTCCACGGCCAAGCAGTATGAAGACATATTTGGACGCGGGAATTTCTTCCTGGAAATCCAGGACCAGGGCCTGGAGATGGAGAAAAAAATCCATGCCGACCTTTTCCGCCTGGAAAAAGACCTCGACATCCCGTTGGTCGCCACCAACGACTGCCACTATCTGCACCATGACGACCACCACGCGCACGATGTCCTGCTCTGTGTGCAGACGGGCGCCTCTTTCAACGACCCCAAGCGCTTCCGCTTTGACGGTGACCAGTTCTACGTGAAGTCTGCCGAGGAGATGCTCCAGGTCTTCTCCCATACGCCGGAGGTGGTCACGCGCACCATGCAGTTTGCGGAGCGTTGCAACATGCAGCTCAGCAAAGTGGCCAATCCCTTTCCGCAATTCGATGTGCCTCCCAGTTACACCATTGACAGCTATTTTGAAAAGATCGCCCGCGAGGGGTTGAAGCACCGTCTGGACACGGCTGTCCGCTATTTGCGCGAGAGCGGCAAGCTGCGCCGTCCCCTGGAGGAGTACGCGCAGCGCCTGGAAAGCGAGATCGCCTGCATCCAGCAGATGAAATTTTCCGGCTATTTCCTCATCGTGTGGGACTTCATCAAGTACGCCAAGGAGCAGGGCATTCCCGTGGGACCGGGCCGTGGCTCGGCTGCCGGGTCGCTGGTCTCCTACGCCATGGGGATCACCGACATTGATCCGCTGCAGAACAATTTGCTCTTTGAGCGCTTCCTAAACCCGGAACGTGTTTCCATGCCAGACATTGACATCGATTTCTGCATGGACCGCCGTGGCGAGGTCATCGATTACGTGACCCGCAAATATGGCCGCGAACAGGTGGCGCAGATCATCACCTTTAACACCATGGCGGCCAAGGCGGCCATCAAAGACGTTGGCCGCGTGATGGAAATGCCCTACGGCGAGGTCGACAAGATCGCCAAGATGGTCCCCCCCACCCTTGGCATGACGCTGGACAAGGCCCTCGTGGAATCGCAACCATTGCAGCAGGCCTACGAGAATGACCCGCAGATACGCGAGCTGATGGACACGGCGCGCAAACTGGAAGGACTGGCGCGTGGGGCCGGTGTCCATGCCGCAGGCGTGGTGATTGCGCCGGAGCCGCTCACCAACCTGGTGCCGCTTAGCCGCAATAAAAACGATGAGATCGTCACCGCGTATGACATGAAGGCCATTGAAAAAATGGGCCTGCTCAAAATGGACTTCCTCGGCCTGACGACGCTGACGGTCATTGATTACGCGCTGAAGCTGGTCCGCCAGGACAGTGGCGTGGAACTGGACCTACAGACCATCCCGTTGGACGATACGACCATATACGAGGAGGTCTTCCACAAGGCGCTCACCTCCGGCGTCTTCCAGTTCGAGTCGGACGGTATGCGCGACGTGCTGCGTCGTTACAAACCCACCAGCGTGGAGGACCTGACGGCGTTGAATGCGCTCTATCGCCCCGGCCCCATCCAGGGCGGCATGATTGACGATTTTATTGATCGCAAGTGGGGACGCAAAGAGGTCTTTTACGAATTGCCCGTGCTGGAACCGATCCTGAAGGAGACGCTGGGCGTCATCGTTTACCAGGAACAGGTGATGCAAATCTCCAACGTGGTTGCGGGGTACTCGCTGGGCGAGGCGGACCTGCTGCGCCGCGCAATGGGCAAAAAGGACCCGGTAGAGATGGCCAAGCACCGCGACCGCTTTGTCAAAGGTGCCATTGCGCGTGGTTATCCAGAGAAGACCGTCGGCCACATTTTCGACCTGATGGAGCAGTTCGCAGGCTATGGCTTCAACAAATCGCACTCGGCGGCCTACGCGCTGCTGGCCTACCACACGGCGTATTTGAAGACGCATTATCCAGTGGAGTTCATGTCCGCGCTGCTCACTGCAGAGGTCAGCAAGCCGGACAACGTCGTCAAGTACATCAAGGAGTGCCGCGAAATGGGCATTGCCGTCGAGCCGCCCGACGTGCTGCTCAGCGAGGCAGACTTTACGCCGCACGGCAAGGCCATCCGCTTTGGCCTGGCGGCCATCAAGAACGTTGGGCACAATGCGATTGAGTCCATCCGGGGGGCGCGCCAAAAGGCGCAGCAGGAGAAGCGCAGCTTCACATCGTTTTTTGATTTTTGCGAGCAGATTGACCTGCGCCAACTGAACAAACGCGTGCTGGAATCGCTCATCAAGTCTGGGGCCTTGGATTGTTTTGGCAAGCGTGGCCCGCTCAGCGCCGCAGTGGACAAGGCAATGGAGCGTGCGCAGAAGGCGCAGCGGGACCACGCCGCTGGCCAGCATGGCCTTTTCGGCCTCTTCAACGATGGGCCTGCCACCCTTGCCAACAACCGCGACGCGCTGCCGCAGGTCCCTGATTGGGACGGGCCGGTGCTCCTGCAAAATGAAAAGGACGTGCTGGGGTTCTATGTTTCTGGTCATCCCTTGGACAAGTACGCGGAGAAACTGCGCAACCTGCCCGGCGTGGTGGACACGCAGACCGCGTTGGAAATGACGCCCGTTGCCAACACGGGCCGCCGCGACCAGCAGAACGAAAACGAGATCACGGTGGCCGGCATTTTGACTGGCGTGCGTGTGGCCAAATCGCGCAAGGGCGACCAGTACGCGCAGGCCGCGTTGGAAGACCTTACAGGGAAGATCGACCTTATCTGCTTCCCGGAGGCGTACAAAAAGCTGGCGGAGAAATTAAAGATTGAGGTACCGGTCTTGGTGCGCGGGGTGCTGCGCGGGGAAGAGGACGCCGCGCCGAAGTTGGCCGTCTCTGGCATCACGGCGCTGGAAGACGTAAAGGTGAAGCTGCCGGAGAGCTTGCGCATCCGCGTGCCCATGGACCGCGCCACAGAAACGACGCTGGAGCAGCTCCACGCGCTCATCGTCGCCACGCCCGGACCGGGCAAGCTGCTGCTCGACCTGGAACAGAAGGACGAATTTCTTGTGGTGCTCGAACCCGCTGGCTTTGCCGTCGCCGCGGACAAAGCATTCATCGAGCGCGTCGAAGGACTGGTTGGCCGTGGCTCCGTCCGCGTGATCGCATGAAGCCGCAGGAACAAGCATAAATCATCCTAAATTTTTCCTCGATACAAATGTCTGACAATGGACAATGGATTTATAGAGTACACAAAAGGCAGTTCCCATCCACATTTTCTGATCATACAACGCCCAATGCATTGTAGACCGTTTTAGCCCTTAGCTTTGGGTGGGGCGGTCAGGCCCAGGAACTGCATGGCAAGTTGCAGGTCCTTCCATGTTTCGGCCTTCTGGCGTGGGTCGCGCAGCAGGTAGGCCGGATGGTAGGTGACAATCAGCTTGGCCCCGCGAAAATCGTGGATGCGTCCACGCAGCGAGGCCAGTGAGGTGCGCGCGCCCAGCAGATAGGTGGCCGCTGTTGCCCCCAACGCCACCAACATGCGCGGTCGCACCACGTCGATTTGTTGAAAAAGAAAAGGTGAGCAGGTGTTGGCCTCTTCTGGCTCCGGCACGCGGTTCTGCGGCGGGCGGCACTTGACGATGTTGGCGATGTAGACCTGTTCGCGGCCCAGTCCCATGGCGGCAATCATGTTGTTCAGCAACTGTCCGGCACGGCCCACAAAGGGCACGCCCTGCGCATCTTCATCGGCCCCCGGCCCCTCGCCAACAAACATCAGCGTGGCATTGGGGTCGCCATCGCCAAAGACGATCTTGTTGCGTCCCTGCGTGGCCAGCGGACAGCGTGTGCATGCGCCAAGCTCCTCCTGAATCGCGCGCAGCGCGGCAGCTTTCTTTGTAGCGGGAAGGGGTGGCGTTGGCGCGGTATCCAAGGCGGGCTGATAGATCAAGGCGGTCTTGCGTGGCATCTCGGTCGTGGGTCCTTGTGTCTCTGGCGCGGCTGGCATTGCGGGGAGAGGGTCCGCAAGGGCAGCAGGCAGGGAGGGTTGTGGGTCGTTTTTGTCGCGATAGAAATCGCTGTGCCCCAGCTCCCGGCAAAACTCCAGCAGGGTGAGGAGTTGTTGGCGCGACCCGGTGTCCAGTGGGGCCGTCATGGATCAGCGATGGTCCTTGCTTGCCGGTCCGGCAGCGGAGGCCAAAGAGGTCTCTGTCATCATGGTGCGCGGACGGCGCAGGGCCAGGGCCTCATCCAGGATGCGATCGGCCAGTGCGCGTTTGCCCATCTCTGGCAGGTCAATGGATGTTGACGGGGTCAGGAAGGTGACCGCGTTGCGGTCCGAATCAAAACCAATTCCTGCGCGTGAGACATCGTTGAGCACAATGGCGTCGGCCCCTTTGCTGGCCAGCTTGCCGCGCGCGTGCTCCAACGGCTGGTTGGTCTCCGCAGCAAAGCCGAGCACCAGGGTCTCTGGTCTGCGACGCTGCACGATCTCCGCCAGAATGTCGCTGGTCGGCTCCAGTTCCAGCGTGATTGGCCCCGTGCGCTTGATCTTTTGTTTTGCGCGGATGCGGGGGCGGAAATCCGCGACGGCGGCTGCCTTGATGACCATGGTGGCCTGTGGCAGGTGCTCCATGACGGCGTTACGCATCTCTTCTGCGGTGACCACGGGGACCACTTCGCACCCAGCCGGTGGTTGCAGATGTGTGGGCGCACTGATGAGGATGACGCGGGCGCCGCGCTGCCGCGCTGCATCGGCCAGAGCGTACCCCATCTTGCCGCTGGAGCGGTTGCCCAGATAGCGCACCGGGTCAATTGGCTCCCGCGTGCCACCCGCGGTGACCAGGACCATTTCCCGCTCCATATCGTGTCGGCGATGCAATGCTTCCAGCACTGCGTTGACGATGGGGGCGATCTCCGCCAGGCGGCCATTGCCCGTCATGCCGCACGCCAAAGGGCCATTCTCCGGCGGGACAATGCGCACGCCGCGCGCCCGCAGTGTGGTGATGTTGGCCTGCGTTGCCGGGTGGTCCCACATTTGCAGGTTCATGGCCGGGGCCACAATCACCGGGGCCGGGGTGGCCAGATAGAGCGTGGTCAAAAAATCATCGGCCAGTCCGTGCGCCATTCTGGCCAGAATGTTGGCCGTGGCCGGGGCGATGACCAGCGCGTCCAGGGACTGCGCTTCCGCGATGTGTTCCATGGAGGAAGCTGCGTTGGGCGTCTCGCCATCGCCCTCCCAAAGGCCAGTGATGACGCGGTGTCCGGTGAGCGCAGCAAAAGTGAGGGGACGGACAAACTGCTGCGCGGCCTGCGTCATGACGACGTGTACATCCAGGGCCTGTTTTTGCAGGGCGCGCACCAGTTCGGCGGCCTTGTATGCGGCGATCCCGCCAGAAACACCCACCGTGACCTTCATGTCCTTGATTGTACTTCGGCCCGGTGAGATGCGCTGGCGCGGCCCCTGCCGCTAACTGTGCAAGTCCGGCGTATAGCCCGTGGGCAAGTCCAGGTCCTTTGTTGCAGGGCCTTCTGGAACCACGTAATCCACCTTCCCTGCATTCAGTTCGTCCTGCGCCACGCGGCAGGCCTTGGTGGAACGAGACGGGACCAACGGGGCGGCCCCGGATTGGAGTTGGCGCGCGCGCCGGGCAGCAACGTGGACCGTGCAATACCTGCTTTCAGTAGGCGGAAGTTTTTCCATGACGGCCTCCTGCGGTGCTCACAATGTCCCCTTCATTTCAAGAGGAATGAGGGTACAAATAAGCTACGACGGAAAGCCAAAAGAGGCAAGTATGGGGCGCAGCCGTTGCTGGGAGTTCGCCTGCAAACAGTGCTGCGCAATGGAAATCCAGCGCTGCGTCTCCGCGTCTGGGGCCGCACCGCCGTGTGCCAGTGCGCGTTCGGCCAACACGATGGCCGTCAGTTCCTCCACGGCCTGGTCCAGCACGTCGTTGATGACGATATAGCGATAGTCCTGATAATTCCCAATTTCCTCGCGCGCCTTGGCCAGCCGCCGCCGCACCACTTCTTCCGCCACCCCGCCCTCGGCACGACTACGATTGCGCAGGCGCATCTCCAGGATTTCCGGGTTCGGCGGCAGGATAAAAATGCTGATGGCGTCAGGCATTTTTTTACGCACCTGCGCTGCACCCTGCACGTCAATGTCGAGCAGGACATCCAGGCCACGGTCTGCGGCCCCTTGCAGCGCGCTGCGGGCCGTGCCGTAGTAATTGCCAAAGACCTCAGCGTGCTCCAGAAAACCGTCCTCGGCCAGCATCCGCTCAAAGGTCTCGCGACTGGTGAAGTGGTACTCGCGCCCGTCCTGCTCGGACCCGCGTGGCGGACGCGTGGTCCAGGAGATGGAAAACGAGAGCTTTTCCACCATGGACCGCAACTGCCCCACCAGCGTGGACTTGCCGGAACCGGAGGGCGCGGAAAGGATGAACAATAGTCCTGCCATGTGCAGGTGACTCCATGCGAGGGATTTTTGGTGGTCCTATCAGCTTACTCGATGTTCTGGACCTGTTCGCGGGCCTTTTCAATCTCGGTCTTCATGGCCAGGCCCAATTCCGTCAAGCGCAGCGTTTTTCCTGCGATGCCGCCGGTCTTGGAGAGCAGGGTGTTGGCCTCGCGGTTCATCTCCTGCAATAGAAAGTCGAGTTTTTTGCCGACCTCGCCGCCTTGGTGCAGCAGGCCAAGAAAGTGTTGGATGTGCGCGCGCAGGCGTGCGGTCTCCTCTTCTACGTCGCTGCGGTCGGCCAGCAGCGCCGCCTCCTGCAGAATGCGGTCGTGGTCCAGCGGGCCGGAGAGCAGTTCCTGCATCCGCTGTTCCAGCCGTTGCCGGTATGCCTGCTGGATGCCGTCGCGCAATTCGGCCACCTCTGCGACCAGGGCGTCCAGTGCGTGCATCGTTGTTTCCAGCACGGCGGCCAAGGCACGCCCCTCCTGCGTGCGCATGGCGTCCAGGCTGGCCAACAGCGGCAGCATGGCTGCGGCGGCGGCAGGGGCCACAGCAGCGCGGTCTTCCTCGTTCCAGGTATTGTCTGTGTTCCAGGCCCCCGGAAGGCGAAAGGCCACGTTCAGGTCCGGCTGCGCGGTGATGCCATTCTCCTCGGCTGCTGCGCGAAAGGCCTCCAGATATGCGCGGATGGCCGTGGCGTCATGGCGCGGCGCAGCCGTGGAAGAAGGGCGCTCCAGGGCCAGACGCACCTCCACATGGCCACGCGCAATGTGCTCTTTCAGCAGCCTGCGCCACTCCATCTCCAATGCGTCCATGTTCGATGGGAGGAAAAATTGCAGGTCCAGGAAGCGATGGTTCACGCTCTTCAGGGCCAGCGTAAAGGCCATGCCATTGGGTGTGACGCCGGTGGTGCGGGCATAGCCTGTCATCGACTGTATCGGCGATTGAAGGGAAATGCCTGCGGCAGTTTTCAGGGGCGTTTTTTTGGCGGTCTGCGGCACGGCGTCTTTTGTTGGCGTTGAATGCGAAGTGCGTGGGTCCATTGGATGTGTTTTCGTCATAGGTCTATGGGGGTGGTCAGCAGCGTCTCTGAAACATCTGCAAATTGGAGTTGATAGAGGCGTTGGTATGTCCCGGAACGGCGCACCAGTTCCTCATGGGTGCCGCTGTCGGTGATGTGTCCATCTTCCAGGACGTAGATGCGCGTGGCGCGGCGCACCGTGGAAAGCCGGTGGGCAATCACAAAGACAGTGCGGTCCTGCATCAGGTTGGCCAAGGCGGTCTGCACCAGCGCTTCACTCTCAGAATCCAGCGCCGAGGTCGCCTCATCCAGAATGAGGATGGGGGCGTTTTTCAGTATGGCGCGGGCAATGGCAATGCGCTGGCGTTCGCCGCCGGAAAGGCGGAAGCCTTTTTCGCCAATCACCGTGTTGTAGCCGTCGGGGAGTTGCTGGATGAACCCATGCGCCAGGGCGGCCTTGGCGGCATCAACGATGCGGTGCAGGGGGACCTCCGGTTGGCCGTATGCAATGTTGTTGCGCACCGTGTCATTGAACAGGATGGTCTCCTGGGTCACCTTGGCGATTTGCTTGCGCAGGGAATAGAGGCTGAGGTCGCGCAGGTCGTGGCCGTCGATGGTGATGCGTCCCTCGGTGACGTCAAAGAAGCGTGGGATCAAATTGACCAGGGTGGTCTTGCCTGCGCCGCTGGGTCCAACAAAGGCGGCCACCTCTCCCCGATGTACGGCCAGGTCCAGTCCATGCAGCACGGGTTTTCTGCCTTCCTCGTCGTTGTATTCAAAGCCGACATTTTCAAAGCAGATGCGGTCTTGGAATTCCTTGATGTGGACGGGGTGTGGTTTCTCCTGCACATCGTCCTGGCCGTCCATGAAGCCAAAGATGGCCGTGGAAGCGCCCAGCGCCTGCTGGAAATTGTTATAGAACAAGGCGAACTTGCGCACCGGGTCGTAGAGCTTGAAGACGGCCACCAGGAAGGCCAGGAAACTACCTTCGGTCAGCCAGTGATGGTTGATGCGGTCCCGTCCAATCAGCAGCAGCATCGCAATGGCGATGACGCCAATCAGGTCCATCAGCGGGGAACTGATGGCCTGCGCGCGCACGGAGCGGAGGTTGGCGCGGAAAAGCCTGCCCGACGCCGTGCGGAAGCGTACCAACTCCCACAACTCCATGTTGAAGGCCTTCACGATCCGGTTGCCCGTCACCGTCTCATGCAGGATGTTCTGTATCTCGGCCAGCTTGTCCTGGCCCTTGCGGGTGGTCGAGCGCACGCTCCGTCCAATCCGCCGCGCGGAGGTGAGGACCACCGGGACAAACAGAAGCAGTACCCACGCCAGCTTGCCGCCCAGCACAATCACCACCCCCAGGGTGAAAAGGAAGGTGAAGAATTGCTGGAGAAATTCTGACATCACCGTGGACATGGCGAATTGCACGCGCTCTATGTCGTTGATGAGCGTGGAGAGGATGCTGCTAGTGGTGTGTTTCTGGAAAAAGGAGACCGAGCGCCGCAGGATGCTCTCATACAAGTCGTTGCGCAGGTCGGTAATCATGCCGTAGCCGGCAAAATTGGACAGGTAAGTCCCCAGATAGTTGCACAGGCTCTTAATCAGAGCGGATGCGACCAGGGCAAAGGCGACCATGGTCCATGCATTATGGAAATGGCTGGGCACCAACTGGCCCAGTTGCAAATGGATGTTGGTGTGGTGGATGCGAATGTTGAAGAGCAGGACATTACGGTCCACACTGTCCGGTCGGAGAACATTGTCAAAGATGGGCTTGACGAGCAGGGCGCGGAATGCGTCCATCAGGCCGACAATGGCCATCAGCAGCACGGATGCGAGCGCCTGCAAGGTATACGGGCGCATGTACCAGACCAGGCGGAGGAAACGCTTCATTCTTTCGCCCCGCATTTTCTGGTCTCAGGAGACCTGCCCAGGCGTTGGGCGCGCGGAAGATGGAAAGTTGCTGGCACGCATTTATTGTAGAGGCCAGCAGGGGATTATGGTGCAATGTCCTGCAATGCGCCCGGTTGGGGGCGGCTTTCCGGGGCCGGCCCAAGTGGCCTGCGTTTGCGGCGGTGCGGATGGATCAGTCGAGGGTGTGCAGTTCTTTGCCCGGCTTGAAGCGCACGGCGCGTCCCGGAGTGATGACCACCTCCGCGCCGGTGCGCGGGTTGCGGCCAATGCCGGTCTTGCGTGGACGGACGCTGAAAACGCCAAAGCCGCGCAGTTCGATGCGGTCATTGCTGGCCAGGGCCTTCTTCATCTGCTCGAAGACGGTGTCCACAGCGGCCTCGGCCTTTACGCGGGGCAGTCCAGTCTGCTCGACTACCTGGTGTACGATGTCTTGCTTAATCACGGTGGTACCTCCGGGTCATGCAGCAGCGCGCATGGCCAGATGGGGCAACGGCACGCTTACCCTGATGCTAGGGGCGGGCCTTTCCGATTGTCAATTCCATCGCCGCTCCCGTACACTCACGATGGAAGTCCTTCGTACAATCGCCCTGTCCCTGGGCCTCTTTTTGGCCTTTGCGGGGCAGACAGAAATTAAATTTTGGGAGTTGTATGTCTATCAAGAGTGATCGCTGGATCCGCGAGCAGGCGCTGCAACACGCCATGATTCGGCCCTTCAGTGAGAAGCAGGTCAGTCAGGGCGTCATTTCCTTTGGTGTTTCCTCGTATGGCTATGACCTGCGGGTCTCCGACGAATTCAAAATCTTCACCAACGTCAACAGCACGGTGATTGACCCAAAAAATTTTGACGAGCGATCGTTCGTCACTGTGCAGGCGGCCTCGGTCATCATCCCACCCAATTCCTTCGCCCTGGCGCGTTCGGTGGAATACTTCAAAATCCCCCGCAATGTGCTGACGATCTGCGTGGGCAAGTCCACCTACGCGCGCTGCGGCATCATCGTGAATGTGACCCCCTTTGAGCCGGAGTGGGAGGGTTTTGTGACGCTGGAAATCTCCAACACCACGCCGCTGCCTGCCAAAATCTATGCCAACGAAGGACTCTGCCAGATTTTGTTCTTTGCATCCGACGAGGTCTGCGAGGTGAGCTACGCGGACCGCAAGGGCAAGTATCAGGGGCAACAAGGCATCGTGCTGCCCAAGCTGTAGGGGCACATTTTTAGACGGGGCACGGCAGCATCCCCTCTGCATGGGCCTCTTCTGGGTGCAAACCACTGGGACGCCATGACAACGCAATTGCCCAAGACGGCGGCGGCCCCGCGCATTCGCGTCGGTCTGCTGGGTCTGGCGCCATTGCGGGCCATCGGATTGCAGGCCCTCTTCCAGGACCATGCAGAAATTGAAATCGTACTGGCAGAGGGGCACCTGGCCCTGCACGATCCGAAGTTGCATGTCCTGCTGGTGGGGGCAGATTCGGGGCCGTCTCTGTTGGGTCTGCTGGCCACGGTGAAGGCCAAACGCGCCGACCTCCGTGTCATCGTCCTGTCATCCGCCACGGACGAGGAGTCCATCCTGAAAGAGATTGCCGCCGGGGCCAAGGGGCGCCTCCACGACGCGGCCACTGCCGCAGAGGTGCAGCAGGCCATCCAGATTGTTGCCGCAGGTTCCGTCTGGGCGCCCCGGCGCGTGCTTTCCTTGTTGATTGAGCGGATGACACAGGTCCCCCTGGCCACCCCACCCTCGCCAAGCGTTTCCTTTACCCAGCGGGAGCGCGAGGTGCTGGAGCTGTTGATTGCAGGCCGCTCGAACAAGGAAATTGCCAGGGCGCTGCGCATTGAAGTGCGCACGGTCAAGGCCCACGTGGGCAGATTGATGCGCAAGGTGGGCGTCCAGGGCCGTACCGCGTTGACCATGCATGTGATGACCCATGCATTGCTGGACCTGCCGCAATAGCTGTTCCCACCGCTATTTTTCATTCTTCCGTCCCGCCCGCGGGCACGTTACTAAAGTCCCATGGACTTATGTACCGTTGTGTTCCACTGCTTTTACCGTTTCAATAAGGACTACCGATCATGGATTTGGGAGAACCGGGTTGCACCTGCGAGCAATCGCCTGTGCAACCCATTTTTTATGCATGCAAGCTACCTATTTTCATCCTCATACATCTAATGCACCAGGTATTACGTAACCTGTGGGACCAAACCACCCGTCCGCATGAGGGTACAAAAGAGGGGCAAAACCATATGAAGAAATTGACAGTTCTATTCAGCGCCTGCGTGTTGTTGGCCACGCAGGCATTCGCGGACTCTGACAAGGCCAAGCTGGTCGAACGTGTAAACCAGGCAAAGACCGTGCTCAACGAGATCATGGCCACACCAGACAAGTCCATTCCAAACGGCATTTTGTCGGACGCCACTTGCGTTGCCGTTGTTCCGGCGTACAAGAAAGCGGCATTCATTCTGGGCGGCCAGTATGGCCAAGGGGTCGTCACTTGTCGCACCGGCCACGGTTGGAGCGCGCCGGTCTTCATCCAGATGGCCGGTGGCAGCTTTGGCTTCCAGATTGGCGGACAATCGACAGACCTGGTGCTGATTGCCGTCAATGAGAAGGGCTTTCAGGACCTGCTGAAGAGCAAGTTCAAGATTGGCGCGGACGCTTCGGCTGCGGCAGGCCCGGTTGGGCGCAATGCAGAGGCGGCAACCAACCTGACGATGCACTCCGAACTGCTCACCTATTCACGCAACCGTGGCATTTTTGCGGGGATTGATCTGGGTGGCACCACCGTCTCGCAGAACACCGATGACACGCGCACTTTTTACGGGTCAAAAATCCCGTTTGAAACCATCCTGAAGGGCGACACGCCAACGCCTGCATCGGCCCAGCCGTTTGTCAGGACCGTTGCAAGGTATTTTGTTGCATCGAAAAAATAGCAGCAAACATCGCTGACATAATTTGCGGCCTTGCCGCCGATTGCATAAAAACAACGTGCAGACCGGGACCATCCGGCCTGCACGTTTTATGTTCCGACCTTACGCCGTTTCACCATGGGGCCCCAGTCATACTGGGCCGGCTGAGTTGGGAGATGTTCCCCCAAGAGGACACCCTTGCTTACCGGGGCGTACGAGATGTGCGCTGCGCTTCTTTCCAGAAAGACAGCCATTCGACAGACTGGGTGGCGCCTGGGACTGAGAAGGAAAGTCCCCGCTACCGTAACGACTGCTCTACTTCCTGCATCCAGTCCGGTGGTTTGAGTATCTCCCGTGGCCGGGGCCCATCCGCCGGGCCAACGATGCCGTCCCGTTCCATCAGGTCAATCAAGTGGGCCGCGCGGCCATAGCCGATGCGCAGGCGGCGTTGTAGCAGGGACGTGGACGCCTTCCCAAACTCCAGCACCAGGCGCACCGCGTCCTCCAACATCCCATCGTCCGCCTCGTCTTCATCCGTATTGGCGTCCAGCTCACGTCCCTTTTCGTCGCGTGGGGACTCCAAAAATCCATGTTGGTACTCTGCGGTCCCTTGTTCCTTCCAGAAGTCAACCACGGCGGTGATCTCCTTTTCCGTGACGAACGGGGCGTGGAGTCGTTGCAGCCGCGAGGTCCCCGGTGGCAGAAAAAGCATGTCGCCGCGGCCCAGTAGGGACTCTGCCCCGTTGGCGTCCAGAATGGTGCGCGAGTCCACCTTGGTGGCCAGCCGGAAAGAGATGCGTGTGGGCACATTGGCCTTGATGAGTCCGGTGATGACGTCTACGGAGGGCCGCTGCGTGGCCAGTATCAGATGGATGCCCACGGCGCGCGCCATCTGCGCCAGCCGTGTGATCGCTTCCTCCACATTGGCCCGGTCCAGCATCATCAGGTCGGCCAGTTCGTCGATGATGATGACGATATAGGGCAGGGGCCGTTCTTCTTCCCCACTGGTCCCTTCAAACAGGCTGGGTGTGCCGTCAAAGAGGCGGTTGTACTGGTCAATGTTGCGCACACTACGCGAGGCCAGCAGCTTCAGCCGCCGCTCCATTTCGCGCACGGCATTGCGCAGGGCGTTGGCAGCCAGCTTCGGTTCCGTGATGATGGGCGTATACAGGTGCGGCACGCCTTCATAGATGCCCAGTTCCACGCGCTTGGGGTCCACCAGGATCAGGCGGACCTGCTCCGGCGTGGCCTTGTAGAGCAGGGACATAATCATGGCGTTGATGGCCACGGATTTGCCGCTGCCTGTGGAGCCGGCAATCAACACATGCGGCATACTGCCCAGCTCGGTGTGCACGATGCGGCCATTGATGTCCTTGCCCATGGCCAGCGTCAGTTTGGACTTGCTGTTGGTGAAGCTCTCGGCCTCAATGACGTCGCGCAGCCAGATTGTCTCCCGGTCCGGGTTCGGCACCTGGATGCCAACCGTGCTTTTGCCCGCCATGCGCTCAATCAGGATGCTCTCCGCGCGCAGGGCCAGGCACAGGTCGTCGGAGAGGTTGGTGACGCGGCTGTATTTGACGCCCGCATCGGGGCGGAACTCAAAGGTCGTCACCACCGGGCCAGGATTGATCTGCACCACCTGGCCATTTACGTCAAATTCGGCGTATTTTTCCACCAGTGTCTGCGCCTCTTTGCGCAGGGTGTCTTCGCGGACAATGGTGTGGTCCTCACTGCGATGGAGCAGGGAACTGGGCGGCAACCGGTAGCCATGCACGGATTTCGGGGGCACCGTCACCGGCCTGGCCGCAACGTCAGCGCGGGCGCCAATGGTCAGGTCTTCGGCCACAGCGGCATGTTTGGGTGGGGCGAAGGGGACGGCAGAGGCAACTTCCTTTGTGGGCAAGGAAGGGGCCGGTGTGTCCTCATCTACAAAAGCAAAGGTCGCCCGTGTTGGCGCGCCTTGCGCAGGGAAGTCTTTTTGCCCCGGCAGTGCTGCGGTCTGCGCGGGGCTGGTCTCCCAGATGTCCGGCAGCTTGCGCACGCGCATTTCCGTGGCCCCTGAAAGCTGTTCTGCATACTCCGATGCATGGGACACTTCCGCAGTCAGGGTGCGGGCCTCCAGCTTGCGCTGCTTTGCCTCTTGCCGGGCCTGGCGGCGCTCTGCGCGGGCCGCCCGCCAGTTGCGCCAGCGGTCGCGCCACGCCAGTAAAAACGCAAAACGAATGGCCGCCCAGTTGTGCGCAGTGCTCAAAGAGAAGGTCGTTGTCAGGTAGACCGCTGCGGCCACCAGCGTCAGGTCAAGGATGCAGGCGCCAGGATAGTTCAGGTAGTGCATCATGGCGTCCGCCACGACCCGGCCCAATAGTCCCTCTACGGGTATGGTATGCAGCCAGAGTCCGTGCAGTGGGGCCAATCCAAAGAGCGCCGGGGCAAAAAGCAGCCAAAGCGATGCGCCAATCAACTTTGCCCCTGGCGAGGGCGTTTGCCGCGAACGCAACCATAGCCAGCCCAGACCGGCCAGCAAAAACGGCAGCAGAAATGCTGTCAACCCTTCGGTTTGCAGCAGCAGGTCGCTGACGCCAGCGCCAAAGAGTCCGGCCCAATTATGCGCGGGCCTGCCTACTAGAAGGCCAGCGGCGGTATCCAGCGATGGGTCCGTGGGGGTATAGGAAAGCAAAGAGAGGAGCAGGAGGAGGCCAGTGGCCAGCAAGAGCAGACCCACCAACTCATTCACCCGGCGATTGCGCGTCGGGGAAAAGGCAAGATGCAGAATGTCCATAGGGCGTTTACGCACAAAACACGGGACGTATTTCCACGCCAGTGTTGCATGCCGGAGACGCCAGAGCAACTTTATTGTCGCAAAATTTGACGGGCCTGTCAGGGGACCGACAGGTATTTCAGGGGCGGGTATCCACTTGACAACCCTCCCCATTGCATCCTGGGAGGGCCTGCCAATGCGAAAATCCGGGCATGGGCCGTCGGATGAGGGCCGCTGCGCGACACACGGGGCCCCCACCTCATCCATATTATTTGCAAGAGGGGCATTGCAGACTACACTGATTAGTCGTCCCAGTTACGGACATTGAAAGTACAATGGTGTGTGTCCCAAATCAGGTCTTTGGGTGAAGAAATAATGGACAACGAAGCAACTCCCATGACAGACGGCCCCCAGTCCGCAGGCAATACGAACCTGGATACCGTATTGCAGGAAACCCGCGTCTTCCCGCCACCATCGGAGTTTGCCGCCAAGGCACACCTCCGCACGCGGGAGGAGTACGAAAGACTGTACAAGCGCTCCATTGACGATCCAGAAGGCTTCTGGGCCGAGGCGGCCCGGGACCTGCACTGGTTTGCGCCTTGGCAGAAGGTGCTGGAGTGGGACCTGCCGTGGGCCAGGTGGTTCGTCGGCGGCACCATGAACCTGGCATACAACTGTCTGGACCTGCAAATTGCACGGGGACGCGCCGCAAAAGTGGCCATCCAGTGGGAAGGGGAACCGGGAGACAGGCGGGACCTTACCTTTGCGCAGTTGAGCACAGAGGTCCAGCGTTTTGCCAATGTGCTGCGTGCGCATGGAGTGCAAAAGGGTGACCGCGTGGCCATGTACATGGGCATGGTCCCCGAATTGGCCGTGGCGATGCTGGCCTGTGCCCGCATTGGCGCAGTGCATACGGTCATCTTTGGTGGTTTTGCAGCCAATGCCCTGGTGGACCGCATTCAGGATGCGCAGGCCAAGGTCGTCATTACCCAGGATGGCAGCTACCGGCGCGGGAATGTGCTCCTTCTAAAACCTGCCGTCGATGAGGCGCTGGGACGTTGTCCAGACGTGCATACCGTGATTGTGTATCGCCGCACGGGGTCCCAGGTGGCCATGCAGCCGGGCCGCGACCTTTGGTGGCAAGAGGAAATGGCCAAGGCCAGCGATGTGTGTCCAGCGGAGCCACTGGACGCTGAGCACCCGCTCTATATTCTGTACACCTCTGGGGCGACCGGCAAGCCGAAGGGCATCGTCCACACCACCGGCGGCTATGCTGTACAGACCTACCTGACCAGCAAATATGTCTTCGACCTGAAAGAGGAGGACATCTTTTGGAGCACGGCGGACCTGGGCTGGGTGACAGGCCACTCCTATGTTGTATATGGGATTTTGCAGAACGGCGTGACCAGCGTCCTGTACGAGGGCGCACCCGACTGGCCGGAAAATGACCGCTTCTGGAAGGTCATTGAGGAACACAAGGTGACGATTTTCTACACCGCGCCAACGGCCATCCGCGCCTTTGTCCGCTGGGGCGACCACTGGCCCCAACGGCACAAGATGGAGACCCTGCGGCTGCTGGGCACGGTGGGCGAACCAATCAGTCCAGAGACCTGGATGTGGTACCACACGGTGATTGGCAAGGGACGCTGTCCGATTGTGGACACCTGGTGGCAGACCGAGACCGGCGCCATCATGCTGTCGCCGCTGCCCGGGGCCATTGCGACCAAGCCTGGCTCCGCCACTCTGCCTTTCTTTGGCGCCGTGCTGGACGTGGTGACGCGCGAGGGCGGGCCTGTGCCAGACGGGCAAGGTGGATTGTTGGTGATTCGCAAACCCTGGCCAGCCATGGCGCGCACCCTTTACAACGACCCGGACCGTTACGTGCGGCAGTACTGGACGGAGATCCCCGGTGCGTATTTTACCGGCGACGGCGCGCGGCGCGACAAGGACGGGTATTTCTGGCTGATGGGCCGCGTCGATGACGTCATCAATGTCTCCGGGCACAGGCTGGGCACCATGGAGGTGGAGTCCGCGCTGGTGGCGCACCCCAAAGTGGCCGAGGCCGCCGTGGTGGCCCGCCCTGATGAACAAAAAGGACAGGCCATTGTCGCCTTTATCACACTGGAGTCGCATTATCAGCCTTCCGTTGCCTTGAAAGAAGAGCTGCGTCAATGGGTGGTCAAGGAAATTGGCGCGCTGGCCAGGCCGGATGAGGTCCGCTTTACAGAGGCGCTGCCCAAGACCAACTCTGGAAAGATCATGCGCCGTTTGTTGCGCGAAATGTCTGCCTTGGGCGAAGTGAAAGGGGACACGACGACGCTGGAAGATTTCACCATTCTGGCGCGGCTCAGCCAGCCGGACGAATAGAGCAACGGCCACTTCGCAATGCAGGCGCTATAATCCGGGGCACAGACCACCATTGCATTTGTGACAAGACCGTCCCCCACTCCCGTTGCTGGCCCCGTCAACCATCTGCCCGCGCTTGACGGCGTGCGTGGGCTGGCCATCCTGATGGTGCTGGTCTACCACCTGATGTTGTTCAATAACAACAGCGGCAACCGCTGGATGGATGCCTTAGCGCAACTGCGTAGTTTGGGCGGGATGGGCGTTGATCTTTTCTTTGTCCTCTCAGGGTTTTTGATTACCGGCATCCTCTATGACACGGTGCACCAGCCGCACTACTTCCGAAACTTCTATATGCGCCGGTTCCTGCGCATCTTTCCCCTCTATTATGGATTTTTGTTTCTGCTGCTGATTTTGACGCCGTGGCTGCATGTCGTTTGGGAAGGGCGCCAGTTCGTCCTGTTGGCGTATTTGCAAAACACGGCGGTCTGGTTTCCAGTAGATGGTTTCCATCCTGCGGACCTTGTCGATCTCAACCATTTCTGGTCGCTGGCCGTTGAGGAGCAGTTTTATCTTGTTTGGCCCCTGCTGGTTTTTCTGGTAAAGGACCGTCGCCGACTGATACAGCTTTCGCTGTTTCTGTCGGCCTGTGCCTTGGGTCTGCGTATTTCCCTCTCCACTCACGGCACTGCGCTTGCGTCCGGGGTTGTGCATGAGTGGACCCTTTGTCGCATGGACACGCTGATGTTTGGCGGCTGCCTTGCCCTGTGGTTGCGTGGGCACCCGGTGCAGGCCACCCGGCCAAGACTGCGCCGGTGGGCCACAGGATGGCTGGGGGCATCGTTTCTGATGATGGTGGGCATTGCGGTGGGCCGTCCGCATGGGGAAATCAATAGCATCCCGTTTGTCGCCACCTATGGCTATACCATTCTCGCCATTGCCTTTGCAGCACTCATCTTTTTGGCCCTCCAACCGGGCCTGCAATGGAACAGATTTTTCCGCATGGGCTGGCTGCGGAGTCTGGGCAAGTACAGCTATGGCATTTATGTGCTGCATATCTGGGTGGGGTATGTTTGGGGCAGGGCAATGCGCGCCTTGCTGGGCGAGGGCCTGCGCAATTTTCTCGCGCCACGGTTGCATTCGCGGCCCCTTGCCATTCTGGTGGAGTTTTTCCTGGTCGCCTGCGTGGTCTACGCCGCCGCCTGGCTCAGCTACAACCTGTATGAGGTCCACTTCCTGCGCCTCAAGAAGTTTTTCCCTTACCGCTCCCATTCGCGGGGGCCCACCTCCCCTGGGTCGGCGCAGACTGTCAGTTCCTGAAGGGAAAAAGGGACCTATGCCGGGGCGTATGCGGTATACTCAAAAGGACAAATGGCCGCAGATGCGACCCCGAGGCGGGGTCCTTTTTTTGCTGGACAGATGCCATGCAGCAGGGCCATGCAACGGGGACCAGGCACTCGTAGGGACGCGCGGCCTGGACTGCATACACTCCAAGGACCGATGAGCAACATACTGGACACCATCAACGCGCCGAGTGACCTGAAGCGCCTTCCCCTGAAGGACCTGGAGCAGCTTGCGCAGGAGGTCCGGGAACGCATGGTCCAGGTGCTTTCCAAGACCGGCGGGCACCTGGGGCCAAACCTCGGCGTGGTGGAGCTGACCATTGCCATGCATGTCGTCTTTGACACGCCGAAGGACCATTTTGTCTTTGACGTCAGTCATCAGGCCTACATCCACAAGCTGCTGACGGGGCGCCGGGACCGCTTTGAGACCATGCGCCAGCCCGGCGGGTTGAATGGGTTCATGCTGCGCACGGAAAGCAAGCATGACATCTACGGGGCTGGTCACGCCGGGACGGCACTATCGGCGGCATTGGGCATGGCCGTGGCGCGCGATCTTGCCGGCGGTAAAGAACATGTGGTCGCCCTGGCCGGGGACGCGGCCTTTACCAACGGCATCTCGTATGAGGCGCTCAACAACATTGCCGCACAGACCCGGCGGCTCATCGTTGTGCTCAATGACAATGAGTGGTCCATTGATCGCAATGTCGGGGCCATCTCCGCATATCTGCACCGCATCGTGACCAATGAGAAGTACGCGTACATGCACGATCGCGCCGTCCGCCTGATTGAAAAGGTGGGCGGCAAAACGGCAGGCAATGTGGCGCGCCGCGCGGAAGAGGCCGCCAAGGGGTTGCTGTGGCCCTCGCTCCTGTTTGAAGAGTTTGGCCTTACCTACTACGGCCCCATCGACGGACACGACCTGGGCCTGCTGATTGAGACCTTCCGCTTCCTCAAAACCCAGGACCGTCCTGTCATCCTTCATGCGCTCACGCAGAAGGGACGCGGCTTCCAGCCTGCGCTCGACATGCAGAAGAAGTTCCACGGCCTGGGACCGTATGATCCGGAGACGGGCGAGACCCGGTCTGCCGGCCAGAAGACCTATTCGGAGGTCTTTGCGGAGACACTGGTCAAGCTGGCGGATATGAATGACCGCGTGGTTGCCATCACGGCGGCCATGCCCAATGGCACCGGCCTCGATCTCTTTCGCCCGCACCATCCCAAACGCTACTTTGACGTCGGCATTGCTGAAGAACATGCCGTCATCTTTGCCGCAGGCATGGCGGTCAAAGGATACAGGCCCTACTGCGCCATTTATTCAACTTTCTTGCAGCGGGCCATCGATCCGATCATCCACGATGTATGCCTGCAGGGCCTGCCGGTGGTCTTCTGCATGGACCGCGCCGGGCTTTCCTGCGACGACGGCCCCACGCACCACGGACTTTTTGACATCGCCTATCTGCGTGGCGTGCCCAACATGGTGCTGATGGCCCCCAAGGATGAAGACGAGCTGGCCGACATGATGTATACCTCCATGCTGCACCCAGGGCCAAGCGCGGTCCGCTATCCGCGCGGCGCCGGACCAGGGGTGACGCCCAAGGAAAATCCGGTCGCCCTGCCCATTGGCAAGGCGGAGGTCCTGCGCGAAGGCGATGAGGTCGCGGTCTTCGGGCTGGGGCCCATGCTGGCCCAGGCCAATGAGTTGGCCGATCAACTGGAACGCGAAGGCCACTCTGTTTGCGTCATCAATCCGCGCTTCATCAAGCCGCTGGACGAAGGGCTGATTGAGCAGTGCGCACGCCGCAGCAGCGTGATCGTCACCATGGAAGACCATGTGCTCATGGGCGGTTTTGGCAGCGCGGTGTTGGAGTGCCTGGAGCGCCACCAAATAAAGACGCCGGTGGTGCGCATTGGATGGCCAGACCAGTTCATTGAACACGGCAAAGTGGACCAGCTCCGCGAAAAATATGGCCTGACCGCCCAGTCCGCGTTGGAACAGGTGCGACCGCTGCTGGCGTCCACGCCACGGACGCGGTTCGTACTGCAACATTGAGGCGTTTCCCTTTGTATTTGTGTTTGCCCCCACAAACGCCGTTTTCATGGCGGTCAGAGCAATTTTGTGGGCATTTTACGGCCACGCTTGGCCCATACAGCAGCCGATATGCGAAGATGAAAGTAGCAATGAATATGTTTTGGAACCGGTCCTTTATGAAGCGTCTTTTCTGCACCGCTTTCGTCCTGGTGGTGTCCTTTTTTGTGGTGGCCCCTGCCCACGCGCAGACGGACGTCAACTTCAGTTTGTACGGCACGTTTCCCACATCGGCCAGCGGTCCCACCACCATGCCGTTTCCTGGGAGCACGGCCACGGTGCCCCTGGTGCCGCTGCGGCAGACCGCGGACCCCTCGCTGGGTTTCCTCATGGGGCTACGGCACATCTTCAGCCCGCACTTTGGCCTGGAAATGGATTTAGGCTATAACCGCGCGGTGCAACATTTCACCGGCGCGGTCACACAAACCGGGCCGGTCTACGCCCACGGCAAGCCCTTCACCATCGATTATGTTTCAACCTTGCCCACATTTCGAGGACTCAGGCCTTTTGTGCTGGGTGGCGCCGGATTTGTTGATTACAACATTTCCAGCAATGCCTTGCTGCCGGCCCGCGCCCAAAAGATCCCCGTAGGGGAGTATGGCGTGGGCTTCGATTATGCCCCCCGCTCCTTCCCAAAGTTCTTTGGCTTCCGCTTCCAATATCGTGGCCTGCTGGAACATGCCCCTGATTTCCGACTGACATATCTTTCCACGAACCAGTTGATCAACATTGCCGAGCCGACGGCGGGCGTCTACCTCAAGTTCTAGCCCAGGCAAACAGGGCCGCCCACCGCAATTGTGGACAAGGACGGCGATCCGGGGACCAGGGAGGGACTTGTTTGACAGGGAAGGCCGCCAAAGCGTCACGAGGGGCCGTGCGGCGCAGCAGACACCATGCACGGGGCCTGGTCCTGATTGGCGTGCTCAAGCTGATGAAGGGCATGCTTTTTATCGCCTTGGGCTTTGGCCTACTCAAACTGCTGCACCACGACCTCTACGCCATGGCCATGCGGCTGGTGGAGGCGCTCCGCTTTGATCCCGGCAATGCTTTCATCAATACACTGCTGAACGAGCTGTCCCTGGTCAACGACCACCGTCTGCGCCAGTTGAGCATCTTCACCTTTGCCTACGCGGCCCTTGATTTCCTGGAAGGGGGCGGGCTGGTGATGGAAAAGGCATGGGCTGAGTACGTCACGCTGGTGCTCACCGCTTCCTTTTTGCCGATTGAGGTGCTCAAGACAATGCACCACCCCACCTGGTGGAAGTTGCTGCTCATCTTGGCAAACCTGGTGGTTGTGCTCTACCTGGTGTGGTTATTGGCAAGGCAAAACAGGGCCGGCGCCAAACGATGAGCCAAGTACCCCTGAAAACAGAATTGCCAAGGTCAAGTCCCAATATGGGACGCGCATACAACTGGTAAACACAACTTGTTACGTCATGCACGGGAGAACCCACATCCTGTAGTATTTTCCAGGGACAATCGACAGAACCAATTGCGAGGAAAGATAGAACGGATTGCAAGGAAAAATTTTTTTCTTTGACAAAACGGTTTTTCGCGTTAATGTAGTGGAAGAAAGTGGTCGAAAGTGGTGGATAAGGACGTACTTTCCCCAGGTTGAGACCAAATTTAGAGGTCGCCGACAAAAAAGTCGGATTTTACGGTTCAGACTGGCCCTTATGTTTCGCGGCAATCACCCAACCCGGGTCGACGAAAAAGGACGGCTCAAGCTGCCTGCGGAGTTCAAACGCCAGATTGAAGAGAAATATGGCAAGCAGGTCTACATCACAAGCAAGGACGGGCGGGTGGCCGAGGTCTATCCGCTGAAGGAATGGGAAAAGATTGAAGAAAAGCTGGCGCAGATACCCAGCTTCAATCCGGCCAAGAAGAAGTTCCTGGACCGCGTGAACTATTTTGGCCAGGTAAGCGAGATGGACGTGCAGGGGCGGGTGTTGGTGCCGCAAATCCTGCGCGAGGCGGCAAAGATTGCGGGGGACGTGGTGGTCTTCGGGATGATGACCTATTTGGAAGTGACCAACCACGAGGCCTTCCGGCAGAACATGGACGCCAACCCGTTCAGCAGCGAAGATGCCGCATCTCTGGCCTCTTTCGGTCTATGACGGTGGGTGTCAAGCGTCCTCCAGAGAGGGCACCCATGCAGCGTTTGCGTCATGTGCCGGTCCTTTTAGAGGAGGCGCTGCATTTCCTCAGGGTGGTGCGGGGCGCAACGGTGGTGGATGCAACGCTCGGTTGGGGTGGTCACAGCCTGGCCATTGCCCGGTTGCTGGGGCCAGAGGGCCACTTGGTCGCTTTTGACCGGGACCCGGCGGCGATGGAGCAGGCCGCGGGGCGATTGCAGGAATTGCATGAGGAGCTGGCCGGGGAGATGCCCCAGGTCACTTTGCACGCGGCGGACTTTGGCAGCATGGCGGGGCTGGTGCAAGCGGCCAGCGTGGACGGCATCCTGGCGGACTTTGGCGTCAGTTCCATGCAGCTCGACACGGCAGAGCGAGGGTTTAGTTTTCAGGCGGATGGGCCGCTCGACATGCGGATGGACACGCGCAGCGGGCCGACTGCCGAACAAGTGGTAAACCAGGCGGGCGAGGAAGAGCTTGCCAACCTGATTTACGAATTCGGAGAGGAAAGGAGGTCGCGGAGAATCGCCAGAGCCATTGTCCGGGCGCGGCCACTATCGACGACGGCACAACTTGCCAAGGTCGTAGCAGCCGCGGCCCAGACGATGAAACACGAAAAGATACACCCGGCAACACGGACCTTCCAGGCCCTACGGATTTATGTGAACCGGGAACTGGAGCAGATACAGGCCCTGTTGGATGCAGCGCCAGGTTTGCTAAGGCCGGGCGGAAGGCTGGTTGCCATCAGCTTCCACTCTTTGGAAGACCGGCTGGTGAAAGACGCCTTGCGCAGCGGTAGACAGGCGGGCGCATGGCAGGTACTGACCAAGAGGCCCATCCAGGCCGGGGAAGCAGAGATGGGGCAGAACCCACGGGCGCGCAGCGCAAAGTTACGGGCCGCCGAACGGACGGCGGACGGCAGTATCGAGGGAAACGATGCAGCGCGCGGCAACAGAAGAGGGAAGCAAAAAAGATTTTAAGTTCGGGCTGGGCACGTCCCACCCCAAGGCGAAAAAAAAGTCCCTCCAAGCAGCGATGCCTGGCCCGATATATGAGGGGACGCCTGGGGAGAGCGGACAAGGGGAGATGCCCCAAAGTTTTGGTCGCAAGCAAGGGCAGGCGACCGGTCCCTGGCGGCAGAAAATGGCAGCAATCTCTGTCAGCCGAATGTTTACCGCAGTCAACCGTACGGAGGAGGAAATATCATGTTACGTTTCATCAACCACATTGACAATAACGCGGAAGTCTGGGGTGCAGTGTTCTTCAGCGTATGCGCCATAGCATCCTGTGTGGCGATGGCAGCGGCCTTCAATGGGGCGCTTTAGAGGCAGCGGCACCACGAAAAGGCAGGGAAAGTCATGGCAGCAGCAACAATTGCAATGGACACATTGCGGCAACGGAAGCAATGGGACGCGGACACGGCGATGGCGTACAACCGCCAGCGATTTGCTACGGAATTGCGCGCCCGCCGTGGGCCAACACCAGAGGTCTTTTTTGACAAGCGTCTGGACAACTCCCGGCTGGTGAAGGCAGACGACCCGCAGCGCGGGCGGGAGATGCGCAACTTCGCCGTGGCCGCCGTGGTCTTTTTTGCACTGCTGATGACGTATACCTGGCAGCACTATCGTTCCGTGGAACTGGGCTACCAGGTGGAGGCGCAAAAGATGCAGTTGGAACACCTGCAGGAGCAGGCGCGCCAACTGGGCCTGGTTGAGGCCCAGTTGACCCAGCCAGAACGGATGGACAAGCTGGCGCGACAGATGGGCATGGATGCCCCGCAACCCGGACAATTTGTCACTCCTGGCCTGACAGACGAGACGCCCAGCGGCCCGCTGCTGGCGCAAGTGGCAATCCCGGACGCCACGCCTAGCGTCCCTTAAGGGGCCCCTGAACAAGTCAGCGTTTTGAAGGGGCGGGACTTTAGTCCCGCCGGAAGTTCCTGAAATAATAGTGGGTTGCAGCCCCTGAGGGACAACAGTAGGACTTATAAGAAATCTTTACGCTGAAGCGACCTTGTAAAACATACAGGACCGTGTAATTGGCATGAACAAGACGGCAAGAAGACCGCTGACAGCACCCATCCCGCGGATGCGGTTTGTGCTGTTGGCGGTCTTATTTTTGCTTTGGGTGGGGACCATCGTCCTGCGCCTGGTATGGTTGCAGGTCATCGACCATAAGATTTATGTTGAGCGGGCGGCCCGTCAACAGGAGCGCACCTTTGAAGTGGCGCCACGACGGGGCGTGCTGTACGACCGCAATCTGCAAGCGCTGGCGATGACCGTGCTCACCAATTCCATCTATGCCGTCCCCAGTGAAATTACAGACAAACAAACCACAGCGCGGACATTGGCAGGGCTGGTCCATGAGGACGCCAGCGACCCATTCACCAGTGAAAAGGCCATTGAGGCCCGCTTGGATGGGGCGCGCAACTTTGCCTGGGTCGCACGCAAAGTCGCACCCGATGTGGCCCAGCGCGTTGGCGCCCTGAATTTGAAAGGCATTTACTTCCAGCAGGAGTACAAACGCTTCTATCCAGACGACCAATTGGCGGCGCAGGTGCTGGGGTATGTCAGTCTGGATGATAGCGGCCTGGGCGGCATCGAGCACCGGTATGATGCGGACCTGCACGGGGCGCCTGGGCGCATGTTGACGGCGGTGGACGCACGGCAACACAGCTTTGGCAGTGTGGAGCGCAATCCAGAGCCGGGGGAAAATCTGGTGCTCACGCTGGACGCGCACATACAGTTCATTGCAGAAAAGGCGCTGGACGCGGCCATGCAACGCACCCAGGCCGTCAGCGGCACGGTGGTGGTGCAGGACCCGAACACCGGCCAGATATTGGCCCTTGCGGTGCGTCCTGCCTTTGATCCCAATGACGTCCGCCATGTACAACCATCCATGTTGCACGACAACGCTGTCAGTGGCATCTACGAGCCAGGGTCTGTCTTCAAGCTGGTCACTTACTCGGCGGCCATCAATGAGGGCCTGACCAATCCCGATGAGGTGATCGACGGCCAGAATGGAAAGATCGTTGTTGCGGGGCGGCTGGTCCACGACTGGCACCGCTTTGGAAAGATCACGGTGACGGAGGCGCTGGAGCATTCCAGCGACGTCTGCGCCATCAAGGTCGGCCTGCGTTTGGGGCCGCAGAAATTCTATGACTATATCCGCGCTTTTGGTTTTGGCCAGCGCAGTGGCATTGAACTTCCCGCCGAAACGCGCGGGTTGCTGCGACCGCCCAATCGCTGGCAGGCCTCCAGCATAGCGTCCCTGGCAATGGGGCAGGAGGTGGGTGTGACGCCAGTCCAGGCCATCAGCATGATCTCCACCATTGCCAATGGGGGCGTGTATCTCCCCCCGCACATCCTTCTGGAGAAGACAGACCACGCCAAAGACACTCCCCAGTTGCAGCCTGCTGCCTTTCATCCAGAGGACAATGTGCCGGAGGTGCTGCCGCCGGGCGCGCACCGTGTGATTACCACCATGACCGCAGCCGAGTTGCGCAAGATGATGGAGGGCGTGGTGTTGTTCGGCACGGGGAAGTTTGTTGGCCTGAACGGCTACAGCGCCGGAGGCAAGAGCGGCACGGCGCAGAAGGTCGATCCGGGCACGCACACCTATTCCAAGACGGACTACATTGCCTCTTTTGGCGGATTTGCGCCGGTCAATCGGCCTGCCGTCAGTGTGCTGGTGGTGCTGGATTCCCCGCGCAAAGGGCACCACGGCGGCGAAGTGGCCGGGCCTGTCTTCGGGCAGGTGGTGCAGCAGACGCTGGAATACCTTGGCGTGCCGCACGATATGGAAGTCAAACCAGCCAGGTTGATGGCGAAAGTGCAAACGCCGAAGATGGACGAAGAGATGGGCGACCATGACCATCCGGGGGATTTGCAGGCGCTCTTTGCCGCAGTGAACAATCTTCCTGCGGACGATCCGTTGCGTCAATCCGCCCAAACAGGGCCAGTAAACACAGGACAGCAGACACCGGCAGAGGTTTCCGACGGGGCCGGAGATAGGGAACGCGCCGGGCAACAGGATGTCATCGCACAGCAAATATCCAGTGTCCATACAGATGCAAAATACGGCAACGCCCCTGGCCCATCCGCAGGGACACAGACAGCGTACCTCTCGGCTGCGTCCGCCAAGACCAATACAGGAAGCAGCATTACCGTGCCGAGCTTTGTTGGCCAGCCCATGCGCAAGGCCGTGGAAACAGCAGCCAGTCTGGGCCTGGGCGTGCAGGTCTTTGGCAGCGGGGCAGTACAGGAACAGGCCCCGGCTGCGGGGACCCAGGTGCCTCCGGGGACGGAAATTGTGTTGCGCTTCTCACGATGAGGTCCTTTTCATTTGAGGGAGCGCCGCACGGGGGATGCACTGGCGTTTGCAGGAAGATTGCACGGTCGTTTCCTGACCTCCAACCCTATTTCCAAAGGGAAGATCGCTTCCCATGCGAGTAAAATCCAGCCATAGGACCCAAGGGAGATCCATGCGTTTTGAAGAGAGCATCCAGGGCGCTGCAGTAGAGGAACGGAGTGGCGCAGACCCCGTCGTCACAGGCGTGGAATACGACTCGCGGCGCGTGCAGGCAGGCGCGGTCTTTGTGGCCATGCGCGGGGAAGTGACGGACGGAAACAAATTCATTGACGCGGCCATTGGGCGTGGTGCGACGGCCATTGTCACCGATTCCGCAGAGCATTTTGCAGCGTTGGTGCAGAAGTACCCGCAGTGTGGCGTGGCCCGCGTCGGGCATGGACGGCGCGCGCTGGCAATCATCAGCGCCCATGTCTTTGGCCATCCTGAACGCAAACTGTACCTGACCGGCGTGACCGGGACCAACGGTAAGACGACCACGGCGTTTTTGCTGGAGGCGATGTTGCGCTCTGCGCGTCGGCAATGCGTGCTGGTGGGCACCATTGAATATCATCTGGCGGAAAAGGTGCTGCCTGCGCCGCACACCACGCCGGAATCGCGCGACCTGTTGCAACTTTTTGCCGATGGCGTCGCCCTGGACGCAACGGAAGCGGTGATGGAGGTCTCCTCGCACGCGCTGGACCAGGGGCGCGTGTGGGGGCTGCACTACGACACGGCCATCTTCACCAATCTGACGCAGGACCACCTGGATTACCACGGCGACATGGAATCTTACTTCCGCGCCAAGGCGCTGCTTTTTACCGGAACAGGCGCCGCTCCGCCACGGACCGCGGTCATCCATACGGATGACGAGTATGGAAAACGACTGCTTGCGTTGGCGCAGGGCGCCGGGTCCCAGGTCTTCGACTATGCCCTCGAAGGGGCCTCCTTTCACGCCGAAACAATCCAGCTTGCCGGGAGCGGCACGCGCTTCCAGATGGTGACGCCTGCGGGCACGGTGCGCGTGGAGACGCGATTGGTGGGCGCAGTGAACGTGTTGAACCTGCTGGCGGCAACGGCTGCGGCCACGGCGCGCGGCCTGACGTTGGAGGAAATCTTGCAAGGCATCGCACAATTGGAGCATGTTCCAGGGCGCTTCCAGGCCGTGGACTGCGGCCAGCCCTTTACGGTAATTGTGGATTACGCGCACACTGACGACGCGCTGCGCAATGTGACCCGGCTGGCGCGCACCCTGGCCAAGGAGCACGGTGGGCGCGTGATTACGCTCTTTGGTTGCGGCGGGGACCGCGACCGCAGCAAGCGTCCGCGTATGGGACGGGCCGCAGGCGAAGGCAGCGATTTTATCGTGCTTACCAGCGACAACCCGCGCAGCGAAGACCCAAATGCCATCATAAAAGAGGTCCTTCCAGGCGTCCTGACGACAGGCGTGCCGCATGTGGTGGAAGCAGACCGCGCCGCAGCCATTGCGCGGGCAATTACCGAGGCGCGGGCCAACGATGTTGTCATCGTTGCAGGAAAAGGGCATGAAAAAGTGCAGGTATTGAAGGACCGCACGGTCCCCTTTGATGATGTTGCGGTCGCCCGCGCGGCGCTGACAAAACGTTTACAACCGATGTGACCAGCAGAGAGGGGAAACGATGCAACTGACGCTGGAGCAGGTCCGCCATTGGACCGATGCAATGTCTCTTGGTGCTCCTATGCAACAGGACGCCGTGGTCACAGGGCATTCCATTGACTCACGGACCATCGCCCCCGGCGAGTTGTTTTTCGCCATCCACGGTGGGCGCCTGAATGGACATGATTTTGTTGCTGCTGCGCTGGCCTCTGGCGCTGTGGCCGCAGTGGTGGCGCACAAGGAAGTGGGCCGATATACAGACGCCGCCATGCAGGGCCGCTTGCTGGTTGTGGAAGACACGCTGCACGCTTTGCAGTCCCTGGCCCATGCCGTGCGCCGACATTGGGGAAAGCGGCTGGTCGCCGTTACTGGCAGCGCTGGAAAGACGACCACGAAAGAGGCCATCGCCCATGTGCTCGGCACGCAATTTCAAGTGCTGAAGTCGCAAGGCAACCTGAACAATGGCTACGGACTGCCTTTGCAATTGCTGCGCTTGCAGCCGGGGCACGAGATCGCCGTGGTGGAACTGGGCATGTCACACAGCGGCGAGATTGCGGCCCTGGCCAAGATTGCATCGCCTGATTGGGGGGTGGTGACCAATGTCAGCATGGTGCATAGTGGGAATTTTCCTGATGGACTGGCGGGCATCGCACGTGCCAAATATGAGCTGATCGAGGCCCTGCCGCAGCACGGCATGGCGTTCCTCAATTGCGATGATGCGTATGTCTCGCAATTTGGAAGGGACTTTTCTGGCACGGCGATGTATTTTGGGACGGGCCATTGCGCTGACCTGCGCGCGGAAAACATCCAGTCCCTGGGCGCAGCGGGCACGCGCTTCCGCGTCATCCTAGGCAGGGAGCAGGCGGAAACCACCCTGCAATTGCTGGGCAAACATAATGTCAGCAACGTCCTGCCAGCCATTGCGGTGGGCATGGCCGCCGGGGTCCCGTTGGAAAAATGTGTCTCTGCTCTGGCGACGTTGACGCCAGCGGAGAAGCGCGGCCAGTTGCTCCATTTTCGTGGGGCCTCCTTGTTAAACGATTGCTATAACTCCAATCCACTGGCGCTGGACGCCATGGTCGATGTGCTGTGCGGCGTCCCCGCCAAGCGGCGCATCGTGGTTGCCGGGGAGATGCTGGAGCTGGGACCGGAGGCCCCGCAATTGCACGCAAGTTGCGGGCGCAGGATGGCCGCGTGCGGCGTGCAGATGGTCCTTGGCGTGCGCGGTCATGCTGCGTCCATCGTTGCGGGTGCGCGTGCTGCCGGGGCAGAGGCGCTTTTCCTGGAGACGCCGGAAGAGGCCGGCGCATGGTTGCAGAAAAACCTGCAAGCGGAGGATGCCGTGTTGCTGAAGGCCTCGCGTGGGGTCCGCCTGGAGCGCGCCCTGGATGCATTGCAGGATGCAGCAGGCCCGGCCTAACGCGGCGGCAAGACGTAAAACAAAATGGCGTAGTAGTGGGCAGCGCTCCCCGCCAGCACGCACAGGTGCCACAGCGCATGGAAGTAAGGCACGCGGTCCAGCGCATAGAACAGGACGCCCCCCGTGTAGGCCAGCCCGCCCAGCCCAATCCAGAGCATCCCATGCCAGGAAATTGCGTGCAACAGCGGGCGCATGGCAAAGACAACCACCCAGCCCATAAAGAGATAAATCACCGTGGATGCAACGGGGAAGCGCCCGGTGGCGAAGCACTTGAAGACCACTCCGGCAATGGCCAGGGACCATATCAGGCCAAAGAGGGACCAGCCCACCGGCCCACGCAAAGAGACCAGAGTAAACGGCGTATACGTCCCCGCAATCAGCAGGTAGATGGATGAGTGGTCCAGTATATGGAAGACGCGACGCGCCCGTGTAAGCGTGAACGAATGATACAGCGTGGAGCAGAGATACAGGGCCACCAGCGTGCTGCCGTATATGGAGCAGGCAACGATCTCCAACGCGCCACCCCGCATGGATGCGTAAATGATGTAAATTGCGCCTGCTAGGGCCAATGCAATGCCAATTCCGTGGGTGATGGAATTGGCAAGGATGTCGCCCATCCTGGGTCGTGTCTGCATGTTCCCATCATAGTGGGAGCAAGGTCTTGCACGCACCAGAGAGGATGTGATGGCCATTACATGCAAACTGTTTGGGCCAACATAAAATGTCCACGGCAGTAAAAATAATCCAGAAATGCGTCGGTCCCAACCGGCGTTGATTTGAGGGAAAAAATGAGAAGGACAACCATCCGTACCCAGGCGATCATTTTTACATTCGTACTGGCCTTTTTTGCAATGTACGCCTCCGCCGCAGAACGGCTGAGGCCATTTGAGTTGGCGTACACCGTCAACGGTGACATGGCCCAGGTGGTGGCGCAGGTCAAACAGAAACTCAGCGCCAATGGCTTTGAGGTGGTGGGCAGCTATGCCCCCTATACCAACGCCAAGTTTTCCAACGGAGAGACAGTCTCCGCCGTGGTCATTGGGGTCACCAACGCCGCGCTCAAGCAGGTCGCGGCCCAGACGGATTTTGGCGGCTACGCCGTGGTGCAGCGGGTCACCGTCACCAAGGTGAACGACCAGGTCCAGGTGGCCTATACCAATCCGGTCTACATGGCCAATGCCTATCGGCTGAAGGGCGACCTGGCAGGCGTGCAAGCGCAACTGGCCAAGGCCCTGGGTGCGCAGCAGGCCTATGGCTCCAGGGACGGACTGGATGCCTCCAAGCTGCAAAACTACCATTACAAGATGATGATGCCGTACTTCACGGACCAGGACACGCTTGCCCAATACGGCAGCTATCAGCAGGCGTTGAATGCGGTCAACGCTGGTTTGGCAGCGCACAAAGGCGGCACAAGCAAGGTCTATCAGGTGGCCATTCCGGGCAAGGAGCAGACGCTCTTTGGCGTGGCCCTCTCCGGTCCCAGCGGCAATGAATGTGGCGGGGACACGCATGTCATGGGCAAGATCGATGTCCAGAACATCAAGTCCACCGGGCACTTGCCATATGAGATTTTGGTCTCTGGCGGCAAGGTCTATGCCCTGGCTGGAAAGTTCCGCATTGCCATCAACTTCCCGGACCTGGGCATGACAGGCCCCAACGGATTTATGAGCATCCGCTGCGCACCGGGTTCCATCCAGAAGGCGCTCAAGGAAGCATCCAACTAAGGGACTTCGGCAGTCCGTGTTGCCATGCAGGCCCTGTTCGCGCAGCCGTTTTATGATGGAATGGCTGCGCGCAACAGGTCCCTGTTCCTTGCTGTTGGTATTGGCTGCGCCAGGAAGCCCTGGTCCAGTCCTACTGCATTCCCTTAGGGGCTGAAGCCCACTATTATTTCAGGTACTTACGGCGGGACTAAAGTCCCGCCCCTTCAAAAGGCTGACTTGTTCAGGGGCCCCCTAGGCGGAGACCCGCTCAATGAGCAGCGATTCGATGACGACCGGGACCTTGGGCCTGTCCTGATGGTCGCGTGCAACGTTGGAAATCTTGTCGGCAACTTCCTGCCCTTCCACCACTTCGCCAAAGATGGTGTGTTTCCCGGTCAGCCACGAGGTCGCTGCCACAGTGATGAAGAACTGGGAGCCGTTGGTGTTGGGGCCGGAGTTGGCCATGGCCAGTTTGCCTGTCTGATTGAAACTGTGGGGGGACCCTTTGGTTTCATCGGCAAATTGATAGCCGGGACCGCCCATGCCATTGCCTGCCGGGTCGCCCCCCTGGACCATAAAATTGGGAATCACGCGGTGGAAGATGGTCCCATCGTAGAGCTTGTCCGTGCTCTTTTTTCCGGTAACAGGGTGTTTCCATTCGCGCTTGCCCTCGGCCAATTCGATAAAGTTGGCCACGGTCTTGGGCGCCTCTTTTTCAAAGAGACGGCAGATGATTTTTCCTTCTGAAGTGTTGAAGACCGCATAGGTCCCCGGTGCTTTTGGCATGATATGGCTCCTTTTATAAAACCGAAAGATCAATGGCGTTTGATCAGAGTGGGCGTGGATGTGGCCTGCGTTGGCGTGGTGGAAGCGGCGGGCGCTGGGGGTGGTATGGGGGGCAGCGGCTGTCCATTCTCCACAATCGTGACCTTGTTCAGATACACGGGCTGGAAGGGCCTGTCGCGGTCATCGCGGGGGACCTCCGTAATGGCCTGGGCCACCAGCACGCTGGCGTCATCGCATTTACCAAAGATGACGTAATGCTGGTCGAGGGTGGGATACGGCGCGACGGTAATAAAGAACTGTGAGCCATTGGTGTTTGGCCCAGAGTTGGCCATCGCCAGCATTCCCGGCTGCTCAAAGTTCAAGGAGGGGTCGAGTTCATCGGCAAAGAAATATCCTGGGTCGCCTGTGCCTGTCCCTGTGGGGTCGCCCCCTTGGACCATAAAGCCTGGGATCACGCGATGGAAGGTGGTCCCGTCATAATAGGGCCTGCCCTGCATTTTTTTGTGGGTCACCGGGTCGGTCCACGTCTTGCTGCCGTTGGCCAGACCGACAAAGTTCGCCACAGCCGTGGGCGATTGCGCCGAATACAATTTGCAGACCATGCGGCCCATGCTGGTGTCCAATACAGCAGTGGGGCCGCCTGGGAGTACGGGCGGCTGGATGTTCGCTTCCGTGCTGGGAGCGTCCGGAAGGGCCTGTGGGGCCGTTTGCTGCGAAGACTGTTGCGCCGCAGCCAGCACGCCCATAGACAAAAAAAGTATCCAAGCCGCGAAACCGACCTGGGTGCGAGGAGAAATTGAAGGACGAAGCATCATTTTCCCTATTGTAGCCGGGTCGGCAGGGGACCGGCGAGCAAATCCAGATGCCCCTTTATTTTTCAGGCTGGTGTTCGGTGATGCGGGGCCGCTCCATGGGCTGCGTGGCCTGCATCTCCTTGGCCACGGCCTGCACCTGTCGGAAGACGCGCAGCAAGTTCCCACCCAGGATTTTTTGCATCTGCTGCGCAGTATAGCCACGGGCCATCAACGCTTCGGTGATCTTTGGCAGGTCCGCAGCGGAATCGATCCCTTGCGGGGTGGAGGTTATCCCGTCAAAATCCGAGCCGAGGCCAACGTGGTCCACGCCTGCGACCTTGGCGATGTGGTCGATTTGGTCAATCAGCGCGCTCAACGGCGGGCGCGGGATTTTAGCGGCAAACTGGCGGTCCAAGCGGTCGATTTCCGCATAGGGGACTGGCTTGCCAGCGGCCTTGGCCTGGTCGACCAACGCCTGCTCGGCCTTCTGGCGTTCCGGGGTCTGGGCATTCCACGCCTTGCGGAACTCCTCGCTGACAAAGGCCGAATAGAAATTCACCTGCACCACGCCGCCATTGATGGCCACGGCGCGCAGCATGTCGTCGGTCATATTGCGCGGGCTGTTGCAGAGTGCGCGTGCGCCAGAGTGGGAGGCAATCACCGGGGCGCGCGTCACAACCAGCGTGCGGTAAAAGGTCTTGTCAGAGACATGCGAGATGTCCACCATCATGCCCATGCGGTCCATCTGGTAGACAACGTCTTTGCCAAATTCGCTCAGGCCCGTTTCTGTGTGCGGCACTTTAGGGTCATCGGCATCGCCGGAAGAATCTGCCCAGCCGTTGGAGTTGGACCAGGTCAGTGTCATATAGCGCACGCCGAGGCGGTAGTAGTCCCGCAAAAGGCCCAGGCTGTCTTCAATGGAGTGTCCGCCCTCAATGCCCATCAGCGCGGCCAGCTTGTGTTCCCGGTGCGCCCGTTCAATGTCTTCCGGGGAGAAGGCCATCCGCATCTGGTCTGGATGGCGCGCAGCCTGCTGGTATACGGAATCAATCAGCTCCAGCGTGCGCCGCGCGTAGTGTCCCTTGAATTGTTCCGGGTCCACCCAGATGGAGAAGAACTCCGCGCCCAGGTTGCCCTGCCGGGCCGATTGCAGATTCAGATGGCCACCTTGTAGCGGGTCTGTCATGTCGAAGTGTTCGTCCACAAAGCGCTGGGGGGTGTCGGCGTGGGTGTCAATGACGATTGCGGAGCGGTGGACGGCATCGGCATAGGCCGTGGCATTGGGCGGCCTCGGTACGGTCGTGTTTTGTGCAGGAAGGGCCATCGTGAGGGCCAATAAAAATAGAGTGACAGAAGTTGCCCGCATAAAATACCGCCCCTAAGAATTCTTAGGCGAATTGTAGCAAAGGCGAGGACAGGGCGGCCTTGCAACGGCCCATGCAAAAATACGTGTTGTTCTATCGCGGTCTTGTTCGTGCCGTTTTTGGCGAAGCAGACGGGGAAGCTGTCAGGATTTCCGCAGCGCGTCCGGTGACAAAACGCAGGAAAAGGCCAGCAGGGCCGGTCGGTTCCGGCCCGGTGGGATAGGCGACAGAAAGAAGGCGGGTCAGACGCATACCACGCAACAGGGTCACGGCCAATGTGCCCAGCGCCAACTGGTTGCGCACGGCCCAGCGGGAGACAAAGGTCAGGCCCAGACCGGACTCCACGCCACTGATGAGGGCCTCCGTGGAATCCAACGTCATGGCAATACGCAGGTCCTTGGTGCGCAGGCCCACCTGGGCCAGCGCCTGCTCCACTACATGTCGGGAGCCGGAGCCAGTTTCGCGCGTCAGCAGGGGCGCTTCTTTCAATAATTTAGGGTCGATGGTCTTGCCGGCCCAGATGTGTTGCGGGGGCACGATGAGCAATATCTCGTCTTCAATAAAGGGCAGGGTCTTCACGTCGCGGCGTTGTGTAGGGCCTTCAATCAGGGCGACGGCGATCCTGTGTTGCACCATGGCTTCAAGCATCTCCTCGGTGTTGCCGCTTATCAGCCCGAAGTGCAAACGGGGGTTTTCCCGTTGGAAGGTCCCCAACATGCGCGGCAAAATGTAGTGCGCAATGGTCTGCGAAGCGCCCAGGGCGAGTTTCCCTGCTGCGGACCCGTTGGCCATGGAAATGGCCTGGGTCGCCTCTTCCGCCAGGGCGGCCAGACGCATCGCGTAGTCGTACAGCAGCTTGCCGGACGGGGTCAGCGAGACACGTCCACCGCTGCGATCAAAGAGTGGGACGTTGATCTCCTCTTCCAGGGCCTTGATCTGCAAGGTGACGGCGGGTTGGGTCAGTAACAGGTCTTCCGCCGCGCGACGGAAGTTCAAATGTGTGGCAACGACGCGAAAGACTTTAAGACGAAAATTTTCCAACGCAAGGGCCTCGTGGATGGCAGAGCTTCCCACACGCAATGGCCGGGACCTCCCAAATCGCGGGACCATCCAAAATGAAGTGTACACGCCATCGTTCGCCTCCGGTACTTGCGATGGCGATGTGGGCCGCCCTGAATGGCACGCCCAAGCACCAAAGTCAGAGTGCGTTACGCTAGAAAAGCATGGACCATGCTCCATCCATTGCGTCGCAGGTGCAGCAAATGGCGCGCGCGCTGGGCTTCCACCTGGCAGGCATCGCGCCAGTGGCCGGGGCCGACGACGGGCCCCCAGAGGCACAGGGTTTTTCCCAGTGGGTGGCCGAGGGACGGGCCGGGGAAATGGAGTATCTGAAACGCCGCGATGCCTCTGGCGCCTATCTGCGTTCCTCGCTGCGTGTGCCGTTTCCGTGGGCGCGCTCGGTGATTGTTTGCGCCGTCAGCTACAACACCCCACAGCCGCGTTCCATTGACCCGGCCCCAGAGGGCACTGGCTGGATTGCCCGCTATGCCTGGAGCGGCAGGGCCGTGCAAGGGGAAGCATCGGGGAACGCCCAAAGTGCGCGGACAGAGGCCACAGACTATCACGCAGTGGTCCTGGAGCGGCTGGAACTGCTCAAAGAAAAACTTCAAGTAGAGTTGGGGACATTTATCGCGCGTTGTTTTGTTGACACCGGGCCGGTGGCGGAAAGGACCTATGCCCAACACGCCGGGCTGGGCTGGCAGGGGAAAAATACCTGCCTCATCCATGAAAAGTTTGGTTCCTGGATTTTTCTGGGGACCGTGGTGACCTCACTGGAACTGCCCCGCGAAGAGTGGGCCGCGCCCCATGCGGACCGTTGCGGGAGCTGTACGCGGTGCCTGGATGCTTGCCCAACACAATGCCTGACGCCATATCGAATGGATGCCAGCCGGTGCATTGCTTATCTGACCATTGAGAAACGTGGAGAGATTGCCAAGGAGTTGCAGCCAGCCATCGGTCGCAACGTTTTTGGCTGCGACATCTGCCAGGAGGTATGCCCTTGGAACCGGCGCGCCCCAGTGACCGACTGGCCAGAGTTGTCGGCGCGTCCAGAGCTAGTAAACCCGGCGCTGGAATGGCTCAGCGGGCTGGATGAAGCGCAATTTCGTGCGATCTTCCGTAAGTCCCCTGTCTCCCGGGCCAAGCACGCAGGATTGCAGCGGAATGTCGCCATCGCCATGCAGAACCGGCAGCGCCAGTGAAGCACACACATCCACCCCGGCAGGCCTGAATGGCGGTCCGCTACGGGGCATTGACATAAGGGACCACGCAGGCACTTTACCTTCTGCATAAAGTGCCTGCATTCCTACGGAAAACAAGCCTTGCACAGCTTGGGGGAGGGCCGACTTTTTCCCGTAGGGAAAGCATGGAAGATCAAGCGCTGTGCATCATCACATTGACCGCATTCAGCCCCTTGGGGCCTTGCTGGCACTCGAACTCAACGGCATCTCCTTCTTTCAGGGTCTTATAGCCATCTTGCTGGATTGCTGAAAAATGCACAAAGACATCTTCCCCGGAGGAACGCTGGATAAACCCATATCCTTTGGCCCCGTTGAACCACTTCACCACACCTTGTTCCCGCACGTATAAGGTCCTTTCCGTTTGTTTCTCCGCGTTACGGCTGGGGTAAGCGGGGACAAGCAACCGCGAAGCGCGGGACAACAGCTTGCCACACCGCGTCCGTAGCAAACGAAGAAGGCCCGACCCATCCTGCAAGTTGGCCTACCCCTAAGCACTGCGAACGCACACTCATGCAAACTAATTGCAATTCGTGACACTGTTATGACAGGAAAATGGGACAAATGCAAGAAAAATATGCAAAGCAGGTGCTCTCTGCCCAATGGCAGGGCAAAAAAAACAGGTCTATCGGTCAAAGAAGGGACCTTCTGAAAAGGAGACACGTTCCAAGCAAAGGTGGCACAGGACGGATATGCTGGAATTACATTCATGTCCATCCTATCCATTACAGAGACTGCACCACCGCCCGGTGGACCCGCCCGAAACGAGGGGACCTTGCCGCCAGAAGGGGCATGGCGGCAGCTTGTGGCCTTGCTCCGCTATTTGTCTCGCACGGAGGTACACACCTACGCCTTCAGCGTGGCGGCCAATGTGATTCTGTCGCTCTTTCCTTTCATCGTGCTGCTGTTGACGCTGTCCGACCATGTTTTCCATTCGCCCCGCATGGAGCTGGTCATCGGGGAGATGATGCGCGACATGCTGCCGACGGGCCAGGATTTTGTTGTCCGCAACATGCTGTGGCTGGTGCATTCGCAGAGGAAAATTGCGGCCTTTTCCATCTTTATGCTGCTGGTCTCCTCCACCGGGGTCTTTCTGCCGCTGGAAATAGCCTTGAACCAGGTCTGGGGGGTGCGGAAGAACCGTTCTTATTTGCACAACCAGTTGGTTTCCCTCGGATTGGCCTGCGCCGTGGGGACCCTGGCCCTGGCTTCAGTGGCCCTTTCTGTGGCGCACAGGGAATTTCTAGGGGTGCTCTTCTTCGGGCACACGCAAAACATCGTTTTCCGTTTCCTGGTGCAAAGCGTATTGGGTGTGCTGGCAGGTGCGGCCAGCATCGGCATTTTCTTCCTGATTTACTGGATATTGCCCAACCGCAGCATTCCAGCGCGCCTGGTCTTCCCCAGTGCGCTGATTACCGGCCTGGTTTGGGAAGGGGCCAAGCTGGCATACATTCTCGTCTTGCCGTCCCTGGACCTGCGCTCGGTATATGGTCCGTTCGCCATTTCCGTGGGCCTGATGATATGGGCCTTTCTTTCTGGCCTGATTTTGCTGGCTGGGGCGCACTTTACAGCTTCGCGCAGCTTGCGGCGTCTGGCCGACGCAGCCGACAGGGAAAACAAACGCCCTGACTTAAATAGCGCCCAGTAAAGCGATACACTTGGGCCACGGGAATGAAACAAGTGTCTCCCATGCAACGTGACCACGCATCGGCCTTTGGCAGGCTGGAAGGGGCGTTCTTTCGCCTGCTGCACCGGGACCCGCCAGCCAGCAAATTGGGCCGCAGTGTCTTCTGGATGGCCCTTGTCACCCTGGCCCTGTATGGATTGGCGTGGTTGCCGGGTAGGACGAGTGACCTCTTCCGGTCCCTGGCCGACCTGGCCCTGTTGGCCACCCTGATAGGCGGCCTTCCACTGTTGCTGCAATGGCTGCGCTGGCGCATGTTGTGGAAGCTACGCAACCGTCTGCTGGCCACCTATCTGCTGATTGGTCTGGCCCCGGTGGTCTTATTTGGCACCTTGGCGGCGCTTGCGGCCTATATTTTTTCCGGGCAATTTGCCAATTTCGCCGCCACAGCCGAGATCAATACGGAGTTGACAGAGCTTGCGACACGCAACCAGGCCTTTGCCCTCCAGCTTGCGCATCTTGTGGCAGACCACGGTGGTGCCCCTTCAAAAATGCAGCTTACCGGTATGAGTTTTTCCACGGGCGAATTGCCGCCAGGGGAGACTGCCCCCAAGTTGGGCGCCTTCCTTGATGGTAAACAACTGCCATTGCCATGGCTGCCGGATGGGATGCAGATGCACAACGTCCAACTTCCGCTGTGGGCAAAGGCCCCGTTCCGTGGATTGGTGCTGTACCACGACAAGGTCTACTTTCGGGCAATGGACAGCGTGCAGGTGGGGACGCATTCCATCGTCACCATCTCTGGCCTGCCGCTGGACAGCGCGTTTTTGGACAGGCTTGCCAATGGGCTTGGAAAAATCACGTTGTTGCCCAATACGCGCATCCCTACGCGCCTTCATCCAGCCGGGTTGTCGTACGATCAGCCCTTCGGTCTGGATGCATCTGGGAGCGCATCTGAGGGAGAGGCCCTCGTGGTATCGAACAAGGGGGCCAGCGCACCACCCGGAACGCAAAGGCCTGCGCAGGTCTTTGTCACTGGCGGCACATTGGGGAAACGCGCCAACCTGCTGGATTTTTCCACCGATCTGCCGACGTTGCTGGAAATGACCGATTGGCAGACTGGGAAGAAATATGCGGTGGTTGCGCTGGTCACTTCGCGGCCATCGCTATTGTATGAGCGGCTTTTCCGTCAGTCCGTCATGATGGGGACGGCCATGCGCGCCATTTTTCTGGCTGCCGCCCTTGTCTTTGGCATTTTGCAATTGCTGGCGCTGCTGATGGCCAGCCGCCTCAGCCGCACCGTTACAAGGTCTGTGGCAGACCTGTATCAGGCGACCCGTGCTGTGGACGCGGGGAAACTTGACCATCGCATCCAGGTGACGCGCAAAGACCAGCTTGCCGAACTGGGTGGTTCCTTCAACCGCATGACGGCCTCGCTCCAACGCTTGTTGCTGGAACAAAAGGAAAAGGAGCGGATGCAGAATGAACTGGCCATTGCGCAAGAGGTGCAGGCCAATCTGTTCCCCAGCGGGGAGGTCGCCCTGCCGCAACTGGAGTTGTATGGAAGTTGCCGCCCGGCACGCGCCGTCAGCGGGGACTACTACGATTTCCTCCTTTTCGGGGAGGCAGGCGTGGGCCTGGCCATTGGCGACATCAGCGGGAAGGGGATATCGGCGGCGCTCCTGATGGCCACGCTGCACTCCGCCGTGCGGGCCTACCGCTTTTGTAGTGAGGAGATGGTAGAAGGCGGGAAACTTCTCTTGCGTGGGGGGACCTCTGGCGCGGACGCAATGGACCAGGACACGCTGGCGGGGATTTTCCAGTCGCCGGGAAAGGTCCTTTCTCTGCTCAACCGCCATCTTTACCTAAGCACGCAGCCGGAGAAGTACGCCACGCTCTTTTTGGCGCATTACGATGCCGGGGACAAGGTGCTGCGTTACTCCAACGGCGGTCATTTGCCTCCCTTGGTCCTGCGCGCGGATGGCAGCATCCAGCGCCTGGACCGTGGCGGCACCGTTGTGGGCCTGCTGGAGGGTGTTACCTACCAAGAGGGCAGTGTGCAACTGGCCCCCGGCGATTTGTTTATCGGGTATAGCGATGGCGTGACGGAGCCGGAGAACGAGTTTGGCGACTTTGGCGAGGGGCGGATGCTGGAAGTGGTCCGCCAGAACCGCCATCTGCCATTGCCAGAGATAGGCAGCCGACTGATGCATGCGCTGGATGACTGGATTGGGGCCGCCGAGCAGCCGGACGACATTACTCTGGTGCTGGCGCGGCAACTATAAAACGCACGGCAACGTTGCGGCGGAGCAGGCGCCTGCGCGTGCCTCTCACCGCACCTTGAAGGCCTTGTCCACAATGTCATTCGGCCTGCTGCCAACGGGGAGCATGGTGAAGAGTGAGTGCGTCAGCGTGCGAATGACGGCCACATCGCCAGAGCGGCTGTCCACGGCAAACAGAAGATGACCGGCGGCGGAGAAGGCAAGCGCATCGGGGCCGTCCCCGGCGCGGGCCGCGCCCACCAGCCGAGCCTCGTCCACGCTGAAGACGTCAATGGAGTTCGCATCGAAGTTACTGACGTACAGCGTGCTATTGTCCGCGCTGACCAGGCCATCGGTCGGGTGTGCCCCTACCATGTATGCTCCGCCCACTTCATTGGCGCCTGTGGCGATTTCCGAGATGGAGTTGGAACCAAAATTGGAAACAAAAATCTCGCCGCTGTCCGGCTTCATGGCCAGATGCACCGGGGTCTTGCCCACATCGAGCAGATCAAGCAAGGCGTCCTTGTTGGGCGCTGTGGTATCGGACCGCGCAGTGCCATCAGAGGGTGCGGCCAGCGCCAGCACCATCACCTGGTGTCCACCAGAACAGGCAAGGAATGCCTTGCTGGAATTGGGCAGGATTGCAATGTCCGTGGCCCCAGGGCAGCCGGTGAAGACGCTGCGTACACGCATTTTTTCTGCATCGACAATGCTCACGCTGCCGCCCAGCCGGTTGGAGACCACCAGGGTGCGTCCATCCGGGGTGATGCGCGCCAGCCCGGGCGCTTCGCCCACGCCGATGACGGCAATCTCCCGCCGCTTGTCCAGGTCAAGGACAGAAACATTGTTGGAACCAGAATTGGCCACATAGGCGCGTTTGCCGTCCTCTGCCACTGAGATGAAGTAGGGCCGCTGGTGGACGGGGATGGTGGAGACAACGGCATTTTTCTCTGTATCGATGACGCTGACTGTGCTGCTGTCCGTGTTGACAGCATAGACCTCGTTGCGTTTGGGGTTGGCGGCCAGGCCGGTTGGATTGGCGCCCACGCGGAGCGTCCGGTCCTGCCGCAGGTTGACCACGTCCAGCACAGTCACGGTATTGCTGCCGCCGTTGGTCACGTAGGCGTATTCGCGGTAATTGGCCGGATAGGTGGGGAAGTCGTGCGGACGACAACCTGCAAGCAGGCCCAAAAACAAGACGGCACCGCACACAGAAAACTTTCTGTGCGCGAGACGGCTGCGATTTTCAGAAGGGACGTGTGTCATTCTGGCCCTTTTGATTTTACGTTGGCAAACGGACCATGTGGGCTTGGCGCACATGGGGGACCCAGTATCATATTGGCCCTTCAACTGTACACCGGGGCATCCGGGTTGTGGAAAGGCACAGGTCTCAGAATCGAGAGCTGGGGCACCCCGGCGCCCCGAATTGGTTGCTACAAATCTATCGTATGGTTGCGGACATTTGGTCTATCGTAATGCCGTGCGGTACATCGCGGTGCAAGACCTGCGCGATCTGGCGCACCTCCTGCATCATGGCGGTGAATTGCTGCGGGTAGATGGACTGTGCCCCGTCGGAAAGCGCCTTGTCCGGCTGGTGGTGTACTTCGATGATGAGTCCATCCGCGCCCACGGCCACGGCGGCGCGCGCCAGGGGGACCACCTTGTCGCGTTTGCCCGTGCCGTGGCTGGGGTCCACGATGATGGGCAGGTGGCTCAGCCGCTGCACGGCGGGGACAATGCTCAGGTCCAGGGTGTTCCGTGTATGGTCCACAAAGGTGCGCACGCCGCGCTCGCACAGGATGACCTGGTAATTGCCCTCGCTCATAATATATTCGGCGGCCATCAGCAGCTCTTCCAGCGTGGCCGCCATGCCGCGTTTTAGCAACACCGGCTTGCGCGTGCGTCCGGCCTCGCGCAGCAGGGAGAAATTTTGCATATTGCGCGCGCCAATCTGGATGACGTCCGCATATTTTTCCACCAGCACCAGCGATTCGTGGTCGAGCGCCTCGCTGACAATACGCAGGCCAAAGGCGTCGCGTACCTCCGCCATGATCTTGAGCGCCGCTTCGCCCATCCCCTGGAATGCATAGGGCGAAGTGCGTGGTTTGTATGCGCCCCCGCGAAAGAACTGCGCGCCTGCGGCGGCCACGGCCTCAGCAATGGCAAAGGCCTGCTCGTGCGATTCAATCGAACACGGCCCGGCGATGATGGCCAGGCCTTTGCCGCCAATGGTGGCGTTGGTGCCGGGGAAGCGGATGATGGTGTCTTCTTCTTTGACGTCGCGGCTGACCAGCTTGTAGGGTTTGGAGACGCGAATGACTTCAGCCACGCCGGAAAGTTCTTCCAAATTGCCCTGGTCAATGGTCCCCTGGTTGCCGGTGATGCCGATGGCGGTACGCTGGGCGCCAGGCAAGGCGTGCGCGCGGAAACCAAGTTGCTCAATGTGCTCGCAGACCGCCCGCACTTCCTCTGGCGTGGCCTGCGCCTTCATAACGACAAGCATGGAGGTGCCTTTCTATTTGCTTAGTTTACGGGGCAAGTGGCACAGATGCAAAAGAAGGTGCGCTGCGCTGTGGCCGCTGCCTTCCAGCTCAATGCCTTATAGGACGGACAGGGACGGCCAAACACTCCGGGAAGAAAAACAGGGAAGCAGCTTCACTTTTGGCTGCGTCGCCAACCCAGGGCGATCTTTCCCAGATAGCCAAGCTGGATGAGCCAGGTGATGACGTAGGCGAGGACGAGATGACGATGTTCCATGTTGTCCCTATTGTAGCAATTCGCTATTGCGTCAGTTCCAGGTCAGATTCCAAGGCGCGCAGGGCCGAGGCCTGTTCTTCCCGTTGACGGCGGCGTTCCAGTTGATAGCGGAGCGTGACCAGCAACACTCCCCAGGCGCACCAGCCAGCCAGGTTCCACCAGACCGCTGGCCACATGCTGGGGTCCAGCCCGGAATTTGCCCCGCCGCCAATCACGGGCGAGGGGTGCTGGGTGCGCCACCAGCGCGTGGACATGTAAACAATGGGCACATCCAGGAAGCCAAAGATGGCCAGCACGGCGGCCAGCGTCTGCACCTGCGTGCCAATGGAAAAGCGCCGCAGCAGCAGATAACTGACGTAAATCAGCCAGAGCATTAGGGTGCTGGTCAGCCGCTCGTCCCAGGTCCACCAGATGCCCCAGACAGGGCGCGCCCACAACGGGCCGGTAATCAGCACGATGGTGCAGAAGACCACGCCCATCTCTGCGCTGGCCAGTGCAAAGGCGTCAGCGGCATCGGCCCGGAAGGGGTGCTGGCGGCGAAAGGCCAGATACGCGACGGAGGCGCAGAAGCTGAGGAAGAAAAAAAGGAACGCCATCATCGCCGAGGGAAAATGATAGTAGAAAATGCGCTGGATGTTGCCCATCGTGGCTTCCGTCGGCGCAACATAGATCGCCTGATGGAAACCTTCAGCCAGGATGAGCAGCGTGATGGGAAAGCCGAGCCAAAAAAATCGCTTCACAAGCGAATATACTATCTTGCCAGCAGACGCTTTGTAAACAATTGCTGCCCGTCATTCCGCGTGCAGGATGGTCGCAAACAGTTGCAGGCTGACGGTAAGGAACACCACATCGTAACCGGCCAACATGCGTATCCACAGACCGGGATCGTATTCCCCGGTCAGGATGGCTGTGGTGGCCTCCACCATCGCCAGCACGGCGGGGATGGAGATGGGGAAAAGAATGAGCGGCAACAGCAGTTCGCGGTTGCGCGTGCGCAGGGAAAGCGCGCCAAAGAAGGTCCCGTTGATGACCAGCGCCAGGGTCCCCAGGGGCAGGACCAGCACCAGCAGCCAGCCCTGTCCCAGCGCGTGCAGGTTGTAGAAAACGATAAAGATGGGCGCAAGGACCACCTCCACCACGGCGACAAAAAGGAAATTGGCCAGTACCTTGGCCAGAAACAACGCGCTGGGCGGGGAAGGGGACATGCGTTGCGCGTCCAGCACCTGATTGCGCAATTCGCGCGTCCAGGTCTGGTTGAGCGCGGTGACAGCGGCAAAGAGCAATGCCACCCATAGGATGCCGCCGGCAATCTGCCGCGACACCGCCGTTGTGGGGTCAAAAGCAAAGCTGAACAGGACGACCACCAACAGGGAAAAAAACAACATGCCGTTGATGGAGTCCTTGGATCGCCACTCCAAGCGCAGGTCTTTCGCCAGATGGGACCTCAGCACGCGGGCGTAATTCATTGCGCACCTCCCGCAGGCGCAGTGGCCAGCGGCAGGACAGTCGCGCGTGCGGCGCGGAGATAGTCCTGCGGGGCCAAAAGTATTTGCAACCCGCGCACACCGGCAGAAACGGAGATGATGTCGAATTTTTCAATGCTGGAATCAACAAAGACAGGGAACTCTTTTTTGCTGCCAAAAACGGTGACGCCGCCGCGCACGTAGCCGGTCAGTGGTTGCACTTCGTCCAGGGGGGCCAGCTTGGCGCGATGTCCACCTGTGGCTGCCGCAAGTTTTTTTGTGTCCAGTTCCTGCGCAACGGAAAGCACCGCGAAGACATTTTCGCCTGTGTCGATGCGGCTGAGGAGGGTCTTGAAGACCTGCCCCTCTGGCAGGCCGATCTTTTTGGCCACGGTCTGGCCGGAGAGGTCCTTCGGGTCCACGGTATACTCGCGCGTGGTGTAAGCAATGTGGAGCGCATCGAGGATGCGACAGGCGTTGGTCTTCATGGCGTTGGTCCCATCGTAGATGGGATGGAAGATTGCGGGGAGCGCACATTTGGCGTCCAATCGGCAATCGCACCACGGTGCATGTGGCAAAATACGTCGGCCAGGTCCCGCGTCAACTCCGGCTGGTGCGTGGTCAGCAGGATGGTGCGGCCCTGTCCGCGCAGTCCCATAAGCACATGCAACATTTGTTTTACGCTGGCCGCATCGATGTTGGAAAATGGCTCGTCCAACAGGAGCAGTTCCGGTTGCGCCAGCAATACGCGCGCCAGTGCGGTCCGCTGTCGCATCCCTTGCGAGTAATGTCCGACCGGGCGCACCAGGCCAGGGTCAAGCCCCACCAGGGCAAGGGCCGCCTGTGGCGTCAATGTTGGCGTCCCCGCGTAGAGCGCCGCGGTGTAACGCAGGTCTTCCATTGCGGTCAATTCGTCATACAGCATGGAGGCATGACTGAGGTAGCCGATGCGCCAGCGTTCCTCCTGGAGGTCCGTCGAACCGAAGACCCGCACCGTCCCCAGCGTGGGATGCAGCAGACCAGCAAGGACGCGCAGCAGTGTGGTCTTTCCCGCGCCGTTTTCGCCCAGCAAAACGTAGCATTTTCCCACATCAAACTTTGCTGTGATCTTGCGCAGCGCGGCAAAGTCCCCATAAAGCTTGGAGACGGCTTCGAGTTGGATGGCTGCCATGTCTGCCATATCAGGGGGCACAGGTGGAGTATACGCAATGCGTCCGCGCGTGGGCGGTGCGGACGTCTGTAGTGCGGGAGCGCCGTAACAATAAATGACGAATGGGGAAAGGCCCCTTAGCCCTTTTGTGCCGGGGCCGCAGCCTGGGCTGTGGCCTTGGGTTGCGCTGGGGCATACTTGGAGGCGCATTTGGCCTGGATTTGGGTCGCGTGAAAGACCCCGTCCCGTCCGTAGGTGCCAATGGCCAACGCCTGCGCGTTGTCCTTGAAGGTGTCCGGCGGCGGCTCCATGCCGGAGTAATTTACATTCAGGGTGCGGCCCTGCTCCACCAGGACGAAGCGCATGTGCGGGCCGTCCAGTTGGATGGAACCAGGCTGCACATTGCCGGCCACGCGCAGATGGCGCGTGAAGGCCTTGTTGCCCATGCCTTGCAACTCCTGGATAGTGACGTAATAGCTCTTGTTGGCCTGTACGCCGCTGATGGCCAAATATCCAATGGTCCCCAAGACGATGACCATCACAACGATGATCCGCAGGGGCGTGTTTTTGTGCTGCATCGTATGTTCCCTCAACCTACTTTAGAGTATGGGGACAGACCAATGCGGTCAAGCGCGCAGGCCCCCAACATGCGTCAGGCCCATCGTATTATCTGTGGATGGGCTGAAAATGTGTGGCCTTTCCGTCCCTCATGGACGCAGGCTGGCGGCGTATAATCACCCTAGTTGCCGCATGGAAATGCATGGTTTTCCGGCTTTCCCAATCGACCACAAGAAGATGAATTTGTAGAGGACAGTATGAGTCAGAATGGCACACACGGCCCCGACGGGGCGCACAAGAATGGAGCACCGACCAAGGACGCGCAGCAAAATGGAAGCGTCCACCCACAACCGCGCGCGGAATGGATTGTAAAGCGGCGCGAAGAGGCAGCGCGCACCGGGGACTGGAACATGTCGCAGATGCACTTTGCGCGGCAGGGCAAAATCACAGAAGAGATGGCCCATGTGGCCCAACGGGAAAAGCTGTCAGCGGAGTTGGTGCGTGATGAGATCGCGGCTGGCCGATTGATCCTCCCTGCGAACATCCATCATCTGGAACTGGAGCCAATGGGCATTGGCATTTCCACGCTTTGCAAGATCAACGCGAACATTGGCAACTCCGCCGTCGCATCCAACATTGACGAAGAACTGCGCAAACTGGAGATTTCCGTGCATTATGGCGCGGACACCGTGATGGACCTTTCCACAGGCGGGAACATCCCTGGGATCCGCGAAGCAATATTACGCCATTCTTCTGTGCCCGTCGGCACGGTGCCGATTTACGAGGCGCTGAGCCGCGTGAAGCGGATCGAAGACCTGGACATTGATGTGTATCTGGAAGTGATTGAGGAGCAGGCGGAGCAGGGTGTGGATTATTTTACGGTCCATGCCGGTCTGCTGGTCCAATACGTGCCGATGGTGGCCCGGCGCATTACGGGCATCGTCAGCCGCGGCGGCGCCATCCTGGCGCAGTGGATGACGCACCACCACAAACAGAATTTTCTCTATGAGCATTTTGATCGCATCATAAAAGTCATGGCCAAGCATGACGTCAGTTTCTCGCTGGGGGACGGGCTGCGTCCTGGCTGCATCGCCGACGCCAGCGATGAGGCACAGTTTGCGGAGTTGAAAACGCTGGGAGAACTGACCCGCAAGGCGTGGCAGAGTGATGTCCAGGTGATGATTGAAGGACCGGGACATGTGCCGCTCGACAAGATCAAGGAGCAGGTGGACAAGGAGGTCGAGCTTTGCGATGGCGCGCCGTTTTACACGCTGGGGCCGCTGGTCACAGACATTGCCCCGGGGTACGACCACATCACCAGCGCCATTGGAGCGGCCTTGATTGGCTGGCATGGCGCGTCGATGCTTTGCTATGTCACGCCCAAGGAACACCTCGGCCTGCCCAATGAGAAGGACGTGCGCGACGGGATCATAGCGTACAAAATCGCGGCCCACGCAGCAGACATTGCGCGCCATCGTCCTGGCGTCCGCGACCGTGACGACGCCCTGAGCCAGGCCCGGTACACCTTCGATTGGGAGAAGCAGTTTGCCCTCTCGCTGGACCCGGAAACGGCGCGCTCCATGCACGATGAGACGCTGCCCGACGAGTATTACAAGGAGAGCGCCTTCTGCTCCATGTGTGGGCCAAAGTTCTGCTCCATGAACTGGTCCGGCAAGGTGGACGAATACAACCAGAAAGAGCATGGGCTGAAGAAGCAGGACCTGACGCAGTTGGTCACAGAGCAAATGATTGTCGCCTCATCGCGCAAGTAGGCAAGTAGGCGGGCCGTTCCGGTGACGAATGGTCCGCCGCACCGCACAGGCCCATTCATACAGGGCCGTTGGGATGGCGCAACGTCATCCGTTCCATTGCAAAGTGACGGCCACATCTTCCTCGTGCCGCGCGCGCACCACAAAAACGACACTTCCCAAAACCGCGAGCGAGCCAACCACCATGTACCACGTCAGCGCTTCATGCAGCAGCATGGCCCCTTCCATGACGGCGATGATGGGGACCGCCAGTTGCAGGCTGGTGATCTGGTATGGCTCCACGGTGCGCAACAGCCAGTAATAAAGCGAGTAGGAAACGACGCTGCTCATCACGCTGAGGAAAAGCAGTGCAAAGACGGCCTGCGCGCCCCACACGGCGGTCCTGCCGTGCTCTGGCACCAGACTGCCCAGGGCCAGCAAGGTCCCCGCACAGAAAAATTGGATGGAGCTGCCCACCAGAGGTTGCACGCCCTGCAACTTCTGCTTGGCGTAAATTGAGGAACCTGCTTGCAGCAGCACTGCGACGAGAATGCCCACAGCGCCGAGCGCCTGCGCGGGCGAAGTGGAAATCGCGTTGGAAAGGACCAGCGCAATGCCGCCCAGGCCCAGGAGCATCGCCTGCCATGCGGCGCGGGGCACGCTGCGTCGCTCCATGAGCGGCGTCAACAGCGTGGTGAGCAATGGCATGGCGGCGTAGAGCAGCGCGGTCAGGCCGGAGGAAATGTGTTGCGCGGACCAGAAAATCAACGCATAGGGGAGACTGACCATGGTCACGCTGAGCAGCAGGGAAGCGCGCAGCCCGTCCGCCCTGGGCCACGGCAGCCGCAGCCATTGGATGATGGGGACCAGCAAGGCGGCGGCCAGCAAAAAACGCAACGCCGCACCGCGCAAAGGTGGCACGGCCCCCACCAGTACATGGATCGCCATCCAGGTGCTGCCCCAGATAAGTACAAGCAGGCACATGGCGAGTACGTGACGGACCTTCATGGACACACCAGTAGGGAAGGGATTTACATGTTAAAAAGAACGGGCCACACCTTGGGATGTGGCCCGTAATGGTTCCCGCCAGAAGGACGGAGGTTGCTTGTCCCTCAGGCGGGCCGTTGCCTGGTTCAGTTGCGACGGCCAGAGCTGGGGCCACCGGGACGGCGAGGACGCCGACGCCGACGCGGGTCTCCGGCAGGACTGCGGTTTTCGCTGGTGGCTGGTTGTGCGCCTTCCACACGGTTGAAGTTTGGCTCGTCTCCGCCCTCCATGCCTCCATCATCACCAAAGTCCCCACCGCCCTCAAGGGTGATGGTGCTGGCGTTGGAGACAGGCTGGCGCTCCGCACGCTGGGGTGTGCCCTCAGCATGCATCTCAGCAACTTGCCCGCTCTCCGGGGCGGTCTGCGAGGGGTCGGGCAGCCCGAGCTTGGCGCGCTGTTCCTTCAGCACGGCCTTGCGCGACAGCTTGATGCGGTTGCCTTCGACGGCCAGGACCTTCACCAGTATCTGGTCCCCATCGTGCAATTCGTCCTGCACCTCGCGCACGCGGTGCTCGGCAATCTCGCTGATGTGCAGCAGGCCATCCGTACCGGGGAAGATTTCGACAAAAGCGCCAAACTCCGCTATACGGACCACCTTGCCCAGGTAGGTCTTGCCGACCTCTGGCACGGCCGTCAGATTGTTGATTATCTGGAGGGCCTTGTCCAAGGCGTCGGCATCCGCTGATGTGACGTTGACGCGGCCAGTGTCATCCACATCAATTTTGACGCCAGTGCTTTCCGTGATGCTACGGATGGTCTTGCCACCGGGACCAATCAGCTCGCGGATTTTGTCGGAAGGTATCTGTATGGTGCGGATCTGTGGCGCAAAGCGCGACTTCTCTGTACGCGGCGTGGCCAGCACTGCATCCATCGTGTCCAGCAGGAACATGCGCCCGTTGCGGGCCTGTTCCATGGCCTCCCGCATGATCTGTCCGGTGATGCCGCTGATCTTGATGTCCATCTGCATCGCGGTGATGCCTTTGCGGGTGCCAGCGACCTTGAAGTCCATGTCGCCGTAATGGTCTTCCGCACCGGCAATGTCGGTCAGGATGGCGTAATCGTCCCCCTCCTTGACCAGGCCCATGGCGATGCCTGCCACGGCGGCCTTCAGCGGGATCCCCGCCTGCATCAGCGCCAGACTGGCGCCGCAAACGGTGGCCATCGACGAAGAGCCATTCGACTCCAAAATGTCCGATACAACGCGTAGCGTGTAGGGCGATTCAGATTCGGCGGGCAGTACGGCGGTGATGGCCCGCTCCGCCAATGCTCCGTGGCCAATCTCGCGGCGGCCAGCGCCGGTCATGCGGCCCACCTCGCCCACAGAAAACGGGGGGAAGTTGTAGTGCAGCATGAAGCGCTTCCGTTTTTCCCCTTCAAAGGTCTCAATGCGCTGGGCGTCATCGGTGGTGCCCAGGGTGGCCGTCACCAGGGCCTGTGTTTCACCACGGGTAAAGAGCGCCGAACCATGTACGCGGGGCAACACGCCAACCTCAATGGAGATGGGACGTATCTCATCAAATTTGCGGTGGTCCGGGCGGACACGCTCTTTGGTCACCTGCTCGCGGAACATCCGTTCGCGCAGCACTTCGTAATAATGGCCCAATTTCTTGGCGGCAGTGGGGTCATCGGCAGGCAGCTCGGCCTTGAGCGAGTCCTTGATCTGCTTGACCAAGGCATAGCTTTCGGCCTTGGGGTGCTTGTGGGTGTCCAGGGCGTCGGCCAACGGGCCAGCCACCTTCGCATAGAGCGCGTCATAGTAGGCCTGGTCAAAGACCGGCGGGGTGACGGGGAGCTTGGGTTTACCGGCCTGGGCCACCAGCGTGTCAATCCCGGCACAGATTTTCTTGATCTCCGCGTGGGCAAATTCGATGGCGTCGATGACCACGTCTTCGGAGACCTCCTTTGCGCCAGATTCAATCATCACAATGCCGTCTTTGCTGCCGACCACGGTGATGTTCAAGTCGCTGGCGCGCATCTCCTCATACGAAGGATTGATGATGAAAGCGCCTTCCACGCGGCCCACGCGGACGGCCCCCACCGGGCCAGCGAAAGGTATCGCAGACAGGCACAGGGCGCAACTGGCCGCGTTGATGGCGGCAATGTCCGGGTCGTTCTCTTTGTCGGCGGAAAAGACCAGCGCGATGACCTGGGTCTCATTGCGGAAGCCTTCCGGGAAGAGGGGACGGATGGGACGGTCAATCTGGCGGCAGACGAGGGTCTCGCGCTCACTGGAGCGGCCCTCGCGCTTGATGAAGCCGCCGGGGATGCGTCCACCAGCATAGGTGTATTCGCGGTAATCCACGGTGAGAGGGAAGAAGTCAATGCCTTCCCGTGCGTCAGGGGAGGAGACGGCGGTGGCCAGGACCACATTATCACCAAGTGTGACAAGGGCCGCGCCGGAGGCCTGCTTGGCCATGCGTCCAGTCTCCATCACAATGCGTTTGCCACCGTAGAGTTCAACGGTCACTTCATGTTTCATATTGGACCTCATTTACTTGTTGAGGGGCGGCGAGGCAGGGCGGCCAGAGGATGGGAAATTTCAGCAAGCGGCGAAGACCTTGTTGCTTGATGGAGTGGAAGTGCTGGAGGGGCACTTCCACAAGACGGGCCACGTTGCTTCCATTCAACCATGCTCGCAGGCGAAACGCTGCGACGCATCGGGGCCGCTTACTTGCGGATGCCCAGTTTCCCAATGACTTCACGATACCGGTCAGCATCGTTTTTCTTCAGATAGTCCAAAAGACGACGACGCTTGCTGACCAGCATCAAAAGGCCGCGGCGGGAACCGTGGTCTTTCTTGTGTGTTTTGAAGTGTTCGGTCAGACCGCCAATGCGCTCACTCAGGACCGCAATTTGGACTTCAGGACTTCCGGTGTCACTTTCATGGGTACGGAAGCGGGTAATAATCTCGGATTTCTTTGCAGGTGCCAGCACTGGGTGGCTTACTCCTCTTAACTTTCAGTCGTTTACACTCTCTAAGAGCCTAAACAAGCATATCATAAATATCTGCCAGCGGGCAGATCAACTCGTTTCCAATACAAGATGGCCTGAAGGGTCGGTCATGTGGTATGCAGGCGAAGCCCGCGAGCGGGTGAGTGGGGCCAGGCAGTGGATCGACAGGCGCGCATGCGGCAGGGCATGGCAACCTGTATATGGTAGTAGGCCACGCAATCCATTCAGATAGAGCGGCCAGTCTTTAACTTTACAGAATACTTGTTATCGGACATAAACAACACAGGCAAAACATTCAGTGTGCTCTCCATCTATCTGAATTTCCTGGGCTTGTGCGTAATCTGGTGACCCCGGGAAGACTCGAACTTCCGACACGCAGTTTAGGAAACTGCTGCTCTATCCACCTGAGCTACGGGGCCACGCTTCCTTGAGTTTACAACGTCGTCAGTAGCGAATGTCAGCCATCAACTTGGCGACTTCGCGCTGCTCCTCCGCCGTCAGCGGCAGCAATGGCAGGCGTGCCCATCCGCCATAAAGGCCGTTCAGGTCGCAGGCATACTTGATGCCCGGCACGCCCATCTGCCCACCCACGCGCACGGACGCCGCATGGACGCGCTGCTGCTTTTCCGCCGCCAAGGACGCATCGCCTTCCTTCCACGCGGTATAAATTTCATAGCAGCATTGCGGGGCGCAGGCGGCAAAGGCCAACACTCCCCCAGTGGCCCCCGCCTCCAGGGACGCCTGCAAGGTATGCACCGCGCCACTGAGTACGGCAAAGCCAACTTCTTTCTCTCGCATTTTCAGGGCGGCCCTGGGTGGCGCCACCGCCAGTGCCGTTCCTGCCTGGCCAAGCGTATCCGCAGCAACAAAGTCCTGTTTGCCGTCTTCCGATTGCGCCGTCTGCATCCGCTCCGTCACAGGGGCGAAGACGGGCGTCACCGTCACCCTGCGCTTACGGGAGCGCGTGGCCGCCACCAGCGCGGCGATGCGCTCTGGCTTGCCGGAGGAGTCCTTGATGCCAATGATGTTGGGGTGCTGCGCCAGTTCCGCGACCACCTCCGCGGGCAGCTCATATTGCGTGAACGGCGGGACACTGTATAACACCACCGGCAGCGGCGATTGGTCCGCCACGCAGCGATAATAGGTCAGCATCTCCAGTTGCGGGCCGTTGGCGCGATGGAGTTGCCCGCGATAAAAGTGCGGCGTGCGCACCAGCACGGCGTCATAGCTCAACAGGGCGGCGTACTGGGCCAGCTCAATGGTCTGCCGGACGCTTTCCTGCCCAATGCCCGCTATCATCACTTTATCTGCGGAGGCCGCAGCAATGGCGGTGTGGAGTACCTCGCGCTGTTCCTCGCCGCTGAGCATGACCGCCTCGCCGGTGGAACCAAGCACCACCATGCCGGCCAATTGGGTGCGGGAGTAATGGTCGATGTTCTGTTCCAGCTTGCGCGGGTGCAGCCTGCCATCGGCGTAGAACGGCGTCGTGATTGCGGGGAAAATACCTTCTAACAGCATGACTGTATGCTAACAATCTGCGTGGACGAATGCGAACTGTTGCACATTATTGGTCCGGCCTGAAGCATTGCATTTGGGTGCCCCGCACTGACCGCAAAGACCGCGGCCAGTGTGGGGGGATTGGTCCATTTCTGTAAGGCCAGGTCCATTAGCGCAGTGCGACCTGCGCGGCGTGCAGTGTTTGGAGCGCCTGCACGGTAATGGCGTTTTTCTGCATCGCGGTAATGCCTTCAGCGGCGGCGCGCGCGGCAGAGAGCGTGGTAATGATTGGGATGCGTTGGGTGATGGCGGCGCGGCGGATCGCCTTGTCGTCAAAGACCGTGTCCTGCCCATAGGGCGTATTGATGATGAGATGGATCCGTTCACCTTTAATCAGGTCCACGACGTTCGGGCGGCCTTCCTTTACCTTGAAGACGCGCTCGACGGCCAGGCCTGCGCCCTCCAACACGTCTGCCGTGCCGTGCGTCGCCACCAATTGGAAGCCAAGCTCAACGAACTGGCGGGCCAGGGGCGCGATGGCCGCCTTGTCGCGGTCGCGCACGCTGAGGAAGATGGTCCCCTGCGTGGGCAGCTTTTGCCCGGCAGAGAGTTGCGCCTTGGCGAATGCTTCGCCAAAGTTGTCGGCCACCCCCATCACTTCGCCGGTGGACTTCATCTCCGGCCCCAAGACAATGTCCACGCCAGGAAATTTGTTCCACGGGAAGACGGGCGATTTGACAAAATAATGCGGGCCAGACCCCAGGTCGCGCTGTTGTTTGATTTGTTCTGGTAGAAACTCGCGCAACTTATGGCCAGTCATCAGGCGCAGGGCGATCTTGGCCAGCGGGACCCCGGTGGCTTTGGAGACATAAGGGACCGTGCGTGAAGCGCGCGGGTTCACCTCAATGACGTAGACCTTTTCGCGTTGGATGGCGAACTGGACATTCACCAGCCCGACAACATGCAGGGCCAGCGCAAGCCTGCGCGTATATTCGCGGATGGTCTGCTTGCTGGCATCGGAGAGGTCGACCGAGGGCAGCACGCAGGAGGAATCGCCCGAGTGGATGCCGGCCTCCTCAATGTGCTGCATGATGCCGGCAATCACCACGTCCTCACCATCGCAGAGGGCATCGACATCGACCTCGATGGCATCTTCCAGGAAATGGTCGACGAGCACGGGACGTTCCTGGGAATACTCCACGGCCTCGCGCATGTAGCGCACCACGTCGTTGTCGTCGTAGGCGATCACCATCGCCCGGCCACCCAGGACATACGATGGCCGCACCAGAACGGGATAGCCAATGCGCTGCGCCCCAGCCAGCGCCTCTTCCACGCTGGCCACGATGACGCCTGGGGGCTGCGGGATTTCCATCTCCTCGATCAATTTGCCGAAACGCTTGCGGTCTTCTGCCAGGTCAATCGACTCCGGCGCAGTGCCCAGTATCTTCACCCCGGCGGCCTTCAATGGCAGGGCCAGGTTCAGCGGCGTCTGCCCGCCAAACTGCACGATCATGCCAAGTGGAGCGCCAGAGGCGGCCTCGTGCTCGTAAACTTCCAGGACATCCTCAAAGGTCAGCGGCTCAAAATAAAGCCGGTCGCTGGTGTCGTAGTCCGTGGAGACCGTCTCCGGGTTGCAGTTGACCATGATGGCCTCAAAGCCGTCTTCCTTCAGGGCAAAGGCCGCGTGGCAACAACAATAATCGAACTCAATTCCCTGCCCGATCCGGTTCGGCCCACTGCCCAGGATGATGACTTTTTTCTTGCTGCTGGGCGTGGCCTCGTCTTCCTCGTCATAGCAGGAATAAAAATACGGCGTGAAGCTCTCGAACTCCGCCGCGCAAGTGTCCACCAGCTTGTATACCGGACGGAGGCCGCGCTGACTGCGCAGCCCACGCACCGTCTGGGAGGCCGTACGTTCCGGCATTCCCCACAGGTCGCCCAGCCGCGCGTCGGAGATGCCCATGCGCTTGGCCTTGCGCAACAGGTCCGTTGGTACGCTCTCAGGCGCTAGTTTGCCAACGGCGGCCATCATCTCCGTCACTTCCTTGATCTGGTGCAGGAACCATGGGTCCATGGAGGTCATGCGCGCCACTTCGCGCACAGAAAGTCCACGTTGAAAGGCGAAACGGATGTAGGCCATACGGTCTGGGTGAGGCGTGACCAGGCGCTGGGTCAGACGGCGCGGTTCAATGGTCTCCGCACTCATGCTCCTGCCGGTCTCCAGCGAGCGCAGCGCCTTCATCAGGGACTCCTTGAAGGTGCGGCCAATGGCCATCACTTCGCCCACGGACTTCATCTGCGGGCCAAGGCCCTCGTCGGTCCCGGGGAATTTCTCAAACTGCCATTTGGGGACCTTGACCACAACGTAGTCGATGGTCGGCTCAAAACAGGCCGGCGTCTTCTGCGTGATGTCGTTGGGTATCTCGTCCAGGGTGTAGCCAACGGCCAGGCGCGCGGCGATCTTGGCGATGGGAAATCCCGTGGCCTTGGATGCCAGCGCCGAGGAGCGCGAGACGCGCGGGTTCATCTCAATCACCACCAGGCGGCCCGTGGTGGGCTGCACGGCAAATTGCACATTGGACCCGCCGGTCTCCACGCCAATCTCGCGGATGACGCGGATGGCCGCGTCACGCATGGCCTGGTATTCGCGGTCGGTCAGCGTCTGCGCCGGGGCCACGGTGATGGAGTCGCCCGTGTGTACGCCCATCGGGTCCATGTTTTCAATGGAGCAAATGATGATGACGTTGTCAGCCAGGTCGCGCATCACCTCCAGCTCGTACTCTTTCCAACCCAGCACGGACTCCTCAATCAGGCACTCATGCACGGGCGAGAGGTCGAGTCCGCGGGAGAGGATTTCCATCAGCTCTTCACGGTTATAGGAGAGGCCGCCGCCGGAGCCGCCCAGCGTGAACGATGGCCGAATAATGACCGGAAAGCCTATCTTGCTGGCGAATTCCAGGCCGTCGCGCAGGTTGTTCACCAACGCGGACCGCGGCACGTCCAGACCAATGCGGTGCATGGCGTCTTTGAAGAGCAGCCGGTCCTCGGCCTTTTTAATGGCCTCCAGCTTGGCCCCAATCAGTTCCACGCCATATTTTTCCAGCACGCCAGTGTCAGAGAGTTCCACGGCAAGGTTCAACGCGGTCTGCCCACCCACAGTCGGCAGCAAGGCAAAAACGCCATGCTGGCCCTGGGCGGCCATCCTCTCCACTTCCACGCGGATGATCTCTTCCAGATATTCCTTGGTCAGCGGCTCAATGTAAGTGCGGTCGGCCAGCTCCGGGTCCGTCATAATGGTGGCCGGGTTGGAGTTGACAAGCACCACCTCATAGCCCTCAGCGCGCAGCGCCTTACAGGCCTGCGTGCCGGAGTAGTCGAACTCCGCCGACTGCCCAATCACGATCGGCCCGGAGCCAATCACAAGGACCTTTACAATGTCATTTCTGCGTGGCATCTACTACCTATATATCTCTCTTCTATGACCAACATTCAGGACCAGCACGGTCAATTGCTTTCGCTGGATGTCACAGATCGCCCTATAGTCCCCAATGCGAAAGCGCCAAAGTCCGCGAAACTCGCCATACAACGGTTCGGCAATAGCGATTGGGTCGTCAGTTTTCGTGATTCTTTCACGAAAAAATGTATTGATTCTCTTTCTTACGTCCGTGTCCAACTTGGAAATTGTCCGTACCGCTATATCTGTGAACTCAACCCTCCACGCCATATCGGCGCTCCATCTCTTCCAGGCTCACCGTATATTTGTGCTTTTCCAACGCTGCAATGCCCAACAGGTAATCTTCCCGGTCCTCAAGAAAGCGATGGATTGCCTCTTTGGCATAGAAGCTCTTGCTCCGGCCTGTTTTCTTGGCCAGCCGCTCCAGCCGCTTTTCCATCTCCGGTTCTAATCTCACTCCCAGCATGGCTATACCCCCTGTTAAACAAGTTTAACAGACCGTCACTATGAAAAATCCTGGATTTCCTCACGGAGTTGTTCTTCAATTTGTTGCTGACTGGGACTGATATCGGACGAGAATTTGTCTTCATTCTTTTCTATTTCAACTAGTTTCAAGTAAAGTCGTTCGAATTCCGTCCATAGTGCTCCAGCATGCGTTCGACGTTGTTCTATATAACGCTTTCCTGCGTTCCAGTAAAGATTGACCCAGTGGAAGAAAAAATTGTGAACAAGCCCAGCATCAAGTGAACCGCGTTTTACGAATAATCCTATAGGTTCAAAGAAATCGAATATTTCTTCGCAATCCGCAATTTGATTCTCATTTCCTTGGTTCAAAAGGGCTTGAGCTGCCAAAGAACGGAGTTTACGGAACTTCTTGCTATTAAACTTCTCATCCAATTTCATCGCCAGTTCAAGTGCCAGTGATTCCTTGTAACTTTTGTTCTGCTTCCAAAATCCCCATAATGCAATAAGTGCGCTTACGCAAGCCGCCGCCACGCCAGCCCATGCAGCACTTGGCAGCCAACCTTCAATGTGGAATGTTGTCATCATTTTTTCCACTCCTGCATCAGCTTGCGGAAATCGCCGAAGAGGTAATTGGAGTCATGCGGGCCGGGGCTGGCCTCCGGGTGGTACTGCACGCTGAACAACGGCAGCGTGCGATGGCGCAGACCTTCCAGCGTGTTGTCGTTCAGATCAATGTGCGTCAGTTCCACTTCACTTTGCTTCAGGCTGTCAGGGTCGACGGCGAAGTTATGGTTGTGCGCGGTGATCTCCACCTTGCCAGAGCCAGTGTGCTGCACCGGATGGTTGCCGCCGTGATGGCCAAACTTCAGCTTGTAGGTCTTGCCGCCGAGCGCCAGACCGATCAATTGATGCCCCAGGCAAATCCCAAAAATAGGCTTTTTGCCCATCAGGCGGCGGATGTTCTCCTGTGCGTAGGTCACCGGTTCCGGGTCGCCGGGGCCGTTGGAGAGGAAAATGCCGTCTGGATTGAGCGCCAGCACATCCTCTGCCGAGGTCTGCGCCGGGACCACGGTGACGCGGCAGCCCTCGCGCGCCAACATGCGCAGGATGTTGTGCTTCATGCCGTAGTCGTAGGCGACCACATGCAAGTCTGGCGTGGGCAGCGGCGGCTGCGGGCCAATGGCCAGCGGGTCTTCGTTGGCATTCTGCGGGTCCGTGGTGTCCCACTCGTAGCGCACCTTGGTGGTGACCACGCTGGCCAGGTCCGTGCCTTCCATCTTGCGGATGGTGCGGGCCTTGGCGACCAGTTTTTGCGGGTCGGTCTCCAGGGAGGAAAGCACTCCGCGCATCACGCCATGCGTGCGCAGGTGCCGCACCAGCGCGCGCGTATCAATCTCGGAGATGACGGGGACGTTGTAACGCTCCAGGTATTCGTCCGCCGCCAACTGCGAGCGCCAATTGGAGCTGATCGGCGAAAATTCGCGCGTCACCAGGCCCTCGATGTAGGGCCGCGTGGCCTCATCGTCGGCGTGGTTGGTGCCGTAATTGCCAATCTGCGGGTTGGTCAGGACGACAATCTGCCCTGCATAGGATGGATCGGTGAAAATTTCCTGGTAGCCGGTCAGGGAGGTGTTGAAAACAACTTCCCCGTAGCATTCCGCCTTGGCCCCGTGGCCGAGACCCTCAAAGATGCGCCCGTCTTCGAGCGCCAGGATTGCTTGCATTGCGTCTCCAGGGAGTGGATTCATCTGATTTTATCAGGGAAATGGCCGCCGTTCCCGGAAGTAATTTTATCTTTTTCTGGGTGCCCGCATAGCGGGCCAAAAACCAACAGGTGCGTCTATTACCGCACCACGCCCATCTCGTCTGTCGGCCAATATACGAAGACGGCCTTGCCGTAAATCAGCTTGCGGTCCACCGGGCCAAAGTCCCGGCTGTCGCTGGAGATGGAGCGATGGTCGCCCATGACAAAGTATTCGTTGGCGGCCAGCGTGGTCTCTGGATACGACCGCTGGTCCCGGTAGCGCGTCGGGACGTAGGGTTCGCGGATGGCCTTGCCATTCACGTACACCTGGCCGTCGTCAATGCGGAGGGTGTCTCCCGGCCCGGCAATCACCCGCTTGATGTAGCTCTTCTGGCGGTCCAGAGGGTACTGGAAGACGACAACATCGTCCCGCTGGACCTGTTCAAAATGGTAGGCGAATTTGTTGATGAAGAGCCGTTCCTGGTCGCGCAACTCGGGCATCATGCTGGTGCCTTCCACGCGCACCGGCTGATAGAGAAAGGTGATGATAAGAAAGGAAACAGCGATCGAGAAGACCAGGTCGCGCAGCCACGCCGATAGCGTGGAAACAGGGACCTCACGCTTGGCTTGCGGGGGACCCATTTCAGGCTGTACAGGAGTTTGCTCGGCGTCAGGAAACTGCAAGTAGGGACAAGACCTCTGCATTCATCTTAATATGGGACTGCCTCTGGCGGGCCGCACCTTGTCCAGTTTTCTTTTGCGACCCGCTATCGGCTGTCTTGAAAGCTGTACGAGCAGAGGGATGGCAGCGTGGCCGCTGCTTGTCCATGGCCGCGTCTAATTGGGGGATGGCGTATAGTTTGGGGGCCCCGTTGCCGGGGATGGTTGGCCTGGGTTTTGTTTCGGTCCCAGCGCCAGTGGGCTTTGCAAGACCATCTCCACCGATGTGCCGCGTGGAATGACGACCGCGTTGCCCTTGGCGAAGACACTGCACTCCAGCCCGGCACCCGTTCCAGCGTGGCTGCCCGTCCGTGGCCCTTTGCCGGTTTGCTCCTTGGCTGCAGCGGGCATTGTGCCGGTCCCTGCACCGGCTGTTGTGCTCTGCGCGATGGACCAGGCACCGCTTCCCTTCCCGCTGCTGGCCTGCCCCGCGCCTTCGTTGCCATTCCTGCTGGCGTTACTTTGGCCGGGAAGATTTTCCAGCGGGCCGGGGATGGAAATCACACGGCCATTTTGCAAAATCATGGTAGTCAGGTGCATCCGCACCCCCGCGCGATGGGCATGGCCTCCGGCAGGTCGCATTGCGTCAATCTGCCCTTGCACGTAGGTCCCCGCAGGGAGCGCCACGTGGTCGCCCACCACCACGGGAAAGCTGGATTGCAGATACACAGCATCGCCGACGCGCGCCGAGCGGATGTCCACCGCATTTTTAAGGGCAAGCAGAATTTTTGTTCCCGCTGGAAGGACGACTGCCGAAGCAGGCGGAAGTTGGGCCTGCGGCGATTGCAATGCCTGACCGATCGTCGGCACCACCAGGATGGAGGCACCGGGCATTCCGGTCGCCCCCCCTCCCGCCTGGCCGTTGGGAGCGTTCATCATAATCACAGGGGTCGCCGAAATCTGCGGCTGGCCGGGGTTGGAGATGGTGGCCGACGGAGGGGCAGCAGGGGACGGTGGCGTGGGGGGCGTGGCCGCATTCTGCGCCATGGCCGCCGGTGCGCACCCCAGCGTCACGATGGCCACAACTGTCCATGCTGCTGCGCAGGAGGAGCGCTCCTGTTGCCGAAGATTTTTTTGCTTGTACATGGTCCTTCTCCCACTTATATTTTGTTGCTGGTCGTTGGCCCCTGGCCAGCGTTTTTGGTATATCTATAAACACATGCAAGCCATAATGGGAAATCCATCTTCCCTGTTGCCAATTTGAGTATGGTCTTGCAAGTGGCCTGGGTGCTGCTTGAACCATCTAAAAAATCCACAATGGTCTGCCAGTCTACTTTTCTTTTACTCAGGCATATCGCCCATTTAGAGATACAATCAACAAGGAATTGTTGGAGTTGTGAGGCATGTCACAGACTTTGCATACAAAAGCAGGCGGGGCCAAGAAAGCCGGGAAAAACAGCAAAGGCCCTATAACGGAGCTGCAGAAGCTCATGACCGAGGCCCGCAATGAGGCATCCGAGGGCTTTGACACCAAGTCCGCGCTGGAAATCGCGCGCATCATCAACCATGAAGACGCCAAGGTGGCCTGCGCCGTAAAAAAGGCCTTGCCAGAGATTGCCCAGGTGATTGACATGGTGGCGCGGTGCCTGCGCGATGGCGGACGGTTGATTTACGTGGGTGCGGGCTCCAGCGGGCGCATCGCCGCGCTGGACGCCGCCGAATGCCCCCCCACATACTCCACATTACCGCAGGCGGTGCAGTATGTGATGGCAGGCGGGTCTAAAGCGCTGGCCTCAGCCGTGGAAGCAAACGAAGATTCGCGTGAGCTTGGCCAGCGGGACATTGCGCGCCGCCGTCCCACGCGTAAAGACATCATCATCGGCGTCTCCGCCAGCGGACGCACGCCCTACGTTGTCGCTGCCGTGGATTATGCCCGTGCCCGCGGGGCAAAAACCGCCGCAGTCACCTGCAACTACAACACTGAGTTGTCGACCGTGGCCGATGTGACCGTGGTGGCGGAGGTCGGCCCGGAGGTGGTTTCCGGCTCCACGCGCATGAAGGCCAGCACCGCACAAAAGATGGTGCTGAACATGATCACTACCGGCGCCATGACGCGGCTTGGTTATGTGTACGAAAACCTGATGGTGAACGTACACATGAAGAACTCCAAGCTGGTGGAACGTGGCATCCACATCCTGATGCTGGCCTGCAATGTGGACCGGGAGACCGCCGTGCGCACCATCCGCTCTGCTGGAAAAAGTATGCCCGTTTCCCTGGTGATGTTGAAGGCCGGCGTGGACAAGCCAGAAGCGCTGCGCCGTCTGCAACGCGCCAACGGCAATGTGCGCCGGGCCATTGAAGACACCGTGATGGAGTTGTAGCCAGCCGTGTGGTTTTTAGGGCGACGCAGGTGACCAACCGGACCGGACCGCCTGCGCATAAATCCTACTGCAAAGGTCTGCCATAGGGTCTGCATGGACAAATTCATCATTCGGGGTGGCAATCCGCTCCAGGGCGCCATCCGCGTCAGCGGCGCAAAGAACTCCGCTTTGCCCTGCATGGCCGCCGCCATCCTGACAGAAGACGAAATCACCCTGGAGAACATCCCGGATGTGCGCGACATTGAGACGGAGCGCAAGCTGCTGGCCTCCATGGGCGCAGAGGTGGAGCTGGGGTATGGGCGCGCTCACCATCGCACACGCATCCGTTGCGCTTCCCTTTCCGACCCGGTGGCGCGCTATGAAATTGTAAAGACCATGCGGGCCTCTTCGCTGGTGCTGGGGCCGCTCATCGCCCGCACCGGCATGGCGCGCGTGGCCATGCCCGGAGGTTGCGCCATTGGCGGACGCCCCATTGACCTACACATCAAGGGGCTGCAATCGATGGGCGCGGAGATCGTGCAGGACCACGGCTATCTGGAGGCCCGCACCAAGCGGCTGCAGGGCGCACGCATCCTGCTGGACAAGATCACCGTGACTGGCACAGAAGACCTGATGATGGCCGCGACCCTGGCCGAGGGCGAGACGCTGCTGGAAAACTGCGCGCGGGAGCCAGAGGTGAGTGACCTGGCCGCGTTGCTGGTTGCGATGGGCGCAAAGATCGAGGGCGCGGGCACATCGACCATCCGCGTGCAGGGCGTTGCACGGCTGCACGGCGCGCGGCACCGCATCGTCCCGGACCGCATTGAGGCAGGGACATTTTTAATTGCCGGGGCCATTGTAGGGGGCGACCTTTCCGTCAATGGCTGCAACCCTGCGCACCTGGCTGCGCTGCTCTCCAAACTGCAAGAAACCGGAGTGCATTGCGAAGTGGGGGAGGGGTCCATTCGCGTGCGCAGCGAGGGCAGGTTGCGGGCGGCAGACATCTCCACCGAAGAGTATCCCGGCTTCCCCACAGACATGCAGGCGCAGTACATGGCGCTGGCCACGCAGGCCGAGGGGGTCTCTCTGGTGACCGAAAACATTTTTGAAAACCGCTTCATGCATGTGCAGGAGCTGGTGCGCATGGGCGCCAACATCCGCGTGGATGGACGCACGGCGACCGTCCGCGGCAGGACGCAGCTCTCCTCGGCTGCGGTGATGGCCTCAGACCTGCGTGCTTCCGCCTCCCTGGTGCTGGCGGCGCTGGTGGCCAATGGGGAAACCATTGTGGACCGCGTCTATCACATTGATCGTGGCTATGAACGCATTGAAGACAAGCTGCGCGGCGTCGGGGCACAGATACGGCGCATCGGCAGCATCTTCCCACAGAAACAGACCACGGAGCAGGCAACGGTCTAATCTGTTAAAGACAGGGGAAATACCATGCTTGGGGCCATTCGTTTTCTTTGGAACGCGACCCGCGGCCATCGCCTGACGCCCTGGCGCAGCGAGTATCTGAAATGGCGCATTGAGACCTACTCCGGCAAACGCGCAGACACCATTGACGACGACGCCTTCTGGCAATTTGTTTATGAGCAAAAATGGCAGTTCCTGCGCTTTCTGCATTGGACCTCGAAGATGAGGAGATGGGAGCACGCCCGTCCCAAGGCCCATTAGCAGGCCCCCACGGCCAATACTGTCAATGCAGATGGGTCCCAAAAGGCATGTCCAGTCCAAAATCCATTGTCGGGCCGTGGACGGGTTGAGGAAGGCCTTTGTATTGGAAGAGGGCCTCCGTTGACAAAGCACCAGCATCCTCGCACAATCAAGATTCACTCCCTGATTGCGAGGCGTACAACCATTGCCTGAAATCCTTCTGAAAACCAACTTCCCTGGCTTGCAGCTTGCCGCGCGGGGCAAGGTGCGGGACCTGTATCAGGCCGACGGGAACCTGCTCTTTGTCGCCACGGACCGCATCTCGGCCTTTGACCATGTGCTTGGAACTGGCATCCCGGACAAAGGCAAAATCCTGACGCAGCTTTCGCTTTTCTGGTTCCATTTTCTTGCTGACCTGGTCCCCAACCACCTGATTACCGCCGATGTTACGGCCTACCCCGCGTCGTTCCAGCCTTACGTGGACGCGCTGCGGGGCCGCTCCATGCTGGTGCGGCGCGCGCAGATGTTCCCTGTCGAATGTGTGGCGCGTGGGTATCTTTCCGGCTCCGCCTGGACGGAGTACAAGGCCACAGGCAAGGTCTGCGGCATTGCCCTGCCCGGTGGGTTGCGGGAGTCGGACCCGCTGCCGGCAGCGATTTTTACACCGGCCACCAAAAGTCCCAGCGGAGAGCACGACATCAATGTGTCTATTGACGAAATGGGTACGCTTATCGGGCGCGAGGACGCCGAGCGCCTGCGCGCCCTGACGCTCTCCATTTATGGCCGTGCGGCCGCCCATGCAGAGGCCTGCGGCATGGTCCTGGCCGATACGAAGTTTGAGTTTGGGCGCACCCCGGAGGGCATCGTGCTGGCCGACGAGGTGTTGACGCCAGATTCCTCCCGCTATTGGCCCAAGGACAGCTATGCGCCGGGCGGGCCGCAGATTTCCTTCGACAAACAGTTCGTGCGCGATTATCTTGAAAAAATCCGTTGGAACAAACAGGCCCCTGCACCCTCGCTGCCAGAGGACGTAGCGTTGCATACACGGGAAAAATATATGGAGGCCTTCCGCCGCATTACCGGCAGGCAGGAACTAGAATGATCCATGCCATGACCATTGTTGACTGGGGGGTCGTTGCCGTCCTTGCCATTTCCGTTGTGGCGGCCTTCTCGCAGGGGTTTTTGCGGGAGATATTTTCGCTGGTCGGCCTGGTGGTTGGCCTGGTGCTGGCCTGCTGGAACTATGCGCTGCTGGCGCACTCGTTTCGGCGTGTGATTTCCTCGCCGGGCATTGCCGATGCGCTGGCCTTTCTGCTGATTGCCCTGGGCGTCATGCTGCTGGCGGGGCTGATGGGGGGGCTGTTGCGCAAGGCGATGCATGGCGTGGGCCTGGGATGGATGGACCGCTTGCTGGGAGCGCTCTTTGGCCTGGTGCGCGGCTGCGTGCTGGTGATGGTGGCCCTGATTACGGTTTTTGCCTTCCGTCCCGGCGCCACCTGGCTGCAAGGGTCCCGTCTGGTCCCCTATTTTTTACCCGGCGCCAGGGTGCTTGCGGCCCAGGCGCCCAGGGAATTGAAGGAAAAAATCACTTTGGGCACCACTATTTTGAAACATCCGAAGATCACATGGATACAATAAGCATGTCGTCAAAATTCCCCCAGTGGCGCCCGCAGGACCAGCAACACCAGCTCCAAGGCACGAAGAGGTCAGTGTGAAACGCGAACTCGATAATCTGATAGTCCAAATGTATGCAAGCGGCATTACTTACAATGAGGCCGTGCGGGAATTCCGACGGAGATATATCCAGGAGGTCCTGGCCCGGCACAAGGGGAACCAGTGCAAGGCGGCACGCGAACTGGGCGTACACCGCAACACGCTCAGCCGGATGATGGCAGAGCTGGAGATGGACCCGGTGCAGATAAAACTGGGCCTGAAGCGGCCCGCGCGCAGGGAACACGCAGCGGTCCATGGCCTGCAGGTAGTACGTTCCAGTTAGCCCCTGGGCCGGATTTCTATGGGCACCTCTCTTTTTGCGACAGGGTCCCGTACGGAACAACCATGCAGGCCCCCGAAATGACTGCTGTGAAATTGACCGGCCCTCAGAAGACCACATTGGTCCGCCATGCAGTAGGCAGGACAAGGAAGTCCGCCGCACTGGTCCTTTGCTATGTGCTGCTTGGCAGTGCAACGCGGCCCCTGCTGCTGGCGCAAACGTCAGCCCCTGCGGTCCAGGCCCCTGCGGTGGCGCCCCAAAGAGCTGTTCCCCTTCCGCAAGGCACCCCCAAACAAATGGAGAAGGCGCACAAGTTCTATGAAAAAGGCATCCGCGCGCTAAGGAAAGAGGACACACCGCGCGCGCTCCCTTTGCTGGCGCAGGCACACCAGTTGGTCCCAGACAATGCGGAGTACCTGGCCGCCTACGAGCTGGCCCGGCAGCAGCAGGTGGCCAAATTGCTCCAGGCCTCAGAGAAACAACAACGCGCAGGGGCGCAAGACGCGGCCATGGATGATTTATTGCAGGCGCAGAAACTGGACCCCAACAGTCCTTTCGTGCGGGAGCATGTACTGGCCATGAGCGAGTTGGAGGTCCCTGCCACGGTGCATTGGAAGCCACTGCCTGATCTTGACAGCGGCATCATCCCCCTGGAGGCCAAGAGCACTCCGGAGAGCTTCCATCTCCGCTCCACAATGCCAGACCTGGTCCGCCGCGTTTTTGACGCTTACGGAATCACGGCAATCGTGGATGAATCCGTGCCGGAAACGAGCGTGCGGATTGATATAGACAACGCACCCTTTGCCGCTGCCTCCACGGCCGTCCAGTTGCTTACCCACACCTTTGTGGTCCCGCTGGACCCGCACCGCGTGTTGGTGGCCAAAGACACGCCCCAGGACCGGCAGAAGTTTGAGCGGCTATTATTGGAAACCATCTATCTGCCCGGATTGACAAGCAAGGAGATGACAGACGTCAGCAATCTGGCGAAAAATGTTTTTGGCATCAAGCAGGTGGCCATCCGCCCAGAAAACAACACCCTGAGTATCCGTGCGCCGGAGGCGACCCTGCGCGCCCTGGACCTGACGCTGGCCAATCTCTATCAGGGCAAGCCAGAGGTCATTCTGGATGTGCGCGTCTACCAGGTCAACTACTCCCGTACGCAGGACCTTGGGCCGCAATTGCCCCAGCAATTCACCGTCTTCAATGTCACCACGGAACTGCAGGGCCTTCTGAGCAGCAACCAGGGCCTCATCAACCAACTGATCTCCAGTGGTCTGGTCAATCCGGGCGATTACGCCGCCATTGCTGCGCTCCTGGTCTACTACGGGCTGGCCGGAGGCTCGATCCTCGGCCAGCCCTTCGCCCTGTTCGGCAACGGGCTAACACTCAGCGGACTTAGCTTTGGCCCGACGACCCTGAATGCCTCCTTGAACGTGTCCACGGCCAAGCAATTGGACCATGTGCAATTGCGTGCGGAAAACCAGGAAAAGGCCAATTTTCTTTTTGGCACCCGCTACCCTATCATGACCGAAAATTTTTCCACGGGGACCACCGCGCCTACCCTCCCCGGGGTTGCCGGGGCCGCAGGTCTGGGCGGGTTTGCCGGTCTAGGGGCATCCAACAGCAACTCTTTCAACGCGCTGGCCACTGCCCCTCAAGTGCAATATGAGGACCTTGGCCTCACCCTGAAGGCCACGCCCCAGATACAACGGGACGACCGCGTCGACATGCAACTGGAAGTAAAAATCGAGGCCCTGGCAGGGGCCTCGCTGAATGGGGTCCCGGTGCTGAACAGCCGCGCCTTTACCACCCACATCAATGTCCACGATGGGGACAGCGCCCTGCTGGTAAGCAGCATGACGAGGCAGGAAGAGAATGTGCTTTCCGGCATTCCAGGTCTGAGCGAGTTGCCCGGAATGTCCTGGACGGCCAGCGTGTCCAAGCAGGTGACGGTGGGCAACCTGGTGCTGGTGGTCACGCCGCACATCGTAAACTACGTCCCCTCCTCCGTGGCCAGCCGGATGCTGCCGGTCCCTGCGGAGACCAAATAGACGGCCACGCTGCACCAGGGGCTGGCAGGCTTCACATGCATTTGTGCGTCTGGAACCACTGGGCCACGCGGTCCTGTTGCTGGCGGACCTGGTCTGCTGTCAGATGTTGCATCGCCAGATTGCGTAGGTCTGGGGCCGTGCTGTCAGAGGTGTCCTGTTGGCAGCTTACGGCCAGACCGGCCCAGAAATAGGCCTGGGCATAGTCTTGGGGCACTCCCTCCCCGGCGCTATACAGCAGTCCGAGATTGGTTTGCGCGTCTGTAAGCCCTTGTTCCGCGGCCTTGCGATACCACGCCGCCGCCTGTGCATTGTCTTGCGGAACACCCTGCCCACTGTAGTACAACAAGCCAAGGTTGGCCTGGGCCAGGGCGTCTCCCTGGTCTGCCGCTTTGCGGAACCAGATGGCCGCCTGGGCATGGTCCTGGGGCACACCCCAACCATTGTCATTTAACAAGCCGAGGTTGTATTGCGCCTGGGCCACGCCTTGGTCCGCCGATTTGCGGAACCAGATGGCCGCCTGCGTAAAGTCCTGGGGCATCCCTTGTCCGTTATAACTCAACATGCCAAGGTTGTACTCCGCCGCGGCATTCCCTTGGTCGGCGGCCTTGGTTGACCAAGCAATCGCCTGCTCGTAGTCCTGCGGGACACCCTGCCCGGTAATGTACAAGGCCCCCAGGTTGTATTCCGCTGCGGCATTTCCCTGCTCTGCGGCCTTGCGGAACCAGGTGGCCGCCTGCGCGTAGTCCTGGGGCACGCCCTTGGCATTCACGTAGAGCAGGCCAAGATCAACTTGCGCCTTGGCGTCCCCCTGTTCAGCAGATTTACGGAGCGAGGCGACGTTGGAGGACCTGCAGGAAACCAGAAAAACCAGGGCCAGCCAAGACAAGCCAGACAGATACAGCTTGCGACTTTTTTTATTCAATGGGGGATTCATGATGACTACTCTATTGGACATCATTCCAGTGTTGCATTTGGCGTAGATATGATTGTATTCCGCAGTCCACGCAAAAAAAAGATGGGGACCTAGATGGTCACCATCTTTTTTTTTTGCGCAGGACCGGGCTACGGTTTGCTCGTGGCCGGTTTGCTTTGCAGTGGGGCCGCTTTTCCCTGCGACGGTTGGGCGCTGGCCTGTGTTTCCTCAAAGGTGAGTAGCTGCTTCAACGTGTCGTAAGGGATGCCGCTCAGTGGCAGGGAGCGCCCGTTGACGAACAAGGTAGGCGTCTGGTTTACACCCAGGTCCTTGCCTAGTTGGACAGAGGCCGCAATGGCATCTTTGGTGGAAGTCGTGTCCGCGCAGTCCTTGACGGCCACCGCATCGGCCCCGGCCTTGACGGCTGCGTCTTTCAGCGCCTGGTCTGTGCCGGTGGGAGTCAGGGCCGCCTGGTTGTCAAAGACGGCCTGGGCAAACTTGAAGTACGCCTCGTTGCCCTTCAACTGGGCAACGCAGTGGCCGTAATCAGCGGCCTTCTCCGCAGAGGGATGGAGCTGGGGCAAAGGAAAGGCCTGATAGACAATGCGCGCGCCTGGGAAGTCCTGCGCCAGGCGGTCCATGGTGGGCTGTGCGGCCTTGCATTGCGGACACTGCAGGTCCATGAACTCCACCAGCAGCAATGCCTTGGATGCTGGGCCGCGAGCAGGTCCGTTGGCCCGTTGCTGCAGGATGGCCCGTTTTGCCGCAAAGGGGTCGGCCCCAAAGTCAATGATCTGGTTGCCTGCAACTGCGTGTTGCCCGTCTGGCGTCACATAAAAGAGCGTTTCAGCAGGCCCGCGTCGGCTGCCTTGGTCGCCAACAAACACTATGACGCGGCTGGTCCCGGGGGCCTCTGTTTTCTGGATGGCCTCAACCTGCCACACGCGATTGACGTCATAGCCCCACAACTGCTTCAGGAAGGCATTGACCGTTTCTGCGCTGGGAGAGGCAGCGGTAAAGTTCTTAGGGTCGGCTGGTGGAAAACGGATTGGTTGTGGTGGGGGCAACTCTCCCGGCGTGGAAAGCTGGAGCGGCGGTTGGTTCGCTGGAAGCGTGCTGGAGGGTTTCTGCGGGGCCGGAGCGCCAGCATTTCCGGCAGGCGTGGCCTGCGCAGACACCAGGATGGCAAGCCCAAGGCCCGCCACTGCGATCAACTGTAATGCTTTTGTTTTCATTGTTCCATCCTTGTTTTATTAAACCTGTACTTTAACCGCGATTGGAAACCTGCGCCCACTGCCAAATGACTTTTTTGTTACCTTTAACACCGGGGCGGCCTGCTGACGCTTATACTCGCTCCGCTCCACCAGTTGCAGCACCTTCTGCACAAAACCCAGGTCCCAACTCTGTGTGGCGGCCAAGGAAGCTGTGTCCTGGTCTTGCTCCACGTATGCCTCCAGGACCGGGTCCAGCACCTCATACGGCGGCAGCGCATCGGTGTCCTTTTGGCCCGGACGCAACTCTGCCGAAGGGGGCTTGGTGAGCGTGTTTTGCGGAATGACCTCTCTCTCCCGGTTGACATAGTGACTGAGCCGGTACACCGCCGTCTTCAGCACGTCCCCAATGACGGCCAGCGCCCCTGCCATGTCCCCATACAGGGTACAGTAACCCACCGCCATTTCGGACTTGTTTCCTGTTGTCAACACCAAGGCGGAGAGCTTATTGGAGATCGCCATCAGCAACGCGCCGCGTATCCGCGATTGCAGGTTCTCTTCCGTGGTGTCTATAGGGTACCCCTGCAATATCTCCGCCAGCGCCGCCAGATGGGCGTGGAAGATGTCCTGAATGGGGAGCAATTCAAAACGGATGCCAAGGTTCCGGGCCAATTGACGGGCGTCGTCGATGGAACCTTGCGAGGAGTATTCGCTGGGCATACCAACTCCCATCACGTTCTCCGGCCCCAGCGCCTCTGTGGCGATGGCGGCCACCAGTGCGGAATCAATGCCTCCGCTGAGGCCCACAATGGCCCTGGAAAAACCGCATTTATGCACATAGTCCCGCGTGCCCAGCACCAGGGCGTCATAGACGGCGGCGTCTTCGCTGGGTCTGCGGTCCGGACGGAGGTCGCCGGTAAGGGTCTTTAGATCGACCAGCAACAGGTCTTCCTGAAAGGAAGCGCCCTGGGCGATGCAGGAGCCATCCGGGGCCAGCGCCAGACTGCTGCCATCAAAGATGAGGCTGTCGTTTCCCCCCACCTGATTGACCATGACCACCGGCACATGGTGGTGCCGCGCAATGGCCGAGAGCATTTCCTGGCGGAGCTGGCGCTTGTTGCGATAGTAGGGGGAAGCGGAGATATTGATGACCAGTGAAGCGCCCTGATGGACCAATTGCTCTACGGGATCGATGCTGTACAGGCGATGGGGCCAGAAATTTTTGTCGTTCCAGGCATCTTCGCAGATGGTGATGGCGATGCGTTCCCCGGCAAAATTACACAGGGCCTGCGACCCAGCCGGGGCAAAGTAACGCTGCTCGTCAAATACGTCGTAATAGGGCAGCAACAGCTTGGATTGGACGAACTCCACCCGCCCATTCTGCAACAAGGCCGCGGAGTTCCTCACGCGTTTGCCGGTGGAGTGATGGGCCGGGGTGATGCACCCGCAAAGGATGGCCATCTTACTATTGGCGGTCATGGCCGCAACTTCGTCCAACGCCTTCTGGCTGCGCTCAAGAAATGCGGTGCGTTCCAGCAGGTCCGCCGGCGGATAGCCACAAATGGCCAGCTCCGGGAAAACGACCATCTCCGCTCCCATCGCATCGGCGGTGTGGGAAAACTCTGCAATCTTGCTGAGATTGCCTGTAAAATCGCCGACCGTGGGATTGATCTGTGCTAAAGCGAGGATCACAGCCCTTAGTGTATCGACTGCATCCGCAGGTGACAAACACAGGGGCAGACCGGGAGCGGCAAGGGGCGCGTCAATTCCCCGTGCCGCTGAGCACCACGCCAAAGGTGCGGGTCATGATCTTCAGGTCCAGCCAAATGCTCCAGTTGTCCACGTAGGCCGTGTCCAGGGAGATGTAGTTGTCAAAGGACGGGTCCTGACGCGCCTGCACCTGCCAGAGGCCGGTGATTCCCGGTAGCACGTCCAGCCGCCTCAGGTGCGGCAATTCATATTGGCTGACCTCGCCTGCCAGTGGTGGCCGTGGTCCCACAATGCTCATATCACCCAGCAGCACATTGAAGAACTGGGGCATTTCATCCAGGGAATACTTGCGCAGGAACTGCCCAATGCGCGTCACGCGCGGGTCATTGCTGATCTTGAACAGCACGCCATCGCGTTCATTCCTATGTAGCAGCGATTCTTTGCGCGCCTCCGCGTCCATGACCATGGTGCGGAACTTGAGGCACTGGAAGGTCCTGCCTTTGCGTCCAATCCTCTGCGAGCGATAGAGCACTGGCCCATCCGAATCCAGGCGGACCGCCAAGGCGACCGCCAGCATGACCGGCCACAACAGAACCAAGGCCGCTGATGCCACCACAATGTCCAATAGTCGCTTCAAGAGCAGGCCGTAAACCGGTAGCTTGCGGCGATGGAGCGGCAAGGTGGGAAACTGCCCGACATATTCCACCGGGGCGTTCCATGCCATGCCGTCGTACAGGTCTGGAAAGACGCGTACATTCACTCCGCTCTCATTGGCCTCCGTCAACAGGCGCTGGACCAGTCCCCGCTCGCACGGTCCGGTAACGAAGATGTCATCAATGAAATGTTGCCGCACCAGGCGGGCCAAATCTGTGGTGTCTCCCAAAACATCCTCGGAACCACTGCTGTCCCCGCTGCCCGTGCGTACAAACCCTTTGCAGGTGAATCCCAGGTGCCGGATCCGTAGCAGGTGGTCCCGTACCGCAACTGCAGACGCGCCCGTGCCGATGATGAGCACATTGCGCGATTCCATGCCATGCTCAAAGCGTTTATAGGTGATGTACCGCCAAACGCCACGCCGTAAGGAAAGCAAGAACGCCGTCATCACAATGGTGGTGATAACAACAGCACGGGAAACAGAGTCCTCTCGCGCCAGATAGAGTGCGCCCGCCAGTATCAGGCCAGAGGTCAGACAGGACTCTATCGTGAGCCGCTGCTCGCGTAGCCCACTCCGGCCCAACAAGGATTCATACAGCCCGCGGGAGCGGCTGACCACCAGCAGCACCAAGGTGAAGCCCGTGATATAGAGGAAAAAAACATTGGGGGTGTTGTACAAGGGCAGGGCGGGATGGAGAAGATTTCCATCCATGGCCTTGCGGAGCACGATGGCCGTCACTGTGGCCACAGCCACGGTGACGGCATCCAGCAGCATCCAGAGGTGCGTTTTTTCGCTGAATGCAGGTTTTCTTCCGTTGGTCGTTGTTACAGGACCGGCAACGGAAAAATCACGGTATGGGGCCGTTTTTACGGTAGACCAATGGGTAAATTCGGGGGATGCCATTTAGTCTCTTCCCTACTCAAGTTGTTGTACACAAAGGAACCAAGGAGAGAGTTTTCCATAAAGCAACTGGGAACAAATCCAGGCCCACTGGCCTTTTCCAAATGACATTGCGCGGTGTCCGTGCATGGGGCCTATGTTTTGTATCTCTTGCATCCGTACAATGCATCCCGAACATGGTGCTGATGACTTGCAAACGTATGCACAGGGCCACCCTGGGGCGATACCATAAGCGTCGCCTAAAGACGACACGACTCTGCAAACGAATGGCTTGTCACTGCGATAGTACCCTGTATTGCAGAATTTCTGCAACAAAAATTATTTTTTGGGGGTGGCTGTTAGGGGCCGGGGATTACTAGAAGAACAATTTCCAGTACGAACAGTGTTTTTATACCGGGACCTCCACCTGGTCCATCTGTAGAAAGTAACGCAGGACCGGGTCCGTACTTTGTTGCATCTCCTCCAGCGTGCCGAAGAAGTGGGCCTTGCCTTCATGCAAAAACAGGACCCTGTCCGCCAGCTTTTCTGCAAAGCGCATGTCGTGCGTCACCACGATGCTGGTCAGCTTCAATTGCCGCTTTACCTTCAGCATCAGATTGCCCAGCAGGTGGGCCATTAAAGGGTCCACCATCGTGGTTGGCTCGTCATAGAAGATGGCCTCTGGCTGCGCGGCCAGCGCCCGCGCTATGGCGACGGCACGTTTCATGCCGGTGGAAAGGTCTGCGGGCAACAGAGTGGCCAATTCGGTGGTCCCAACCATCGCCAGCAATCCATGGACAATCTGCTCAATCTGGTCCTCCAACAGTTCCCCGCGTTCCCGGAGTGGGAAGGCGACGTTTTCCGCCACGGTGAGCGAATCAAAAAGTGCGCCGCCCTGGAAGACCATGGTCACTTTGCGGCGCACGGCCTGCATCTGCTCCTCGCTGAAATCGGTGATGTCTTCCCCATCGATGAAAATCCGGCCAGCGCTGGGCCGGAGGAAGCCCATCAACATTTGCAGGGAGACCGACTTGCCCACCCCGCTGCGGCCAATAATGCACAGCGTTTCTGCAGGCATTACCTGGAAGCTGATGTCATCCAACACACGCAGGTCCCCAAAGGCCTTGGAGACATTCTGGAAGGCGATATACGGCGCAGCGGGTTGGGAAGGTTGCGTACTCATTTCTGTGTTACAAGATACCCGATGTAGCACGTACTTGGGCGCGTGCCTGTTCCAGGTCTTCCGGTGTGTTGATGTTCAGGAACCATGGGGCCTGGTCCGGTGCGTGGATGTCCAACCGGTCGATGGCCGACGTGCCATCGGGACGCAGGGCCGCCTGTTCGATGGCCTGCATCACTTTGTACTTCCCTTCCCGGAGCGCGCGCCGCAGACCGGGCAATAGATCGCGATGGTAGGCTGCGCAGAGCGGTTGCGGACGGCCCGCAAAGAAAGGGACCACGGCCAGCGCCGTACCTTGGTGTGCCCGTTCCAGCAAGCCGGACAAAAAAACCACGGGGACCATCGGCAGATCGACTGGTAGAAAAAGGCCCCAGTCCGTGCAGGTTTTTTCCAACGCGGCCACAATGCCGCCCAGCGGACCTGCTGCATCGGCGGCATCGGGGAGCACGGGAGCGTATTGGCCCAGGTCTTTGCGGGAGGTGCAGATATAAACTCCGCCCCCGTCTTCCTTGTTGGTCCCGTCCCCGCAGACCGCGCGCAGCTTGCGCAAGGCCACTTCCAGCAGCGTGCCGCCGTCCCACATCAGCAGGACTTTGTCCTGGCCCAGGCGTGTGCTGTGCCCACCGGCCAGGACGAAGCCCGTTGCCAAGGCCAATTACGCTGCCCCCACCCGCTCAAAGAAGCGGATGATGCTTTCAATCCCACGGTAAAAATTATTGATGTGGAACTTCTCGTTGGGCGCGTGCAGATTGTCGTCCGGCAGGCCAAAGCCCATCATCACCGTGGGGACCTTCAGGTTGCGCTCGAAGTCGCCGACGATGGGGACAGAGCCGCCGGAGCGGATAAAGACCGTCTCCTTGCCAAAGACCTCGCGCATCGACTCCGTGGCGGCCTTGATGTAAGGGTTGTCCACACGGACAACAATGGCGTCGCCAGAGTGGATGAGGCGGACCTCCAGCGTGATGCCTTCCGGGCAGATTGATTCCACATAGCGTTTGTACAGGTCGAAGGTGGCCTGCGGTTGCATCTCTGGCACCAGGCGCATGGAGACCTTGGCCGAGGCCTTGGCCGGAATGACCGTCTTGGCCCCTGCGCCGATAAAGCCGCCGGGCATCCCGTGGACCTCCAGCGTGGGCCGCGCCCAAAGCCGTTCAATCACGGAGAATTCCTTTTCGCCGGTCAACGTCTTCGAGCCGACCTCGTGCGCAAGAAATTCCTTTTCGTCAAAAGGCAGCGACTTCCACGCCTTGAGTTCTTCGGGCGATGGCGATTGGACGGCATCATAAAAGCCGGGGATTTGGATATGTCCCTTGGCGTCCTTTAACTGGGCAATAATTTGGCAGAGCGCCATGAAGGGGTTCGGCGCTGCCCCCCCGTACATGCCGGAGTGCAGGTCAGTCTTCGCGCCGCGCGCCTCGATCTCGGTGTAGATCATGCCGCGCAGTCCCACGCACAGCGTGGGCAGTTCGGGCGCGAACATTTCCGTGTCAGAGACCAGCGCAAAATCCGATTTGAGTCGCTCCGGGTGTTCGCGCACAAAGGTGGCAATCCCTCCTCCGCCGACCTCTTCCTCGCCTTCAATAATCATGCGGATGTTCAAGGGCAGTTTGCCGCCATTGGTCTGCATCAGGCTTTCCAGCGCCTTCAGGTGCATGTACATTTGCCCTTTGTCGTCCACCACGCCGCGCGCGTACAGGTTGCCATTGCGCTCGGTCGGTTCAAAGGGCGGGCTGAGCCATTCGTCCAACGGGTCCGGCGGTTGCACGTCATAGTGCCCGTAGCACAGGCAGGTGGGTCTGCCAGGCGCGTGCAGCCAATCGGCATAGACCAGGGGATGGCCCGCGGTCTCAATCAACTCCACATGCTCCATGCCAATGCGGTGGAGTTCGCGGAGCAGGAAATCTGCGGCGCGGCGCATGTCTTCCTTATGTTCGGGCAGCGTGGAGATGGAAGGAATGCGCAGCAGGTCTTTCAGCTCGGCCAGAAAACGAGGCTGCTCTTGTTTGGCGTATTGAATGGCGTTGGTAGACATATCGCCTCCTAGTAAGATGGCCCCAGGGGACCTGGACAAACGCCTTCCCACACGCAGTGGGCCGGGATGGGTCCCAAGGGGAACACACCATAGTAGCAGGCCGGGCCGCTTATGGGTTGGCAGTGCCCACGCCGTTTTGCCCTCTGACCAAGGGCCTTTCTTCGTGGTACAACTGGGGTACCCAGCACCCGCGCCTGCGCGGAAGAAGTGTGGTGCTGCAAAACATGTATGAGCACATCGCAAAAGGTATTGATTGTCGAAGATGAATTGAACGCGCGGCTGGGGCTGGCCGAGTTGATCTCTGGCTGGGGCTACCGCACGGAGACGGCAGAGGACGGCGTGGAGGCGCTGGAGCGCATCCAGAGCTTTCAGCCGACGATCCTCGTCTCAGACCTGCGGATGCCGCGCATGGACGGTCTACAATTGCTGGCACAATTGCAAGAGCAGCAGTCCAAGCTGTCGGTCATCATGCTGACCGCGCAGGGCACCATTGACAGCGCCGTCGAATCCATGAAACGGGGCGCATACGATTACATCCAGAAGCCGGTCGACCCCCATCGCCTGCGCACAATCCTAGGCAACGCCAGCCGCCAACAGGAGACCGAGCGCGAACTGGAAATCACCCGCCGCCAATTGCGCGAGACCGGAGTTCTGGGCACGCTGGTGGGCAAATCAAAGATCATGCAGGAGATTTTTGTCCTCATTGAACAAATCGCCTCCAGCAATGTTTCTGTGCTGATTACCGGCGAGAGCGGCACGGGCAAGGAGATTGTGGCGCGCACCCTGCACCAGCTCAGCCCACGCAAAAGCAAGCCGTTTGTCGCCGTCAACTGCGCGGCCATACCAGAAACGCTGATTGAGAGCGAAATTTTTGGCCATGAGAAGGGCGCTTTTACCGGCGCGGTGGAACGTCGTGCGGGCTGCTTTGAGCTGGCCGAAGAAGGGACCTTGCTGCTGGATGAGATCGGCGAAATGCCGGTGGGCACGCAGGCCAAATTGCTGCGCGTACTGGAAGACCACCGCCTGCGCCGACTGGGCAGCAAGGTGGAAACACAGGTGGATGTGCGCGTACTGGCCGCCACCAACAAAGTGCCACAGGAGGCCATGACCGCGGGCCAGTTGCGCAATGACCTCTATTACCGGCTGAACGTCTTCAACATCCACATGCCGCCTTTACGCGAACACAAGGAAGACATTCCACTGATTGCCGAAACGATGGTCCGGGAGATGAACTCCCGCCACGGGCGCGCAGTCCAAGGCATTGACCCCTCCGTGCTGGAGATATTCCAAGGGCATGACTGGCCGGGCAATGTGCGCGAACTGCGCAACACGCTGGAACGCGCGGTGGTCCTGTGCGGCGAGGGGACCATACAGCGCCAACATTTGCCACCAGGTTTTGGCGCATCCGGCCTGCAACCCGTCCCGGAAAGCGCTGACCATGTTTCAGTAACGGTGGGGACCACGGTAGATGCAGTCGAACGCCTGCTGATTCTAAAGACCCTGGAATCCACCGGCAACAACAAGACACGGGCGGCGGAGGTCCTTGGCATCAGCCTGAAAACACTGCATAACAAGTTGAAAGAGTATGGGTGTGCGACGGTCCCCGCTGCGCCTTCCCCGGGGACATCCTGGCGGTCCTCTTAATTTGCGTATGGCCAAAAGAATTGGCCCATTTTTTCTCCCAACCGTTACAATCAAAGGCCAAACACCCTTGCATAAAAGGGTGAATGGCCCCGGTCCAGGATGCGATTGAGAACCAAGCTCGTGTTTGTGGTGACAGCGATGGTCTTTGCCGTCGTTGTCATGCTTTCTGCGTTGTATCTGGCCCAGTTGCTCTCTGAGCGGATTGACCAGACATACCAGCACAATGAAATCATTGCGCACCAGGTCCTGCTGGCCACACGCAGCGCCCTGGAACGCGACATGGGGGGACACCCGGAAGCGGCCAACGGTCCCGATGCTTTGCGCGCGGCCATGGTGACCGTCTTGCACGAGGACGTGGCCCTCCAGCAAGTGCTCGATTCTGTGGTCCGCTATTCGCCCACAATCTACGATGTGACCATTGCGGACGACCGTGGCCGTTCACTGGTCAGTACCGATCCGGCCATTCAGGACCAAATGGCCCCCACGCGCACTTCCTTCCGGTCCCTGCGCGCCGCCAATCCCTGGCGGCAATTTCGCACCGTCTTCGGGCCCCCTGCGGTCTATGATATTGATCTCTCCCTGGACCGGAACGGCGCGCCCTTTTTGACCGTCCGCATTGGCGTGCGGACCACCTTCCTGCGCAGCCAGTTGCTTCCCTGGCTCAAGGCAGAGCTGGCCATTGTTCTGCTGGCCCTAGTCATCTCCATCGTCCTGGCGGCATTGCTGTCCAATATGGCGCTGCGTCCTTTGCAGGTCATCAGCGACCGCTTGGACCAGTTCATGCTGGCCGCGCCGGAGGGCAGCCCGGAACCAGAGATGCTGCCGCCCCCCAAGGATGAAATCTCCCAGGTCTCCAGCAAAATTGAACGGATTGGCCAGCGTATGCGCAGTGTTGAAGGGGTCTTTAGCGCCCTGAAGGCCAACCTGAACCAGGTGATGGAGAACCTGCAGGACGGCATCATGTTGTTTACCCAGGATGCGCGCGTGGTCATGGTCAGTGGTTCCGCGCAGCGTTTTCTGGGCCTGCAACGGGAACAAATCCTGGGCATGGAGCTGCACGACATCTTTGACCGACAGACCGCCTTGGGCCAGGTGGTGCGACGGGCCTTCAATGCGCGCATTCCCCTGCTGCAACAGGAGGTGGTAACGGAGTCCGGGCGGCATGTGCAGGTCTCGCTGGACTTTATCCATGGGGAGGCAGGCGGCCCGGCGGAGGCGCTGGGCGCATTGTTGACGCTGCATGACAGCGAATCCATGAAACAGATTGAGAGCGAACTGGAACTCTCCCACAGGCTGGCGGAGATTGGACGGCTCACCTCCGGCGTGGGGCATGAGGTGAAAAACCCGATCAACGCCATTGTCGTACACCTGGAACTGCTGCGCAGCAAGCTGGAGCGCAACGAGCCAGGCGCGGAACGGCACCTGGAGATCATCCAGGGGGAAATCCGGCGCCTGGACCGCGTGGTGCAGACGCTGGTGGATTTTTCCCGCCCGGTCGACTTGGAGCTTTCTGTGCAGGACCTGCGCAAAATTGTTTCCTCGGTGCTGGCGCTGGCGTCGCCAGAGATGGAGCAGCACCAGGTGCGCGTTGTCAGTTTGTTGCCAGAGCAGGCCGTACTGGCCCGCGTGGATGCTGACCTGATGCGTCAGGCGCTCCTGAATGTCGTCCTGAATGGGGCGCAGTCCATGGCTTCTGGCGGCCAACTGGAGGTGCAATTGCTCCAGGAAGGCCGGAGTGCGGCCATCCACGTGCGGGACCAGGGGAGCGGTATTGCCAAAGACATCCAAGACCGCATTTTTAACCTGTATTTCACTACCAAACGGGATGGGACAGGCATCGGATTGGCCATGACGTACCGCATCTTACAACTGCATAACGGGTCGATTGCAATAGAATCGGAGGTAGGCCAAGGTACAGAATTTGTCCTTCGGGTGCCGTTGGGTACTTCCAAGGAGGCGCCTAGGGAGGCGTCCGCTACATCCTCTGGCAATTTGCCCCTGACGCCTGCTGGGACCGTGTAAGGAGTGGAATGAAGTTCTCTCGTATTTGCTCTGTTGTCTTGGTCCTCTCCTGTGCAGGGGTCGGTTGCAATCGCCTGCATCGCCACAAGTTGACGCCACTGCCACAGGCGCAGGCCCCCACGGTGCCTGCGCAAAACACCCAGCCCGCAACGCCCCCACCGGCTGCCCCGGCCCCAACACCGGTAGAAACTGCGCCGAGCACCCCCCCACCCCCTGCACCAGAGACGCAGCCCGCACCAAAGCCCAGGCGCAAAAAAATACATTCCAACAAGGGCCACAGTAAACAGAACAAAAAAGTGGTCACAGACAATGCCGCGGCCAAACCAGCAGCGGGCGGTCTGGCGCAAACGGCAAGCAATGGCGCTCCCACGGCCACTCCCGCCGCGTCCCCAATTGGACAACTTTCAGCGGATGATTCCTCCGGGAACCCGGCGCTGCGCCAGCAGACCATTGACCTGATCTCCTCCACCGAGAAGCGCCTCAAGACAGTCAACAGCAAGCTGGCGGCATCCAGACAGGAAACGATGGTGCAGGTGCAATCGTTTTTGACGCAGGCAAAACAGGCCCTGGAGTTCAATGACCTGCAAGGGGCGAACACCCTGGCCACCAAGGCAAAGATACTGGTGGATGAATTGTTGAAGTAAACCAGGGCGGATGGCGAGTGGCATCTCAAGCCGAGGGAAGGCCTGAATGGGGCGTTGGCCCCCGCTTGGAACTACAGTGAATCTGTCAAACCGTCCTATCGTTCGCCCCACTTGAGTTTGGTGCGCAGAAGATCAAAGAAACCAGGGTTGTTGCCCATGCGGACCAGGCGGATTTTATGTTCGGACCGCCAGCAATGCACCTCATCGCCCAAGTGCATTTCAATGGCCTCCTGTCCGTCCACCGTCAGATAGAGCTGCTCCGGCACACGTTCCACTGCGATGGTCACATGCGCGTCCCCCCGCACCACCAGCGGGCGAATGGTCAACAGGTGCGGGCACACGGCCGTCAGCACCATCCCATCCACGTCTGGCGCAAGGATGGGGCCATTCGCAGACAAGTTGTAGGCGGTGGAACCTGTGGGCGTGGAGACGATGACGCCATCGGCGCGGAAGGAGGCCACGGCATGTTCCCCCAGCCGCACCACAAAGTCGCCCATGCGCGCGATGGTGCCCTTCCCCAGCACCACGTCGTTCAGGGCCTCAAAGCTGTGGTGCACCAGTCCCTCACGGCGCACCTCAGCATGGAGCATGGCCCGTTCGTCGATGGTGCAACGGTGGGTGCGCCATTCCTCCAACGTGGGATAAAGCTGCGCAAGCGAGACCTCCGTCAAGAAGCCGAGGGAGCCAAGATTGACGCTCAGGATGGGGACAGATGTCCGGGCAAAGGCGCGCACTGCGGCCAGCAGGGTCCCATCGCCGCCCAGCACAATGACCAATTCCGGGGAATGGTTGGGCATCTCATGGCGTGGGACAGCGTTGGTGGCGGCTGTGTAGCTTGCGCTGATGGGGTCAAGCAACGGCCTGTTGCCGTGCGCCTGTAACCAGACCACCAACTCTGGCAGGATTGTCGCCAGTTCCGGCTTCTGTGGTTTTGCAATGATGGCGATGGGACGCATGTACTCTCCTGGCATTCTTTGCTGGGACCATCCAGACTACCTGTTGTGGCAGGCCCCGTAAAAGGGCCGCTGCCGTTTGCTCCGGCAACTTCCGTAAAGGCCCCCTGCCTGCATCTCAGCAAAATCCAGCATACAGTAGGAACTCGCGGTTGCCATCGCCCCCCAAAAGCGGTGAATCGATGGTCTGGAGATTGGAGGCGCCGCAGGCCAGCATGGTCTGCCGGACCCGCTCCACGGCCGCTTGCTGCGCGCTGGGGCTGCGCACAATGCCGCCCTTGCCGACATGTTCCCTGCCCGCCTCAAACTGCGGCTTCACCAGGACCACGGCGTTGCGGCATGGAGCATTCTGGACGACAGGGCCAGAGGGAAATGCTGCGGCAATGACCGCGGGCAAGACCAGAGAAGCGGCAATAAAAGAAACATCCACGGTAAAAAAAGAAATGCCCGCTGGCAACATTGCCGGGGACAAAAAGCGTGCATTGGTCTGCTCCAAAAGATGTACCCGCGGGTCCGCGCGCAGTTTGGCTGCCATCTGGTCCCTGCCTGTGTCCACGCCAATGACTTGTTTTGCCCCCTGCTGCAACATGCAATCAGTAAATCCGCCGGTGGAGGCGCCCACGTCCAGGCAAACGCGGCCCCGCAGATCAATCTTCCAATGGGCGAGGGCGGCGGCCAGCTTCACCCCTCCCCGACTGACGTAAGGGGCCTCTTCGCCGGTCAGGGAGATGCTTGCCGTTGCATCCACCAACAGTCCAGGCCGGGTGACCACGCGGCCATTTACGGTGACTTCGCCGGCCAGTGTCCGTTCCTGGGCATGATTGCGGGAGCGGACAAGTTGTCTATCGGTAAGTAATTTGTCCAGGCGTATTTTCATGGGCGCACCCACATCCGTCCCAACATTCCGCATGGTAACAAGGCGCGTGTATACCCGGAGGCAGGGCCGGTCAATCTCGTGCGCAGGGCCTCCGGCAAGAAAGATGGCGCAGACTATGGGGCAGTGACGCGGACCTGTATTCCGTTGCCTACCAGCGGCAGGGAGTTCGAAATGGCGTCGTTTTGCGTACTGATGATGGTCATCACGTTCGTATCTGGCGAAACTACGTAGACCTTGCCCGTCGGCGTCCCCGTGGTGGCGGCAACTGAAATGGGGTGTCCGGCGACCGGGACCGTGGCAAGCACTTGGTTGCTGATTAGGCTCACATCGCTGACTGTTTCGTCAGCGTAATTGGCCACATAGGCGCGCGGGGTCCCGGAGGCCTCCTGCAGGACGGCCACGGAAGATGGACTGTTGCCCACCGGCACAGTGGCAATGATCTGGCCAAAGTAGGGGGTATCGTTGCCAAACGAATCGAGCGCAACGTTGATCAAAGTGAGCGTGTTCGATTGCGCGCTGGCCACCGCCAGGATGCTGCCCGTACTGTAATAGTCCGCCCAGACTGGCTGCGGCAGTTTCCCATTGGGGCCTGGGGGCAGGGTAATGACGCCATTGCGGAAATTTGGGGCATTCGGGTTGTTGGGGTTGTTCGCATCCAGATCAAGCTGGTTTTGCTGGCTGTCAATGACGGTGATCGTACCGCTGCCCTGGTTGAGGACAAAGGTGCGGCGGTTGTCCGGCGACATGATGCCATATATGGGGCAAACGCCCGCAGGGAGCACAGCGGAGATGGTGTTGGTGGCTGTTTCAATTGCAGTGATGCTGCCGTTCCCTGTTGTGTTGGGGCAGGATGCGCCATTGGGGCCTTGCGCAATTGCGTAAACGCGCTGTGCATTATAGTTCCCCGCCATGTTTACAGGGTGCTGATTTGCGGTCAGATTTTGCGGGTCCGTGATGGGGATTTCCAGCACGATGCTGGGCGTAGAGCCAGACATTACGGCAACGGAAGGGGTCGCACTCGGACTATTGCCCGGCTCCACAACATACAGATAATTGGAGGTGGAAAGCAGCGTGGTAGGCCCGGCATTGGCCAGCAGCGTGCTGGTGTTCACCTGGTTGGTTTCCAGGGACGTGCTGATGGAAAAGGAGTTGATGGTGCCATCGGCATTTGCCGTATAGCCGGTCGATCCGCGGCCACTCAGGCCAATCCAGCGCGGGCCGTTGCCCAGATTGATGCGCACCATCAGGCTGTCGCCGGAAAAATCCACCAGGGACCCCAGCCCGGTAGTGCTGGCGTTGTTGCACACCTGATAGATATTCGGCGCCGTGGTTGGGACGGTAGGGTTTGCGCCAGTGTCGCAACTAATCACCATGGCGTATTTCGCTGGCTGCGGCGCAGGCTGTACCGGGGGGACATTGGTAACGATCGGCCTGTAAACATCTCCGCATCCAAGTGCTGACGCCAGCACCAACGCCATTCCAGCCAACATCCAGGGGCGGCAACGCCCAACACCTGATACCACGTCTTGATACCTCACACCAGAATTCAATCGTAGGTCTCTATTGGTGATTGTAAATCAGTGTTGTGCATCAGTGCAGGCGCATTTTCCATAAAGTGTAGCCGAGCATTTCATGGGCATAACGCTGCACGGCGTCCCATAGACTGGGCGGCGCGCCAGGCCCTCTGGGGGAAGTCAACACATGCAGTCCTTGTGCGCGGCACAGCTCCCGGATGCGGAAGAGGTGCGTCCCATCGCTGACCACGACGATTGTGTTGAAGTGGTTCTCGCGCGCAATCGCCGCCAGGTGCTGCACAGACTGCTCGGTGTCATCGCTGTCTGTTTCCTCAATGATATGGCTGTCAGGGACGCCATTTGCCAGCAGATAGTCGCGGCCCACCTCGCCTTCGCTATAATGGGGGTCGCGTCCCCCGCCCAATGTAATGACGACCGGCGCAATGCCCTGCTGATACAGGTCCAAGGCGTGTTCCAGGCGCGCGCGTAGCACGGGAGACGGACGCCCGTTGTACTCCGCGGCCCCAAAAACGGCGATGGCGCTGGCTGGGGCGGCCCAGTCCTGCACCTCCGCCTTGCGTATCTGCTGGTAGACCCAGATGAACCAGAGAGAGCCAAAGACCACGGACCAAAAGACAATCCACCAAACGAATTTGCCGATAAGTCTCATACGATTTGCGCCAGCAGGCACAGGATTGCACGGCCCGGAAAGACCAGCCATAGACAATTATTGCAAGGCCAGTGCGATCTCGTGCATGGGGATGGCCCCTTCCCGTAAAATCTGCCAGAAACCGGGCCGTTCCGACAGGTCCACAATGGTCGTGGGCAGGCTGCGGGCGGTAGGGCCGCCATCGACAATCAGCGGTATCCTGTCGCCCAACTGGTCCAATAGGCTGGCCGCATGGGTGCATTCCGGCGAACCACGCAGATTGGCAGATGTAGCCGTGATTGGCAGGCCCAGCCGCTGCACCACGGCGCGCGGGATGTTTGCATCCGGCACGCGCAGGGCCACATTGCCGGTGTTCGCCGTCACACGCAAGGGCAAGCGCGTACCGGCGCGCACAATGATGGTCAATGGCCCGGGCCAGAATTTTTCCGCCAGCCGGTCAAAATAAACATCCAGGTCGCGGGCCAGTTCGTAGGCCTGGGTGGCGTCCGCCAGCAACAAGGACAAGGGCTTGTGCCGCACACGGGACTTGATCTCATAGATACGTTCCACCGCGCGCAGGTTTACCGGGTCCACGGCCAGTCCGTAGAAGGTGTCCGTGGGCAGGCCGACCACCTTGCCGTTCTCCAGGCAGGATGCGATGTAATCAATCCGCTCCTGCTCCGGCTCATCGGGATTTACATGCAACATCTCAGCAGACAAACCGGACTCCCAGGATTTGCTTCCGCCGATTGGGCGGTCTTTCCCATCATAACCTGTGGAAGGGCAAGGAACAGAAGGCCGTTTCTGCCGTAGAATCGCGTTGTATGCCGCGCCCTTCCAAGCCGTCCCCAAAATTCGACACAATTTTACACGTCCGCAGTCGCCAGAATGCACGCTTGAAGGAACTGCGCCAGCACCTGCTGCATCCCTCGCGGGAGGGGGACGGGCGGATTGCCATTGAGGGCGTCCATCTGCTGCAAGAGGCCGTGCGGAGCGGCCTGGCCATTGAGACGCTATTTGTGCGGGAAGACCTTGCTACGGAAATGCCGCCGGTCCCGGCGCGGGAGACGCTCCTTGTGGCAGAGGACGCCTTTGACCACGCCTGCGCCACGGAAACGCCCCAGGGCGTCGCCGCGCTGGTGCAAACGCCAACGGAATCGTTGCCACAGATATTACAGATGAAAGACCCTCTATTGGTGGTCCTGGATGGCATCCAGGACCCTGGCAATCTGGGGACGGTCCTGCGCTCGGCAGAGGCCTTCGGCGCCGTGGGCGTGCTGTTGCTGCCCGGCACCGTCAGCCCCTGGAACCCAAAAGCGGTACGCGCCTCCGCCGGGTCTGTTTTTCGCGTGCCGCTGGTTTCCGTCACCGATACGCAGGCGCTGGTGCGGCAATTGCGCCAACACGGCATCGCCCTCTACGCAGCCGTGGCGCGCCATGGGACAGACATTGCCAAGTCCCCCCTGGCCGGCCCCGTTGCGTTGCTGATTGGCAATGAAGGCGCGGGAGTTTCCGCCAATCTGCTGCATCTGTCCAATGGGCGGGTCTACATCCCTTGCGTGGGGCCGGTTGAATCGCTCAACGCTGGCGTGGCCGCCTCCATCCTGCTGTATGCAGCGGCGCAGCAACGGAGCGCTGCGCGACCATGTCCAGCCACAGCGGACCGGATGGACCACTCCAGCACAACCCACGGCAAAGCAGAAAGGGTGCGGCCATGAGCCTCTTTGCTTCCATGCCGTCGCAAAAAGGCGGACCCACTGCATTGCGCGATGCTCCACTGGCCGAGCGGATGCGCCCACGCACGCTGGAAGAATTCTCCGGGCAGGAGCACCTGATTGGCCCTGGCAAACCCTTGCGCGTGCAAATCGAGCGGGACGACCCGGCCTCGATGGTCTTCTGGGGGCCTCCCGGCGTGGGCAAGACCACGCTGGCAAAGATACTGGCCCACTCCACCCATGCCACCTTCATTGAATTTTCCGCCGTCGTCTCCGGCATCCGCGAGATCAAGCAGGTGATGACGGAGGCCGATGCCGCGGCCCGCTCCGGGATGCGCACGGTGCTCTTCATCGACGAAATCCACCGCTTCAACAAAAGCCAGCAGGACGCGTTTCTGCCTTATGTCGAACGCGGGGCCATCCGCCTGATTGGCGCCACCACGGAGAACCCCTCCTTTGAGTTGAACGCCGCCCTGCTCTCCCGTTGCAGCGTCTACGTGCTTGGACCGCTCAGTGACGAGCAGATTGTGGGCCTGCTGGAACGCGCCCTGGCGGACAAGGAACGCGGCCTGGGCGCAATGGCGATCACAGCCGACGAGGCAATGCTGCTCAAGATCGCGCAATTTTCCAGCGGCGATGTGCGCCGCGCTTACAACACGCTGGAAGCGGCGGCGCGGCTGGCCGTAGAGTCCGGGCAAAGCGCCTTGACGCAGAAATTGCTTACCGACGCGCTGCAACAGCGCACCTTGCTTTATGACAAGACCGGCGAGGAGCATTACAACCTGATCTCCGCGCTGCACAAGTCTGTACGCAACAGCGACCCCGATGCGGCGTTGTATTGGCTGGCGCGGATGTTGCGCGCGGGCGAGGACCCGCTGTATCTGGCGCGGCGGATTGTGCGCATGGCCACGGAAGACATAGGCCTGGCCGCACCGGAGGCGCTGAACCTGGCGCTGAGCGCGCGCGATGCCATGGACTTTCTCGGCCAGCCGGAGGGCGACCTGGCGCTGGCCGAAGCGGTGGTCTATCTGGCGCTCGCGCCAAAATCCAATGCCGTCTACACGGCCTATAATGCGGTGCTGGCCGATGTGGAAGCCACTCGCGCCGAGCCGGTCCCGCTGCACCTGCGCAATGCGCCCACCAAGCTGATGCAGTCCTTGGGTTACAGCGCGGGCTACCAGTATGCGCACAATGTGCCGGACCGCGTGGCCGACATGGAGTGCCTGCCGCCCGGTCTGCAAGGGAAAAGCTATTACCATCCCACGGAAGAAGGCCGCGAAAAACTGCTGCGCCAGCGCATGTTGGAGATCGCGCAAATCCGTCAGAAAAAGAAAAAGCCATAAATAAAAGAAGAGTCATTCTGGGCGAAGGTTCCCGAATGACGCGGCGTGTGTTGTTCCCTCAACTTTCAACTAGAAATGTGACAACCTCTCTTAACAGAGATAGAATTGCAATTATTTCAAGTCTCAAAAAAGGTGAGAGATGACTACAAACGAGATCCTTACTATTACGGCTATATTCCTTGGCCCAATCACGGCCCTTTGGGTCCAGCGAGTACTCGACAATTGGCGCGAAACCCGAAGAAAGAAGAAGGAACTGTTTAGAACCATTTGGGCGACG